>DATLQU010000021.1:0-55715 GCA_035535015.1 Acidimicrobiales bacterium | reverse complement strand
TGTTGTGACGGTCTGATGTCCGTCGAAGAAGGCTCGGTCCGAGGACCACCGCCCACACCAGTACGAGGACAACGAGAACCACGATCGTCAAGACCCCTTGACCTGCCTTCCGGTAGTGAAGACTCTAATGAGAGCCGTTCGTTACTTGGTGGATGGTCGGGAACGCTCGGTGCCCCCGTCGTTCCCCGGGTGGCTCCTTGTTAGTCAACGTTGCACGTCACCGCAAAGGCGTTGAAAGATCCAGGTGGAAAAGGTGATTCTTGGCTCCGTCACGCCCCGGCTGGGCCGTCGGCGGCGGCCCGTGCCGTCCAGCGTCCATCCGTGCGTTGGAGGACGATCGGGATGCCGAAACAGGCCGAGACGGCGTCCGACGAGAGAATCTCGTCAGCGGGACCGGCAGCCATGAGCTGCCCATCACGGACCAGGGCGGCGTGGGTGATGCCGGGCGGCAATTCCTCGACGTGATGGGTGACGAGGACCAGGGGCGGCGTCTCGGGACTGGCGGCCAGCGCGCTCAGATAGGCCACCAGGCGCTCACGTGCTCCGAGATCGAGTCCGGCCGCCGGTTCGTCGAGAAGCAGCAACTCCGGTTCGGCCATGAGGGCACGGGCCAGGAGGACCTTCTGGCGCTCCCCCTCCGAGAGAACCCCGAAAGGCCTCTCGGCCGCGTCCCGCATGCCGGCGTCGTCCAGGAGTTGTCGGGCCCGGCCATGGTCGTCTTCGTCATAGCGGTGCCACCAGATCTCGAGGGCGGCATGGCGGCCGGTGAGGACGACGTCGTGGGCGGAGATGGTCGGTCGGAGCCCCCGGAGAATGTTCTGGCTCACGAACGAGACGCGGCGGCGCACGGCGCGGGCGTCGCTGCGTCCGTACGTCTCGCCCAGAACCTCGACGGTGCCCCGGGTGGGAAGCAGGCGCATGCCGGCCACGCGCAGAAGGGTGGTCTTTCCCGATCCGTTCGGGCCGAGGACTGCCCAACGCTCCCCCGGTCCAATGTCCCAGTCGACCTCGTCGAGGATGGGCAGGTCATCGCGGACGACAGAGACATTCCGCAGACGGAGGGGGAAAGGTCGGTGGTCGTCGTCAGCGCACATCGCCGTTGCCGCCCAGAGGACCTCGGCACCTATCGCCGGAGCCAACGTCGTCGGGGCCACGGTCGCCGGGAAAACAGTCGTCGGGGCGGGCCGCCTCCCGCCTGGAGTTCGCCCTCAGCGGCCCGGTAGGCGTCGGGACACGCGGCCGGCCAGGCCCGATTGGAATTCGTCCCACTGGCGCTCGCCCATGAGCCAGAGCCAGAGCTCGCGGCCGTAGCCGACGACGACGTCGACGAATGCCTCTCGGTCCATGCCGGCCCGCTCGAGCGCGGGCCGCCACCTTTCCCAGAGCAGGACCCCGACGCAGATGTCGCTGGTGAAACCCTCGCGCCAGTCGGCCCCGTCCAAGATGGCGTCGCGGAGTCCGACGCGCATGTCGACGGGTTCGTCGATGTACTCGAGATATGTACCCTCGGCGGGATCCGCGAAAACGCTCATCGTTGCTTCACCACCGGGGCGCGGTCGGTGTCGCTGTAGCAGCTGACGTGCTCGGCGAAGTCGATGAACATGGGGGCGTCGGGGTCGAGCTTTCTTTGAAGGGTCCGCTGCGCCACCCGCTTGTCCAGGCGGTCCAGCTTGAGCAGAGCCTCGGGATCATCGAGATGGCGGACATCGAGACGGCCGCGGGCCCGCTCGAAGGCGAGCCGGCCCGGCTCGGAGCGGACGAGGACACTCGACCAACCGGCCATGGAGCCGACACTGCCGATGGAGAGGTCGGCACCGCGACCGAGAAAGTCGGCACATTCGTCACAGCCCTTCAGCGCCGCGCCGTGGAAGTCCTTGACGGGCTCGTCGACGGCCACATCTCCGTCACGGTACTCGACGATCATGCGACCGTGGATGACGTCCACCTTGCTGACCCGGTTGAGGTCGAGTCCCCGCTTGTCGCGCAATTCCCGCAGCATGAGGGCTTCGTAGTCGAAGCTCTTGGTGCAGAGCAGGGCGATCGTCAGGGTGATGGCGTCCACCCGATGCGCACCGGTCGGCCACCGGCGCGCCTGCATGGCCCGGATCCCCTGGATCTCACACGGCGTGCCGACAACGGCCAGGCGGGGCTTGGCCGGAAGGTCGTAGCGGCTGAGATCGAGTTCGGCCAGGGCCATGGTCTGGTTGTAGAAGCTGCCGGCGGCGGCGCTGATCTCTTTGGCCGTGGTGGCCACCGTGGCGATCCCCTTCCAGGGTTCGTCGGGATTGCTGCTCGGCTTGGAGACCAGGGCGCCGTCGATGTCCCCGCCGGCCAACAGGGCCAAGAGCATGGCCGTGACCACCCCGCCGTCCTGGGCGTCGTCCGATTTGGCGCCGGCCCGGACGGCGTAAGAGTGGACCACAGCTCCCAGCCCGTCGCCGGGTGGCCCACCGGTCAGCTTCCAGTAGGTGTCGGCCGCGTCGGCCTTGACCACCACCGGGGCTTCGGGCGCGTCGGCGGCCGGTGTGGACGGCGGCCACAAGGCTTCGTAGCGCAGTCCGCCCCGGGGACAGAAGTCCCAACAGAGCGAGCAACCGGTGCACATCTTGACCAGTTCGGGGAGGCCGCTGTCGGCGTTCACCCCGAGCGAATTCGAGGGACAGACGGCGACGCAGGTGCCGCACTGAATGCAGCGGTCGGCGAAGATGACACCGGCTTCGAGCTCCCAGAACCAGGTCTTACCCGGCGGCTCCTCGACCCCGTTCATCTCCTCGCGGATACGGAAGCCCTTCACGACCGCGCTCCAACGTCATGGTCTGAGCCCATCCAACCGGAAAGGGTGGAGCGCAGCTCGTCGTTGGGGACGCGCCGGGCCCAGCTGTGGAAAGGCTCGCCGTCGCGGCGTTCCGACTGGTAACGGGTGACCAGGCGCAAGAGGGCTTCGGGGACGTCCTCGACCGGCCGGGCGTTCTCCACCCAGTCGATGAAGCCGGCGTCTGCTCCGAGAGACCCGCCCAGACCGATGTCGACCGCCTCCACCAGGTGGTCATCGCGGTGGGCGGTATCGCCGCGGAATCCGATGTCGGCGATCTGGGGTTGGGCGCACGAGGCCGGACAGCCCGAGAAGTGCATGCGGATGACGCCGGCGTCATGGCGTCCCCGACGTCCGCCATCGGCGGCGTCGGCGGCCGAGCCGGCCGAGCCGTGCGGTCCGGTGGCCGGCAGCTGGGAATCGAGAAAGCGGGCCCAGGTGACGGCGCGCTCCTTCGTCTCCACCACGGCGAAGCGGCAGAATTCGCTTCCCGTGCAGGCCACCACCCCCCGCTCGAACGGACCCGGATAGGGCGAGTACTTCTGGAGCAGTTCTTCGTCGAGCAAGCGGTCGACATCGCCCTCGGGCACGCCGGTAAGGGTGAAGTTCTGGTCGGAGCCGAGACGAATGGTGCCGTCTCCGTAGGTCTTGGCCAGGCGGGCCGCTTCGACCAGTTCGATGCCCGACATCCGGCCCACCGGGACCGAGCAGCCGACGTAGACGAGGCCCTGCTGCTTCTGGGGGTGGACCCCGACGTGGTCGCCCCGGAAGCGGTGGGTGAGGCTGTCACCGGCCGGGGTGAGGGCGAAGCCGGTGCGGGCCGCCAGTTCGGTCCGAAACCCCTCGGGGCCGAGCTCCTGGACGAGATAGCGCATACGGGCCAACCCGCGGTTCTCCCGGTTGCCGAGCTCCCCGAAGAGCTGGGCGATGGCACGGGTGAGCTCGACCGCCTGCTCAGGGACGATGAAGATGTCGATGTCCGACGCCATCCGCTCGCCGTCGGACAGGCCCCCGCCGGCCAGGACGTTGAAACCGAGGGTGCCGTCGGAGGCGCGGGCCGGCCACAGGCCGATGTCGTTGATCTCGGCCTGGGCACAATCCTCGAGGCAGCCGGTGACGCTGATCTTGAACTTGCGGGGGAGGTTGGCGTAGTCGCGGTTGCCGGTGAAGAACTCGGAGATCTGGAGAGCGACAGGGAGGGCGTCAAAGGCCTCATGGGCGTCGACGCCCGAGACCGGGCAACAGAGGACGTTGCGGGCCGAGTCACCACAGGCCTGGATGGTGGTGAGGCCGACGTCGGCGAACCGCTGCCAGATCCTCGGGATGTCGCCGATGCGGAGCCAGTGGAGTTGGATCGTCTGCCTGGTGGTGATGTCGGCGTAACGGTTGCCGAAGACCGGGCTGTCGTCGGGGCCCTCGCCGAAGGCGTCGGCGGCGATACCGATCTCCCGGGCCTGATCCGAGGTGAGCCGGCCGCCGGGGACCTTGACCCGCATCATGAAGGCGTCGCCGCCCTGACGCTGAGGATAGAGGCCGACCCACTTGAGTCGCTCCTGCTCCCCCGCCACCGTGGCGATGGCACCCACGCCCTCCTGGGCGTAGCGGTTGATGACGGCGTCGGCCACCTCGAGAGGATGGCGGTCGAGCTTGAGGCGTTCGACGGTGTTCAGCTCACCGATGTTCCGGTAGGGCCGAACAAAATGCATGGAGCGTTCGTTGCCACGGAACTCGACCCCGAACGGGCTGTCCCCGTGGCGCGCCATGTCAGACGTGCAGACCGCACTCGGTCTTGTTGCTCCCGGCCCAGCGTCCGGCCCGGGGGTCCTCGCCCGGCGCCACCGGCCGGGTCGTCGGCGCGCAGCCGATCGAGAGGTAACCGCGGGGAACGAGAGGGTGGATGAGCAGATCGTGATCGGCCTGGTAGTTGGTCACGTCGTCCTCGGTCCAGGTGGCCAGGGGGTTGACCTTGACCAGACGGCGGGCCTCGTCCCACGAGACGATCGGGGTGGCCGCCCGGGTCAGGGCGTCTACCCTCTTGAGCCCCGTCATCCAGGCCCGGCGACCCTGGAGCGCCCGGTCGAGAGGCGCCACCTTGCGCATCTCACAGCAGCGATCGCTGCCGCAGGGGAAGGCGTCGGCGTCGGGCCCCGGGGTGAGGACCCGGAGGTTCAGGTCGTAGCGGCGGCGGACGTCCTCGACGTACTCGAGGGTCTCGGGGAAGTGGAAGCCGGTGTCGAGAAAGAGGATCTCGATGCCCGGGTCGGCCTGGACGGCCAGATCGATGATGACGCAATCCTGGAAAGAGCAGGCCAGGGAGACGCCCGAGCCGAAGCGCTCGACGGCCCAGCCGATGACCTTGCCGGCGGGCGCCGCCTCGAATTCGTAGGCGCGTGCCTCTATCTCTTGCGGTCCGATGTCGATTGCGCCGGTGGCCACGATGTCGTCCCCTTCGTCTTCCGAGCCGTCGTGAATCGCCGAGGTCGGGCCCTCGCCCTCGATCGACCAGACTGGGCCCTGACACAGCCATCAGGACGTGTGCCGCTGCTCACGTCCTACTATAGGTGACTAATCAGATCAAGATTTGTCCCTTTTGCCGGGCGGCCCCCCCGGGGCAGCCCGCACGACCGGTGAGGTGGCATGGGCATCGACGCCGACCTGTATCCCGTCAGCCTCGTCGTGGCCGGGCGGCGGTGCCTGGTGGTCGGTGGCGGCCGGGTGGCGGCCCGGAAGATCGCTTCCCTACTCAGCTGTGGTGCAGCCGTCACCGTGGTGGCTCCCGAGGCGCACGTGGCCGTCGGATTGCTGGCCGGTGAGGGGGCTTTCGACCGGCTCGTGGGACCCCATCCGGAGGTCCACCTCCGGCCCTATCGGGCCGGGGAGGCGGCCGGGTACCGCTTGGTGGTGACGGCCACCGGCGACCCGGCCGTGGACGCGGCGGTCTTCCGTGACGCCGAGGACGCCGGGGTCTGGGTGAACAGCGCCGACGATCCCGAGCACTGCAGCTTCGTGCTGCCCGCCGTGAGCCGGGACGGACCGGTCACGATCGCCGTGTCCACCGGGGGCTCGAGCCCGGCCCTGGCGTCGTGGCTGCGGCGGCGGATCGCCGACGCCCTGGGCCCCGGGCTCGGCCCCTTGGCCTCGCTGCTCGACGAAGCCCGGCGGCGGATCCACGACCGGGGGGCGAGCACCGAGACGGTCGACTGGGAGACCCTGCTCGACGGTCCCCTGGCCGACCTGGTCCGACAGGGGAAGGGGGCCGAGGCGCAGAAGCTGCTCGACCGGGCCGTCGACAGCGCCCGGCCGGCACCGGACCACGGGGGTTGAGGAGCCCTCATTTTCCGGTCCCCAGGCAGGCGGCGCACCATGGCGGGGCCGGGAAGGCATTTTACTCGACGTGGAAGAGCCTTCTTACGCCATACTTCGGGCGTGGAACCGGCGGGGCGGGGGACGATGGCACGCGCCGAAAAAAGCGGCAAGGTCGTAGAGGGGGCACGCCACGAGGTGGCGCTTCTCGGTGAGCCCGGCGACAACCCCGACGACAACGAGGTGATCGAGGCGATCATCCACGCCAGTCGGGCCATGGTGGGGATCGCCATTCGATCGTTGACCGGCAGCGACGAGGACGTGACCTTGCCGCAGTACCGGACCCTGGTGGTACTGAGCGACGGTGGGGCCCGGCGGCTCGCCGACCTGGCCGGCGCACTGAACGTGAGCCCGTCGACGGCCACCCGGATGTGCGACCGGCTGGTGCGCAAGGGCCTGATCACCCGGACCCGTGACGATCTCGACCGACGGGAGGTCAACCTGGAGGTGACGGCCGCCGGCCAGGCCACGGTGATGGATGTGATCAACCGCCGCCGTTCAGAGGTGTGCTCGCTGTTGACCTCGATACCGCTCGGGTCGCGCCGCGAATTGGTCTACTCCCTCCGGCTGCTCTCGGCCGCCACCGGCGACGCCCCCGAGCTGCACTGGATGCCGGGCTGGCACGAGTAGGGAGTCCTCAAGGCTCCCAGATACTCTTGGGCTCGCAGAACTCACGGATGCCGAGGGCGGCCAACTCCCGGCCGTAACCCGACCGCTTCGTCCCTCCGAAGGGAAGTTCCGGGGTGGACGCCACCATGGCGTTCAGGAAGACCATGCCGACATCGAGTCCCTCGATGAAGAGTCGGCGCTCGTCGGGGTCGTGGGTCCAGACGCTCGCTCCGAGACCGAAGCCCGTGTCATTGGCCAGCCGGAGGGCGTCGTCGGCATTGTCGACGCGGTAGAGCAGGGCCACGGGACCGAAGACCTCTTCGCTGTCCACCCGCATGGCCGGGGTGATGCCGGTGACGACGGTGGGGGGATAGTAGTAACCGGGGCCGTCGAGAGGGGCACCGCCGCAGAGAATGCCGGCTCCTTTGTCCCGGGCGTCGTCGACCAGAGCCGCCACCTCCTGGCGTCCCGAGGCGAGAGCCAGCGGGCCGACCTCGGTGGCCGGTTCCATAGGATCGCCCACGCTGAGAGAAGCCATAGCGGTGACGAAGGCTTGCTCGAAGGCGTCGTAGCAGTCGCGGTGGACGATGAAGCGCTTGGCGGCGATGCAGCTCTGTCCGTTGTTCTGGACCCGGGCCGTGACCGCCACGCGGACGGCGTCGTCGAGATCAGCGGAGGGGAGGACGACGAAGGGATCGCTGCCGCCCAATTCGAGGACGGTCTTCTTGATGGCCCGGCCCGCCGCCTCGGCCACCGAGCGGCCCGCCTCTTCCGAGCCGGTCAGGGTGACGGCCCGGACGCGGGGATCCCCGATCAGCCCGGCCACCCGGTCGGCCGGGATGAGCAGGGTCTGGAAGACGCCGGGGGGGAAACCGGCGCGGTGAAAGAGTTCCTCGATGAACAGCGCCGTCTGGGGAACGTTCGAGGCGTGCTTGAGGAGACCGATGTTGCCGGCCATCAGAGCGGGGGCGGCGAAGCGCATGACCTGCCAGAGGGGGAAGTTCCAGGGCATGACGGCCAGGACGGGGCCCATGGGCCGGTAGATGATCCGGCTGTCGCCGGCGTCGGACTCGACCTTCTCGTCGGCCAGGAAGCTCTCGGCGTGCTCGGCGAAGAAACGGAGTCCCTTGGCGCACTTGGCCGCCTCCCCCTTGGCCGAGGCGAAGGTCTTGCCCATCTCGGTGGTCATCATCCGGGCGATGTCGGGGATCTCGCCTTCGAGCAGTTCGGCTGCCGTGATCATGAAGCGGGCCCGTTCGGCGAAGGTGGTGGCCCGGTAGGTGCGGGCCGCCTCGGCCGCCCGGGCCAGCTTGGCTTCCACCTCGGCGTCGTCATGGGGAGCGAAGGTCTGCTCCGTCTTCCCGGTGGCTGGGTTCACGGTGGCGATGGGCACGCAGGAGAGCTTAGGGATCCGGACCCGACGAGAGGCCGGCCGGCGGTTCCGACGAGAGGCCGGCCGGTGGATCCGAGGAAAGGTCCGTCGGCGGCTCGAGACCGAGGGCGACCGGAAGGGCGCGTCGGCGGAGCTTGCCGGTGGAGGTCCGGGGGAGGTCATCGACGCGGAAGTAGGCCTTCGGTCGCTTGTAGGGCGCCAGACGGTCGGCCACCAGGCGACGGAGGGTCTCCTCGGTGACGGGGCCGACGACGGCGGCGCAGACCCGCTCACCCCAATCGGGGTCGGGCAGGCCGAAGACGGCGGCCTCGACCACGCCGGGCGCTTCGGTCAGAACGGCTTCGACCTCCGCCGGGTAGACGTTCACACCACCGGTGATGACGAGATCGTCCCGGCGACCGTCGAGGAAGAGGTAGCCGTCGGGATCGAGCCGGCCGAGGTCCCCGACGGTGAACTCGTCACCGCGCCAGGCCCGGTCGGTGGCGGCGGAATCTTGCCAGTAGCGGAAGCGGGCGAAGGAGGGACAGCGGCACCAGACGACACCGTCGTTGTCGATGCGCAGATGCCGTCCCGGTCGGGCCCGGCCCACGGTGCCCGGGCGTTCGACCCACTCATCGGGCGAGCAGGCCGTGAACTGTCCCTCGGTCGATCCGTAGAACTCCCAGAGGACACCGGACCCGGTCCGGTCGAGGGCGGCCCGCTTGAGCGCCGGCGGGCAGGGGGAACCGGCGTGGACGATGAGGCGGAAGCCGTCCAGGAGGTCGGGTGGGCCCTGTTGGTGGAGCAGGCGTTGGAGCGCAGTGGGGGCGAGGAAGGTGGTGGTCGGACGGTGGCGGACGATGGCCTCGGTGGCGGCGGCGGGGTCGAAGCGGGAGAGGATGACAAGGCGTCCCCCGCGAAGAAGGGTGGCGGCGGCGAAACGGATCGAGACCGAGTGGTACATGGGCGAGCAGACGAGATGGGTGTCGGAGCGGTCGAAGGCCCAGAGGTCGGCTTCGTCGTCGAAGAGACGGCGGGCGTCGTCTTCGTCCAGGAGTCCCGACCAGACCCCTTTGGACCGGCCGGTGGTGCCCGAGGTGTAGTGCATGGGGCGGGCGAGCGGATACGGCGACAGCTCGGCCTCCTCTCCCCCGAGGAGCGCGTCCAGGCCGGCGGCGTCCACGACGGTGAGGGCGGGGTCGGCGTCGGCCAGGAGGAGATCGCGCTCGGCCGGGAGGAGGGTGGCGTTCAGCAGGACCGGGACGATGCCCCGGCGCAGTGCGCCGAGGGCACAGAGCAGGAGGTCGGCCGAGGAGGCGAGAGAGAAGGCGACCCGGTCACCGGGAGCGAGACCGGCGGCCAGGAGCGAGCCGGCCACGCGGCGCTGGGCCGGCTCGGCCGACTGCGGTTCGAGCAGGGAGAACTCGACAGAGGTCACGGCCGGCCCGGCCGGGGCCAGGGGGTCATGGCCGGCCCGGCCGGGGCCAGGGGGTCACGGACGGGCCGGGGCGAGGGGGGCGGGCTCGATGTCGTCGAGGGCGGCGAAGAGCGCCGGCCGGAGCAGGGAGAGCCCCGCCATGACGGCGACCAGAAGGACGCCGGAGGCGATGGTGACGAGCCGGATGCCGACGGCACCGGCGATGGCTCCTTGGACGACCAGACCGACGGGGTAGATGGTCCCCAGGGCCATCATGTAGAAGCCGAGGACACGGCCGCGGGCATGTTCGGGGGCGCGCAGCTGGACCACGGTGTTCAAGCCGGTGAGCAGGCTGATGTAGACGGCACCGATGACCACGATGGCCAGCGTCGCCGTGAGCAGTGACGGGGCCAGGCCGTAGAGGACGATGGCGCAGGGAAAGGCGAAGAGGGCGGCGACGAGGAGGCGGCGGCGGCCCCAGAGGCGGGCCAAGGGAGCCAGGGCCAAGGCGCCGGCGACGGCCCCGATGCCCTGCCCGGTGACGAGGGCTGAGGTGGCGGCGGCGCCGCGGTGGAGACGGTCGATGGCCACAGCGGGGACGAGGCCGATGAACGGCGAGCCGACCAGGGCGACGATGGCGATCAGGACGATGGCACTGCGACAGCCCGGTTCGGCGGCGGCCACGCGGGCGCCGGCCACGATGCGGCGGGCGATGCTCTCGATGGGGAGGGTCGGAGGCGTCGGGGCCGGAAGGTGGACGAAGAGGAGGGCGAGGACCACGGCTCCGAAGGAGGCGGCGTTGACGGCGAAGGCCCAGGCGTCCGAGCCGGCCACCAGAACCAGGCCGGCCAAGGCCGGCCCGATGACCCGTCCCAGATTGAATTGGGCCGACGAGAGAGAGACGGCGGCCAGGAGATCCTGGCGCGGCACCAGGTCGGGCAGCATGGCCTGATAGGTGGGAAAGCCGACGGCGGCGGCGACGCCGCCGAGAAAGGCGACGGCGACCAGAGCCACGGGTGGGGCGTGGCCGACGGCGGCCAGGACGGCGAGGACGGCGGCGAAGGACGCTTCGGCCAGGGTGGTGACGATCAGCCAGCGACGGCGGTCCAGTCGGTCGGCCAGGGCCCCCCCGACCGGGGCCAGAAGCCCCATGGGGAGGAAGGCGGCGGCGGCCACCAGGCCGGTCCAGAGGGGGTTGTGGGTACGCGCCGTGATGACGAATCCCAGAGCGACCGTCTGCATCCAGGAACCCACGTTGGAGACGAGGGCGGCCGACCAGACGAGGGCGAAGTTGCGCGAACGCAGCGGCCGGAAGGTGGTGAGGGCCACCATCGGAGGCTACCGCCCGTGGCTGGTGGCGCCTCCGGCCCGAGACGTCGGTGATGGCGGCGATGACCCGGTGGGTGGCGGAGAGGGCAACCGGTGATGCGACACTGGGGCGGTGGAACTGAACGAGGCGGTGGATCAGGCGCGGAGCATGGTCGGCGCCAGCCGGCGGATCGTCGTTCTGACCGGGGCGGGGATCTCGACCGACTCGGGAATCCCCGACTTCCGGGGGCCGCAGGGGGTGTGGACGAGGAATCCCGAGGCCGAGAAGCTCTCCACCCTGCAGGCGTATGTGGCCGACCCCGAAGTGCGCCGGCAGGCGTGGCGGAGCCGGCTCGACTCACCCACCTGGAGCGCCGTTCCGAACGCCGGGCACCGGGCCCTGGTGGCGCTCGAAGAACGGGGCGTGCTCGACACCTTGGTGACACAGAACATCGACGGTTTGCATCAGGCCGCGGGGCACGATCCCGACCGGGTGGTCGAGATCCACGGGACCATGCGATTCGTCGCCTGTCTGTCGTGTGGGGCACGGACACCGATGGCCGCGGTGCTCGACCGGGTCCGTGCCGGCGAGGATGACCCGGCATGCACGGTAGGAACCAGAGACGGCGTGTGCGCGGGAATCCTCAAGTCCGCCACCATCAGCTTCGGGCAGAACCTGGTGGTCGAGGATCTCGTCCGTAGCGAGGAGGCGGCCCGTCGGTGCGACCTGCTACTGGCCGTGGGCTCGACGTTGGCCGTCTACCCGGCGGCCGGACTGGTTCCGGCCGCTCACCTGGCCGGGGCCCGGGTGGTGATCGTGAACGGACAAGCCACCGATTACGACGGCCTCGCCGATGTCGTCGTCCGAGGCTCCATCGCAGAGGTCCTACCCGCCATCGTCGCCGGGTGACGGCCGCCGCCCCCGGTCACCGGCGGCCCTACGACGGTGCATCGCCCGTGGCGCGCTTGCGCCGCGGTTTGAGGGCGAACCACCAGATGGAGGCGATGGTGCCGAGCAGGCCGACTCCCGCCAGGGCGGGCTTCACGAGCTTCCGACGAGAAGTCACGATGGAGACCCTAGTGGGAGCGACTGGACCATCAATTGCACGTGGTGGCGTTGTCCGGTGGGCGAGCGGAGTCCGGGCGCGGGAACAGGTCTCCGCCGCTTCTCGAAGCCCATCGCCTCGAAGAAGGCGACCGCCGCGGTGTTCTCGGCCACGGTCTCGAGATGACAGCCCGGGATGGCCGCCTGACGCAGGGTGTCCAGCCACCGGCGGATGAGGGCCGCGCCCAGTCCCCGTCCTCTGGCGTCACGGAGGAGATCGATGTGGAGATGGGCGGGCCAGCGCGGATCGGAGAAGCCGGCGGGAGGCAGACGCTTGTGGGCGGCGTCGACGATGACGTCGCCGACGGCCCGCCAGACGAAGCCGGCCGTGCCGGGGCGCAGGGCGATCGCCCGGCGGGTGATCTGGCGGCCGACGACGGTTCCCGGGTTCCAGGCCCGGCTGCTGTCGCGGCAACCGAGGAGATAGCCCCTGACCTCGCCGTCAATCTCGGCGACGAGGGCAGACTCGGGCTCGGCGTCGGTGTAGTAGCCGGTGAAGATGTTGGAGAAGCTCTCGGCGTCGCGCCATTGCCACTCGACGGGGTCTCCGATGTAGCCCGTGACGAAGCAGATGTGACGTACCCGGGCTCGATCCGTTACTTGGTACGGGCGGATGAGAACGTCGTTCACGGCCGTCAAGCTTCGGTCGAGAGGAAGATGTTCTTGATGTCCGAATAGGCGTCGAGGGCTTCGAGACCGAGTTCGCGGCCGAAGCCGGACTGCTTCATACCCCCGAAGGGGGTGTTCACACGGACAGAGGTATTGGAATTCACCGACAGGACTCCGGCATCCACCGACCGGGCCATCCGCAGGGCGCGGGCGCCGTCACGGGTCCAGACGGAGCCGGACAAGCCGTAGGGGGTGTCGTTGGCCAGGGCGACGGCATGGTCCTCGTCGTCGAACGGGGTGATCGCCACCACGGGACCGAAGACCTCGTCGCGCCAGAGCCGCGATCCCGGGACCGCCGGAGCCACCACCGTCGGGGCGAACCACCATCCCGGTCCGGGGTGCTCCGGGCCCCGGTAGACCACGGGAAGCTCCTCGTCGGGCGGGGCCAGGAACGAGGCCACATCGCAGCGATGGGCGGAGGAGACGAGAGGACCCATGTCGGTCGCCGGATCTTCGGGGTCACCGATGACCAGGGAATCGGTGGCCGCCACGAAGAGCTCGACGAAGCGGTCGAAGGCGGGGCGCTCGACGAGGATCCGGCTCCGGGCGCAGCAGTCTTGGCCGGCGTTGCCGAAGACGGCCGACGGGGCGCTGGCCGCCGCCCGGTCGAGATCGGCATCGGCGAAGACGAGATTGGCCGACTTCCCGCCGAGCTCGAGGGTGACCCGTTTGATGGTCCCGGCGGCCCGGGCCATGACGTCACGGCCGGCCTCGGTGGAGCCGGTGAAGGCCACCTTGGCCACGTCGGGATGCTCGACGAGAAACGAGCCGACCGATGATCCGGGGCCCACCACCACCTGGAGAACCCCTTCGGGGATCCCGGCATCGAGGGCCAGCTCGGCGAAACGGATGGCGGTGAGCGGCGTGAGTTGTGCCGGCTTGACGACGACGACGTTGCCGCAGGCCAGAGCCGGACCCACCTTCCAGGAGGTGATGGCCAAGGGGAAGTTCCAGGGGACGATGGCGAGGACGACACCGAGAGGCTCGTGGATCGTGAGGTCCAGCCCGCCCGAGACGGGGATGGTGGAGCCGCGATGCGTGTCGACGGCACCGGCGTAGAAGTGCAGAACGTCGGTCACCATGGCGACCTCGGCCCGGCTGTCGGCGATGGGCTTGCCCACGTTGCGGGTCTCGAGCAGAGCCAACTCCTCGGCGTGCGCCTCGACCTGGACGGCGAACCGGCGTAGAAGCCGGGCCCGGTCCGCCGGGGCGACGTCGCGCCAGGCGGGAAAGGCCGCCACGGCGCGGCGGACGATGGCATGAGCTTCCTCGGTGCCCTGGCGCAACACGGCGGCCACCGGGCGCTCGGTGGCCGGGTTCACCACGGTGAGGGTGGAATCGGACATGGTCATCCCCGCAGTCAACCACGGCCCCGAATGCCGGTTGTCATGCGAGACCGCCGACGAGGGCGTCGAAGAGCCGGAGATCGGCGTCCTGCTCGGGGTGCCATTGGACGGCGACGGCGAAGCGCGCCGCCGGGAGTTCGACCGCTTCGATGAGGCCGTCGGGAGCGCGTGCGGTCACGACCAGACCGTCGGCCAGCGTGTCGATGGCCTGATGGTGCGAGCAGGCGACGGTGGCCACCTCTCCCATGGTCTTCGAGACAACCGAACCCGGTTCGAAGCGGACGCGGGTCGGACCGAAACAGCCGGCCGCCGGTTGATGGCCGCCATGGCCGACGAGATCGGGGACGTGCTGGACGAGGGTGCCGCCGAGACGGACGTTCAACAGCTGCATTCCACGACAGATGGCCAGTACCGGGAGATCGACCTGGAGTGCGGCGGACAGAAGAGCCAGTTCACTGTCGTCGCGGGCGCGATTGACGCCCGCCGTGGCCGGGTCGGGAACGGCTCCGTAACACGCGGGGTCCACGTCTCCCCCGCCCACCAGGACGAGGCCGTCGAGGACGGCCACGACATCGGTGGCCGACAGGTCGTCCCCACCCGGACCCTCGGAGGGCGGCAGGAGAAGCGGGCGGCCCCCGGCGGCGGCCACACAATCGACGTACGACGTCGGAAGCAGAGCAGCCGACCGTTGCCAGGGTCCCCAGACGGCCTGCTGCCTGTAGGTCGTGACACCGATCAGCGGCGTCCTTCCCGGCACCATAGGGGCCAGTATCCCACTGGGCGGCGGCGTCAGCCGACGGGGTTCACGACGGCGGATAGTGTCGCCCAGATGACGCAGCGGCTGGCGGGCAAGGTGGCACTGATCACAGGAGCGGGCCGCGGCATCGGCCGGGTGGCGGCCCAATTGTTCGCCTCGGAGGGTGCGTCCATCGTGGTGGCCGATGTGGCGGCCGATGCGGCTCGGGACACGGTGGACAGCATCACATCGTCCGGCGGACGTGCGGCCGCCGTGGCCGTCGACGTGGCCGACGAGGGTCAGGTGGCCCAGATGGTGAGCACGGCCGTGGACAGCTTCGGCGGTCTGCACGTCCTGTTCAACAATGCCGGGATCTTTCCCGGCGACGACGGCGGTGTTCTGGACACGCCCCCGTCGACCTGGGACCGGGTTATGCAGGTCAACCTGAAAGGGGTGTGGCTCGGTTGCCGGGCCGCCGTTCCCGCCATGATCGATTCGGGAGGCGGGTCGATCGTGAACGTGGCCTCCTTCGTCGCCCTGATGGGCGCGGCGACGGCCCAGGTGGCGTACACGGCATCGAAGGGCGGTGTCCTCGCCTTCACCCGAGAGCTGGCCGTCGAGTACGCCCGCTCGGGCATCCGGGCCAACTCGATCTGCCCGGGACCCATCGATACGCCCCTGTTGGCCGAATTGCTGGCCGACCCCGTCCGCCGACAGCGACGGCTGGTGCACATCCCGATGGGTCGCCTGGGGCGCCCTGAGGAGATCGCCCGCGCTGCGTTGTTCCTGGCGTCGGACGATTCCTCGTTCATGACGGGTTCCGCGCTGGTGGTGGACGGGGGGATCACCGCCGCCTACGTCACCCCTGAATAGCGGCGACTGCTCAGAAGGCGTCGCCGGTCCGGCGCCCGGTGAGTCGGGGCATGCTGGACGGCACCCCGGGCCCGTGCAATCGTGCGTGGATGATCACCGAAGCCGCGCTCCGGCAACGAATCACCGACGGATCCATCGACACGGTCGTCGTCTGCTTTCCCGACATGCAGGGTCGACCGGTGGGCAAGCGGGTGACGGGCTCGTTCTTCCTCGATCACGTCCTGGACCATGGAATCGAAGCCTGCGACTACCTCCTCGCTCTCGACGTCGACATGGAGCCTCTCCCGGGCTACCGCTTCGCCAATTGGGACGGCGGGTACGGCGACATGGTGGCTCTGCCCGACATGTCGACATTGCGACTCCTGCCCTGGCTCGAGGGGTCGGCCATGGTCGTCTGCGACCTGACGGGAACTGACGGGTCCCCGGTCGAGGTATCGCCCCGGCAGGTGCTCACGCGACAGATCGAGCGCGCCGCGGCCGCCGGATTCGACATCAAATGCGCCACCGAGCTCGAGTTCTTCCTCTTCCAGGAATCCTTCGAGGAGGCGGCGGCCAAGGGCTGGCGGGACATGCATCCCCACACGTCCACCATCGAGGACTACCAGCTGCTCCAGACATCGCGTGAGGAATACGTCATCCGGCGGATCCGCAATGAGATGGTGGCCGCTGGTGTGCCGGTGGAGTTCTCGAAGGGTGAGGCGGGGCGGGGCCAGCACGAGATCAACGTGACCTACGGTGGCGCCCTCGAGGTCGCCGACCGGCATCTCGTGTTCAAGAACGGGGTGAAGGAGATCGCCGACCAGTGCGGACGGGCCGCCACCTTCATGGCCAAATGGTCGATGGCCGAAGTGGGCTCGTCGTGCCACATTCATGCCAGTCTCTGGGACCTGGCCAGCGGCGTCCCTCTGATGGCCGACGCCGGCAACCCTGACGAGTTGTCGGCGGTCGGTCGGCAATTCGTGGCCGGGCTGCTGGCCGGCGCCCGTCAGCTGACGTGGATGTGGGCGCCCTACATCAACTCTTATCGGCGGTATATGCCTGGATCGTGGGCTCCGACGGCGGTGGTGTGGGGCGTGGACAATCGGACGTGCGGCTTCCGGATCGTGGGGCACGGCGAGGGCCGCCGGGTCGAGTGCCGGGTGCCGGGTGCCGACGCCAATCCCTACCTGGCGCTGGCCGCCGTCATCGCTGCCGGCCTCTGGGGGGTCGAACACGCACTCGAGCTCGCGCCGGCCTTCGCGGGCAACGCCTACGAAGCCCAAGACGTGACCCGGATACCGGCCACCTTGGTCGAGGCGATCGGCGAACTGGAGACGAGCACCATCGCTGCCGCCGCCTTCGGAGATGACGTCCACTACCACCTGGTGAACACCGCCCGTCAGGAGTGGGCCCGCTCCAACCAGGTGGTCACCGACTGGGAGCTGGCCCGCAACTTCGAGCGGATCTGAGTCGCACCTCGATCTGGCTGTCTCAGGCCTTGAACTGGAGGTCGCCGTAACGGGCCAACAACTCCTCGACGGTCCCCCGCGTCTTCACGGCGCCGGTCATGCCGTAGATGGGGGCCATCGAACCCTGGGCACCGGGCAGGTGCCGGACGACGGCGACCGATGCTTCCAGGTCCGTGACGAAGCGATCGGCGATGCCGGGTTGAGAGTGGCGCAGGGTGACGCAGATATGGGCGGCGGGCGGTTGCTGCAGACCGTTCAGGCTCCATCCCCGTTGGGACATCTGGTCCATGACGGCATAGACGTCGAGCTCGTCGGAGGCGAAGGCGATGACCCAGAGAGGATCGCCGAGAACCGACAGCTCGGGAATACCTTCGATGCCGCGCCGGATGATGGCGGCGGACTCGAGGATGGCCTTGGCGGCGACGAGGTATCCCTCCTCGCCGAAGGCGAGCATGGCCGCCCAGCACTCGGCCGAAATGGCACCCGGTCGGCTGCCGGCGAAGGTGGGCGAGTAGTAGAGGCCGCCCATCCAGGTGGCCGAGCGGTAGTACTGGTACTGACGGAGGTCCCGGTCGCGGTAGAGCACCACCGATGTACCCTTCGCCGCGAAGCCGAATTTGTGGGTGTCGGCCGAGATCGAGGTCACCCCCGGCAAACGGAAATCGAAGGCGGGAACCGGATATCCGAGCTTCTCGGCCCAGGGCAGGACGAAACCGCCGAGACAGCAGTCGGTGTGGAAGCCGATTCCGTGGGCGCGGGCCAATTCCGACAGCTCTTCGATGGGATCGATGACCCCGTGAGGGAATCCAGGTGCCGATCCCACGACGGCGATGGTGTTGTCGGTGACGAGGGAACGGGCGGCCTCGACATCGGCCCGCCAGTCGGGTCCGAGGGGGACAGGAACGGTTCGGATGCCGAAGTACTGCGCCGCCTTGTCGAAGGCGGCGTGTGCGCTCACAGGAACGAGCATCTCCGGATCCGAGATCTGGCGCTCGGCGCGGGCCCGATCCCGATAGGTGCGCATGGCCAGCAGAATGCTTTCCGTTCCGCCCGACGACACGGTGCCGCAGACACCGGGCACGCCGTTCTCTCCGCCTCCGAGCATGGCCCCGGTCATGGCCACGATCTCCGCTTCGTACTTGACGGCGCTGGGCCACAGTTCGGGATGCAGGGGGTTGGCCTGCGAGTTGATGGCATAGACCTCGTTCAGGAAACTGATGTGCTCCGGTCCGCCGTGGTAGACGGCACCCGAAGCGAAACCGTCGCTCCACTTAGGCTTTTCGAGAGCGGCCATCTCCCGCATCTCTTCGAGGATCTCGGTACGGGGCCGGCCCGTCGGAGGAAGTTGACGATAGGTGTGGTGGGTCTCGCGGTACGGCCGCAATTCAGCCTCGAGAACTTCGACCACGAAATCGAGATCCGATGACTCCATCGTGCGCTCCTTGCTCGGTCGCCCCCCCGGCGGGATGTCGCGGTCGGGAAGACAAGGGAAACCTCAGTGGCGGTTCAGGCGCTTGTGGATCTGCTTGGTGCTCTTGTAGAGATTCACGAACTCGGGAAACAGGGTGTCGTAGATCTTCGCCTGCGAGGGGTCGGGGGAGAATGTGGCCTTGACCTCGACCATGGGGGCGATGTCCTGCACCTTCACCCGGTCCAGGGCGAGAAGGGTGAGGAGGCCCGCCCCTCGGACGTTGGCCAGGACGGGATCGGCGATCTGACGGATCCGACGGCCCGTGACATCGGCGTGGATCTGGGCCCAGATATCGGAATTGGCGCCTCCGCCGATGAAGGCCAGCGGATCAAGACGTCGGCCGACGAAGCGCTCGACGGCGTCGAGCAACCACCGCGTGTTGAATGCCACTCCCTCGTAGACGGCACGCACCAGGTCCGGCCGGGTCGAGGAGAGCGACAGATTGTGGAATCCCCCTCTGATGGTGTGGTCGTCCACCGGGGAGCGCTCTCCGTTCAACCACGGTGTGAAGAGGACGCCGTTGGCCCCGGCGGGAACCGTGGCCGCCACCTCGTCGAGGAGCGTGTAGACGTTGCCGTCGGGCACCGGGGATCCTAGGGCGTCGTCACCGAAGAGGACGTTCTGGGCCAGGTAGGTGAGACAGGCACCGGCCGTTTCGTGCTCGTCGGCCAGCAGATACTTGCCCGGCAGGGCCGCCGGTATGGAGGCGACGTTTCGCAGAGCGTCGGTCTTCTTGTAGGGCACGTGACACGAGATCCACGACGAGGTGCCGATGTACAGGTGCGCATCGAAGTCGGCCACCGCTCCTGATCCGATGGCGGCCGAGTGGACGTCGCCTGTCCCGGTGGCCACCGGGAGCCCGGCGGGAAGCCCCAACTCGTCGGCCGCCTCGGCCCTGAGGTGACCCATGATCGTGGCCGAGGGTACGAGATCGGGCAGCTTGGAACGGTCGAGACCGGCCATCCGCAGCAGGGTGGGGTCGTAGTCGATCGCCTCGATACGCCGGTTGTCGGTCACCCAGTGCACGACGATCGAATCGTGCGACGCCACAAACCGTCCGGTGAGCCTTTGGTTGAGCCAGTCCACCGGTTCGAGGAACTTGTACGTGTCGGCGTAGACGTCCGGTTCGGCCTCACGAATCCAGAGGATGTGAGCCAGGGGATCCTTGCCCGAGTGGCCCGGCGCCCCACCGGTCAGTCGAATCCAGCGTCGAAGCTTGCGGACGTCGTAGCCGAGGACGTTCACGGCCCCGCTCGTCTGCTTCTTGATCGGCGTGCTTCCGCGCGAGTCCATCCAGATCATCGCCGGGCGCAAAGGGGTACCGTCTTCGGCGGCGGCCACCGTGCCCGACCACTGCGCCGTGGCCCCCACGCCGACGATGCTATCGACGGGAACCCCACCGCCCATGATCACCCGACGTGTGGCCGAGACGACGGCACTCCACCAGGCTGAAGGATCCTGTTCGGCGCCGCCCCCGGGAAGCAGGTGGAGCGCCACGGGTTCGAAAGCACTCGCCGCGATGTGCCCGGTGGCTGAAACGAGGGCCACCTTGGGACCTCCGGTGCCCAGGTCGACAGCCAGAACGAAGGTCTCGCCAGCTGTTGGACCACCGGTCTCGCCGCTGCTGTCCGAGTGGGCCGGCATGGGGTGGCAGCCTACCGTCGCGCCACAGGCCAGACTGTGGCCGTGCCCAGCGCGCCGGCCATGATTCGCGCCACCACCATTCTGCTTCTGTGTGCCGCAGGGCTGGCGGCGTGCAAGGGCGCCGGGCTGAATCCGCAGACCTCACCCGAAGCACCTTCCGCCGGCGCCGTGGCGCAGGCCCGCTACGCGACTTCCGTCGACCTCGACAACGGGGGTCTCCTCGTCACCGCTCCCCCCGCCGGCTCACGGCCGACGGTGTCCGCGGCTCAGGCCGACGCCATGTTCGAAGCCACCGACGCCGTCCAGGGCCGACACACCTTCTCCATCCTCGGCCTCGGTCTCGTCACGGTGGCCGCTCGCGCCGAACGGACTCCGCCTCCGTCGACCACGACCACCTCTCCCCCACCACCGTCGACCGTCCCCCCGACGACCGCACCACCACCTCCTCCCACCACGACGACGCCGCCCCCCACGACAACGCCCACCATCGCGGCGACCTCGACCTCGACCTCGACCTCGACCTCGACCTCGACCTCGACCACGGCACCGGCACCGGCACCGGCACCCGCACCGACCACCGCGGAACCGGTTCTCCCGAGTTATCGCCACCGACTGGCGTGGGTGGGCATCGTCTGGGGAGCGGCCGAGACCTGCACGGGATCGACGACGACCCATCCCGCATCGGCCCCCGACACCACCTATATCGCCGTTCTCATCGACGCCCGCACCGGCCACCAGGTGCTCGTCTATCGCAGTGGGGGCCGGAATCCCTGCGGTGGTGGCACCCGGTCACCGCGGGTGACCGAGCCGAACGAGCTGCTGTCGGTCGCCTGGCAGCCGGTCGGTCCCTCGAGCACCGCCGTACGGATCCAGATCCCGGCGTGCGGTCGGTACTACGGCTGGACCCAGATACCGACCACGGGCACGGGCATTGCCGACCAGGTGGTGGTCGCGGTCCCCTTCGATCCGAGATGCGGCAGCACTCAGGTGCAGAGTCAATTGATCGATCAGGTCGTCCCCCTGGGGCCCGGTCAGACGTTGGTCGGCCACGCCGTCATCGGGCCCATCCGGGCGCTCCAGACATTGCCGACGTCCTGACCCGTATCCGGCGCTCGCTCCGCCCAGGACCCGCTCGTCGCTGATGATCAGGTCGGCAGCGTCTTGGTGAAGTGGTATTCCCTGGTCGCCGACAGGTCATCCAATTCGCGGACGCCGGGAAGCTGGGAGTAGCCGAGGGACCGGTAGAGGCGGTGAGCGTCGGTGAACCGGGTATCGGACCACAGATCCACATACAGGCACCCTCGTCGCCACGCCTCGCTCTCCACCAGAGCCACCAGACGGGTACCGAGGCCCCGATGTCGCCAGGGCGAAAGGACGTACAGCATCTGGAGCTCGAGCCCTCGGGCCTCGGTGGCCGGCCGGAAGGCGACCGATCCCACCACCGACCGATTCGCCTCGACCACCCAGGCACTGCCCTCGACGGCGGCGAAATGACTGGCCACGCGCAGCAGGTGGACCATCTCGGTCTCGGTGTCGAGAACGCAGCCGTCGAATTCGGAGAAGCACGAGCCCACCAGGGCGATCAGCCCGTCGGAATCGGAATCGCGTGCCGGGCGCACATCCGGCTCGTCGTCCGGCACAGTGCCGGGGCGATTCATACCGAGGTCGAGGGGTGCCTCGGATCCCGCACGAGTTCGATCTCGGGCGGCAAGCCGGTCACCTCGACGTCGTCACCTTCGACCTCGACGGTGACGCGCGACCCGGCCAAGGGGATGCCTTGCACCTTCAGGTAGTTCATGCCGGCCGGAAGGCGGGGCGCCAACCACGTCTGGCCATAGGGAATCCACGGATCCAGGCGCAAGATGGTGCGCAGGCACAACAGCGGCGATGCCGCCGACCAGGCCTGGGGCGAGCACGAGGTGGGGTAGCCCACAGGAGCAGAGAGTTCGTGGCGGTCCAACCCGCTGAAGAGCTCGGGAAGCCGGCCACCGAGCTTCACGGCCGCGTCGAGGAGGGCGTTGATCAGCCTTTCGGCATGTTCGCGGTATCCGTAGCGGGACAAGCCGGCGGCAACGATGGCCGTGTCGTGGGGCCAGACCGATCCGCAGTGGTAACTGATCGGGTTGTAGCCGCCCATGGAGTTGGCCAGGGTGCGGACACCCCAACCGCTGAACATCTCGGGAGAGAGCAGCTTGTCGGCCACGATCTTGGCTTTGTCGTTATCGATGATGCCGGTCCACAGGCAGTGGCCGATGTTGGAGGTGAGAGAGTCGATAGGCCGCTTGTCGTGATCGAGACCTATGGCGAACCAGCCCTTCTCTTCGAGCCAGAAGTCCCGGTTGAAGTCCGTCTTCAGTTGGGTGGCTTTGGCCCGGTACCGGTCGAAGGTGGCGTGGTCCCCTGCTTCCTGGGCGAAATGCGCCCGGGCCAGATAGGCGCTGTAGACATAGGCCTGCACCTCGCACAGGGCTATGGGGGCATTGGCGACCGTTCCGTCGGCGTAGCGAATGCCATCCCAGGAGTCTTTCCAGCCCTGGTTGACCAATCCCCTGTCCGTCGCCCGGTGGTACTCGACGTAGCCGTCGCCGTCCACGTCACCGAATCTCTCGATCCATTCGAGGGCGCGCTCGGCATTGGGGAGCAGTTCCTCGACGGCTTCGCGGGCCAGGCCCCAGCGCCGCAGTTCACCCAGCAACATGACGAACAGCGGCGTGGCGTCGGCCGTGCCGTAGTAGATGCTGCCCCCTCCGAGGGACAGAGACGGAGCCTCTCCGAAGCGCATCTCGTGGAGGATTCTCCCCGGTTGCTCGTCGCTGCGCGGGTCGATGTCCTGGCCCTGGAATCGGGCCAGGGTCTGCAGAACACCCAGAGCCAGGTCCGGATCGACGAGCAGGGCCATCCATGAGGTGATCAGTGAGTCCCGTCCGAAAACGGTCATGAACCAGGGCGCACCGGCGGCCACCACGACCCGTTCGGGGAAATCGGGATCGAAGATACGCAGAGCCCCGAGGTCTTCGGCGCTGCGGGTGAGGACGTCTCCGAGTCCTTCGTGGTCCGTCTCGACCTGGGGTACCTGCCGACGCCAACGGGCCAGGCGCTCGGCCGGCGCCGCTCGGTCGACCGGTTGTCCGCAGAGGTAACGGGGATCGATGGTCTTTCCCTCGATGACGGGATGAACCTCGGTGCAGGCCTTCCACTCGCCGTGGGCGGGAACGATGACCTCGAAGCTCACCATGTCCTCGGCCACGGCCGACGGGGTGGGCGAGAACTCGAGCGCCATACCCCTGCTCACCGTGCCCCGCCGGTAGGACAGCGAGATGCCGCTGGGCCGCTGTTCACGGGTGATCTCGCCGTCGGGATCGCCGGCCCGACCCTCCTTGACGGCGAAGAGGTCGGCGAAGTCGGAGTCGACGAACAGCTCGATGGAACAGAAGGTGGGCTCGTCGCCGAAGTTGCGGAGGATCAGGTCCTCGCGCATTCCCTGACCGACATAGCGGGCCCGGAAGACCATCAGGGTCGAGTCGGCCTGTCCCGGACGGGGCCGGCACCGGGAGACGAACGTGGCCGAGAAGGGGTCGTCGGTGACGGCCGCCAGCGCCTCGGGACGGGCCCCGTTCACCCGCAATTCCATGCGGGACAGGATCCTGGTGTCCCTGACGAACAGGCCCTGGGCCGACCCCACCACCATGTCCCCGGCCAGCCCGCTGATGGCGAAGGTGGATTCGTCCACCAGGGTGACCACCCCACTGGCCTGGTCCAGGACTGTCACCTTGCCCGAGTAGGTCCAGGGATCACTCATTGGGCCAGGACGCTACCGGACACACAGAGTGGTCAGGTTCCACCGGGACGGAATTCCTACTACGGCCGTAGTGCTAATCAACACCCGGCGATAGACTCCGGCTGTGATTCCGTTGCTCGAGGTCAAAGGCCTGCACGTGACGGTCGAGGACACCGAGATCCTGCGCGGTGTCGACCTCACCTTGGCTGAAGGACAGATCCACGCTCTGATGGGCCCCAACGGGTCGGGGAAGTCCACCCTGGCCAGCACCCTGCTCGGGAACCCGGCCTACCGCGTGACGGCAGGCTCGATCCTGTTCCGGGGCCAGGATGTCACGGCCTGGCCCACGGACGTGAGGGGGAAGGCGGGACTCTTCCTCGCCTTCCAGTATCCGGAGGAGATCGCCGGGGTATCGGTGATCCAGTTCCTTCGCCAGGCCGTCTCCGCCCGCGTGGGTGAGGACAGGTCCGTGCTCGAGGTCCGGATGTCGATGCTCGAGTGGATGAAGCGCCTGGGTATGGACCCGGTCTTCGGCGAGCGGTATCTGAACGAGGGATTCTCCGGGGGCGAGAAGAAGCGCAACGAGATTCTGCAGATGGCACTGCTCGATCCCGAGCTCGCCGTTCTCGACGAGACTGACTCCGGTCTCGACATCGACGCCTTGCGCATCGTGGCCGACGGCGTTCAGACGGTGAGGAAGGAGCGCCCGTCGTTGGGGGTCCTTCTGGTGACCCACTACACCAAGATCCTCGAGTTGCTGCGACCCGACGCCGTCCACGTCCTGGTCGACGGTCGGGTGGTGGAGTCCGGCGGACCCGAGCTGGCCGACCGGCTCGAGGTCGAAGGCTACGAATCGTGGCGGAGGTGACGATGGATATCGCATCCTGCAAGGGCGACTTCCCGCTCCTGGAACAGACCGTGCACGGTCGTCGTCTCGTCTATCTCGACTCGGCGTCCTCCTCACAACGTCCCCAGGCCGTTCTCGACGCCATGGACGACTACTACGAAACCACTCATGCCAACGTGCACCGCGGCGTCTACGCCATCGCCGAGGAGGCGGACCGGCGCTACGAGGCGGCGCGCACGGCGGTCGGTCGGTTCATCGAGGCGCCGGACCCGGCTCGAGAGGTGATCTTCACGAAGAACGCCACCGAGGCGGTGAACCTGGTGGCCCTCACCTGGGGTCGGCAGACCCTCAAACCGGGCGATGCCGTCCTGCTCACCGACATGGAGCACCACGCCAACCTGGTTCCCTGGCTGATGCTGGCCGAGGAACGCGGTATCGAGCTTCGCTGGATTCCCGTGGCCGACGATTACCGACTCGACCTGTCCGAACTCGACCGGCTCGTCGACGGCGTGAAGCTGGTGGCCTGCACGACCATGTCGAACGTCCTCGGGACGATCACTCCTTTCGCCCGCATCGCCGACGCGGCCCATCGCGCCGGCGCCCTGGTCCTGGCCGACGGAGCTCAATCGGTTCCCCACCTTCCCACCGATGTGCGCGCCCTCGGCTGTGACTTCCTGGTCTTCAGCGCCCACAAGATGCTCGGCCCCACCGGAATCGGCGTGCTGTGGGCCAAACGGGACCTGCTCGAGGCCATGCCTCCGTTCATGGGCGGCGGCGGGATGATCGCCGATGTCCGTCGAGACGGGTTTACGACGAACGAGCTCCCCTGGAAGTTCGAGGCGGGGACACCCCCCATCGCCGAGGCGGTGGGCTTCGGTGCCGCCATCACCTACCTCGACGCCGTCGGCATGGAAGCCATCCACAAGTACGAGGTGGCCCTGACCGCCTATGCCCTCGACACCTTGACCCATCGCTTCGGTGACGACCTCACGATCTTCGGACCGCCCACGACCGAAGAGCGGGGAGGGGTGCTGTCGCTCGCCTACCGCGACGTCCACCCGCACGATCTGGCCCAGGTCCTCGATCAACGGGGCGTATGCGTCAGGGCCGGTCACCACTGTGCCAAACCGCTCATGCGTCGCCTGGGGGTAACGGCCACGGCGCGAGCTTCGCTCTACCTCTACAACGATGAATCGGACGTCGACACCCTGGCCGACGCGTTGGCCGAGGCCGGTACCCTCTTCGGGTAGCGGCCCGTCCGCCTTGTCATAGACGATCGCCTGCCCGGGTGAGCCGGGTGGCACGCGAGGAGACCATGCCCGGACTGGAAGACCTCTACCGCGAAATCATCCTCGACCACTACCGCAGCCCCCGGAACCGGGGCGAACTGCCGAGCCCGCCGGCCCGCCGCGCCGAGGGCTTCAATCCCCTGTGCGGGGACGAGGTCGTCGTCTACGTGGACGTCGACGACGGCACCCTGAAGGACATCCGCATCTCCGGACAGGGCTGCTCGATCAGCCAGTCCTCGGCCTCTCTCATGTCGGGGGCGGTGAAGGGCAAGTCCTTGCCCGAGGTTCGCGACCTCATCCGCACCTTCAAGGCGATGATGTCCATCCACGAAGCTCGACTGGGTGACGCCGACGGTGAGGCCGACGACCCCGTGGCGCTCGATCCCGAATCGCTCGGCGAGCTGGCCGCGCTCCAGGGAGTGGTCAAGTTCCCGGTGCGGATCAAGTGCGCCACCCTCTCGTGGAACACCCTGGCCCAAGGCCTCGACGAAGCCGAGTCCGCGGCCCCGGCTACCCCCTCGGACTGACGGAACTGGTCGCTCGACGCTGCGGTCCAGGCGTGGGCGGCCACCCACCGGGCGGTGGGCGGGCCGTTAGCAGGCGGCGGGATTGAAGGGCCCGGTGCCGGGCACGGTGGTCGTCGTGGTGGGCGAAATCGAGCGGGAGGGCGAGGTGGTCGTGGACAGCGGGGGGACGGTGGTGGACGGGACCGTCACCGATGAGCCGTACTGCGTGAGAGGCGATGTCACAATGGCAGCCGGCGGGGCACCGAGAAATTGGGTGATCATCTGTTCGGCGGCCGGCTCCTGCACGACCTGGACGTCGCCGCCGATGGAGGAATAGGCACCGACGGTCGGGAGGGTGGCCGTCTCCAGACTGGATCCCGAAAACGCGTGGTATTTCTGCACGAGGTCGAGCAGATCGCTCCCGGAGGTGTTCTGGTCGACGGTGACATCGTGGACCACGGACCCGAGGAAGGCGTTCAGCGTCAACGGGTTGTAGGTCGAGTGCGCCTTGTCGATGACCGCCTTGATGATGACGTTCTGGCGCTGGATGCGACCGAGGTCGCCGCTGCCGTCGAACAGCCAGTAGCCGGGTCGCACTTCGTACTCATAAAAGCGCGAGCGGGCCAGGGCCAGCGCCATGTTCCCGTTCAGTGTCTGGCAGCCGGCTTTCGGAACATTGAGCCCGGAGTTGTTGTTGCCGTTGTCGTTGTCTCGGACGGGATAGGGGAAGTTGAGGTTTATTCCCCCGACCGAGTTCACCAGGTCGACCACCCCGGTGAAATCGATGATGACGAAATGGGAGATTTCGATCCCGAAGGTGTTTTGGATGGTGGCAATGAGGGCGTTCGGCCCGAAATTGAAGGCGGCATTGATCTTGTTGTCGGTAGACAGACCCGAATCATTCGGGAGGCCCGACAGCCGCACATAGGTGTCACGGGGAATGGACAGAAGTCGGGCCGTCCCTGATGCCGGATCGACATGCAGGATCTTTATGGTGTCGCTTCGCTGACCCCCGACCAGGGCCGCGCTGCCGAACGCCTTCGCCGCGCCCCCGGTGTTCCCGACGCGGGTGTCCGAACCGACGATGAGGACGTTGTACGGCGCTCCGCTCGGTACCGCCGCGCAGGTCTTGCACTTGACCGTGGGGATCTGGCCCAGACGGAACCGCAGATACCCGTAGACGCTGCCGGCGCCGATGAGAGTGAGGGCGACGAGGACGATGGCCACCCGCAGGATCCGCTCTCCGGCCCGCCTCTTACGCTTTCTCTTTCCCGGTACCGCCGTCGATGGCACCACCTCGCCCGCGCTCGCCGTGGCCGTCGGCAACGTGCCCGGACGACGTTTGCCTCGAGAAGCGGAATGGCGCCCGCGACGTGCCGCGCTCGAGCCCGGTTCGACACGTCGCGCCATAGGGCCAGAACGGTACCAGCGTCGTTCACGGGGTCGAGGGCGCGCCGGTCGGCGCTACGGGGACGAGCCTCGATCCCGATGCGCCGGCCGGACGCTCAACCTTGGAGATGGCTGTGGACCAGGCGCGCCACCTCGGCGGGGACCTCGAGAGTGGCCATGTGCGCGGCGTCGTCGAGATCGACGAGCCGGGCATCGGGAATTCCGGCCGCATAGGCCTCGGCATGAGCCCGGGGAACGATGCCGTCGTGCCGGCCGCGAAGCACCAGTGCCGGCGCGCTGATCCGTCGGAGCCGGCCGCCGAGCTTCGGGTTGTGCAGATAGGGGTTCCATCCGAGCTTGGCCGTGGCCGCCTGGGCCTGGATCATGGGCCGGATCATGTCGAAAGGGATCTCACCCGGGTTCTGTTCGGCTTGAGCCATGGCCCGCATCAACTGGGCCACCGGGTGCTCGGGATCGGCGAACAGCTCGTCGGCCAGTTCGTCCAGCGGGCGTCCGAAGATTTCCGTGATGGGCGCCCCTTCGACATAGAGGCCCACCGCATTCACCAGAACCACACGTCGGACCCGGTCGGGCCAGCGCGTCGCCAACTCGGCGGCCATCCAACCACCGAGCGACAGACCCAGGAGATCCACTTGGGGGAATTCGAGCCGGTCGAGCACGTCGAGGAGGTGGAAGGACGCGTCTTCGATGTCGTCGATGGCCTCGAGGCCCTGGGACGCGCCAAAGCCGGGAAAGACCGGTGCCACGACCTCACGCCCATCAGCCAATTCCTCCAACAGGACCATGCCGGCGCCCTCGCCCTGGGCCGAATGGAGATAGACGAGGGGACACTCACCGGGCGTTCCCCCGCGTCGGATTTCGATCTCCCCCACCGACGTGGGAAGCCTGGCCTCGTCGAGAACGGTCACGAGGACTCCCTGGCGCCGGCGGCGGTGCCCACGGCGGCGGCGTCGGCCCCGAAGCGCTGACGGAGCCGGGGCATCACCTCGTTGGCGAACAGCGTCAGGTTCCGGTGGGTGTCGTCGGCCGGCAAGGTGCCGAGTTGGAAGAGGCCGAGCAGGTTGCCCACACCCAGGCGTTCGATATTGGCCCCCAGCTGTTCGGCCACCGTATCGGGCGACCCGACGATGGCGTACTGACCGTCGACCACTTCCTGCCACGTCTCCAGGTTGAGGGCGAAGGTTCCGGCGCCCTTCATGACATTCTCGACGGATCGCACCGACGTGTAGCCCGGGGGGGAGATGTTGATGCCCGGCAGCAGCCGTCGCACGAAGTACCAGAAGTGATCTTCATACCGGCGTCGGGCCTCGGCGTCGGTGTCGGCGACGAAGATCGGTACCAACCAGCCGAGCTGCGACGGATCGGCCTCGTAGCCCTCGGCCTGGCATGCCTCGCGCATCAACGAGAACATCCGTTCGAACACGCTGATATGGAAGTACGGGATACCCATGTACGCGTAGTGGTGCTTGGCCACGAACTCGAGTGTCTCGAGCGACCCGGCCCCGGGAATCCAGACCTCGGGGTGCGGCTTCTGAACCGGTCGCGGCCAGGTATTGACGTAGCGGAGCTTGTAATGCTTCCCGATGTACTCGAACGGTCCCGGTTCGGTCCATGCCTTGATGATCAGGTCGTGGGCCTCGTTGAACCGCTCCCGGGCGTGGGCCGGGTTCAGGGAGAAGGAGTAGTACTCGGGACCACCGCCGACGACCATGCCGGCGATCAGTCGACCTCCACTTATACAGTCGATCATGGCGAATTCCTCCGCCACCCGGGTGGGCGGGTCGTAGAGGGGAAGTGCATTGCCCACCACGGCGATCCGGACCCTTTTCGTCTGGCGGGCGAGGATCGAGGCGATCAGGTTCGGCGACGGCATGATGCCGTAGGCGTTCTGATGGTGCTCGTTGACGCAGACGCCGTCAAAGCCGACCTCTTCGGCGTAGAGCAGCTCGTCGATGTAGCGGTTGTAGATCTCGCCGCCCAGAGCAGGGTCGAAGAAGTCGTTGGGACAGGTGATCCAGGCCGGTCCGTCATAGTCCGGTGGCAGATCCGGATAGGGCATGAGATGGAAGCTGAAGAAACGCACGGGGCCCCCTCGTCATCGTTCGACCGATGGTCCGGATCATGGTACCGCCCGCTCCGCTGATGTGTTCAGGAGTCTTGGGCCGGCTCCGTGAATCCGGGCCGACGCACGGATCCGGCGTCGGACCTCACATCGCCGGGGGTGATGTACTGCGCGTATCCCGTGCGTTCGAGCTCCTCGGCCATCTCGGGGCCGCCGCTGGCCACGATGCGTCCGCCCACGAGGACGTGCACGACGTCGGGTCGCAGAACGGTGAGCAGACGCTGATAGTGGGTGATGGCCAGGACACCCAGGCCCCACTCGCCGACGCCGGCCCGTACCCGTTGGGCCACGTCGCGCAGTCCGTCGACGTCCAGGCCGGAGTCGAGCTCGTCCAGAACGGCGATGTGAGGACGGAGGACGGCCAGCTGCAGGGTCTCGCTGCGCTTGCGCTCGCCGCCCGACAGGTCCACATTGACCGGTCGATCGAGCAGCTTCGTTTCGAGACCCACCCGTTGCGCCTCCACGGCCGCTCTGTCGGTAGCCGAACCGGCACCCGATCCGGCCACCGGTGCGTGCCCGGTGGCCACCAGCGCTTCGGCCAGCATCTCCTGGAGGCCCACCCCCGGGATCTCCGTCGGGTACTGCGGGGCGAGGAACAGCCCGAGGCGCGCCCGCTGCCAGGCGGGCAGGCCCAGCAGGTCATGGCCGTCCAGGGTCACACTTCCTCCGAGCACCTGGTAACCCGGTCGGCCCATCAGAACGTGGGCCAGAGTGCTCTTGCCCGATCCGTTCGGGCCCATCACGGCGTGGACCTCACCGCTGCCGACAACCAAGTCGATTCCGGCGAGCACCTCGCGGCTCGTCACCCCGGCCCGCAAGCTCTGCACCACGAGCTGGTGACCGTCGCTGCCGGCCGTCGTCACGGGAGTTCCACCATCACGTCGTCACCTTCCAGCCGGACCACGTAGACCGGGACAGCCTTGGTGGCGGGCAGAGTCTGCGGCTCGCCCGTGCGCAGATCGAAGGTCGAACCGTGCTTCCAGCACTCGATCTCGCATTCCTCGGTGAGCACGTCACCTTCGGACAACGAGTAGTCCTCGTGGCTGCACGTGTCGCCGATGGCGTAGAAATCGTCCTCGATCCGGACGAGGGCGATCCGATGAGGTCCGATCTCGAATCGCCGCGCCTCGCCGGAATCCATGTCGTCGCGTCGACAGAGATGATGGCGGTCACCCATCGACAGCGCCCGTCGCCGAGCCCGCCCGATCGGAGGGCAGGCGACCCGCCAGCCGGTGGCTGACGGCATTGTCGACCCAGGGCCCGACGCCGGGGAAAGGTGCCCGGTTGGCCAGGTCGGAGAAGAACCCGAGCACGATCAGCCGCTCGGCCACCGCCGGGCTGATCCCGCGCGATTCCAGGTAATAGCGCTGGTCCTCATCGATCGGGCCCACCGTCGAGGCATGACTGCAGCGCACGTCGTTCTCCTCGATGTCGAGGTTCGGCACCGAGTCGGCGTGAGCTCCTTCCGACAGCACCAGGTTGTGATTGGTCTGGAAAGCACGCGCCCCGTGGGCCCCGTTGCGGATATGGATCAGACCGCTGTAGACGGACCGGGCCTCATCGGCGACCGCACCCTTGAAGAGCAATTCGCTCTCCGTCCGCGGGGCATGGTGGTCCTGTAGCGTCCGAAAGTCGTGCACCTGCTTGTCGGTGCCCAGATAGGCGGCGAGAAGAGAGGTGTGTCCTCCCTGGCCGATCAGATCCGAGTCCGTCCTTACCCGGGCGTAGCCTCCACCGAGGCTGACGGTGAACGACCGCAGGGTGGCGTTGCGGCCAACCCGGCTCGCCTGTACGGCCAACTCGGTGCAGGACTGGTCGAGCACCTGCAGGTTGGCGTAGCCCAGATGGGCGTCGTCCTCCACTTCGAGTTCTGTGACCGGAATGACCAGGACGGGCGCAGCGACACGTTCGGCGCCGGCCGCCCCCGTCGTCTCGACCCCTCCCACGCTGGCGACCAATTCGATGACACCGGCTTCGGCCGACGGGCCGACATGCACGAGGCTCCGAGGGAAGGCCGATGCCGAGCCCGACGACGCCACACGATCGACCAGGTGCACCACGACGACGGGATGGCGAAGAACGGCCTTCTTGGCCACCACGATGTGGACGACGTCGGTCAGAAATGCGTCGTGCAACTCTCCGAAAGCGTCGTGGGCGGGAGCCAGCTCGCCCAGTCCGGCCGGTGCCTCGGCGTCCGACAGCACGGAAGAGACCGTCAGTTGGTCCTCGTGCAGAGTCACCGACCTCTCCACCCCCACGACGGCGCCGTTGTAGGTCACCACCAGGGCGGCCCGTGAACCGAACGGTTCAGCCAGCGCACGGCCCACTTCCAGATCGAGCCCCTCGGGCCGGGGGGTCGGGGGCACCGGGGCGAAACTCTCGAGGTCGAAGCGGTCGATCCCGCTGTAACGCCAGACCTCTTCGGCCTCGTGGGGCAACGACCCGCCGGCGAAGCGCTCCCAGGCCGCCGACCGCCGACCGGCCAACCAGCGCGGTCCCACCAGGGCAGATGACACGTCGGCGGTGAAGGCGGTCAGGGTCATTCCTCGCTTGAAGAGACGGTTGCGACGGCGCAGGCCCGGGGGCTCGCTCCCGCCCTCATGTTACCGGCCGCATCGCGGCCTCCTGACCGGCAGGGGCGGCGTCCTAGGCTGTCGCGATGCCCGACCTCGAGGTACTCAGCATCGAACGCCACGGCCACGTGGCCACCGTGTGGCTGGATCGTCCCGAAGCCCGCAATGCCATGGGCCCGGCCTTCTGGGAGGACCTCACCGCCGCCATGACCGACGTTTCGCTCGATACCGACGTCCGGGCCGTGGTGGTGGCCGCCCGTGGTCCCCACTTCAGCGTCGGCCTCGACCTGAAAGCGATGGCCGGCCTTCTCACCGGTGGCGACCACGGGGGAGGTGGGGAACGAGCCAAGGGAGAAGGGCCCCCCTCCATGGCCGTCCGCGCCGTGGCCGCTCGGGCCGGTGTCAAGCGGCTGCAGCGATCCATCAACGCGGTGGCGGACTGCCCCAAACCGGTGATCGCCGCCATCCACGGTTACTGCATCGGGGGCGGCGTCGATCTGACCAGCGCCTGTGACATCCGCTTGGCCAGCGCCGACGCCGTCTTCTCCGTCCGTGAGACGAAGGTGGCCATCGTGGCTGACCTCGGCAGTCTGCAGCGGCTTCCCCACATCATCGGAAAGGGCCACGTGGCCGAACTCGCCTACACCGGCAAGGACATCACGGCGGCCCGGGCCAAGGAGATCGGACTGGTCAACGACGTGTTCCCCGATGCCGATGCCGTCGCCGCTGCCGCCCTGGCCATGGCCGAGGAGATCGCCGCCAATTCGCCGCTGGCCGTGGAAGGGACGAAGGCGGTCCTGACCGCCGGTCAGGACCAGTCGGTGGCCGAGGGCCTCGACTACGTGGCCACCTGGAACGCCGGGGTGCTCCAGTCCGAGGACCTCGTCGAAGCCATGGCCGCCTTCATGGCCAAACGCCCGCCTGAATTCCGGGGCCGCTGACGGGGGTCGCTCAGCGGCGGCGCCATGACCATCGGCGGCGCGATTTCGCCTTGGCCGCTTCCTGGATCTGCACCTGGGCCAGGGTCTCGGGTACGACGGCATCGATGATGTCCTCCGCCTCCTCGAGCAGCTGGACGACGTCGGGCCCACCGGGTCCGGGCTCGTCTTCGATGGCCGGCTCCACCAGGCTGCCGTGCACCCAGCCCACGTCGGCCAGTCGCCGGGAGTAGGAGGCGCAGTCATCAGGGCAGCGCCACGGGGCTTCGGGGGCCAGATCGAGTTCGCAGAAGCGGACGACCTCGCCGGTGGCGTACGTCCGGCTCTGGAAATGCTTGCACTCCTCCCGCATGGGCACGGCTGCGTCCTTTCCGCCCGTCAGCCGACGGAGCCCTCCATTTGCAGCTCGATGAGACGGCTCCACTCGACGGCGTATTCCATAGGCAGCGTCCGGGTGATCGGCTCGATGAAACCGTTCACGATCATGCCCATGGCCTGGCTCTCGGACAGTCCACGGCTCATGAGATAGAAGAGCTGGTCGTCGCCGACCTTGGAAACGGTGGCCTCGTGGCCGATCTGAGCGTCGCGCTCCTCGACTTCCATGTAGGGCTTCGTCTCCGACGTCGACTGCTCGTCAAGGATCAAGGCGTCGCACCGGACGAAGCTCTTGGCGTGCTTGGCCCCTTCGTTCACGTGCACCAGACCCCGGTAGGTCGACAGCCCGCCATCTTTGGAGATCGACTTCGACACGATGGTCGATGTCGTCTCGGGCGCGGCATGCACCATCTTCGCCCCGGCGTCCTGATGCTGTCCGGCGCCGGCGTAGGCCACCGACAGAACCTCACCCGACGCCTTTGGTCCCATCAGATAGACCGACGGGTACTTCATGGTGAGCCGACTGTTGTGCACGATGAAACCCTCGGACACGAAGTTGCCCGTTCCTTCGACCTCGATGTCCCATGTCGGCACCTCGCCCACGTGCTCCCCCACATCGACTTTTCGGATCTCCACCGTCGCCGGCAACTCGATCTGTGACCGGCCCACGCTCCGGAACCACTTGGTGGTCGCCGGGGCCGCTTCCAGCGCGGCCTGTCGCAACCGTTCGCTGACCTGGCCGAGAAGGCGCTCATCGGCCCGGAATTCGATCCGGTGGCTACCTCGGCTGGTCGCGGTGTAGTCGAGGATCTGAACCTGACGGTCCTCCTCGTACTCCGTGTGGACCCGGGAGGTGATCCCGAGAGAGGTGAGAACGTCGGCCACGTCTTCGAGAAGGGGCCGATTGACGGATGTGATGCTGAATCCGCGCCGACCCTTGGCCGCGCACCCGTCCGAGTCCAGGTAGCCGGCGACCAGAGAGAGGCGCTGGCTCTCAGGCAGGTCGAGAACCCAGGCCGGAAGTCGTTTGGCGTATGCGCCCGAGGAAAAGCCGTTGAGCTCGAACAAGTCGGCCAGCTCCACGCTCGACCAGCGCACCGTCACGCCGTCGCGTCGCTCGCCGGGCTCGGTGGCCGGCATGACGCGGTTCATGACGTCCATGAGGCGGGGGCGAGCCCGGTCGTTCCGGGGCACGGAAAAGGTGACTCGCGCCCAGCGAGTCCCACCGTTGTGGGCCGGCTCTCGCTCAATCGACCCGTCCCCGACGAACAACCCGAACAGCCACATGAGTTCGTCGGTCGTCTCTTCGATGGGTGCCATGCGAACCGGTCGCTCCCTGACACTCTCGAACGTCTCGCTGTACTGATTACCACCCGTAAACGAGGTCACCGAGTCAGGGATCTGGAGCTTGTGAGGGTGGCCGTAGTCGATCGACGTCACGGGCACGATGGCTCTTTCCAGATGATCGGCTCGCACGTAGGCCAGGTCGTAACGGCCGGTCTTCTTCGCTTTCTCTGGGTCGTTCTCGTAGGAGTAGAAGGGATGGTTGTCAGTGACCTTCAGGCTGCGACTACCGTTTTTCACCTCGCGCACCTGCTGGTAACCGGAGAAGCGCTTGGCCGTCACGGTGCGGAAACAGAGTTCGCCGCTCGACTCGTCGAAAGAGAGCACCTGCTCCCCGGGGCTCACAAATTCGATTGGCTTCACCCCGCCGGGAGTGGTCACTCGCGAGCCCTCGGCCAGGCAGCCGATGTTCCCGTCGATCCACTCGACCCGGGCTTCGGCCTCGGCCCGGGCCCGCTTGGTCACCAGGTTGTAAACGTTGTTGGACCAGTTCTGGATGGTCGTGTAGGTGATCCGAGAACCGGGCAGAGCCACCAGCTCCACCACGGCCGAGTGGAGCGAATCGGTCGAGTAGACGGGCGCCGAGCACCCTTCGACGTAGTGCACCTGGGAACCTTCGTCGGCGATGATCAGGGTCCGCTCGAACTGCCCCATGTTCTCGGCGTTGATCCGGAAATACGCCTGCAGCGGCATCTCGACCTGCACACCAGGAGGGACGTAGATGAACGAACCGCCGGACCACACGGCCGAGTTCAGCGCCGCGAACTTGTTGTCGTTCGGGGGGATGATCGTCCCGAACCACCGCCGTACCATCTCGGGGTAGTCGCGGATAGCCGTGTCCATGTCACAGAAGAGCACGCCCTGGGCCTCGAGATCGGCCCGGTTGCGGTGGAAGACCACTTCCGACTCGTACTGGGCGGTCACGCCCGAGAGGTACTTCCTCTCAGCCTCGGGGATCCCGAGCTTCTCGTAGGTGTCCTTGATGGAGTCGGGCAGGTCGTCCCACGAGTTCACCTGACCCTCGGTGGGCTTGATGTAGTAGTAGATGTTGTCGAAATCGAGGTCGGGCATGTTGACGGCGAACCAGGGGGCCATCGGCTTGGCGAAGAACCGCTCGAGCGCCTTCAGCCGGAACTTGAGCATCCACTGCGGCTCCTTCTTCATGGCCGACATCTCGCGGACGATCTCCACCGAGAGGCCCTTCTTCGGCTTGAAGACGTAGTCCTCGGCATCGCTCCAACCGAGTTTGTAGCGGCCGAGGTCGAGATCCGTGCTGGTCATGGGCTACCTCTGATCGTGGGGGCGCTGGACGCATCGGCGACCACCCCACGATCGATCGGGGATTTCTCCTACCTAGATAGTAACAACGGGGAGGACCAGGAGGGAGCGTCCGGCCACCCCTGCGCTGTGGGACCCTTCTCCCATGGCCCCATCCTTGCCCGACGGATCCTCCGCCGGATCCTCCTCCGGCTCCCTCCCGGGGCCTCAGGGCCCTCCTGGCGCTCCCTCGACGCCCCCTGTGGCCCCCCGGCGCCCCGCCGTCCTCGAGACCCACGGCGACCGTCGGGTGGACGACTGGTTGTGGCTGCGGGACCGCGACGACCCCGATCTCCTCGCCCTGCTCCGTTCCGAGAACGCCTACACGGCGGCGGCCACCGCCCATCTGACCGACTTCCACGAGCACCTCTTCGCCGAGATCCGGTCCCGCATCGTCGAGACCGATCTCTCGGTTCCCGTCCGCAAGGACGGCTGGTGGTACTACACCCGCACTGTCGAGGGCCGTGACTACGCCATCCACTGCCGCCTCCCGGTCGAAGGCTATGGCCGTGATCCGGACACCCCGCCGGGGACCGATCCGCCGGGGACCGAGACATCCGGCGCCGGCGCGGACCTCGGGACGTGGCCCGACGAGCAGGTCCTTCTGGACGAGAACCTCCTGGCCGGCCCGCATCCCTATCTCGACGTGGCCAACCTCTCGGTCAGCCCCGGACACGGACGACTCGCCTATGCCGTCGACACCACGGGCGACGAGCGCTTCACCATGCGCGTCCGCGATCTGGCGACGGGAGCGGACCTGGCCGAGGAGATCGAGGGGACCTCGTACGGGGTGGCCTGGGCCAACGACAACGAGACCGTCTTCTTCACCCGTCCCGATGCCGCCAACCGCACCTACCAGCTCTGGCGTCACACCCTGGGTTCGTCCACCGCCGACGACGTGCTCGTCTACGAAGAGACCGACGAACGCTTCCACCTCGGCGTGGACCGGACGAAAGACGGTGCCTTCATCGTCTTGGAGCTCCACTCCAAGGTCACGGCCGAGGTGCACGTCATCGACGCCGACCGGCCATTGTCCGCCCCCCGTGTCGTCGAGCCGCGTCATCAGGGCATCGAGTACCAGGTCGAGCACCACGGTGACACCTTCCTCCTTCTCACCAACGACGCGGCCGAGAACTTTCGGGTGGTGGCCACCCCGGCCGCCGATCCCGGTCGTGACCGCTGGACAGAGGTCATCGCCCACCGCCACGACGTCAGGCTCGAAGGTCTCGACGTCTTCTTCCGACATCTCGTCAGCTACGAGCGACTCGACGGCAATCCCCGCGTCCGGGTCATTCCCCTCCCCGCCGACGGGTCGGCCTGGCAGCGGCCTCTCCCCGGGGGCACTTTCATCCCCATCGCCGAGATCCCTTCGGCCTCGTGGGGGGGACCGAACCCCGACTTCGCCAGCACCATCTTGCGTTACGACTACTCGTCGCTCGTCACCCCCCGGTCGATCTTCGACCTCGACATGGACAGTGGCGGGAGCGTCCTGCGCAAACAGCAGCCCGTCCTCGGTGGTTACGATCCGGCGGCCTACGCCACCGAACGCCTCTGGGCCACGGCACCCGACGGCACCCGGATCCCCATCTCGGTCGTCCACCGCCGTGACACCCCCCGCGACGGCTCCGCCCCCTGTCTGCTCTACGGCTACGGCGCCTACGAACACAGCATCGATCCCGTCTTCTCGACCTTCCGGCTCAGCCTCCTCGAGCGCGGTTTCGTCTTCGCCATCGCCCACGTCCGCGGGGGCGGAGAGCTCGGCCGGAGGTGGTACGAGGGCGGGAAGCTCCTGGCCAAGCCCAACACCTTCACCGACTTCGTGGCCTGTGCCCGTCACCTCGTCGACTGCGGCTGGACCAGTCCCCGACGACTCGTGGCCCGGGGCGGTTCGGCCGGCGGTCTGCTCATCGGGGCCGCCGCCAACCTCGCCCCCGACGCCTTCCGGGCCATGGTCGCCGAAGTGCCCTTCGTCGACTGCCTCACCACCATCCTCGACGACACCCTCCCCCTCACCGTCATCGAGTGGGAGGAATGGGGCAACCCGGGAGCCGATCCCGAGATCTACGCCGTCATGAAGTCGTACAGCCCGTACGACAATGTCCGCCCCGTCCGATACCCGGCCATGTTGGTGACGGCGGGATTGGAGGATCCGCGCGTCGGCTACTGGGAACCGACCAAGTGGGTGCAGAAGCTGCGCGCCGCCGATCCGGCCAACCACATCCTGTTCAAGGTCGAGCTGACAGCCGGTCACGCCGGCCCGTCCGGTCGCTACGACGCGTGGCGCGACGAGGCCTTCGTCCTGGCCTTCGTCCTCGATGCCGTCGGCCGGGCCCGGTAACTCACGCCGCCTCGAAGCTCAGATCGAACGGCGACCGGAATCCCGTCGGCAGAACCACCGGTACCCGGTTCAGCCTGATGGTCACGTCGTTGGCCGCCCCGAGCCGCACGGTCATGCTCCCGTTGCCCGTGATGGCTTGGCTCTGGCCCGTCTGCAGTGTCCCGGTCCAGACCACCGCCCCCGTCGAGGTCTTCGTGGCGTCCACCCAGCACAGGCCCGTGGCCACGAGCGTCACCGTATAACTGGTCGACGGCGCACCGTAGGTGGCGCTACTGGCCGTCGACGTCGTCGGTTGCAGCTGAGCGGGAACGGTCACGTTGGTCGGGCGATGACGGACATGACCGGCCGCCTTGGTCAGCGGTGTCGTGGCGCCGGCCCGCGGTGGCGCGTGATGCGACGGGGCCAAGGCGACGGCGGCGCCCACGACGATGCCGAGAACGGCCACCGCGGCCACCACCGGCAACACCCGACCCAGGGCGCCGGTGTGCCGGCGCCCTGTCCACCGGTCAACCGGGTTCCTCCGATGCAAACCCTTGGCCGACGTCAGTGGCGAGATCCGCGGTGGCCCTTCGGGTCGAGGTTCGGCCGACGCCCCCGCGTCGTCCACGAAGACCAACTCCTGGCGCCCACCACGGGAAGACGACGACCCCCGTACGGGACCGGATCGGGCTGTTCCACCGGCCGCCGCAGGGCTCCGGGCCGGCGCCACCCGGGCCGGTGCGGAAGGCGCAGGACCCCCCGGACCGCCGACCCCGGTGCCACCTCGGCTCTTCGGCGTCCGGACCACCGGGGCCGCGGCGGACCCGTCACGGGCAACGCCGTCACTCGGAGCACCGGGCCGGCGGTCGGCCATCGACCGCAATGTGTCGAGCGCCTGCTGGTGACTCTGGATGGAGTGTCGTTCGTCGGCGGGCTTCCGCCAGGTCACCCGGGCGATCACAGCACCGACCACGGCAATCGCAGCGACCACGAGGATGGCGGTCATCCCCACCATTCAAGCCAAAGCGGCGCCCGAGGGGTATCGCGACCCCGACCACGGCGTCCGGACCGACCCGGCGCTGGTCAGAAGGCCGCACGGGCCAGGCAGGAGCCGCTCAATAAGCGGGAGTTGCCGGGAAGGCGTACTCCGGCGCCACCGTTCGGCGAGGGGATCGCCGTCCGAGGGCGGCGGCGATGCCGGGCGCCAATCGATCCGCCTTGGCCGCCTCGGCCGTCGGGGCTCTCTCCCGGAACTCGGGCATCACCTCACGGGCGAAGAGCTCGAGCGACTCACAAACGTCCTCGTGCCGGTTCCGGCCGGCCTGGCTCACGAAGATCAGCTGATCCACACCCGCCTCTTCATATGTCCGCACCAACTGCCGTATCTGCTCGGGTGTGCCCACCGCCCCGCGCAGGGAGCCGAGCCCCTGTTCCATGAGCTGCGCCCCGAGGACCTGACCGGTTCGGGCGGCGATCTTGCGGCTGAAGCCGAACCGCTCCCGGTTCTGCTGGAATTCCTCCCAGACGTTGGTCGCACCCGGCCGGTGGTGGCCGAAGACGTAGTAGTGGGCCAGCGAGTATCCGAAGAAATGGCTCCCGTCGATGCCCCGCTCGATAGCCGTGGCCTCGTCGGCATGGCACATCAGCGGCAGCACGCAGGCCAGATTGGCGTTCACGGCGAAGCCGGCAGGTACACACTGCTCCGAGACGATGGTGTCGTAGTAGTCGTCCACCCACGCCTTGGCCTCGGCCGCCTCGATAAACGAGAAGGTCAATGCCCCGATGCCTTTGGTGGCCGCCAGATGGATCGTCTCCCGGCGGCTGCATGCCACCCAGAGCGGCGGGTGGGGACGCTGGTGCGGTTTGGGCACCAGGTTGCGCGGCGGCATCTGCACGAATTCGCCGTCGTAGCCGGCGAAGGGTTCTTCCACCAGCAACCGGGTGGCCACGTCGAGAGCCTCGTGCCACTGGGCCCGCTTGCTGGCCCGCTCCACGCCGAACCCGCCCAATTCCGCCTCGGAGCTCGACTCTCCGGTACCGAACTCCACCCTGCCGTCGGACACCAGATCGAGGGTGGCGATCCGCTCCGCCGTCCGGGCCGGGTGGTTGAAGCCGACCGGCATCTGGACGATGCCGTGTCCCAGTCGGATCCGACTCGTCCGTTGGCTGGCGGCGGCCAGGAACACCTCGGGCGCCGACGAGTGCGAATACTCCTCCAGGAAATGGTGCTCGACAGCCCAGACGTAGTCGAAGCCCAAGGAGTCGGCCAGTTCGACCTGATCGAGCGCGTTCTTCAGGAGCGTGTGCTCGTCGTCGGGTCCCCAGGGTCGCGGCAATTGGTGCTCATAGAAGATGCCGAAGCGCACCCGGTCCGCTACCGATCCTCGTGCTCGAGCATGGTGTCGACCAGGCGCTCCACCAGGATCCGGTCCCGATCCGAGAGCCGCCGCAGTTTGATCGACAGAAGCGAGCCGTCGTCGTCGCCCTTAGACGCGTCGGCCGGGAGCAGGCTCCGCCGTCCGGCCGTCGCCCTCCCCACCCGGGCGAGTACGTCCTCGATGGGTAACTCGAGAGCGGCGGCCACTCGTTCGAGGACGTCCTGACTGGGGTTCGGAAGCAGCCTGATTCCCCCGATGGCTTCCTTCCGACCGGTCTCGAGATCGCGCCACAGGGCCTCGGAGATCTTGGCCCGACGCGCCGCGTCACGCCGACGCAGTCCACGCTCCTCGCGCTGTTCGACCAGCCACCGTCCGAACTCGACCCACTGACGTGACTCGTCCACCTGGCCAGCGTGCCGGTTCCCGACACCGGAGTCCAGCCGGCCTCTCTCGCCGGACGACATCTCGACGTCCTGCCGATCAGGTCCGCAAGCCGTAGTGCGGCCGCACCGCCGGCGCCAGGTCGACCCGGCGCGGGTTCTCCCGGTCGCGGTTCGACAGCACCGGATCGGCCACCCCCCAGTCGCCGGCGATGTCCGGATCGTCCCAGGCCACTCCCAACTCGTCGGCCGGGTTGTAGTAGTTGTCGACCAGGTACCACATGAGCAGGTCGCGGTGCGAGGCGAATCCGTGGGCGACGCCCGGAGGGATGAACACGCCGCGATCGACGTCGCCGTCGAGGTCGAGGGCCAAGGTGGCCCCGTCGGTGGGTGAACCGACCCGCAGGTCGTGCAGGATCACCCGGGCCCGCCCCCGTAGCACGTACCAGTAGTCGGCCTGGTGCAGGTGATAGTGGAGTCCGACCACCGCCCCAGCCTGCTTCTCGGTCCGGTTGCCCTGCACCATCTCCCGGCCCAGGCCGAACCATGAACGCCGGTAGGTCTCGACGAAGCGGCCCCGCTCGTCACCATGGGAGTCGGGTTCGACGACGACGACGTCCTTGATGACTTCGGAAGGTGTGATCTCGGGCACGGCGCCACAGGCTACACAGCGCCACCATCACCAGACTCCGCGCCCCACCGGCCACCGGCCACGTCCACCGGCAAGAGCCGGACTCCGGGGCGCTCAGGGCTCGAAGCGCCCGAAGCCTCCCCGGTAGTAGATGAGAGGTCGACCCCGGGTCACGCCCATGTCTTGGACGCTGCCGATCACGAGCTCGTGATCCCCGGCGTCGTGGGTCGTCACCAAGGCGCACTCCAACCAGGCCAGCACGCCGTCGAGCAACGGTGAGCCGTTACCCCCGATCCGCCAGCCGACACCGGCGAATTTGTCCCCCCCGGACACGGCGAAGTCCCGGCACAGCGCTTCCTGATCCTCGGCCAGGACGTTCACGCAGAAGGACCCGGCCTGGGCGATTCGGGGCCAGCTGGTGGAGTTCTTTCCCGGGGCCAGGGCCACGAGCGGCGGCTCCAACGACAAAGAGGCGAAGGCCTGGCACGTGAAACCGACGGGACCGTCGTCCTCCATGGCCGTGATCACCGTCACCCCGGTGGCGAAGTGACCCATCACCTCGCGGAAGCGCCCGGTGTCGAAACGGTGCCCGTCGCCCTCGGCCCCGCCCTGGCGGCCGAGCTCGTTCATCGACGTCACCGGTGGCCGAGTTCGATGGACGATCCCTCCGCTGCGGCGGAGACGGCCTCGAGACGAGACGCACCGGGGGCCTCGACCGCTTTGTCGACCAGTCGATCGAGGATCTCGTCGGTGTGATCGGGGTCGTGATGGAACAACGACAACCGACGGGCCCCGGCCTCGGCCGCCACGTGCACGGCGTACCCGACGGTCGAGTGCCCCCAGGTGGCCTTTTCTTCGAACTCCTCGTCGGTGTACTGGGCGTCGTGGATCAACAGGTCGGCCCCGTCGGACAACTCGAGCACGCTCGCCGCCACCGACTGCCGGTCCGGCGGTGTCTGATGGTCACTCACGAAAGCCACGCTGGCGCCATCGGCTTCGATCCGGAAACCCAGGGTCGTCCCCACGTGCGGGACCCGCCGGACCCGGATCTTGGCCGACCCGACGGCGAAGTCGTCTTCCTCGACCTCGTGGAAGTCGATGGATCCCTTCAGCTCCTTCACCTGCACCGGAAAGAAGGGGGGTATCACCACCCGATCGATCACGTCGTGCAGGGTGCCGCCCACCTGGGGCGGCCCGTACACCTCCATCCGGGTGCCGAAACTGAGCAGCGGAGTGCAGAAGGGCAGGCCGATGATGTGGTCCCAGTGCAGATGGGTGAGCAGCGCCGTCATCTGGATCGGCTCGGCCGTGCTGTAGCGCGCCTCGACGTCGCGACCGAATGGCCGGAGCCCGGTCCCGAGATCGAAGACGATGGGCGGTTCGTCACCCACGGTGATGGCCACGCACGAGGTGTTTCCCCCGTAGCGGAGGTACCCCGCCCCCGAACAGGGGCACGACCCCCGGACGCCGAAGAACGTGACTCGCAGCGTACGACCCCCTCCGGTCTCGCCCTTTCCCTTGACGCTTCCGTCGCCATCGACGGCCACGCCGTCTCGTCACCCGGACAAGGGATGCCAACTCCCGCGACACTACCCTTCCCTCATGCAACGGCGCCGGATAATTGCCAATGACGTGGCCTTCTCTTACCTGGAGGCCGGACCCGAGGACGGGCCTCTGGCTCTGTGTCTCCACGGGTTCCCCGATACGGCCCAGACCTGGCGACACCTCCTGCCCGAGCTGGCGGCGGCCGGGTTTCACGCCGTGGCCCCGTGGATGCGGGGCTACGCCCCCACCGACGTCCCCGGCGACGGTCGCTACCAGACGGGGGCTCTGGCCACCGATGCCTGTGCGCTGCACGAGGCCCTCGGCGCCGACGGCCGGGCCGTCCTCATCGGCCACGACTGGGGTGCCGCCGCCGCCACCGGGGCCGCGGTCCTGGCGCCTGATCGCTGGAACCGGGTGGTCACCGCGGCCCTACCTCCGTTCACGGCCATGGCCGAGTCGTTCCTCAGCTTCGCCCAGCTCAAGAAGAGCTTCTATATCTTCGTCTTCCTGACCCCGATGGCCGAGCCGGCCGTGGCCCGCCACGACCTCTCCTTCATAGAGGGCCTCTGGGCCGACTGGTCACCGGGATATGACGGTTCGTGGGACGTGGCCCGGGTCAAGGAGGCGATCGGATCACCGGCCAACCTGTCGGCGGCCATCGGCTACTACCGGGCCATGTTCGACCCCTCTCTCCATGACGCCGCCTACGCCGACGCCCAGGCGGCCACGGCGGGAACGCCGCCCCAGCCGACGCTCTACCTTCACGGCACCGACGACGGGGCCATCGGAATCGAGGCCGTCGGCGATGTCAGGGCCCACCTCTCACCCGGCTCGGCCCAACTGACCGTCGAGAACACCGGTCACTTCCTCCACCTGGAACGACCCGACCAGGTGAACGGTCACATCCTGACCTTTCTCGGCTCGCCCTGAGCGCCACCGGCCCCCAGCGGCGCCGAGACCGGACGGGCCTGTCACGGACACCAGTCACGACGGGAGCGTCAGCACCCCGCCCGGACCACGACGGGCGAGGCCGTCGGCCACGAGCAAATCCGCCACCCGGCGGGCCCGACCGCCGTCGTCGGGCCACCCACAGGCGCCGGCCAGCCGCGCCGGTGACACCGGTCCGGCCCGTAAGGCGTCGACGAGCCGGCCCCGGCCCTGCCGGTCGGATCCCACGAAGGCGCTCTGGCGCGACCGCGCCGCGCCGGGATCGGGCGACGGTCGCCCCGCCCGGGACCAGACGCACTGAACCCCCAGTCGGCAGTGTTCACAGCGCGGGGCACGAGCCGTACAGACGACGGCGCCGATCTCCATGAGGGACTGGTTCCACAACCAGCCTCGTCCTCGTGGCACCAGGCCGTCGGCGATCGACTGGGTCTCAGACATCGTGACCGCTTCCCCCACGACGCAGCGGGCGATCACCCTCTCCACGTTCACGTCCACCACGGCCACGTCGGTCTCGTAGGCGAAAGCGAGTACGGCCCGGGCCGTATACGGTCCGATGCCGGGCAGAGCGCAGAGGGCCTCCAGATCGCAGGGAACGGATCCGTCGTGCCGCTCGACCATGACGTTGGCGGCGCTGTGCAGGTTGACGGCCCGGCGGTTGTAGCCGAGCCCGGCCCAGGCCCGCACGACATCGCCGACCGGGCCGTCGGCGCACACCCGGACCGTCGGGAAGCGTCGAAGGAACGACCGGTACGGATCCAGGACACGGGCCGGGGACGTCTGTTGCAACATGACTTCACTCACCAGCACCGCCCACGGGTCCCGGCTCTCCCGCCAGGGAAACGGCCGCAGGCCGGCGCCACCGAAGGCGAGGACAGCCCGCCGCACGGCCGTCCGCCGCCCGTTATCGGGCACGGCGACGCCTCCCGGTTCCTCGGACGCCGAGGGCCGGGCACCGCTCACCCCCAGACGTCGTCCCCATAGGGGCGCCGGCGCGGCGGAGCCGCGTCGCGCATCCACACCATCAGCTTGCGGCGGAAGAAGCAGACCTCTTCGCCGCGTTGATTGAAACCCTTCGACTCGACGGTGACTATGCCGCGATCGGGTTTCGACGACGACACCACCTTGTCCATCACCCGGGTCTCGGCGTAGATGGTGTCCCCGTGGAAGGTGGGCTTGCGGTGGATCAGGGACTCCACCTCGAGGTTGGCGATGCACGAGCCGCTCACATCGGGAACGCTCATTCCCAGGACCAATGAATAGACCAGGTTGCCGACCACGACGTTCTTCTTCTGCACCGTTTCGTTCTCGGCAAACCATTCGTTGATGTGCAACGGGTGATGGTTCATCGTCAACAGACAGAAGAGGTGGTCGTCGTATTCGGTGATCGTCTTTCCCGGCCAGTGCCGGTAGATGTCACCGACCTCGAAGTCCTCGAAGGAACGGCCGAAAGGGCGCTCGTAGGTGGTCATGGCGATCTCCGGCTCAGGCATCGGGACGTGGGCGGGTGGTGAAACCGAGCGCCCAGTCCTCGTTGGTCTCGCCATCGATGGTCAGTCGCCAGGTATACCGATTGCCCGTCTCCAGAGGGAGAGGGCCGAGATTGACGGCCAGGGCCACGTCGATGGGGGTGCCGTCGGGGACCGTCTCGGGCCGGGCCACGTTGAACTCGCCCCGCACCTCGATCGGGTGGGTGCCCTCGGGGGTGTCGACCAGAACAGGGCGCCCGTCGGCGTCTTCGAGGTAGAGCTCCCAGTGATGCGCCTGCTCCGCCTCATGCCAACCGACGTCGATCTTCATGGCGATGGCCGACGGCATCGGATCCGGGCCGGTGAGGGACCAGCCACCGCCGAGCACGAAGAGTTTCCCGTCGGCCACCTGGGCCCCGTCGCACAACAGCATCGTCACTTTCACGGCTGCTTCACTTTCACGTCGGGGAGGCTACAGGGGCGGGGCGGGGCGGTAACGTCTGCCGGCAGTGGGAAACGCCTTACGTGACGACGTCTACCGGCGCCCCCTGGCCACCGCCCTCGAACGCTTGAAGATCGGCCCGGGCTGGCGTTGCGTCGATGTCGGTGCCGGGGGCGGCGACGTATCGGTGGCCCTGGCCGAGATCGTGGGCCGCCAGGGCCGGGTCTACGCCGTGGACAGCGATCCGGCCGCCCGCGACGTGGCCGCCGCCGAAGCGGCCGCCTTCAGCCAGGTCCTGGCCATCACCCAGGCGGGTGAGGACCTCTTGCTACCGGAACCGGTGGACCTGGCCTTCTGCCGCTTCCTGCTCATGCATGTGGTCGATCCCGCCGTCGTGCTGGACCGGATGAGTCAGGCGGTCCGACCCGGGGGGTGGGTGGTGGCCCAGGAGCCGATCACGTCGGCCGGCCGCGTCGGCGGCAGGCCGCTCTCCATGCCTGATGCCCGGCATCCCGACATCGGAGCCCTGCTGCCCGGTCTCGTCCTCCACGCCGGCCTCGAGATCATCGACGCCTGGGCCGAAGCCCCGGCCGGCGTAGGTCCCGGTCCGGTGGCGGATTACCTGGGGGACCTGACCGGGGTCCCCCCCGGAGACGACGCCATCGTGCTGCCCCCTCTCGTCACCGTCGTGGGCCGCGCCCCCGGCGGCTGACCGATCCGGCGTCACCGGGCGGCGAGGGGCAGAGACACGAGACCGGACCTGTAGCCTCCGTGGCCGTGACCGCACTGATCCCTGCCGACCTGGATGGCGCCACCGCCGTCGTCGCCCTGGCCGGTGCCGTGGTGAACGGCGCCGCCGGACGCCTGGCCGGCGCCGGGGACATAGACGACGAGCAGATCCTGGCCTACGACCTGGCCCATGCCGCCGCCGCCGTCGGAACGGCCTCGTCGGCGCTCGGCTACGGCCGCACGGGCACCGACGAGGGCCATATCGCGTGTGCCTTCGTGGCCGATGTCCTGGCCGACCTGACCTCCCGCCTGGTCGGGCGCGAAGAAGCATGGGGCACCACTCGGGACTGGTGGGAACCGGCCGCCCCTTTCCTGTCCGCCTACCGGAGTCCGGCTTACCTGAGCGCGCTCTGCGGCACCGAGGGGGACCGGCGTCTCGACGCCGACTTCACCCTCGTCCGAGAGAGCTTCCACCGGTTCGCCGAGGAACAGTTGCGACCCCGGGCCGAGCACATCCATCGCGCCAATGCGGACATACCCGAGGAGGTCATCGCCGGCCTGGCCGAGATGGGAGCTCTCGGATTGTCGATCCCCGAGGAATACGGCGGCTTCGCCGGCGGCGGGGAGAGCGACTACCTGGGCATGGTGGTGGCCACCGAGGAGCTGGCCTGGGGTTCACTCGGCGCCGGCGGTTCGCTGATCACACGACCGGAGATCCTGGCCCGGGCTCTCGTGGCCGGAGGTACCGAAGAGCAGAAACAACGATGGCTGCCGGAGCTGGCGTCGGGAGCGGTGATGAATGCCGTGGCCGTCACCGAGCCCGACTTCGGCTCCGATGTGGCCAACATCGTCACCTCGGCCACGGCCACCGACGGTGGATGGCTGATCAACGGGGTGAAGACCTGGTGCACATTCGCCGCCCGGGCCGACGTGATCATGCTTCTGGCCCGGACCGATCCCGATCGATCGAAGGCCCACCGGGGCCTGTCGCTGTTCATCCTGGAGAAGCCCCGGGGCGACGGTCACGGTTTCACCTTCACCCAGGATGCGGGCACCCAGGATGCGGGCACCCAGGATGCGGGCTCGCAAGGCCGTTCCGACGCCCCCGGTCGTATGGAGGGCCGGCCGATCGACACCCTCGGCTACCGGGGCATGCATTCCTACGAGATCGCCTTCGAGAACTGGTTCGTGCCGGCCGACCACCTGGTGGGTGGCGAGGCGGGAGTGGGCCGCGGCTTCTACCTGCAGATGGCCGGCTTCGAGAACGGTCGGCTCCAGACGGCGGCGCGTGCCCTCGGGGTGATGCAGGCCGCCTACGAAGCCGCCTACGAATACGCCACGAACCGCGTCGTCTTCGGCCGGCCGATCCTGGACTACCAGCTGACCCGGGCGAAATTGACCCGGATGGCCGTCCTCATCCAGTGCACGCGACAGTTCTCCTATGACGTGGCCCGGCTTATGTCTCGCGGGGAGGGAACGCTCGAGGCGTCGATGCTGAAGGCCTACGTCTGCCGGGCGGCGGAATGGGTGACCCGTGAAGCCCTGCAGATCCACGGGGGCATGGGCTACGCCGAGGAGTTCTCCGTCAGCCGGTACTTCGTCGATGCCCGGGTGCTGTCCATCTTCGAAGGTGCCGATGAAACGCTCGCTCTGAAAGTGGTGGCCCGGCGGCTCGTCGAACAGGCGGGTTGACCGTCGCGGTTGCGGGGACTCAGGCCTTCGAGCGAGCCAACCCGGCACGGGTGCCCCGGGTGACGAACTTGGTGGCCATCTTGCGACTGGCTTCGTCGATCATCTCGTCGCCGAACATGACGGCACCTTTGCGGTCGTTCTCGGTGGCCTGCTGATAGGCGTCGAGGATGTCCCAGGCCCGGTCGAACTGCTCCTGCGTCGGTGAGTACAGCTCGTTGAGCACGGTGACCTGGTCGGGGGTGAGGGCCCACTTCCCGTCGTAGCCGAGCACCCGGGTGCGCTGGGAGAAGTCGCGCAGGCCGTCCATGTCCTTCACCCGCAGATACGGGCCGTCGATGACCTGGAGACCGTTGGCCCGGCCCGCCATCAAGATCCGGGAGAAGACGTAGTTGAAGTGGTCGCCGGGATATTCCGAGATCTGCACTCCGCCGGTGAGCACGGGCATCTCCATGGAGGCGGCGAAATCGGCCGGGCCGAAGATGATCGTCTCGAGGCGCGGTGAGCAGGCGCAGATCTCGTCGACGTTGATCAGTCCCCTGGTCGTCTCGATCTGGGCCTCGATCCCGATGTGGCCGATGGGCAGACCGCTGCGCTTCTCCACCTGGGTGAGCAGGAGGTCGAGGGCCACCACCTCGGCGGCGGACTGCACCTTGGGGAGCATGAGCTCGTCGAGGCGCTCACCGGCGTTGCCCACCACCTCGATCACGTCCCCGTAGGTCCACTCGGTGTCCCAGGCGTTGATCCGGACACAGAGCACCCGGTCGTCCCACGGTTGTTTGCGGATGGCCTCGACCACCTTGGCCCGGGCCGCCTCCTTCTCCAGGGGGGCCACCGAGTCCTCGAGGTCCAGGAAGGACATGTCGGCGGGGACGCTGGGGGCCTTCTCCAGGAAGCGCTCGTTCGAACCCGGGGTGGAGAAGCAGGAGCGGCGGGGCAGGTTCCGGCTGCGGTCGGACATACGACGATGGTAACGGGCCGGCGGTGCCCCTCACCAGGTCGAGCGGCGGGACCGGGACCGCTCAGGCGGCGTCGAGGTCGGCGGGCAGCATTTGCTCGGTGAGCAGGCGGCCGAATCGCGCCGGATCGCCGGCCACGAAGCGTCGGCACAGCGGGAGTCCCTCCACGTAGCAGGAGATGTAGGCGCGCCAGGTGGGGTGGAGGAGGAATTGCACGGCCTTCTCGGCCCGGACCCTGGGCAGCAGTGACCACCGGGCCACCTCGTCGACCACGACCTGCGGATCGGCCCCGTCGACGTAGAGACGCCAGGCGGCGTTGCCCCGGACGGCCCCGAGCGCTTCTCCGGCCTCCGACACCGCCGCGATCACGTCGGCGTCGTACCGGATCCCGAGAGGATGCAGATGGCCGGCGACGACGTTCTCCGGCCGGGGTCCGAGCACGGTCTCGAGGCCCAGGTCGGCCAGTCCCTCGGCGATCAGGCACTGGGGGGTGCCGACCAGGAAGATGCTCTCCTCCAGCCAGCGCCGGCGGCGGACCAGTCCCAGCTCCTTACGGGAGTGTTCCGTGTGGTGGCCCGGATAGGCCTCGTGGGCCACCAGATGGGCGAGAGAGGTCGAGAGGACGGGAAGATCGGTGTTGATGGCCACCCGTGAGTGGAGATCTCCCAGGTAGGTGTTGAAACCGGACCAGGGCTTGTCGTGGACCAGCTCGAAGTCGATGTGCTCGCCGTCGGGAAGACCGAAGAGACGATCGGTTCTCTCCCGGAGGTCTTCGGCCAGAGAGTCGATGGCCCGGGGCAGTCGATCGGGGGAAACGACATGGGCCTCGCGCCAGGCGATCAGGCGGTCAGCGATGGCCCCCGTTCCGGGCAGAGCCTTCGACAGCCGACGATGGGCGGCGGCGATCTGCTCTTCGGGGACCGGGGCCGGGCGCACCCCGTAACAGGATTCGACTTCTTCGACGTAGCCGACGGGCTCTCCGGCCAGGCGTCGGGCCGTGGTCAGCAGGCCCACCACCTGGGCCCGCAGCCAGCGGCGGCGGGCGCCGGCCACCAGGTCGCTCTCCGGTGGCGCCGTCTGGTCGTCGAGGTCGGCACCGGCGTCGAGCGATGCGATCAGGGCGCGCGCCTCGGACACCAGCTGGTCGGGCGGGGGCGGGGCACCGGCGGCGGCGCGGACGGCCGGGCCCGGGGGTCCGTAGTAGGCGTCGACGAAACCGTCGATATGACGACCGATGGCCAGGCCCAGCTCGATGTAGCGGCCCACCTCCCCCGCCGGGGTCTCCGAGGCGGCGCTCACCCGATCCGGGCGTGGAGGAATGCGATCGTCCGATCCCACGCCAGGGCCGACGCCGGCTCGTCGTAGACCTCGGGACGGCTGTCATTGAAGAAGGCGTGATCGGCACCGGCGTAGTGATGAAATTCGACGTCCTTTCCGAGGCCCTTCAGTTGGGCTTCGAGGGCGTCGGCGGCGGCGGGCCCGAAGAAACCGTCGAGCTCGGCGATATGGGCCTGCACGGCGGCGCGCAACTGGGCGTAGTCGGGCTGGGCGTCGGGCCAGGGGATGACGCCGTAGAAGGAGACGCAAGCGGCGACGGCGTCGGCGCGCTGGACGGCGAGCACCAAGGCCAGGCCGCCACCCATGCAGAAGCCGACCACCCCGACGTCGTCGTGGCCCGAACGGCGGCGCACCTCGTCCACCGCACCGGACATGTCCTTGCCGGCCTGATCGAGGTGCATGGCCATCATCTCTTTTCCGGCTTCGTCGGGTTCGGAGACCTGCTTGCCGCGGTAGAGGTCGGGCGCCAGGGCCACGAAGCCGGCGGCGGCGAACCGGTCGCAGACGTCCTTGATGTGCGGCACCAGACCCCACCACTCCTGGATGACCACCACCCCGGGGCCGGAGCCCGAGGGCGCAACGGCCAGATAGCCGGAATCGGTGGAGCCATTACTCGGGAACTCGATCATCTCGCCCATGGGGGTCGACGCTACCGGTGGCTCGGGTGCGCTACCAACGCGCCAGCAGCTCCGGGGGTTCGGGGCAGTCGGTGCCGGCCACGGCCAGCCGTGGGGGCTGCGCCCCGTGAGGACCGACCACGCGTTCCACCCCGGAGAGATCGACGACCACGCTGCCGTGGCCGTGGGCCGAGGAGTCCAACTTCCGGACCAACGCCTCCCACAGGCGCGGCGGAAGGATCCGGCCGACCCCCGCCTCCACCCAGACCGGCACCTCGAGCGCCCGGGCGGCGTCGAGCAGGCCCCGGACGTCGGGGTCGACCAGCATGGCGGCCGGGCCGATAGCGTCGACCTGAACGACGACGACGTCGGCGCTGGCCACGTCGCTCACTGCACCGCGACGCACGATCCGGGCGCCGTCGGGGAGGGCGTCGTCGAGGAGAGTCTCCGTGGGATCGCCCTCGAGGGCGTCGGCGCAGCGCTCCCCTTCCGACACCTGGTCGCCGGCGGTGACGATCCGGGACGCCACCCACCACATGGGTCCGCAGCCGGGATGACGGTCGAGCAGGCGTCGGCACGAGGGCAGCACGGCCTGTGGCTCCCGGTCGGCCAGGTCGGCCAGGGCCCAGGCCGCTTCGGCGGCGAGCACGTCGGGCGCCCCCCAGCCGGCCCGGGCCACGTACCGGAGACGCTCGATCGGATGCACCGACCGGAGGCTAATGGGCCCGCCTGGGGAGACCCTGCGCCGACCGACCTCCGGGCTCCGATGGCCATTGCGGCCCAGGTGGCGGCGTCGGGGCCGGGGAGGGTTCGCCGCCACAGTCTTCGGTACTCCGAAGGAGGAGTCCCAGGTCAGCGGCTCGGAGGGGGCGAAATCCTTGCTATGGGCATCTCTTCTTGCTATGCATTGCTCCCGTTGTGACTCGCCTCGAGCCCCCCTCGACGGCGCAGCGTCGGCGGACGTGTCGTCCCCTGGGTGTTGTGCTGTTGAGCTGTATCGCCGTCACCCTGACCGCCGGAGCGGTCCTCCCGGCGACTCTCCCGGCATCGGCGGACAGCCTGACGAGCGCCAAAGCGGAGGCCACGGCACTGGCCAACCAGATCCAGGCGCAGAGCCAGCAACTGGCGGCACTGAGCGAGAAGTACGACCAGGCGGTGATCCAGGTCAGCCAGCTCGACCAGCAGCTGTCACAGACCCGCAGCCAGATCAGCCGGACGAAGGCACGGGTGGAGGCCGACGAGGCCAACCTGCGCGGCCAGGCTCTCGACGACTACACCTCGGGTGGAGCGGACAACGGTCTCGAGCAGCTCTTCTCGCCGGGCGGAGAACGGTCGTCGGTGCTCAGCGAGTACCAGAAGGTGGCGAGCGGCAACGTGTCGAACGCCATAGATCGGCTGAACCGGGCCCAGGACGCCTTGAACGCGCAGGAGAGTCAGCTACAGGCGACCGAGACGCAAGCCCAGGCGGCGCTGAGCGCGGCCCAGACGGCGAAGCAGGGCGCCCAGACAGAGCTGGCCGATCAGCAGGCCACGCTGTCGAAGGTGAAGGGGCATATCGCCTCGCTGGTGGCGCAGCAGCAGGCGGCGGCGGCGGCGGCCCAGGCAGCCGCCTTCAGGCAGCGGGTCGCCGCGCAGGCCGCAGCAGCGGCGGCGGCGGCGAGTGGCGCCGGAACGAACATCCCGGCCCCGTCGGCCGGTGGTGGCGCGGCGGTCGCCGCGGCCATGAGCCAGTTGGGTGTCCCCTACGTCTGGGCCGGGGCCACCCCGGGACAGGGTTTCGACTGCTCGGGCCTGACCATGTGGGCCTGGGGCCGGGCCGGGGTGAGCCTCCCCCACTCGGCGGCCGCCCAGTACGACGACACCGAGCACGTGCCGCTGTCCGACCTCCAGCCCGGAGACCTTCTCTTCTACGACGAGGGCGGGACCATCGGCCACGTGACGATGTTCATCGGTGGCGGCCGGATGGTGCAGGCGCCCGAGACGGGAGAGAACGTCCAGGTCACGGGCATCTGGTCCAACGGACTGGTCGGGGCCGGCCGGCCGTAGGTATCGGGGCCGGCCCGGCGGCCACCGGAGTCAGCCGTCTCGGGGAGCGGCCAGCAGTCCCGGCGGGGTCCGCCCTTCGGCACCCGGCTGGCGGGGGCCCGGCGGCCGGGCGAAGCGGAACGGGAGGGCCTCGCGTCCCGCCTGGACCACGACGGCCTGACCGGTGTCGCCTCCGAGGACGCAGCCGAGAACGGCGGCGGCCACGGCGTCGGGCGAGATGAGCGGGAAGTCCGACGCCGCCAGCAGATCGCGGACCTCGCCGCCCACCAGGGGTGTGTCGACGAGTCCCGGGCAGACGGCGTTGACGGTGATGCCGCCGTCCGCCAGGCGCAGGGCGAGGGCACGGACGAGTCCCACGACGGCATGTTTGGTCATGGCGTAGATGGGATCGGCGGCAAACGCCACCAGGCCGGCCAAGGAGGCGGTGGCCACGATGGCACCGCCGCCGCGCGCCGTGAGCTCGGGAACGAGGGCGCGGGCGCCGAAGACGACTCCGTCGACATTGACCGACAGGATGCGACGGTACTGATCGTCGGTGAGGGCCGTGATGTCCCCTTCCGGCGTGGTGACGCCTGCATTCAGGTAGACGGCATCGACACCACCGAGGGTCCTGACGGACTCGACTACGGCGTCCCAGTCGGCCGGTCGGCTGACGTCGGCCCGGACGGCCACGGCGCCCAGGCTCTGCGCCACCGCCCGGACCGCCTCCTGGGCGATGTCCACGGCCACGACGGTGGCGCCCTCGGCCGTGAACCGGGTGGCACAGGCCAGCCCGATCCCCGACGCCGCACCGGTGACGACGGCCACCTTCCCCTCGAGTGCTCCCATGATCTCTCCTCGGCCGACGACGACCGCAGCGTAGGGTCGGACGGCGGTTCGTGCCGCCACCAGGGCCGGGCCAGCCCGATGACAGGCGCACCGGCCTCATCGAGGCCCGCTCCGACGGTACGCTGAGAGCCGCCGGGTGCCCCGCCTGGTTTCATCCAGCCGAGGACCACAGTGAAGCCGATCCCCGTCGCATTCCACATCGGACCGCTCGAAGTCCACACCTACGGGATCGGCCTGGCCATCACCTTCTGGTTCGCCTACCGCTACTTCGAGCGCCGGCTCCGCAACAACGGCTACCCGTGGCAGTGGCTGACCGGCGTCTTCCTGTGGATCGTGGTGGCATCCATCGCCGGAGCACGGCTGCTGCACGTGGTGGCCAACTGGTCCACCTACAGTGCCCACCCGTCACAGATCCTGGCTATCTGGCAAGGGGGGCTGTCGTCGTTCGGCGGCCTGTTGTTCGGAATCCCCGTTGGGGTGATCCTGGCCCGTCGACGGTGCCCCGAGCTGCCTTCGGTGAGAGCGCTCGACATCGTGAGTCCGGTCCTGATGGCGGCATGGGGGGTGGGACGGCTTCTCGGCCCCCAATTGATGGTGGCCGGCGGTGGACGGCAGACGACGGCCTGGTATGGCTTGGCCTACGCCGGCGAGGCGGGCAAGCGGGTCCCGGTGCCGCTCATCCAGGCCTTCGACAGCTTCGTCATCTTCGGAATCCTGATACTGATCGAGC
>DATLQU010000020.1:0-29543 GCA_035535015.1 Acidimicrobiales bacterium | reverse complement strand
CTTCACGTAGACGAATCCTCCGTGGACGGCCACCCGTTCCTCGGAACCGTCCTCGTGCTGGAAACGGACGAGGCCGGGAACGATGGCGCCGATGAGCGGGGTGTGTCCGGCCAGGAAGGTGGCGTCACCGACGTCCGTGCGCAGAATGACGGCGGCCACCTCTTCCTCGAGCACGATGCGCTCGGGCGTCACCAGGCTGGAGGCAAATGTGGGCATCGTTACTCGGCACCCGCCTCGAGCTTCTTGGCCTTCTCGAGCACGGAGTCCACGCCCCCGACATTCAGGAACGCCTGCTCGGGCACCTCGTCGAGCTCGCCGTTCAGCAGAACCTCGAAGGACTCCACCGTCTCCTCGATGGGAACGGTCACGCCCTTCAGGCCGGTGAACACCTCGCCGACGTTGAACGGCTGCGACAGGAAGCGTTGGATCTTCCGGGCCCGGTTGACCGTCAACCGGTCCTCCTCCGACAACTCGTCGAGACCGAGGATGGCGATGATGTCCTGGAGCTCCCGGTACCTCTGGAGCACACCCTGGACGCGTCCGGCCACGCCGTAATGCCGCTCCCCCACGATCTCGGGCGCCAGGATGTTGGAGGTCGAGGCCAGGGGGTCGACGGCGGGGTAGATGCCGAGCGAGGCGATCTGCCGGGACAGCTCGGTGGTGGCGTCGAGGTGGGTGAAGGTGGTGAACGGCGCCGGGTCGGTGTAGTCGTCGGCCGGCACATAGACGGCCTGAAGGGACGTGATGGAGTGTCCCCGGGTCGAAGTGATCCGTTCCTGCAACTCGCCCATCTCGTCGGCCAATGTGGGCTGGTAGCCCACGGCCGACGGCATCCGGCCGAGCAGGGTCGACACCTCGGAGCCGGCCTGGACGAAGCGGAAGATGTTGTCGATGAACAGAAGCACGTCCTGGTTCTTCACGTCCCGGAAGTACTCGGCCATGGTCAGCGCGGCCAGGCCCACCCGCAGGCGCACCCCTGGGGGCTCGTCCATCTGGCCGTAGACGAGGGCGGCCTTCTCCATGACGCCGGACTCCTGCATCTCGATCCAGAGGTCCGTGCCCTCACGGGTCCTCTCGCCCACGCCGGCGAACACCGACACACCACCGTGGTTGAGTGCCACCCGGTTGATCATCTCCATGATGATGATGGTCTTGCCCACGCCGGCTCCGCCGAAGAGGCCGATCTTCCCGCCCTGCACGTAGGGCTCGAGCAGGTCGATCACCTTGATCCCCGTCTCGAACATCTGACGGCGCGGCTCCAGCGTGTCGAAGGCGGGTGCATCGCGGTGGATGTCCCAGCGGTCCTCGACGACACCGATGTCATCGGTGTCGAGGGATTGGCCGAGGACGTTGAAGACGTGCCCGAGAACGGCGTCGCCCACGGGCACGGCCAGCCCGCGTCCGAGGTTGCGGACTACGGTGCCGCGGCGCAGACCGTCCGTCGGCTTCAAACAGACGCAGCGGACCCGGCCTTCGCCGATCTGCTGGGCCACCTCGGAGGTGACGACCACCTTGGTCCCGTCGAGCTCCAGATCCATCTCGACGGCCATGTTGATCTCGGGCAGGCCGTGGGGCGGGAACTCCACGTCGACAACGGGACCGGCGATGGCCACGACCCGTCCGTCGGGAAGGTTGGTGCGGTCGGGGGTGGTCGGTGCAGAGGTTGTGGTGGTCATGCGCCCTGTTCTTTCTGGTCGTTCTCGTTCATGAGGGTCTCGGTCATCGCTCGCTGGCGGTCGTCAATCGGAGCCGGCGGACTGGCGCAGAGCCTCGGCGCCACCCACGATCTCCATGATCTCGGTGGTGATGGCGTCCTGCCTGGCTCTGTTCATCACCCGGGTCAGGTTCTTCACCAGGTCGTCGGCGTTGTCGGTGGCTGCCGCCATGGCCCGCTGCCGCGCCGTGTGCTCGCTGGCCGAGGCCTCGAGCAGGGCGCCGAAGACGGCGGCCTCCACGTAACGCGGTACCAGCTCCACCAACAGGTCGGGGGATTCCGGCTCGAACTCGGTGTAGCCCGACATGGGGGCCTTCTCCTCGTCGCCCGTCGGTTCCGGCAGCGGCAGCAGCTGGCGGGTCTCCACCACCTGGGTACCGGCCGACAGGAAGCGGGTGGACACGATGAGGACCTGGTCCACCTGCTCCTCCAGGAAGGCCGGCGTGATGGCGGCGGCGATGGCCCGGGCGTCTTCGAAGCTGGGCCGGTCGGAGAAGCCGATGAACGACGTCTCCACCTCGATGCGCCGGAAGCGGAAGAAGGACTGGGCCTTTCGGCCGGAGGAGACGAGGCGGTATTCGACGCCGGAGGCGGCGTTCGTCCGCACCATCCGCTCGATCGGTCGCAGGACGTTGGCGTTGTACCCGCCGCACAGACCCCGGTCGGCCACGAGGGCGACGACGAGAACGCGCTGGGGCGCCTCGGGGACGCCGAGCACCCGGCCGGCGTTCTCCCCGGCGTCAGCGGCCGCCTCGGCCAGGACGTCGGCGATGCCGTTCAGGTACGGCGCGGCACCGGCGATCCGGCCCTGGGCGCGGACGATCTGCGAGGCGGCTATCAGTTCCATGGCGCGCGTGATCTTCTGCGTCGCCTGGACGCTCTTGATACGGCGCCGGAGGATCTGTTCCTGACCGCCGGGCATCGCTCAGCTGCCTTCCATGGCCACGAAGCCGTCCTTGAATTCCTGGAGGGCCTTCTTCAGATCGGCCGGCTCCGGGGCGGCGCCGGTGGCCCGGATGCCGTCGAGGAGATCGGCATGGTTGCTCCTCATGAAGGTGAGCAACTCGGACTCGAAGCGACGGAGCTCGGAGACGGCCACGTCGTCCACCCAGCCGTTCGACCCGGCGTAGATGACGATCACCTGCTCCTCGACGGGCATCGGGGCGTTCTGCGGCTGCTTCAGCAGCTCGGTCAGCCGGTAGCCCCGGTCGAGCTGGGCCTGGGACACCTTGTCGAGCTCCGAGCCGAAGGTGGCGAAAGCTTCGAGCTCGCGGAACTGGGCCAGGTCGATCTTGAGCGTTCCCGAGGCCGAGCGCATGGCCTTGATCTGCGCCGCACCACCCACCCGGGACACGGAGATGCCGACGTTGATGGCGGGCCGGACACCGGCATAGAAGAGGTCCGACTCGAGATAGATCTGGCCGTCGGTGATGGAGATGACGTTGGTCGGGATGTAGGCCGACACGTCGCCGCCCTTGGTCTCGATGATGGGCAGGGCGGTGAGCGAACCGCCGCCACGCGCCTCCGACAACTTGGCCGCCCGTTCGAGCAACCGGCTGTGCAGATAGAAGACATCGCCCGGGTAGGCCTCGCGTCCCGGCGGCCGCCGCAGCAGCAGCGACAGCTGCCGGTAGGCCTCGGCCTGCTTCGACAGGTCGTCGTAGACGATCAGGGCGTGCTCCCCGTTCTCCATCCAGTGCTGGCCCATGGCGCACCCGGCATAGGGAGCCAGGTACTTGAAGGGGGCCGGCTCGGAGGCGGGGGCGGCCACCACCACCGTGTACTCGAGGGCGCCGTACTGGGCCAGGACGGCCACCGTCTGGGCCACCGAGGAGCCCTTCTGGCCGATGGCGACGTAGATGCACTTCACGCCCTTGCCCTTTTGATTGATGATCGTGTCGATGGCCACCGTCGTCTTGCCCGTCTTGCGGTCGCCGATGATGAGCTCACGCTGACCCCGGCCGATGGGCGTCATCGAGTCGATGGCCTTGATCCCGGTCTGCATCGGCTCGCTCACCGGTTGCCGGGCCACGATGCCCGGCGCCTGCACCTCGAGACGACGGGTTTCGGATCCGGCGATGGCCCCCTTGCCGTCGATCGGCTCACCCAGAGGGTTCACCACCCGCCCGAGCAGTCCGTCTCCCACCGGCACGGACAGGATCCGCCCCGTGGCCCGTACCAGCTGCTCTTCGTCGAGATGGGTGTCACCGCCGAGGATGACGGCCCCGATGGTGTCCTCATCCAGATTGAGCGCCAGTCCGAGCGTGCCGTCTTCGAACTCGAGCAGCTCGTTCACGGCCGCGTTGGGCAGGCCCGAGACCCGGGCGATCCCGTCGCCCACTTCGACGATCCGTCCCACCTGCTCGGTCGCCACTTCGGGTGAGTACTCGGTGACGTGCCTCTGCAACGCGGCGGTGATCTCGTCGGCGTTGATGGTCAGTTCTGCCATCAGTGGTGTGCTCCTCGCGTCTCCCCCTCGGCTCCGAGGAGGTGCTCTTGTAGTTGTTCGAGTCGGTGGCGGATAGTGGCGTCGACGAGCAGGTCACCGATCTGGACGGTGGCACCGCCGAGCAATTTCTCGTCCACGAAGACCTGCAGCTCGACCGGTGATCCGGCCAGACGCTCGAGAGCCCCGGAAAGTTCCTGGCGCTCGCCCTCGGACACGTCGCGGGCGGCCCGGATACGCGCCACGCGCCACCCCCGGGCCTGGGCGGCCTGCACGACCAGCCAGTCCAGGGTGGCCACCAGGTCGCGGGTCCGGCCCCGCAGGGCTTCGCTCACCAGACGGACGGTGCCGGCATGGGCTTTGCCCCCGAGAAGATCGGCCACCACGTCCCGGCGGCCAGGCAATTCGATACTCCGGTCGGTGAGGACGCTACGCAACGCCGGCGTCGATTCCACCACCCGGGCGAAGCGAAAGAGCTCGTCCTCGATGGCATCGAGCTCCGAGGCCGAGTCCAGGGCTTCGAAGACGGCCAGGGCGTAGCCGGCGATCAGCTGGCGGGCCGCGGTCCGGCCCAGCAAGGGCTCGTCGTCGGTGGTGGACTCCTCGGGGCTGCGTCCCTGCATCAGATGAGCCAACTCGGCCACGTCGTGAAGACCCACGGTGATCTCGGGGGCGGACTCGGTGTCCACCACCCGTATCACCAGACGCAGGGTGGCGGAATTCACCCGGGATGCGAGGAGGTCCGTCACCACGGCGCGGCGGGCCACGGCCGGGACGGTGGTGTCGGTCAGCGCCGTCCCCAGAGCCGGCGTTCCCACGATCAGCCGCTCGACCTGACCCAATTCGTCGGCCACCAGCACAGCGGCACCGTCGGCGCGCGCCGTTTCGAGAATAGCGGTGGCATAGCCACGGAGGACGGGCTGCACGGGAGTTTCCTTCTGGTCCCTCTGCCGCTCAGCTCTGCGATCGGGCGGCGGTCGTGTCCGACGACGACTTCAGGGCGGCCACGGCCTCGTCGATGAGAGCGCGGTGGCTGGCGGCATCGATCTCGCGGCCGATCACCTGACGGGCCGCCGACATCACGAGGGTGCCGAGCTGGGCGCTCACCTCGTCGATGGCCCGTTGCCGGGCCAGGGCGATGTCCGTTTCCGCCACCCGTACCAGCCGGTCGTATTCCTGCTGACCCCGCTCCTCGGACTGCGCGGCGACACCGTCGGCCACCTTGTTGGCCTGGGTGACGATCTCCCGGGCCTGCTGCCGGGCCTCGTCGAGGATGCCCTGGCGTTGGGCCCGCGTCTCATCGGCTTCGACCCGGGCCGCCTCGGCGGCCTCGAGTGCGGTGCGGATCTGCTCCTGGCGCTCCTCCAACGTCTTGTTCAACACCGGCAGCACATAGCGGCCGATCACGAACAGCACGATCAGGAAGGCGATGATCTCGACGATCAGCGTCCCATTGGGGACCAGGAAATTGCTACTGGCTAAGGGCATGTCAGTTCTGCCTCGATCGGTGAGCCGCGTGACGCTCCACCGCAGCGGAGCCCCCCACAGCGGTGGTCGTTACTTCTTGTACAGCGAGAAGACGAAGAGCGCCGTGAAGGCGAGGTTGATGAAGTACATGGCCTCCACCAGGCCCACCGTCAGGAACATGATGGTGAACAGTCGGCCCTGCGCCTCGGGTTGGCGGGCCACGCCGGCGATGGTCTGGCTCCCGGCCAGGCCGTCACCGATGGCGGCGCCCACGGCCCCGCCACCCATCAGCAGGCCACCGCCGATCATGGCGCCGGCCAACTGAATCGCTTGGTCCAGCTTCGGATCTGCCATCAGGAATGCTCCTTCTTTGTGTCGTTTGCGGTCGTGACATCGCAAGCCCCTCGATGGGACGCGCGGCGCTCAGTGGGCATCGCTCATTGCCGTGTCGAAGTACAAGATGGTGAGCAAGGCGAAGATGAAGGCCTGGATCGCCCCGATGGCCAGGTCGAACAGCTTCCACACGGGGTTCAGGACCACGGTGGCCACGTCGCCGATGGGGATGTGCGAGATGTTCCACACGGCCAGCGCGGCGATCAGCGCCAGCATCAGGCCGCCCGACAAGAGGTTGCCGAAGAGTCGGAGGGCCAGGGTGATCGGCTTGGCCACCTCCTCGACCCCGTTGATGAAGGCATTCAGGGGGAACAGGAACTTGGGGAAGGGCTGGGCCACGTAGTGCTTCAGGTAGCCCACCGGTCCTCGGCTGCGGATGGACGCGATGTGGACCGGGATGATCACGATGAAGGCCAGCGCCAGGGTGAGGTTGATATCCCCCGTCGGGGCGGGCAGCCACTCGATGTCGGAGCCGATCCCCAGAGCCTCGAACCAGTTGGCCACCAGGATGAAGACGAAGAGGGTGACGGCCAGGGGAACGATGGCCGAGCCCCGGGGCCCGATCGCCCCCTCTACCTGCTTGCGCACGGCCGACACGCCCATCTCCCACACCAGCTGCAGCTTCCCGGGAACACCGGCCGTGGCCCGCGACCGGAGGTAGAGACCGAGCCCGATCACGATGACCATGGCCGCCAACGTGGCCCACAGGGTGTCGAGGTCGACGGTGAGTCCGAGCAACTTCCGCTGGACGTGGACGCCGACGTTGATGTTGGCAGCCAGGAAGCGCGCCACCGGCACGGCCAGACCTGGCATCACGAGCTGCGCTCCCCGGTGCTTCCCGGTGCGACCGTTTGGCTCGGCTCGTGGAGCATGGACACCACCACGTTGGTCAGCAGGGTGAACTGGAAGGCGGCCAGACCCACAAACGTCCCGAACCCGAGAGGCCGCGACACGAAGACCAGGCCGAAGGCGATCACGGTGATCACGCCCATCCGGCCCAGCGTGTTCAGCGCCAGAGGCCGGCGCGTGTCCGGGTTACCCGACGTACTGGCCTTGACAGTGGCGCGCGAGATGAGCCGGAAATTCCCGAGGGCAAGGGCCAGCCCGACGCAGATGCCGATGCCCACCAGAGCGTGGCCGGTGAGGCCGAGTGAGACGACAGCGAGGCCGCCGATGCCGAGAGCGGTCAGCGACGTGCGACGGGCCACGGCGGAGATCTGCGGGAGCGAGAAGTTCGAAAAGGAGTCCATCATCTGTCGAGCCCCGATCAGCCCGGAGTCCGGCCTGCGCCGGACCCGCCTACAGGAACCGCCGCACCCGGTGCACGGTGCTGGCCACGGCCGCGGTGATCCCGAAGGCCAGACCGAGCATGGTGGCAATGGGGCTGCTGTTCAACCAGTCGTCGATTCCCACGCCCATCCCCAGACCGAGTCCGATCATCAGCGCCGAGCTCAGGCCCATGGCCATCAGATCGAAGACCCGGGGCGAGGGCTTCTCTTCCACGTCCTACAGCCCGGCGCGCGTCAATAACGGGGATGTGATGCATAGCCCGGGTTGGCTGAGGTCACTCGGCGTGCCCGGCACCGCGACCGCTCGCCCTGACGGCGAGGGTCCAGCGACAGACAACTGCGAGGGAGGGGTACCGCACAGGCCCAATCCTCCCATCCGGCCCTTGGGCGCGGCAAAACGAGCGGAACTCCCGACGCGATCAATTGCCGTCAGCAACGACCCCGGGGGAAGACCCGGGTGCCGGTACCGGAACACCGTAGGCGCCGTTGTGCTCCGGTGGGGTCGCGCCCCCCGCCCGTCGGGGCTCGACACCGGGGGGATTTTCGGCCTCCGACGCCGGGACCGATGGCCCTCCGGCCGGATCGCCGGCCCGGCCTTCGGGGCCGGCGGCTCCGTACTCCGGCCGGCCCGAGCAGTCGGCGGCACCGTCGGCGGCCGTGACGGCGGGGACCGGTGGGACGTTCTTGCGCAAACCGGGATGGAACAAGGTGTACAGCACCAGGCCCAGGATCACGGCGCCGAAGGGGATCACGGCGTTGGCCGGTGGCGCGAACAGGGGATAGAGCACGAAGGCGGACAGCGCCGCGGTCCAGGCCCACAGGATCACCACCGTCCGGCGCGGTCCATGACCGAGGCGAAGTAACCGGTGATGGACGTGATCCTTGTCGGGGGTGTCGAACCCGGTGCCTTTGGCCGTCCTGCGGATGAAGGCGAAGGCCATGTCGGCGATGGGCACCCCCAGAATGAACAGGGGGATGAACAGTGGGGCGAAGAAGAAGTAGGTCTGCCCACTCACGTCGGGGGTCCGTCCCCCGATCACCATGGTGGCGGCCGCCATCAGCAGGCCCAGGAAGAGCGCCCCGGCGTCGCCCATGAAGACGCGGGCCGGATGGAAATTGTGGGGCAGGAAGCCGATGCACACCCCGAAGGCGATCACCGCGATCAGAGGGCCCAGATTGTCCGGGGGCAGATAGCCCAGGTCGACGAGACGCATGCCGTAGACGGCGAGCGCCCCCGAGGCGATGGCCACGATCCCGGCAGCCAGGCCGTCGAGCCCGTCGATCAGGTTCACGGCATTGGTGATCACGATGACCCACAGCGCGGTCAGAAGAGGCGTCCAGCCACTCCCCGGTGAGAGCACCAAGAACCCGACCAGCGGGATCTTGAAGTTCAGCATGGTCACGCCCAGGAAGACGAGCACCATGGCGGCCAGCACCTCGCCGGCCATCTTGGCCGGGGCCGACATGGGGGTTCCGGGCACGTCCCTGATGTCATCGCCCAGGCCCACGGCGAAGATCACCGCCGCACCGAGCACCAGGCCGAGGGGTTCGGAGGACCCCTGGAAGATGCCCTGCAGAGACGGCAACTGCGAGGCCACGATCATGGCCACCAAGAAGGCGATGAACATGGCCACCCCCCCGCCGTAGGGGGTCACCCGGGTGTGGATCCGCCGTTCGTCCGGTTCGGCCACGAATCCGGTCCGGGTAGCCAGGCGCCGGAGCGGGAACATGGCCAAGAACGTGCCCACGGCGGCCACCAGGGCCACGACCACGTAGGCCCCCACGGGGGGCACGGTGTCAGCTCCCTCGGCCGCCGGCGGCGTCACCCGGGCCCGACAAGCCGGGGTACGGCGGGAAGCGGTCGCACAGGTCCCGCACCGAACGGCGCACCGATTCGAGGCTGTCGGCATCGGCCCGTCCGCGCAGGCAGGCACCGATCAGGGCGGCGATCTCGGCCATCTCCGCTTCACCCATGCCCGCCGTCGTCTGGGCGGCCGTGCCCAGTCGCAGCCCCGAGGTCACGAACGGCGAGCGCGGATCATCGGGGATCGTGTTCCGGTTCAGGGTGATCCCCGAACGGTCGAGCACCTCCTGTGCCTCCTTGCCGGTCAGCTCGGCGTCGAAGGTCCGCAGATCGACCAGCACGAGATGGTTGTCGGTGCCACCCGAGACCAGCCGGAACCCTTCGGCGGCCAGGCCCACGGCCAGAGCCCGGGCGTTGGCCACCACGGCCGCCGCGTACTGCCGGAACGACGGCTGGGCGGCCTCGCGGAAGGCCACCGCCTTGGCGGCGATCACATGTTCCAACGGCCCACCCTGCAGGCCCGGGAAGACGGCCGAGTCGACGGCCTTGGCCAGCTCGGCCCGACACAAGATGGCGCCGCCGCGCGGCCCGCGCAGGGTCTTGTGGGTGGTGAAGGTCACCACGTCGGCCAGGGCCACCGGGTTCGGGTGAGCCCCACCGGCGACCAGGCCGGCCGGATGGGCGATGTCGAACATCAGCTTGGCCCCGACGGAGTCGGCGATCTCCCGGAAGGGCTGGGGCTCGATCAGCCGGGGGTAGGCGGTGGCGCCGGCCACGATCAGCCTGGGCCGTTCCCGCTTGGCCATGTCGGCCACCTCGTCGAAATCGATCACCTCGCCGGGCCGGTCGACGTCGCCCGAGGCCGGCGTCACCCCGTAGGCCACGAACCGCCAGATCTTGCTGGTGATGCTGGCCGGTGACCCGTGGGTCAGGTGGCCGCCCTGGTCGAGACGCATGGCCAGGATCGTGTCCCCCGGTTCCAGCAGCGCCTGGTAGGCGGCCAGGTTGGCGTTGGCCCCGGCGTGGGGCTGGACGTTGGCGTGCTCGGCCCCGAACAGCGCCTTCACCCGCTCGCGCGCCAGATCCTCGACCTCGTCGATGATCCGGTTCCCCCCGTAGTAGCGCCGACCCGGATAACCCTCGGAGTACTTGTTGGTCAGCAGAGACCCGGTGGCGGCGAGCACGGCCGTCGACGTGAAGTTCTCCGAGGCGATCAACTGCAAGGTGGTCGACTGCCGCACCGCCTCGGCCCGCAGCAGTCCGGCCACTTCGGCGTCCTCGGTCAACCAGGCGTCGAACGGTGTGGCGGCCACCTCGGGCGAGCTGTTCCGGTCGGTCATGGTCGTCCCCTCGTCCCGCGAGGCACCTCAGTGCGCCTCGAGCTCGGCAATCTCTTCGATCCGTACCGCATGACGGCCGCCGGCGGGCTCGGTGGCCAGGAAGGTGTCGATGGCGTCCCGGGCCACTTCGTCGCCCACGATGCGACCGCCCAGACACACCACGTTGGCATGGTTGTGGGCCCGGGCCAGCCGGGCCGTGGTGGCGTCGTGGACGACGGCGGCCCGGACACCGTCGATCTTGTTGGCGGCGATGGAGATCCCGATGCCCGTCCCGCAGGCGCACACCCCGAGCTGCGCCCGCCCCCCCGTCACCGCCCGGCCGACGGCGGCACCGAACTCGGGGTAGTCGACGGCGGCCTCGGAATGGGTCCCCAGGTCGTCCACCTCGTGGCCGAGGCCCGACAGGTGCTCGGCCAGAACCTGCTTCAATCGGTACCCGGCGTGATCGGAACCGACCGCGATGCGCATGGGCCGAAGCATACCGACGGCCCCGTGGCGCCCCGGGGCCGGGGACCGGGGCCCAGGTACGCTCCGGGCCCATGACCCTCGACCCCCGCACGCCCGTCCTGGTCGGCGTGGGCCAGGTCACCGAGCGCCCGGTGGCCGGCCAACCGGTGACGGACCGGGCCGAGCCCGTCGACCTGATGGCCCGGGCGCTTCGCGCCGCGGCGACCGACTGCCAGGGAGCGGGGGCGGGCGACCGCTTGCTCGCCCGGGCCGGCTCGATGCGAATCATCGTCCCCCTGAGCTGGGGTTATAGCAATCCGGGACTCCTCGTCTCCGAGCGCCTGGGCCTGACCCCCAAGGAGCAGGTGCTCACCGCCATCGGCGGCAACAACCCCCAGACGGTGGCGAGCGCCACCGCCCTGGCCATCGCCGCCGGCGATCTGGACGTCGCTCTGGTGGCCGGGGCCGACTGCATCTACACCCGCCTGGCGGCCCGCCGCGACCCCGACCGACCCATCCTGCCCTGGACGGTCCAGCCCCCGGCCACGAAGGAACCGGTCCGGCTCGGTGTCGACCGGGTGGCCACCACCGACACGGAGTCGGCCCGCGGTCTCGACCGACCCAACCGGATCTACCCCTTGTTCGAAAATGCGCTCCGCGCGGCGGCGGGCGAGAGCATCGCCGAGCATCAGCAGAAGCTGTCGCGGATGTGGGCCCGTTTTTCCGAAGTGGCCGCCACCAACCCCTACGCCTGGTTCCGCCAGCCCCGCACCGCCCTCGAGATCCGAACGGTGGGCCCGGACAACCGGATGGTCTCGTTCCCCTATCCGAAGCTCTGCAACGCCAACGACCGCGTCGACCAGGGGGCCGCCATGATCCTCTGCTCGGTGGACGCGGCCCGCTCGGCCGGTGTCCCCGAGGACCGCTGGGTCTTCCCCCTCTCGGGAGCCGACGCCTCGGACCACTGGTTCCTCTCGCACCGCCAGGATCTCCACTCCTCCCCCGCCATCCGCCTGGCCGCCAGACATGCCCTTCATGGCGCCGGCGTCGGTATCGACGACATCGCCCATGTCGACCTCTATTCCTGCTTCCCCTGCGCCGTCCAGATCGCGGCCAACGAGTTCGGCCTTCTGATCGACGACACCGACCGGCCGCTCACCGTCACCGGCGGCCTCGGCTTCGCCGGAGGTCCGGGGAACAACTACGTCAGCCACTCCATCGCCACCATGGCCGACCGACTCCGCGGCGATCCCGGCTCTCTGGGCTTGGTCACCGGACTGGGGTGGTACGTCACCAAACACGCGGTCGGTCTGTGGTCGACCACCCCGCCGGCCCACGGCTTCGCCTACCAGAACCCCCAGGACGAGGTGGATGCCCTACCCCAGCGCCCACCGGCCTCGGACTACGAAGGCGATGCCACGGTGGAGACCTACACCGTCATCCACCAGCCCGACGGCCAACCCGACCACGCCATCGCCGCCCTTCTCACCGACGACGGGGCCCGGGCCTGGGGGACCACGAGCGACCCCGACACCCTGCTCGACCTCGAGACCGAAGAAGGCTGCGGCCGCCGGGCCCGGCTCTTCGCCGACGGCCGGGTCGAACTGCGCTGAGCGCCCCACCCCTCCCGATTCTCAACGCCCGCCGGCGGCCTCGACGACATCGTTCCACGGCACCGCCCCGTCTCTGATCGACCGCACCGTCTCACCGGTCACGTCGACGACCGTCGACGGCGTGCCATCACAGAGGCCCCCGTCGACCACCACGGCCACGGCGTGGCCGAACTCCCGGGACAGCTGGGCCGCCGTGGTCATCGCCGGTGCCCCGTGGCGGTTGGCACTCGTGGTGGCCAGGGGCCCGACCTCTTCGCACAGGCGGCGGGCCACCGGGTGGGCCGGGCAGCGCAGCCCGATCGTCCGGCCGTCGCCGCCGAGGTCCCAGTCGAGACCGCTCCGGCGCGCCACCACGATGGTCAGCGCTCCCGGCCAGAAGCGCTCCGCCAGCCGGCGCGCCAGACCGGGAAGTCCGCCGGGGCCGGCCAGATCGGCGGCCTGCTCGACACCGGCCACCAGGACCGGCAACTCCAACCGGGCCGGCCTCCTCTTCAGGGCGAACACGGCGTCGGTCGCTCCCCCCCGCCGGGGATCGACGGCCAGACCGTAAACGGTGTCGGTGGGAATGCCCACCACGGCCCCGGCCAGCAGTGCTTCCACCGCCTCTTCAGGGGCCTCGGCGTCGGGTCCGTCCGTCGTCACCGGGGCCGCCGGGCCACCAGGATCCGATCCCGGCCGGTCAGATCGGTCTGGACACCGACCCCGGTGTAACCGGCGCCTTCGGCCCGGGCCGCCATGACCGGAGCCTGATGGGGCGCCAGCTCGAGCACCAGGCTCCCGCCGGGAGCGAGCCACCGCCGGGCGTCGTCGATCAGAGTCTCCAGTGCTTCGGCACCGCTGGCCCCGGGGACGAGAGCCAGCCGCGGTTCGTGGTCGCGCACCACGGGATCGAGCTCGGCCCATTCCGCCTCCGAGATGTAGGGCGGGTTGGACACCACCAACTGCAGCCCGCCCACCAGGGCCTCGGGCAGAGCGTCGAACCACGACCCCTCCGCCACATGGACGACCGCTGATCCCGGCTGGGCCAGTCCGGCGGCCGAGACGTTGCTTCGCGCCAGTTCCAGTGTCTCCCCCGAGACGTCGGTGGCCCATACCTCGAGACCGTCCGGGCCCTCCACGGCCAGCGACAGAGCGATCACCCCCGAACCGGTCCCCAGGTCGACGGCCACCAACGTCGGCGCTGTCTCCGTCGCCCGACTTGTCACCCGACTTGTCGCCCGGCCCGTCGCCGGACCCTCGGCGGCCCGCGCCATCCGTCGCAGTTCGCCCAACGCCACCTCGACCACCACCTCCGTCTCGGGCCGCGGCACCAGGGCGCGGCAGTCGACCCGCACCTCGAGCCGACGGAACGACCACTCCCCGAGGACGTACTGCAGCGGCTCTCCCCCGGCCCGGCGTTCGGTCATCTCCCGAACGACGTCCACCACGGACCGGGACACCGGTTGGTCGATCACACCGAAGAACGTCGTCGGAGAGAGGCCGACGGCCTGGCCCACGATCCACCTGGCCTCCGCCTCCGACCGAAGCCGCTCGGCCACCGACGCCACCAGTTGCCGGCCGTTGGCCCCGTCGACGATCACCTCGGCCGGGACCGTCTCAGTCTCCGGCGGCGGCGGCGGCGCCCTCGTCGATCTGACGGTCCCGCTCGTCGACCAGCAGGGCGTCGACCAGTTCGTCGAGCTCGCCGTCGAGAACACGGTCCAGCTTGTGCAGCGTCATCTTGATCCGATGGTCGGTGACCCGGTTCTCCTTGAAGTTGTAGGTCCGGATCTTCTCCGATCGTCCGCCCCCGCCGACCTGGTTCCGCCGCTGCTCGGACTGCTCGGACGCCACCTTGTCCTGCTCCATCTTGAGCAACCGGGCCCGAAGCACCTGCATGGCCCGGGCCCGGTTCTGGATCTGGCTCTTCTCGTCCTGCATGGAGACGACCAGCCCCGTGGGTGCATGGGTGATCCGCACGGCCGAGTCCGTGGTGTTCACCGACTGACCGCCCGGCCCGGTGGACCGGTAGACATCGATACGCAGATCAGCGGGATCGATATGCACGTCGATCTCTTCCGCCTCGGGCAGTACGGTCACGGTGGCGGCCGAGGTGTGGATCCGCCCCTGCGACTCCGTCACCGGCACCCGCTGCACCCGGTGCGTCCCCCCTTCGTGCTTCAGACGACGCCAGGCATCGTTGCCGCGGACCACGAAGGTGATCTCGTTCAGCCCATCGCGGTCCGAGGCGTCGGAGGAGAGAACCTCGAGCTTCAGGTTCCGGCGCTCGGCGTACCGGCGGTACATCTCGAACAGATCGCGGGCGAAGAGGTTCGCCTCTTCCCCGCCTTCGGCGCCCCGGATCTCGACGATCACGTTCCGACCCTCATTCGGATCGGAAGGCACCAGCTGCAGCTGCAGTTCCTGCTCGAGCTTCTCGGCGTCGGCTTCGGATCGCTCGAGCAGCGCCCGCAGCTCGTCGCGGTCCTCGGGCGACGCCTCGGTCAGCATCTCCCGAGCCGTCTTCGAATCCTCTTCGGCCTGTTGCAGCCGGCGTCCGGTCTCGACCAGGGATTCGAGCTCCCGGTGCCGACGCGTCAGATCACGCAACCGGCCGTGTTCCCCGGCAGCGGCGGCGTCGTTGAGCGCGCTCAGCACCGACTCGTGCTCGCGCTCCCAGGCGGTCAGCCGTTCCGGATCCACGTCACCAGGGTACCGATGTCCTTCGGTCCGACCGGCGGGACGGCCAAGCCGGTGTCTTCGGCACAGTGCCGCAGACCCGGTCCCCGCTGTTACTTCTTCTTCGTCCGGGTCCCGTAGCGCCGCTGGAAACGCTCCACCCGACCACCCGAGTCGACCAACTTCTGCTTCCCCGTGAAGAAGGGGTGGCACTCGTTGCACAGCTCGGCCCGCAGCTCGGCCTTGGTGGAACGGGTCGTGAACGTATTGCCGCACGAACAGCGGACGGCGCACTCCACGTACGAGGGGTGGATCTCGGTCTTCATAGTGGCTCCCAGTGTAGGCGCCGGAGGTCGAGCCTCAGGTCGCCGGTCCCTTGGCGATCTCGGCCAGGAACTCGTCGTTGCTCTTGGTGGTCCGGATCTTGTCCATCAGCAGCTCCAACCCGGCGGCGGCGTTGCCGTCGGCGGCCAGGGCGTTCAGGACCCGGCGCAGCTTCCAGACCTGCTGCAGCTGACCTCGCTCGAACAACAGCTCCTCGTGCCGGGTGGAGCTGGCGTTCACGTCGATCGAGGGGTAGAGCCGCCTCTCGGCCAGCCGCCGGTCGAGCCGCAGCTCCATGTTTCCGGTGCCCTTGAACTCCTCGAAGATGACCTCGTCCATCTTGGATCCGGTCTCCACCAGGGCCGTGGCCAGGATGGTCAGCGATCCGCCCTCTTCGATGTTCCGGGCTGCTCCGAAGAACCGCTTCGGCGGGTACAGCGCTCCCGAGTCCACGCCCCCGGACATGATCCGGCCACTGGCCGGCTGGGCCAGGTTGTAGGCCCGGGCCAGTCGGGTGATCCCGTCGAGGATGATCACCACGTCGCGTCCCACCTCGACGAGCCGCTTGGCATGGTCGATGGTCAGCTCGGCGATGGCCGTGTGCTCGTCCGACGGACGGTCGAAGGTCGAGGCCACAACCTCGCCCTTCACCGACCGCCGCATGTCGGTCACCTCTTCGGGCCGCTCGTCGACGAGCAGCACGATCAGGTGCACCTCGGGATTGTTGGCCTCGATGGAATGGGCGATCTGCTTCATCACCGTGGTCTTTCCCGCCTTGGGCGGGGAGACGATCATGCCGCGCTGGCCCTTGCCGATGGGCGAGAGCAGGTCGATGATCCGCGTGGTGATCTCGGCCGCTCCCGGCGTCTCCAACTTGAGCTTCGAGTCGGGGAACAGCGGCGTCAGGTCCTCGAAACGCGGCCGGTTCCGGGCGTCGTCGGGCGACAGGCCCGACACGGTGTCGATCCGGATCAGGGCGGGGAACTTCTCGTTGGAGGCGGCCGGACGGCTTGCCCCCTCGACATAGTCGCCCTTGCGCAGAGCGAAGCGCCGCGCCTGGCTGATCGAGACATAGACGTCGCGTGGACTGGGGAGGTAGCCCTCGGCCCGCACGAAGCCGTAGCCCTCGTCACGAAGGTCGAGAAGCCCACTCACAGCGACGAGCTCTCCTTGGTACTGCGCCTCCTGGCCGCCACCCTGCAGCTCGCGCTCACCGCCGCCACCACCACCGGGCCCACCGCCGGGACCCGTCCGTTCGCGGCCGCGGCGCCGACGGCCCCGCCGGTTGGCGGGATCGTTGGGATTGCCCGCCTGGGAGTGCTGGCCCTGCTGGCCCTGCTGGGTCTGCTGACGATTCTGGCCGGGGTTGTTCTGTCCCGGCCCCTGGCGTCCGGGCGCCGATCGCTCGGCCGGCGCCGCCACGGCGCCGTCGGGTCCACCCGACACCTCGTCGCTGGCGTCGGCGCCACTCCTGGCCGTGCCGGCCGAAGCGGACTCCTCGGCGGTGTCGGCGTGCCCGTTGTCCGAGTTCGCCGCCTGCGCCGTTCCGTTGCTGTGCGCATGTTCGGCGCTGTCGCCGTTGGTGGCGGTCTCCCCCGGAGCCAGCTCGGCGTCGACGTTGGTCGCCGCCCGCGCACTGCTCGCCCGGGACCGGGGTCGGGCCGGGGCCGCCCCGTTGGCATTCTCGGAACCGGCGGCGGGGCCGGCGGTTCCCTTGGCATCCACGCCCGCGGCACGCAAGATCTGGTCGATGATGTCGGCCTTCTTGCTCCGAGAGTTCGTGTCGAGCGCCATCGCTTCAGCTATCGCCCGGAGCTCCTCGCGCTCTTTGCGTTCTAATACGGACCGCTCGAGCTGTTGCTCTGCAGCCATCAACCACCTCGCTAGTTTGTGTTCCCGACGACGGGTTTGTGAGCCCAGGAATCAGAGAACACCGGACAGAGGGTAAAGCGTTCGGCACGATTGCATACCGGTTCCGCTACGTTCCGCCGAGCCCCCCTTGAAGGTTCGCTCGTGGAGGACCGCCTGAAGAGGCGTGTCACCCGCGACACTCCAGAAGTTACCTGAGCGGCGGCGGTAAACACATGATACCGGACTCCGACAGGTATCGGCAACATCCCTGAGGGTCTTCCCACCTGGGTGCCGCCTACTCCAACCCGCTCGGCTGCTCCGGCATTCCCGAAAACGTCCGGACCGGTCAGCCGCCCCTCCCGAGTCCCCTGTGGGGCAAACCTGAGAATCGCGTGACGAAATTCACGGTCCGACTCAGAGGCCGAGGGCCCCCAGAACGGCGTCGTACGAGGGATCGACAACGGTGGGGACCGAGATCTGACTGATAGCGAGGTCGGGGTCCTTCAGACCGTTGCCGGTCAGGACACAGACCACCGTTGACGAGGAAGCCAGATCCGCCTTCAACAGCCCGGCGACCGATGCCGCAGAGGCCGCCTCGCAGAACACGCCCTCCTCCGACGCCAGGAACCGGTAGGCGGCCAGTATCTCCTCGTCGGTCACGGCTTCGATGGCCCCTCCCGATTCACTGGCCGCCGCCGTCGCCCCGTACCACGACGCCGGGTTCCCGATCCGAATGGCGGTGGCGATCGTTTCCGGATGCTCGATCCGATGGCCTTGCACGATGGGCGCAGCGCCGGCCGCTTGGAATCCGAGCATCCGGGGCAGCTTGCTGGACACGCCGGCATGCCGGTACTCGCAGTAGCCGCGCCAGTAGGCGGTGATGTTGCCGGCGTTGCCCACCGGGATGCAGTGCACATCGGGCGCATCGCCCAGGATGTCGACGATCTCGAAGGCGCCCGTCTTCTGTCCCTGTATCCGGTACGGGTTGATCGAATTCACCACCGTCACCGGCGCCTCGTCGCCGAGCCGACGCACGATGTCGAGGGCCTCGTCGAAGTTCCCCCGCACCTGGATGACCGTGGCCCCGTGCACGAGCGCTTGGGCCAGTTTGCCGAGGGCGATGTGACCTTCGGGAATGAGCACCGCGCACGTCAGCCCGGCGCGACGCGCATAGGCGGCGGCCGACGCGGAGGTGTTGCCCGTCGATGCACACACCACCGCCCGGGCGCCCTCCTCCAAGGCTTTCGTGATGGCCAAGGTCATCCCCCGGTCCTTGAACGAACCTGTGGGGTTCAACCCTTCGACCTTCAGCAACACCCGGGCGCCGACCCGCTCGGACAATTTCGGTGCCGGCAGCAGCGGGGTGCCGCCCTCCAGAAGCGTCACCACGGGGGTCGTGGTGGTGACAGGGAGGAGCTCTCGGTATGCCTCGATGATCCCGGGCCAGCCCTCCACCGGCTAGCCGTCGTCCTGGTCGCCGACGATGCGAAGCACGCCGCCCACCCGGTCGACGACATCGAGCTCGCGGAGGTCGTCGATGGTCCGCCTCACATCCCCGGCGCGCGCCATATGGGTCAGGAAGATCAGTCGGGCTTCCTCGCCCAGACCCACCTGCTCCATCGACCGGATCGACACGCCGTGGCCGCCGAACACCTGCGCCACCGCGGCCAGCACCCCGGGACGGTCGGCCACGTCGATACTCAGGTACCACGCGCACGAGAGGTCGTCGGCCGGACGGATCCGGGCCCTTGTCCGCGGGACCACCCGGCCGGCCGACCCGGCCCGCAGGTGGTGCGAGGCGTCGATCAGGTCTCCGAGCACGGCCGATGCCGTAGGCATCCCGCCCGCACCCCGGCCGTAAAGCATCAACTCGCCGGCAGCCGCGCCCTCGATGAAGACGGCGTTGAAGGCGCCGCGGACCGAGGCCAACGGATGGGTCCGCGGAAGCATGGCCGGGTGCACCCGGACCGAGATCTCGGGCCCGTCGTCGGCCTCCCCGTCGACATCGAAGCGCTCGGCCACCGCCAGCAGCTTCACCACGTAGCCGAGCCGATCGGCGAAGGCGATGTCGACAGGGTCGACCGACGAGATCCCCTCGCGGGGCACGTCGGTCCCCACCACCACGCACCGGAAGGCCAGACCGGCCAGGATGGCCGCCTTGGCAGCGGCATCGTGGCCGTCGACGTCGGCCGCCGGGTCCCGCTCGGCGAAGCCCAGACGCTGGGCTTCGGCCAACGCCTCGGCGTAGGAAAGCCCCTGCTCGGACATCGTCGACAAGATGAAATTGGTGGTCCCGTTCAAGATGCCGACCACGCCCCGGATCCGTTCACCGGCCAGGGACTCCCGCAGCGGCCGGATGATGGGGATGGCTCCGCCGACGGCGGCCTCGTAGAGAAGGTCGACCCCCGAGCGGGCGGCGGCCTCGGTCAGCGCTGTCCCCCAAGCGGCGATCAGTTCCTTGTTGGCCGTCACCACCGGCCGCCCGGCGGCCAAGGCCGTCTCGACCAGCTCACGCGCCGGATCGATCCCGCCGATCAACTCGACCACCACGTCGACCCGGGGATCGGAGACGAGACCCTTGGCGTCCCCGGTCACGAGCTCCGCCGGTATCCCCGGCCGCGACCGGGAGGCGTCGCCCACCGCCACCCCGACGAGCTCGAAACGGACGCCGGAGCGACCGGCTATGGCATCACCTTCGGTCAGAAGCAGCGACACCAGCGCACCCCCGACGTTGCCGGCACCGAGGATCGCTACTCGAACGGGCTCGTCGGCGGCACCGGAACCGGTCTGTCTCCGCCTGTCCTGAGCCTTCGGCGCCATCTGTTCACGCTACCGCCCGTCACGACCGATCCCGTGCTCCGCCGGGCCGCCCGACGAGGCCAGCAGCGGCAGCTCCGGTCTTCAGGATGCGAATTTCGGGATGCGGTCCTCAGGATGCGGTCCTCGGGATGCGGTCAGCTGTCCAGCCGAACCAGATCGTCGAGGGTTTCCCGCCGCACCACCACCCGGGCAGCCCCGTCAGCCACGAAGACGACGGCGGGACGGGGCACCTTGTTGTAATTGGACGCCATCGAATAGCCGTACGCGCCGGTCACCGGAGTGGCCAGAACGTCGCCGACAGCCGTATCGGCCGGGACCCGGGCCTCGGCTACCACCACATCGCCCGATTCGCAGTGCTTCCCCACCACCCGGACGGCGCGGGGCCGGGCGGCCCGCGGCGCCCGGGGCAGGAAGGCTTCGTAGCCACTGTCGTAGAGCACCGGCCGCGGGTTGTCGCTCATGCCTCCATCGACGGCCAAATAGGTCCGCAGACCGGGAAGTTCCTTTATGGTGCCCACCCGGTAGAGCGTCAGCCCCGCCGTGGCCACGATGGACCGCCCCGGCTCAGCCGTCACCCGCACACCGGCCGGCAGCCCCGCCTTCCGACAGGCGTCATGCACCTTCTGCGCCCACTGGCTGATGCTCGGGGCACTCTCCCCGGCCACATAGGCCACCCCCAGGCCGCCGCCCACACACAGCTCCCCGAGCTGCAACGGAGCGAAGAAGCCCACCAACGCGTCCACTTCGTCGGCGAAAGACTCGACCCGGAAGATCTGACTCCCGATATGGGCGTGCACCCCGACCAACCTCACACCCGGGAGCGCCCGGAGCCGGGTCACCGCCTCCCCCGCCGCCCCCGAGGCCAGACCGAACCCGAACTTCGAGTCATCCTGACCGGTGCGGACGAAATCGTGCGTATGGGCTTCGACTCCAGGAGTCACCCGGATAAGCACCTCAGGCCCGGCATCACCGGCCTCGCTGGTCAAGATGGCCAACCTCTCGATTTCGTCGAAGGAGTCGACCACGATCCGTCCCACCCCCGCCTCGAGCGCTCGGAACAACTCGTCGGCCGATTTGTTGTTCCCGTGCAGGACCAGCCGTCCGGGGGGCACCCCGGCGGAGAGCGCCACATGCAATTCACCGCCGGTCGAGACGTCGAGCCACATCCCTTCTTGGTGAGCCAGCTGCGCCATGGCTGTGCAGAGGAAGGCCTTGGTGGCGTAGGCCACGCCGTCGCCCCACGCCGTCGCCGCCTCTCGACACCGCGTCCGCAGGTGGGCCTCGTCGTAGACGAAGAGCGGCGTACCCCATTCGTCGGCCAGCTCCACCAGGTCGACTCCGCCGACGGTCAAGCCCCCGTCGGGGCCGGCTTTCGCCGTCGACGGGAGCAGCGCCGAGCTAACAGGCCCCTCGTCGGGAGCGGCCGGGTCGGCGAGAGTCGGTTCGGCCGGGCCTGACATGGGAGGCAAGGCTACCGGCCGTCCCCGGCGCCTCCCGGCGACGCCAGGGGTGCCGACTACAGTGCGAGGGCGCGGGCGGTCTCCGGCAGGTCCTGCTCTTGCCTGCATGTCACTGCTCTTGCCCCCGTAGCTCAGCGGATAGAGCACCGGCCTCCGGAGCCGGTGGCGCAGGTTCGAGTCCTGCCGGGGGCGCGATGCCGGGGGCGCAAAATTTGTCTCGGCCCCAAGAAGAGACAGGGCCCGAAAACGCCTCGCAACGCGGTCCCCAATCGGTGCTCACCTCCCATCGTAAGAGCCCGTTCGCAGTGAATGAACGTCTCGGGTGATTTGGCTGAACCGGGGGTCGAGATCGACCAGCCGGACGACGGTGCCGGATCGACGGCGTCAGCCTCTGAATATCTGGCGCGTCACCGTCCAAGCGGCGGAGTACTCGGCTGCCGCCCAGCTCATCGATGAAGCTTGGCCGCCAAACCCAGTCCGAGCAAGGATCAACGGTACCGGCGAGCGGGGGTACTCTGCTTAGAACAACGGGGCGTCGACGACTGTGTTCCGTATGGCTTCCAACCCTTGCCTGGCAACGTCGATCGATGAATATCCGAGTCCGCCCACCCCAAACCGCGTGTCAGAATATGCCCGATGATCATTGTCGAGCCTGTCTCGGGCACCGTCGGCGCTGTGGTGCGAGGGGTGGACTTGTCCCAGCGGCTTGACGAGAGCACGGTGGCCGACATCAGAAAGGCGTTCCTGGCACACCACGTCTTGTTCTTCTCTGACCAAGACCTCAGCCCAGAGGCCCAGATGCGGGTTGGTCGTTATTTCGGCGAGCTGGACACCCACCCTTTTGTCGAAGGTATGGAATCGCATCCCGAGGTCATCGAGGTCATCACCGAGCCCGACGATCGGCTTAACTTCGGCGGCGGATGGCACAGCGACGTGACGTTCCTCGACGAACCCGACCTGGCCTCACTCCTCTACGCAATCGAAGTGCCCCCATTCGGCGGCGACACACTGTTCGCGAACCAACACGCTGCCTATGAGGCACTGTCGGACACCATGAAGGACCTGCTCGATGGCCTCACGGCGAAGCACTCAGCCGGCCCCCAGTACGCCGAAGGCGGGTACTCGACGCTGTCGAAGTCCATGAAGACGAAGTCGACAACGCACGCCGATCGGGTCGTGTGTCACCCGCTTGTCCGCACACATCCCGAGACCGGCAAGAAGGCGCTCTACGTCAACCCTGCGTTCACCGTCGGCATCGAGGGGATGCGACTGGACGAGTCGATGGCACTGCTGGGGTTTCTATTCAACCATGCGGTGCGAGAGCCGTTCACGTGCCGCTTCCGATGGGCACCGGGGTCGGTGGCGATGTGGGACAACCGCAGCGTCCAGCACTACGCGCTCTTCGACTATCGAGGTCACCGCCGCCATATGCGCCGCATCACTGTCAAGGGTGACCGGCCCCGCTGACCTCTCTAGGTAGATCCCCTGATCGACGACAATGGCCTGATTCTCCGACGAGTTGTTAGCGGTCTTTACGCCCTTTGCCGGGAATGAGGCTAGGGGATCGACCATTTTGAGTCCGTCATACGGGACACCTTCGGCCGCCGTGTGTATCGAGTACTTCAAGGCGGATGTCCCGTCGCCAAGACACCAGTCAATTCTGCCGATCAAAGTTGACGATCAACTCGGGGCCACTGGGCGGACGGGGCCGCACTGCCTGGACCGAAAGACCAGCTCAAAGGCACGGGGACGCACCAGAATGACGCACGGACTGCCCTCCGGAGCCGGTGGCGCAGGTTCGAGTCCTGCCGGGGGCGCGAAGAATTTTCCGGGGGCATGCATTCGGAGGGCTCCCTCCATGGGCGTCGTGACCGTGGAGATTTGTGGCGTTCAGCGGTCGTCGTGGGCTTCGGTTCACGAGGCCTATGGAACACGGCTCGATTGTCCTCGACCGTTTGTCATCGTGCAGACGGTGCCCGTTACTACCCAGGTTAAGCCGTTCAAGCAGAGTCAAATGTTCTTCGTAGCCGTGCGAGCTGAGCGCCAACAAGTACAGGAATCTCCGCCGGCAGACCGTCCGTCTCGCCTTGAGCGGCGGCAATCGCCGCCGGTGAACGTTCAAGAATGTCTGCGACGACTTCTGCTGCTCGGCTCTTCGACAGGCCCCAACTCGCGGCTTCGTTGACGATCCGGTCGGCGGTGACACGGTCGGTCCTGTGCACGTTGTCAACGTACATAGCCAGTCGATCATCGCCATAAAAGAGCGTCGACATCAAATCATGGTCCTTCCGGGTTCTCCGTGGGTGATTTCGTCGAACTTATGTTCGAAGTAGGCGAAGTCCGTTAACTGGACATTTCATGGCCCCGTGGCGCGACGACGAACGGTGCAGGGCACCACGCTGTGGCCACAACCTCGCGCCGACGTCAAGGGTCGCTGCGAGCCTCCGCTGACGCTGCGGTTCTCGCTCGGGCTTCGCCCGTCCCCTGACATCGGGCTTCGGCCGTGGCGGAGAGGCTGAGAAGGAAGCGACACTTGGGGTGTCGCTTCGGGGGATAGACCCCCCGAGCCTGGTTCCAGGAGGGCAGCCGTGCGCGACATCGAGTTCTACGCCCAGGTCCTCGGGCTCACCGATCCCTGGTTCGTCGAGGACGTCGACCTTTCGGTCGAGAACAAACGCGTCGACATCACCGTCTCGCACCACGAGGGCCGGCTGTGGGCCTGCCCCGCGTGCGAGGCCGAGCTGCCAGTGTTCGACCACTCCGAGAAGCGAGCCTGGCGCCACCTCGACACCGGAGGATTCCCCACCTGGCTCCACGCCCGACCGCCTCGGGTGAAGTGCCCGACCGACGGGGTCCGCCAGGTGCGGCTCCCCTGGGCCGAGCCCCGCAGCCGCTTCACCACGGCCTTCGAGCGCTTCGCCATCGACGTGCTGAAAGAGACCGACATCTCCGGCGCCGCCAACATCTTGAAGATGACCTGGGACGAGTGTTGGGGGATCATGGAGCGGGCCGTCGCCCGGGGAAAGGCGGCCAAAAAGCACCGAGTCCCAGCCCTGATCGGGGTGGACGAGAAAGCGGCCCGCAAGGGTCACTCCTACCTCACCTTGGTCTATGACATCGCCGGCGGCACCGTCGAGTACATCGCCGACGACCGCAAACAGGCCAGTCTCGACGGCTACTTCGATGCCTTCAGCCCCGCCCAACGCGACACCATCACCGCGGTAGCCATGGACATGTGGGAGCCCTACATCAACTCGGTCAAGGAACACCTGAACAATGCAGAGAACAAGATCGTCTTCGACCGATTCCACATCATGAAACACATGGGCGAGGCCGTCGACACCGTGCGCAAGGGCGAGCACCGCGAGCTGCGGGCCGAGGGGATCGACACCCTGACCGGGTCCAAGTACCTCTGGCTCTACGCCGAGAAGAACCTGCCCGACAAGCACAAAAGCAGGTTCCGAGATCTCAAGACACTCAACCTGCGGACCGCCCGCGCCTGGGCCATCAAGGAGTCGCTGTCGGCTCTGTGGAGCTATCACCGACCCGGTTGGGCGTTGCAGTTCTACAAGCAATGGTTCTTCTGGGCGACACACTCGCGCTTGAAGGCGGTCGTCGACGTCGCTTACATGATCAAGCGGCATCTCTATGGCGTGCTCAACTACTTCTCCGCCGCTCGCATCACCAATGCCGCCGCAGAAGGTCTCAACTCCAAGATCCAAACGATCAAGAAGATGGCCTACGGCTTCCGCAACAAGGAGCACTTCAAGACGGCCATCTTCTTCCACTGCGGCGGGCTACAGCTTTACCCAGGTACCCACGCAGTTGCCGGATGACCCCAAATCATAAAGTGGTGAAAGCGCGAGGGTACCTGACGGATAATGCAGCAAGGAGAAGTTCTTGGCGTGGGCATCACCATTACCGATCAGAACATTGAGAGTGAGTGCGCGAAGGAGAGCTTCAGCCGAATCAGATGTACTGTTCTCGCGGACGATCTTGGCAATCTGTCTTAGCGGAGGCCCACCGTCCTCCTGGTACTTCTTGGTTGGAGGAGTACTCGTGGCCTGGCAAAAGTCTTCTTGGTGGATCCGATCGACCGAGCCGTCACTATGAACAATCCGATCGTATCGTTCGACAACTACGAGATCTCGGCCGTCGATAGTTGTCGTCTCGATGCTGGCAACGGGAAGCCCAAGGTGTTTCGCTACCCGCATGCCGAATGCTTCGTTCTGAACGGTGTTTGGATACCGGGCGATTGCAGGCTTGAGGATGTGAGTGGAGGGAGTCCCGTCAACCGGACTGCCCCAGCTACCGTCTGGTAACCGTGTCAGCAGCAGCTTCTCCTGGACACCCGCCAGAGAAAGCCGTACCCGGCCTCCGACACCCAACGGCGCACTTCGGAGCCTGGCAACGAGGTCGGCGATCTTCTCGTCGCTCAGCGGTTCGGCGGTGAGCGTGGTCGGAGGTGTCGGCGGCGCCTCGTCCGCAGGTTGGACGACGAGTGCCCCGGCGCAGTCACGACCTAGCGCTCGAATGAGGCCGTACGTGTCACTCGCTTTGACATTGATGTCATCCGCTATCGCGCGGCGTGCGTCCCCCTCAGGGAGTAGTCCGTCGAGGAACGGAGCAACGACTCCCGGTGCGTAGGGCTGGGGTGTCACAGGAAGTGTCAGCGAAAGCAGTGGCAGGCCCAATGGGTACTTGTCGATGGCTTCCCGCGTGTAGGAAAGACGGGGACGGCCTCGCGACTGTTCGACGATGGCGACCTTGTCCCCGTACAGCCAGACGGCCAGTTGGTCGGCCACTACCAATCAGCCTTCTGCAGGGTCGCTCGGACGCCTAGCTCCCGAAGCACGGCCAGAATCCGTCGCAGCTGCTCGGACTCGTGGCTTTGTTCCAGGCGCGACAGATATTCCCGGGTGAGGCCGACCCGTTCTGCCAGCTCAGCCTGGGTAAGACCCGCTTCCTTGCGGTAATGCTTGATGGCAGGCCCGATCGAGGCGGCCGTGTAGACACGGAATGGCTTCTCGTTCGGATCTGATGTGATCATTTCCTCACATTATACCGAAATTGCCAAATATGAGGTTTTTCTCGCATTCAGCAAGCCAGGGATGATGTGCGGGAATTCTCACATCACACCCAGCACCTGCCGGGCCGAATCCAACGGCCACTGTGCGGGGCGACCGCGATCTTGACAGGAGGGTGCCCCGGAAACTCGGAGGCTGAGCAACCGAATGTGAGCCTTCCCTACCTCAGGCAAGCCGCGCCTTGTCGAGGAGCGAGATGAACGTGGGACGCCGCCGATGGCGGTCGCGGAGGGTCGCCACATGGTCGGCGAACTCGTCCTCGCGATCGTCGGCCTTGGCGGCGCGGGCAGCCTTCCTCAGGATCGCGACAGCCCTCGCGTACGCGGGCCGCCCAGCCTCCTGCAGTTCGAGATCAGCAAGCCGCAAGTAGACCCTGAACGCGTCTCCGGGCACGGACGGCTCGCGGGCTTCCGCTAGGCGCATCGACCGCTGTTCGCCTGGTTCCCACTCCGGGTTGTCCACGGCAACCTGCCAGGCCTCGTCCGGTTCACCGTCCGCCAGGAGCACGTCCACCAGCCCGCCGAGATCGCGCTCGGCCAGCACCGATCTCGCGTCCGGGCATTCATCGACCCAGGTGCCGCAGCCCTCGGCGGCGCTGCGGAGAAGGCCGTAAGTGGAAGACGAGGCCATCCGCCGGTGCTGCTCCTTGCGCAACCGCAGCACCTCCCCGTCGTGGCCACGGCGGCTGTACACACCAGCCGCCAGGTCGTACAGCTGAGCGACCTGCCATCCGCTGGTCCCGGCAATCCCGCGGTTGGCCCAAGACAGGACGTCGTCGTCGCGGCCAAGTTCCTCCATGGCCGTGGCGATCCGGATGTACTGGTACGGCGTCGTCAGGTCACCGCCGAGCAGGCGGACGATCGTCTCCGTGTCACCGTCAAGCACCGCGAGGCGCTCCTCAGCGTATGTGAGGGCGAACGAGTCGGCGCCGGCTTTCCGGCGTTGCTGCACCTCTCGGCGGAAGGCGGCCAGTCCGATCTCGCCCAATGCCTTGGCGTAACGGACTGGGTCAGGCTCGAAGAAATCCTGGTCGTCGAAGCCGAACTTCACCATCCAGCGAGCCAGCTTGATGGCATCAGCGACGCCTGCGTCGCAGGCCTCGGCGTGCAGGTCGAGCAGGTGGCGGGCCACATCGCCGATCAGACCGTCGGAATCGTCTGCATGGAGGATCACGTTCACCACGCGTCCGATCGCCCGTTCGATGAGGACCACCAGCTCGGCAGATGGCGACGACCTGACCACGCCGCGGATCTCCTCAACAAGCGGCTGCACCTGGTACGCCCAACCGCGGCTCTCGGAGTAACCCAGGAACCGGCCGGCCCGCAGCCCCCGGTCGATCTCGGCCCGAAGCTGACGGAGATCTCCAGACCGCCGGGTGGCGGCCAAGCGGACTGCGCTGGCCACCTCCTCGTGAGACTCGGCCGCCTTGCCGACGATGGCGCGGAGGTCGTCGGAGTCGACCGTCGCGATCAGCGCGTCGAGGTCACCGCCTTTCGAGCGAGGCACTCGGGGACTCATGTCGGAGCCTGACTTCTCATTGCCCTCCGACGGTAGCGGCCATGGCCCACCGTCAGGCGGCGACGCTCACGCCAGTGGTGGCCGCTCGGTCCGCCGAACGAATTCTCGGGAGGTCCGCCTCCGCTCCGGCCGGGGCACCACTTCCTTGAACTGCAATTTCGGGTCTCCAAGATCCCGTCCGCTGGCCCGTGTGGGCGATCAATGTTGGCGATCAACTGGGGCTAACTGAGCAGACCCGAGCGCACCGCCTGGACCGAAGGTCCAGCTCAGAGGCACGGGGGCGCGCCAGAGAGACGCAGGGGACAACTCGGACTGCCCTCCGGAGCCGGTGGCGCAGGTTCGAGTCCTGCCGGGGGCGCGAAATTTCGGTGTCAAGGCACGATGACCCGGGATTCGTCGCATGCCAGCGGTCATCCTTGGCTGAAGCTCGGTACTCAGATCACTTCTAACGAGAGATTGTGCTGTACCTGACGCCGAGTGTTGCACAAGACGAGCGAATGTTCGGCCCGTCATCGCCTTCCCAAACGCACAGACGTCCTTCGGCGGCCTCAGCTGCGGCGACCGCTTCCGCACCCAGCGCCGACAGGTGATGGTCGCGTGCAAGTTCTGCCATCCGAAAGGAAAGTGTTTGCATCGGCACGACCCCGATATCGGGAGGAAGGGCAGTAAGCGATCGGATGGCTTGCTGCCGTCTCTCCAATGGCCACAAACCAGTGAGAACACCCCCACGGCCGGCGAGTGCCGCCCGACAGAGTCTGAAGTAGTAGAGGTTTGTGGTGGCGACGTCATTGCGTCTCAGGAGAATAGAAAGCCGCTGCGGGATCATGCCTCCGATGATGTCGCCCAAAAGATGATCGTCGACGACGACGACGCTCACGTCGTCGCGAGTTCAGGATCGTCGGTAGACGAAACGAAGGCGGCTTGATCGTCTCGGCTCACGAGGTCGCGAAAGAGCTTCCCGCCCTGGCCCTCTGGCACGGTCAAAACGCCGAATCCAAGGTCCACCACCTCAACAGGCCCGCCTTGATCGAGGCCCCATCGGTGCCGCACCTCGGCCGGGAGGGACATCTGCCCAGACGTAGACACGACGTATCGCCTAACTGCGGGATTGCTCGCCACCTGTCCTCCATACTTGGTATTATCCATAAGCCTACCAAGTGCCAGGGTGTCCGGGTGGCGAAATACTTCGAGCTGCTTGCCGATCAAAGTTGACGATCAAATCCGGCTCACTGAGCAGACCGGGGCGCACTGCCTGGACCGACGGTCCAACTCAGAGGCACGGGGCCGCACCAGAAAGACGCAGTGGACAGGT
>DATLQU010000019.1:0-66749 GCA_035535015.1 Acidimicrobiales bacterium | reverse complement strand
AACGGACAGTGGCCGGAGCGAGGGACCCCCTCCCCACCAGGGAATTCCGTGACGGAGGTCGAGGGAATTCCGTGACGGCGGGTTAGGGAATTACGTGACGGAAAAACGCCTCAATGAGGGAATTACGTGACGGCTGACAATCGGCGAGGGCCACGTCCCGGCGAACGCCGCATTGAGCGATATCGATCTGCAACCAGTCAGCGTTGAGTGGCTCACACAAGCGGGCTGTTCGCGCAGGGAGCGGGTCACCATCCCTGCCCACACTGGATCAGGGTGATGTCGGGCTGGTGATCAGCCTCGGTATCGTGGGCGGCGTCATGACGGGAACTGCGCCCTACGACCCGACGCTCTACAAGGGCAGCGCTGCCTACTACCTGCGAGGCCGGCCGCCTTACTCCCTGGCGCTGCGAAAGATACTGGCGGTGGAGTGCGGGCTGGACGGGACGGGACGCCTTCTCGACGTCGGGTGCGGCCCAGGAGTCCTTGCCGTCGAGCTGGCCCCCGTCGTCCACGAGACGGTCGGCTTGGACCCCGACGTCGACATGCTGGCCGAGGCCGCCCGGCACGCCGAGCGGGCGGGAGTGACGAACGTTCGGTGGGTTCAGGGACTGGCAGAGCAGATCCCTGACCTCAATCTCGGAACCTTTCAGCTGGTGACCTTCGGGCAGTCCTTCCACCGGACGGACCGGGAGCGGGTGGCAGAGGCGGTCTACGACCTCCTCGAACCGGGAGGCAGCATCGCCATGGTGGCCCACACGGTGGAGGACCGGCCCCAGCCCCCCGGCCCGGGTTTCCCGAAAATCCCCCACGATGAGATCCAAGCCCTGATCGACGCGTACCTTGGTCCCCGCCTGCGGTCCGGGCAGGGCTACCAAGCCCCGCCCACAGACCGGTGGGAGTCCGCCCTGAGTCGGACCCGCTTTGGCCAGTCCCGACAGCACTTTGCCGCGGGACAGCCAGACATCGTCCAGGACGCCGACTGCGTGATCGCCAACTACCTGTCGATGTCGTTCGCGGCACCCCACCTCTTCGATGACCGGCTCGACCGCTTTCAGGATGAGGTACGCCAGATGCTGTCGGAACGATCCCCCTCGGGGCTCTTCTGGGACTGGCCGGGCGATACCGCGATTGTGATCGCCAGCAAGTCCAAGTCGTCCGACCGGTTCTGAGCCGCTCGGGAATCCCGGGGCCCCTGTATGTCAGTGCGAGTCAAGCGCAGAGTGCCGGGGCGGTGAGTGATGGGGTGGTCGTTTTCCGACCCATATTCGCGGTCAGGAGCGACAGCGGTCGGTTTGCTCGCCGACGCCGACTCGCCGAGGGGTGATGTATCCGGCAATACCGGGCGCCTGCTTTTGTCCGCTCATATGCTCTGTTCCGGCACAACCGAGGAAGGGGTGGCGCTATGGCAGACCTGGAAGACACGACAGTCGTCATTACCGGCGCGTCAAGCGGCATCGGGGCGGCCACCGCCCGGGCGCTCGCCTCCCAGGGGGCAGCGCTCCTCCTTGCGTGCCGCTCCGAGTCCCGGGCCGCCCCGGTGCTCGACGAGCTGGCAGCCACGGGCACCCCAGCACTCGGAGTGGTGCCGATCGACCTCGGCGACCTCGACTCCGTGCGGGGCGCTGCCAACGCCATTGCCGAGCGGCTGCCGCGCTTCGATGTCCTCATCAACAACGCCGGTCTTTCCGGAACCCGGGGTGGTCTCACAGCCAGCGGGTTCGAGCTGGCGTTCGGCACCAACCACGTTGGCCACTTCCTTCTCACCACTCGGCTTCTCGATGCGCTGGGCGACGGGGCGCCTCGGCGGGTGGTCACCGTAGCGAGCAAATCGCACTACCAGGCCAAGGGGATCGACTTCGACGCCGTGCGCCGTCCCACCCGCTCGATGACCGGGCTTCCCGAGTACGAGGTATCAAAACTGGCCAACGTGCTGTTCAGCCAGGAGCTGGCCCGACGTGTCGCCGGGCGCGGCATCCACACCTATGTCCTGCACCCCGGCGTGGTCGCCTCGGAGATCTGGCGCAACGTCCCCCGGCCCCTGCGCTTCGTCATGACCCGCTTCATGAAGTCGCCGGAGGATGGCGCGCGCACCAGCGTCTACTGCGCCAGCTCGCCGGAGGTCGCCGACGACACCGGGCGCTACTACACCGACTGCGCCGTCAAGGAGCCCAACGCGGCAGCCACCCCCGAGCTGGCGGCGGAGCTGTGGCGCCGCAGTGAGGAATGGGTCGCGGTCTAACCCTCCGACACAGAAGGCCCCGTGGTCGTCACCTTCAAGAGCTGCGGAGTCGGTCCCGCGAGACGGTGTTTCCGGCCACCCGCTTTGGGACCGACCGGTAGGTGCCGGAGTGCGCTACCCGGCCGGAGGGGCGACGGAGCTGCCTCCGCGGCCGGGAGTATCCCGATCGCCTCGGCCTGGACCGGGCCTCCCAGGTACCCGAGCAACCCCGGCAATCCCGATCGGCTGATTGAGTGGCCGGGGACGCCGGTTGCTTTTCAGAGGCGCCTTGTCTGCACCATGATCATTCTGTGAGAGAGGTGCCACAGGTTCAGTACTTACGCCACCCGGCTGGAGCCATCGCCTACCAGACCTGGGGTCGGGACGAACTGGACCTGCTGGTCATGACCGACAGCACGACCTCAGTGGGATCACGCGGCGTCGTTCTCAGACCGCCCTACTCGTGCCCTATCGGGTCAGCGGCGGCGTGGCCGTCTGATCGGCCAGGTAACGAGGTTGACAGTGCCTCGGATGACCCACAGGACGGGGTCGAAGTCGATGACCCGGCCTCGCCTCTATGGCCGATCGTCGCCTACGGTCCGAACCCCGCCTGCCATGTTCGGCATCCCCATGACCATCCGCAAAGAGCCGGATGCGATCGGGGGGCCATGTGGCCAATTGGTCCGGAGTGACCCGATAACAGCGTTCTCTTGCCGCTCAGCGCGGGTCGGGTGCCCCCGCAAAGCGGGACGCGTCGACGGTGATGTATATCGCGCGGCACGTTGCGATTACCTTCTCGCCGGTGCGCATTTCAGCACTGATGAAGAGTTTGCGGCGCTCGCGCCCGTCGAGTCGCGCACGAATCTCCAAGCTTTCGTCGACAGGGACAGGCGCGAGATAGCGAACCGTCAACTCCCCGGTGAATGCCGGTTCCTGCAGTTTGCCGATCACGAATCCGGTCACATCATCGAATGCGGCGGCGACTATGCCGCCATGTGCGCGGCCGGGCGCGCCCTCGAACGCACGACGCAGTACAACATCGGCGACCACGTCCTCATCCTCAAGACGCACGCTGAGTTCGACACCCGTCGGGTTAGCCGACCCTCCCACAGCCCGGTCCTCAAACCCCTCTCCGCCCAAGGGCTGCCCCTCGGGGCGGTTCCGCATTAGAGCCAGGCGATCGCGTTTGGGCGATTCATGGGCTCGTTGTACGAGTTCGCTTGCGGTCTCGGCCAGCGATGCAAGCGCACCAACGGAGAGGTCATGCGCTGCAAAGGCATGATTGAGCGCTCGCAAACTCGCAGCCGCTACCTCTCGTGCCTCCTCGCTGCCCATCGGGCAAGTGTGGTCAGCCCTAAGGCGAGAAGCCAATCCGGCCCTCGCGGCCGCCCGGGATGTGCCGTGTGCGAGCGGTCTCGATCGGCCGGGCGTGGTGCGGCAAGCCATCCAATATTTGCGGAAGGTCAAATTCGATCGGATATGACGCTCGGCGGCCACCGGCCACGACAACGGGCGGTGGCCCGCACGTCTCGCGGCGTGCAGCTTCCGCGACGAGGTGTCTCCATCCGCGTGGAGCGCTCTCGCGCGCATCGCGTCACCGAGGTGCCGATCACGTCGGAATCGGCCCCGGAGGGGTTCGAACACCACACTTTGCTTCGGTTGGCAAATGCCAACGAAATACATGCATCTACCAGGGGAAACGTTGTCATTCCGACAACATCCGTGGAGGTGGCGGGAATCGAACCCGCGTCCTCCGGCTTCTCAACAGGCCTTCTCCGAGCGCAGCCGGCAGCTAAGTCTCGGGACCCCCGCCGCCGCCGGCGAATTCGTGGGTCCCCAGTTGTCCTTTCGTGTCCCCGGCGACCGGACAACAACATCACCAGGTAAGCCCCGCTAAATGACGCCCGCTACCGGCCCGTAGGGCTGAGACCGGACGGACGGGCTACGTATTAAGCAGCCAGCGCGAGTTGAGACTCGGCATTTGTTTTTTTTCCCGGCTCTTTAACGTGGCTCCGGGAACCACGGCTCGCTTCTCCTGCATCGACGACCAGAGTCGAAACCGATCACCCCCTTATGGGTGTGTCCAGTCTATCCGGATTCCCGCGGGGTTGTCCCCTTTGGGCTGGTGACGGCAGATTTCCTGCCGGGTCTGGCTCCAGCCGAGGCATTACTCCGAGGCGATGGCGGCCAGGACGTCGAGCTTGGCCGCCCGGCGGGCAGGCCAGGAGGCGGCACCAAGACCGAGGAGGGCGGCGATGATCAGGAAGACGATGAGGTTGGAAAAGGGAACGACGATGTCGGTGATGCCTTGCTGCTTGAGCGACGCGGCGAAGGCGACGCCGAGGCCGGTGCCGACGACGATGCCGATGATGGCGCCGAAGACCGAGAGGATGACCGCCTCTGAACGGATCATGCCCCGGACCTGGCGGCGTCTCATGCCGACGGCCCGGAGCAGGCCGATCTCGTGGGTGCGCTCGAAGACGGAGAGCATGAGGGTGTTGACGATGCCGATGAGGGCGATGAGGACGGCCAGGGCCAAAAGGACGTAGACGATGCCGAGGAGCTGATTGACCGCCTTCTGCTGACTCTGTTTGAACTCGGCCTGGGTCTGGATCTTGAGGTTCGGGTACGAGCGGAGGCCGGACCTGAGTTGTGCCGTCGTCGACGGGGTCGCCCCCGAACTCGACCTGACCAGGACGGCGAAGGGAAGGGGGTTGTCGAAGTGCGCCCGGTAGTAGGAGTCGCTCACGAGATAGCTGCCGAGGACATTGTTCGGTTTGTAGATCCCGCCCACCAGCATGTGGGTGTCCCCGGTGAGAGCGAATTTGGCGGGGACCGACGATCCCACGACCAGATGATCCTTGGTGGCCGTGGTGGTGTCGACCAGGAGTTTGCCGGCGGCCAGGGCCGGTGCCCCGGTGCCGCTGGCCATCCGGAGGATGATCGTCTGGGCCAGATGGACCGGTGAGATGGCGGTCAGGTTCGTCAGGTCCTTGCGGAATTTGAACTCTCCCGTGTAGACGGTTGAGGCGGCGGTGACTCCGGGGACGCGTTGGGCAGCCGTGGCCGTGGCCGCCGAGATCTGGCTGTTGGCGCCCCCGCCACTCGAGCTGGTGATGATGTAGTTGGCCGAGATGGCCTGGTCGATGCCACCCGTGGCCGAGCGCGACAGCGACGCGCCGAAGACGGCGATGGTGGAGACGAGGGCCAGGCCGACGAGGAGGGCGGCGGCGGTCTGGGCCGTCCGCCGGGGGCTGCGCATCGAATTCTCCCGGCCCAGCTTCCCCGAGATGCCGAAGAGGCCGGCCAGCGGAAGGCCGATGATGCTGGCCATGGGGCGGGCGACGAGTGGGGCGAGCATGCCGATCCCGATGAAGACGGCGATGGCGCCGAGGCCGACGAGCTGGATGGCCGGCTTGGTCAGTCCGAAGGCGAGGGCGATGACGCCGAGGAGGGAGATGGCGCTGCCGGCCACGATCCGGCGGCGTGACGATTCGGTGGCCACGACGTCGTGGTCTGACAAGGCTGCCACCGGGGGGATGCGGACGGCGCGTCTGGCCGGGCTGACGGCCGAGACCACGGTGACGCCGACGCCGACGAGCAGTGCGACGACGACGGTCCGGACTTCGAAGACCAGGCCGTTGGAGGGGAGGGTGACGCCGAAACCGTTCAGGAGGGCCTCGAGGCCGACCGCGGCCAGGACCCCCAGGCCCAGGCCGACGAGGGAGGCGAAGAAGCCCACGATCATGGCCTCGGCCAGGACCGACCGGAAGACCTGTCGTCGACTGGCTCCGAGGACCCGCAGGAGCGCCAACTCGCGGGTGCGCTGTCCGACGATGATGGAGAAGGTGTTGAAGATGGTGAAGCCGCCGACGAAGAGCGAGATGAAGGCGAAGACGAGCAGGGCGGTGGAGAAGAAGCCGAGAGCCTGGTTGATCGAATTGGTCGACTCGTTGGCCACCGTCTGACCGGTGACGACTTCCACATGCGGAGGAAGGACCCGGGTGATGGACTTCTGGAGCTGGGCGGTGTCGACCCCGGGCTTGGCCAGGATGTCGATGGCGTCGTAGTGGCCGGTCCGGTTGAACAGAGACTGGGCCGTGGGCAGGTCGAAAGCGGCGAGGGTGGCGCCGGCCAGGTTGTTGGCGGTGCCGAAGGTGACGATGCCGGTCAGGGTGAACGTCCGGGTGGGGCCGGCCAGCAGGACGTGGACCTGTTGTCCGATGTGGAAGTGGTACTTGGCGGCCGTCGAGGCGTCGATGACCACGTCGTTCGGACGGGTGGGCGGCGATCCCGACTTGATGTGGAGCGACGACATCTGGGGGACGGGATTGAACGACAGCCCGATGGTGGGAGCGCCGGTGGTATTGACCGACCTGCCGTCAGGGGCGACGAGCTGGGCGTAGCCGGCCACCGTGCCCTCCGCCTCGGCCACGCCGGGTACCTGACGGACGGCGTCGGCGATCGATTGGTCGATGGGATTACGGACGGCGGTGCCGGCCGGACCGTTGAAGGCCGCCTGGCCCCGGACCTCGAAGTCCACGTGCTGGTAGATGCCGTTGAAGAGGGTGGTGAAGGTGTTGTGGAGCGTGTCGGTGAGAACGAAGGTGCCGGAGACGAACATGACGCCCAGGACGATGGCCACGGCGGTGAGGGCCAGGCGCAACTTGTGGGCGAGAAGTCCCTTCAGGGTGGCTCTCCACATGTCAGCTGCCCAGCAGCTTCATCTGCTCGTAGATGGTCTCGGCCGTGGGTGAGTCCAATTGGCCCACGATCTTGCCGTCGGCCAGGAAGACGACCCGGTCGGCGTAGGCGGCGCCGCGCGGGTCGTGGGTGACCATGACGATGGTCTGACCGAACTCGCTGACCGACCGGCGTAAGAAGGCCAACATCTCGCCCGACGACTTCGAGTCGAGGTTGCCGGTCGGTTCGTCGGCGAAGATCAGGTCCGGTCGGCCGATGAGCGCCCGGGCACAGGCCACCCGCTGCTGTTGGCCACCGGAGAGCTCGGTCGGGCGGTGGGCCAGGCGGTCGCGGATGCCGAGCTGGTCGACGAGGAAGTCGAACCAGGCCGGATCGACCTTGTGGCCGGCCAGGTCGGCCGGAAGGGTGACGTTCTCGGCCGCCGTCAGGGTGGGTACCAGATTGAAGGACTGGAAGACGAAGCCCAGACGGTCGCGGCGCAACTTGGTGAGTCCGGCGTCGTTGAGCGAGTCGATGGCTTCGTCTCCCACGAAGACCTGGCCCGAGGTGGGGACGTCGAGACCGGCCATACAATGGACGAAGGTCGATTTGCCCGATCCCGAGGGACCCATGATGGCGGTGAAGGAGGCGCGGGCGAATTCGGTGGTGACCCCGTCGAGGGCGTGGACGACGGTGGCGCCCTTTCCGTAGGTCTTGACCAGGTCGACGGCACGGGCGGCGGGCCCCGGCCGGGGGGCCGGAGGGGCGGGGGATGCGTGGTCCGTGACGGTCATGCGGCGTAGTTTCCCATCTGCGGCGCGGTTAGCGAATCGTTGCTGCGACAAGGACCGGGGCATGCGGGGCGGCGGAGGATGGTAGGCGGGAGAAGGACGTCGGTGACAATGACGGGGGGACGAGCGGCAGGCGTTCCGGGCTGAGGTGCATGTCGGGTTTATGAGCGTCCGCCGGGGACCGGACGGACCGCTGACCGTTCCCGTGTGGTCCAGGTACTCGCCCGGTACTCGCCGGGCGGAGTGGTGAGCATGATTACGGGAACGTCGAGCCGCAAGGCAGGGATCATCGGCCGGGAGGGGCGTTTCAGTCTGGGTGTGCAGACGGAGACGGCGCCGTACGAGGACGTGAGCGTGGTGAGCTGTACCTGGCCGCCACGGCGGCCTAGGCCGAGACCGATTGTGTGATCCCGGATGACGCCCGAGTCGTGGTTGAGTGGCGACTTCTCCAAAGCCCACGGCTGACTGTCGGGCCGGTGAGGCCGTTCAGCCCGTTGGGGCTTTTCAGCAGACGGTGCAGACGGCCGTTTCGTCGTCGCGCTCGTCAGTCGTCGCGTTCGCGGCTGGCGCCGCGGCCGACGCTCTTGCCCGCCGCCCGTGAGGCTTCGCGCTGGGCATCGCGGTCGGCGTCGCGCTCGGCGATGGCATGGCGCTTGTCGTAGAGGCGTCGGCCTCGGGCCAGAGCCAGCTCCACTTTGGCCCGGCCGTCTTTGAAATAGATGGAGAGGGGCACCAAGGTGAGGGCCTGTTGCTGGGTCTTGCCCATGAGCTCGTCGATCTCCCGGCGGTGGAGCAGGAGCTTGCGTCGGCGTTCCGGATCGTGGGCACCGAAGCCGGCAGCGTGGATGTACGGCGGGATATGGACGCCGAGCAACCAGGCCTCGCCTTCTTCCACCCGGGCATAGGCGTCGGCCAGGGTGACGCGTCCGGCGCGCAGGGACTTGACCTCGCTGCCCTGGAGGGCGAGGCCGCATTCGAATGTGTCCAGGATGTCGTAGTCGTGACGGGCGCGGCGGTTCCGGGCGACCGTGCGGATCCGGTCGGCCTCGGCGCTCGGGCTCGCCGTCTTGTGGCCCCGACGACCCGGTCCTTTGGCTGCGGCCACTGAGCGGAGGGTACCCGGTGGGACGACCGGGGCCGGTAACGTCGAGAAAATGCTGCGGCTGGCGCCCGAGGTCTACACACAGATCGTCGGTCACTGTCTGCGGGGCCTGCCCGACGAGGCCTGCGGGCTGATCGGAGGCGATCCAGCCGGCACGGTGGCGGCCAAGTGCTACCCGACGCACAACGAGGCCGCCTCGGCCAAGCTCTACACGGTGCCCGGGAAGGAATTCCTGCACGCTGACCGTGACGCCGAGGCCCGCGGGATGGCCATCATCGGGGTGTTCCACTCCCACACGCACACCGACGCCTACCCGTCGGCCACTGACGTGGCCCAGGCGCCCGATCCGGGGTGGCACTACGTGCTGGTGTCGCTGCGTGACACCCAGCCCGTGCTCCGGTCCTACCGGATCGTGGATGGCCGGATCGACGAGGAGCCGGTGATCGTGGATCCGCCGGCGGGCCCGGAAGGATCGGTGCCGGGAGCGGCCCAGTAGGATCGGCTGGGTTACGCGCCATATCCGTCCGGACGGCTGTGACCCCTCGGGGCCAGCCGACCTCCGGCCCCGAGGAGGACAGCGGTGCCCGTCGAAGTGCGCCTACCCACCGTCCTGCGCCCGCATGCGGGCGGTCAGTCCACGGTGTCCGCCAACGGCGGCACCATCGGCGAGGTGCTGAACGACCTGGTGGCCAACTACCCGGCCATGGCCGGGCAGGTCTTGACCGAGGACGGGACGCTGCACCGATTCGTGAACGTCTACGTCGACGACGACGACGTGCGCTATCTGGAGCAGCTCGACACGAAGGTGTCCGACGGGGCCACGGTGTCCATCCTGCCCGCCGTCGCCGGTGGCTGAGGGTCGAACGCCGCCGTGGCCCGTGTCGCCAGCCCTCTCGACCTGATCGGCGATACGCCGCTGGTCGACGTGAGCGCCCTGAGCCCGAACCCGGCCGTCCGGATCTTGGTGAAGCTGGAAGGGCAGAACCCCGGCGGGTCGGTGAAGGACCGGATCGCCCTGTCGATGGTGGAGGAGGCGGAGAAGGACGGGCGGCTGACACCGGGCGCGACGCTGCTCGAGCCCTCCTCGGGGAACACGGGGATCGGGCTGGCCCTGGTGGCCCGGCTGAAGGGGTACCGGCTGAAGGTGGTGTTGCCGTCGAACGTGTCCATCGAGCGACGGCAGCTGCTCGCCGTGTGGGGCGCCGAGATCATCGAGTCGCCCGGCTCCGAAGGTTCGAACGGAGCCGTGCGGATGGCCGAGCGGATCCACGCCGAGCATCCCGAGTGGGTCTTCCTCTATCAGTACGCCAACCTGGCCAATCCCCGGGCACACTACGAGGGGACCGGGCCCGAGATCTGGCGGGACTGCCCCGAGGTGACGCATTTCGTGGCCGGACTGGGGACGTCGGGGACCCTGCTCGGGGTGGGTCGGTTCCTGAAAGACCAGAATCCGGCCATCGCCGTGTGGGCCGTCGAGCCCCCGGCCGGGGAGATGGTGGACGGACTGCGGAACCTGGACGACGGCTATATCCCTCCCATCTTCACCGAGCTCGGGGGTCCCGACCTTCTCGACCGAAAGACCATCGTCGATCCCCGGCAGTCGATCGTGTGGACGCGACGGCTGGCCGAGGTGGGGATCTTCGCCGGGATCTCGACCGGGGCGGCCATGGCCGGTGCCGCCAAGTGTGCCCAGTCGATCGAGGGCGGAGTGATCGTCTTCGTGTCGGCCGACGGCGGGTGGAAGTACCTGTCCACCGGCGCGTGGACCGACGACATCGAGGTCGTGACCGAGCGGGCCCGCAACACCATCTACTTCTGATGTCGGTGTCCGAGAGGGAACCGTGTCCGAAAGTGAATCCGGCCTGATGGTGGCTGGGCCGACGGTGAGCCTTGTCCGATGGTGAGCCTTGTCCGATGGTGACGCGACGACGGCGACGGACGGTGAAGGCGTTGCCCGACCATCTGCAGCGGGCCGAGTCGTGGAACGGGCTGCGGCCCGGAGACGCGGTGGAGATCGAGGGTCCGGCGCTGCGCGGGGCGAGCTGGACGTTCCGGGCCTACGTGCGGAACGTGCAGAACGGGGCCGAGTCCGTCGAAGTGCTCGGGGGACGGCCCGGCGACCATCGGGTGCGCTCGTTCCTGCCCGGCCAGGTCTTTCCCGTCGGGGCCCGGCGTTCGGGGAAGCCGTCGCTCGAAGAGGCGCCCCAGCTGCCACTTCTGTGAGCGCCGGCGGGAACGCGTGCCTCCGGCCCCGGGGTCGTAACCTCGGGAAGGTGGACGACGGGTATCTGTCGGAGGACGACCGTCCCATCGGGATGTTCGACAGCGGGTTCGGCGGCCTGAGCGTGGCCCGGGCCCTGATCGACCTCGCCCCCGGCGAACATCTGGTCTACGTGGGCGACACCGGGCGCTATCCCTACGGACCACGGCCTCTGTCCGAGGTCCGCGCCTACGCCGGGCAGATCGGGCGGTGGCTGGTAGACGAGCACGACGTGAAGCTGGTGGTGGTGGCCTGCAATACGGCGGCCGCCGCCGGGCTGGGGGCGCTGCGGCGGTTACTGCCGGTCCCGGTGATCGGGGTGATCGAACCGGGGGTGCGGGCGGTGGCCAAAGCCACGCGGAACCGGAAGGTCGGGGTGATCGGGACGGTGGGGACGGTGTCGTCGGGCGCCTACCAGCGGGCCATCGGTGATCTGGCCGTGCCGCTCGAGCTGACGTGCGCGGCGTGCCCCGGGTTCGTCGAGTTCGTCGAACGCGGCGACACGCGTTCCGATCAGGTGGTGGTTCTGGCCGAACGGCTGTTGGCTCCTCTGCGGCAGGCCGGGATCGACACGCTGTTGCTCGGGTGCACGCACTACCCGTTCCTGGCCCGGACGATCGCCGATGCCGTGGGGCGGGGGGTGGTGCTGGTGTCGTCGGCCGACGAGACGGCATTCGACGTGCGGGCCACCTTGGCCGAGGGCCGGCTCGGGCGCGGTGGCCACCGTCGCGGGCAGGCGCGGTTCTTCTCGTCCGGCGAGGTGGAGTGGTTCCGGTCTGTCGGGGGACGGCTGTTCGGTGCCGAGCTGGGCGACGTCGGGCAGGTGGCGTGGCCGGTGGCCGACGCCGTGGCCGACGATGAGCCCGGGGACAGCGGGACGGCTATGACGGGGTGCTGACGCTCACCGTGCTCGGATGCGACGGGAGCCATGCCGGGGCCGGGGGAGCGGCCAGTGGTTACCTGGTGCGGTCGTGGACGTCCGGCACGACGGTGTGGCTCGACGCCGGGCCGGGGACGTTCGCCAACCTGCAGCGTTATTGCGACCCCCGGGCCCTCGACGCCATCGTGCTCTCCCATGAGCACAGCGATCACTGGAGCGATATCTCGGGATTCGTGACGGCGGTCCATCACACGCTCGAGGGGACACGCCGGCCGGTGCCCGTTCTCGCCGCCCCCGGCGTGCAGGAACGGCTGGGAAGAGATGCCGAGGGGGTCCTCGACTGGCGGACGGTGGGCGACGGTGAGGGGGCGGTGGTCGGTGGGGTGCGGATGACGTTCTCGGCCACCGATCACGGGCCGGTGACCCTGGCCGTGCGTCTCGAAGGCGACGGGAGCACCCTCGGCTACTCTGCCGATTCCGGGCCCGGTTGGTCGTTGGCGGCCCTCGGGACCGACCTCGACCTCGCCCTGTGCGAGGCCACCTATACGAAGGAACACGAAGGGACGGCGCAGCACATGAGCGGACGGCAGGCCGGGAGGACGGCGAAGGCGGCGGGAGCAGGCCGGTTGGTGGTGACCCACCGGTGGCCCACGATCGCCGCCGGCGCCGTGCGGGCCGAGGCGGCCGAGGCTTTCGGTGGCCCGGTGGCGCAGGCCGCCGTGGGACGGGGGTACTCGCTGTGAGCGGCGATCCCCGGGCCCGGCGGAAAGACGGGCGTAATGTCGAGGACCTGCGGCCGGTGACTTTCGTGCGCGACTTCACCGAGTTCGCGCCCGGGTCGGTGCTCGTCTCCATGGGGAAGACGAAGGTGCTGTGCACGGCGTCGGTCGAGGACCGGGTCCCGCCGTGGATGCGGGGGACGGGCAAGGGCTGGGTGACGGCCGAGTACTCGCTGTTGCCGGGTTCGTCGGCCGAGCGGATCGGGCGCGAGGCGGCCAAGGGGAAGCAGTCGGGGCGGACCCAGGAGATCCAGAGGTTGATCGGGCGGTCGTTGCGGGCGGTGACCGACGTGATCGCCATGGGGGAGCTGCAGGTGACGGTGGACTGCGACGTGTTGCAGGCCGACGGGGGGACGAGGACGGCCTCGATCTGCGGGGCCTACGTGGCGCTGCACGACTGCTTCACCCGGCTGATGCAAAAAGGACAGCTGTCGGGCAATCCTCTGGGTGACTCCTGTGCCGCGGTGTCCGTCGGGATAGTGGACGCCGCCTGCCTGTTGGACCTGGACTACTCCGAGGACTCGCGCGCCGAGGTCGACATGAACGTGGTGATGACGGGCTCGGGTCGGTTCATCGAGGTACAGGGGACGGCCGAGGGGATGCCGTTCTCGCGCGGCGAGCTCGACGAGATGCTCGGGCTGGCCGAGCACGGGATCGCCAGCTTGCTCGACGAGCAGAAGGCGATCCTGGCCGAGGCGCCCACACCGCGGTGACACGCCACGGCAAGGGGACACGGTCGGTCGGCCGCGGCGACGCAGTGCCGTTGCGGGTGGTGCTGGCCACGGCCAATGTCGACAAGGCCAAGGAGATCACGGCCATCGTGTCGGAGACGGCCGGTGTGGTCATCGAGATGCGTCCGGGTCCCGCCGAGGTGGCCGAGGTCGAGGAGACCGGTGAGACGCTGGAGGAGAACGCCCGGCTGAAGGCGATGGCCCTGGTCGAGGCCACGGGCTTGGCGGCCATCGCCGACGACACCGGGCTCGAGGTCGACGCCCTGGACGGCGCGCCCGGGGTGTACTCGGCCCGGTACGCCGGGGCCGGGGCCAGCTACGCCGACAACGTGAGCAAGCTGCTGGACGAGTTGGCCCGGGTGTCGGCCGTGGGCGCCGAGGCCAGACGGGCGCGTTTTCGGACCGTGGCCATCGCCTGCTTCCCCGACCGCGGCGACATCGTGGCCCACGGGGTGGTCGAGGGGGTGATCGCCGGGGAACGGCGAGGCAGCGGCGGGTTCGGCTACGACCCGGTGTTCGTGCCCACTGGAGGTGACGGTCGGACCTACGCCGAGATGACGATGGCTGAGAAGAGCGCGGTGTCGCACCGGGGAAAGGCCTTTCGGGCCCTGGCCGCGGGGCTCGGCTGAGCGGCGGCCGCCAGCCGGCAGTGGCCAGCCCGGACGACGACCCGGACGGGGTCGTGACGGCGGAGCCAGCGCCAGCGCCAGAGGTCGGGCCGCTCGCGTTGCATGGTGGTGTTGAACGATTTGATTGGTGTTGAACGAATTGATGACGTCGGGAGGGTTCAAGGTGATCCAGGCCACGGCGTCGGACTTCTCGTAGGCGAGGGTCTCGAATTCGGGCATTGGGGCGGTGGCAGGGGCGGCGTTCGACCCGAAAGTGCCGCCCCCGCTACGGTGGCGCAGCGTAATCAGATCCTGTTCCCCCGCCCGCGGACGGTGGGCCGAGCCGTGGAGGCGACGATGGCCGAGGTCGACCTGAAGAAGCTGATCGGGAAGCCGATGAGCAAGTCCAAAGTCGTCGTCGAACGCGGCCCCGTCGCCAACTTCGCCACCGCCGTGTGCGACCGCAACCCCGTCTACCGCGACCCCCGGGCGGCCAAGGAAGCGGGCTTCGACGCCATCCCCGCTCCTCCCACGTGGCCGTTCGTGATGCAGTCCTGGGGTGAGTTCAGCGAGGTCCAGCCCGGCGACAAGCCCACGGCCAACGCCATGGCCGAGGTGATCGGTCCGCTGATGGCTGGCGGCGGGCTGATCCTGCACGGCGAGCAGGAGTTCACCTATCACCGACCCGTCTTCGTCGGTGACGTGCTCGAAGGCGAGGGGACGGTGGTGGACGCCTACGCCAAGGAGTCCAAGGGCCGGACGATGACCTTCATCGTGACCGAGACGGTGTGGAAAGACGCCGCCACCGGGGAGCCGGTGGTCAGCTCCAAGTTCAACTTGATCCACCGGGGCTGACCGGATCGGTCGGCATGAGGCGATGGAGTCAGAGCGGCGCGACTCGATCCTCGGACCCGGGCGGAGGCGGCTGACCACCGGGATGGTGCTGGTGGTCTCGTTCATCGCCTTCGAGGCCATCGCCGTCTCCACCGTCTTACCCGTGGTGGTGCGGCATCTGGGCGGGCTCCGGCTCTACGGGTGGACCTTCAGCGCCTTCATGCTGGCCCAGCTGGTGGGGATCGTGGTGACCGGACCGCTGGTCGACCGGATCGGGATGCTGCGGCCGACGCTGGTGGCCGTGGGGCTGTTCTGCGTGGGGTTGGCCATCGACGGGGCCGCCCCCAGCATGGTGGTGCTGGTGGCGGGCCGGGTGGTGCAGGGTGCGGGGGCCGGGGTGCTCGTGGTGACATTGAACGTGCTGGTGGGGCGCGGCTACCCGGCCCATCTGCGGCCCCGGGCCTACGCCGCGATGTCCACCGCCTGGGTGATCCCCGGGGTGGTCGGTCCGGCCGTGGCCGGGGTGGTGGCCGAGGACCTGAGTTGGCGGGTGGTGTTCCTGGGAATCATTCCCGCCACCCTGGTCGCCGCCGCCATCGCCCTTCCCGCCATCGCCCGCACCGACATCGCCGCGGGCGAGGAGCCGTCGGGGAACCCGGAGCCACGCGATCTGGCCCGGGCCGCCGGCATCGCCATGGCGGTGACTTTGGCCGGGGGCACGGCGCTCGTGATCGAGGCCCTGAGTTGGCGCCGGGCCGTGCTGTCGCCGGCGCTCGGGTCGATCGGCCTCGTGCTCGTGGTGCGCGCCCTGCGGGCGGTGATCCCGCGCCGGGCCGCGGGCGGTGGCCGGGCCGACAACCGGCAGCTCGGGACCATGGCGGTCGCCGCGCTGGTGAACCTGGCCTTCTTCAGCGCCGAGGCCTTCCTGCCTCTGTCGCTGACGTCGCTTCACCACCGCAGCGTGACCGAGGCCGGGGTGGTGTTGACGGTGGCGGCGCTCACGTGGACGGCCGGGTCGTGGGTCCAGGCGCGCTACGTCTCGGTGGTGGGGCCCCGTCGGTTGTGCGCCGCGGGACTCGTGTTGGTGGCTCTCGGGATCGGCGGGGTGTTCACGCTCGACTGGGCGAGGACCCCGTGGTGGTGGGGATTCGTGGCCTGGGCGGTGGCGGGCGCCGGGATGGGCCTGTCCTATGCCACGACGACGCTCGTCGTGCTGTCGAGTGCGGGGGCCGGACGCCAGGGCGGGTCGATCGCCGCCATGCAGGTGCTGGTGACGCTGGGGGTGGCCGTCGGCGCCGGAGTGGGGGGCGCCGCCCTGGCGCTGTCGCTCGCCCTCGGTCACGGGCGAGCCCCCGGTCTGCGGGCGGTCGACGCCGCCGCGGTGGTGGCCGCCCTGGTGGGGCTGGGTCTGACGGTGACCATCCCCCGGGTGGTGCCCGCCGCCGCGACGGTGCGGAGTCCGGAGAGAGACGGCGGGCGCATGCTAGAAACTCGGCCGTGAAGACCACCTGGCTGAGCGGCGCCGAGTGGGCCGCCGTGTTGCGGATTGGGTTGGGACTGTGGTGGCTGGAGAGCTTCCGGCACAAGAACCTGGAGGCCTGGATCAAGCGTCAGGCCGGGATCACCTGGGCCGCCGACATCGCCGCCAAGCACAAATTCAAGGTCGTCGGCAAAGGCTTCGACGCCGTGGTGAAGCCCCATCCGAAGGCGATGACCTGGGTGGTGCTGATGAGCGAGTTGTCACTGGGGCTCGGGTTGACACTGGGCTTCCTGACGCCGGTGGCGGCCTTCGCCAGCATCGCCCTGAACCTGCTCTATTTCGTGCTGATGATCCACGACTGGGCCGAGCAGGGGCAGAACGCCATGATGGTGCTGGCCGCCGTGGTGATCCTCGGGCTTCACGGCTGGCAGGTGTGGTCCATCGACCACGTGATCGGGATCTTCTGACCTCGATCGCCTGACGTTGAGGGACCAGCTGGTCCCGGGATCTGAGCGGCCTGACCGTGACCGACGACTTCACCGACAATGCCGACTTCAGCACCGACACCTATTCGAACCCCCCGGAGGGGCCAGTGGGTCCTCGGTCGGCGGGACGGGCATCATCGACGACACCGTTGACCTGCCCGCCAATTCCTCGATCGTCTACACGGTCACCGCCGACATCAACAGCGAGACGCCGACGCTGTCCAACGACGCATCGGGTCTCGCAACCGGCGGGTGTCGACTTCGCGAATTCCAACTTCGATGCCAGAGACTTCGACAACTCGGTGAGTGCGCCTAAGGCCCGGTCGTCTGCCGCACGTTCCCGGTGCCTTCGGGATCGGCCAGAATGACGAAGCGGCCCCACGTCGCCTCCTCGACGTCCCTGGTGGCCAGACCGCGGTGGCGCCGGGCGTGGACGTCGGCGTCGAGATCGTCGCTCTTGCACCACGATGCCCTTCATCGACCCGCCGGCTGGTCTCGAACCGGGTGACGAGGGCGATCGACGTCGTCGCGGACCACCTCGAAGCTCAGCGTGTCGACGTAGAAGGCCCGGGCCTGGTCGGTGACCGGGACCGAGATGAGCTGCCGCTTGGTGAGGGCCTTCGGCGCCACTTTACGAAGGCGAGAGCAGACCCGGTGATGGGACACCGGACCGTGCCGGGTGGTGGACGGCGCCGGGTGGTGGAGAGCGCCGGGTGGCGGACGGCGCCGGGTGGTGGAGAGCGCCGGGTGGCGGGCAGCGCTGGCCGGCGGTCGCAGCTGCGGCGTAACGTGTTCTAGTTTTCGCCGGCCAAGCGCTCCGGCTCGAGATGACGGAGGGTGGGCAGATGCCGATCGGGATCGGGGAGGACCACGAGGAGCTCCGGCGGACGGTGCGGCGGTGGGTGGAGGCGAAGTGCCCGGCCGAGGTGCCGCGGGCGCTGCTCGACGCCGAGACCGAGACCCTGCCGCCGTTCTGGGACGAATTGGCCGGTCAGGGCTGGCTCGGGATCCATGTGGCCGAGGAATACGGCGGCCAGGGATTCGGGCTGATGGAGCTGGCCGTGGTGGTGGAGGAATTGGCCCGGGCGGCGGCCCCGGGGCCCGTGGTCCCCACCATGCTGGCGGCCGCCGTGGTGTCGGGATCGTCGGACCCGGCCGACGGCAAGGAGCTGCTGCCGTCACTCGTCGACGGCAGCCGACCGGCGGCCGTGGCGCTACCGGGGAGTGGGTCCCTGAACGCTTCCTTGGGTGACGACGGCACGCTGACGGTGACGGGGACGGTACGGCCGATGCTGGCCGCCGGAGCGGGGGCCCGGCTGTTGCTCGTGCCCGCCCATGCGTCCGGGGGGGCGGGGGAGTCGATGTGGTGTGCCCTCGAGCTCGACGGACCCGGGGTGGAGATCGAGCCCCTGGCCAGCCTGGACCTGACGCGACGGGTGGTGGCTGTGCACGTGAACGGGGCAGTGGTGGCCCCCGAGCGTCGAATGGCCGGTGTGACCACCGCGCTCGTGCGCGAGATGGCCCTGGCCATATCGGCGGCTGAATGCGCCGGCGGGGCCCGGTGGTGTCTGGAGACGGCCTCCGACTACGCCAAGGAACGTCGTCAATTCGGCCGGCCGATCGGGCAGTTCCAGGCCATCAAGCACCGGCTGGCCGACATGTTCGTCTCCGTGGAGCAGACCACGGCGTTGGCCTGGGACGCGGCCCGGGCGGCCGACGGCGACGACGCCGACCAGGCCGCCCTGTCAGCCGTTCTGGCCGGGGCCGTGGCCCTCGACTGCTATGTCGAAGCGGCCAAGGGATGTGTGCAGGTGCTCGGGGGGATGGGCTTCACCTGGGAGCACGACGCCCATATCCACCTGCGGCGGTCGTTGTCGCTACGTCAGCTGCTCGGAGGGTCGGCCGCACTGCGGACCGAGGCGTCGCGCGCCGCGCTGGCCGGGGGCCGACGGATGCTGGCCAGCGAGCTGCCGGCCGACGCCGAGTCCCTGCGGGGCGAGATCCGCGCCATCGTGGCCGAGGTGGCGGCGGCCCCGGGCACCGCCGAGAAGCGACGGCTGATCGTCGAGAACGGTCTGCTGGCCCCGCACTGGCCCCCTCCCTACGGGCGCGGGGCGGGAGCGGTCGAGCAGCTGGTGATCGACGAGGAGATGGCGGCGGCCGGCGTTTTCCGGCCCTCGATCGCCGTGGGGGCGTGGGCCTTGCCGACGATCATCGCCCACGGGACGGTCGAGCAGCAGGAGCGCTTCGTGAAGCCCACGCTCGAGGGGACGATCGGCTGGTGCCAGCTCTTCAGCGAGCCCGGGGCGGGCAGCGACCTGGCCTCGCTCTCCATGCGGGCCTCCGCCGACACCGGGGGTTACGTGCTGAACGGGCAGAAGGTGTGGACGTCCATGGCGCAGAAGTCCGACTGGGGGATCTGCCTGGCCCGGACCGACCCTGAGGCGGCCAAGCACGAGGGGATCACGTACTTTCTCGTCGACATGCGCTCTCCCGGCATCGAGGTGCGGCCCCTGCGGGAGATCACCGGCGCGGCGATGTTCAACGAGGTCTTCTTCACCGACGTGTTCGTGCCCGATGACTGCGTGGTGGGCTCCGTGAACGGCGGGTGGCGACTGGCCCGGACGACCCTGGCCAACGAGCGGGTGTCCATGTCGTCGGGGGCCAGTTTCGGGTTGGGGATCGAGGCCATGTTGGGCTCCTTGGAGAGCGGGCCCTGGGCCGAGGACGCTGTGGTCCTCGACCAGATCGGCGGGCTCCTGGCCGAGGCGCAGTCCATCGCCTTACTGGGCGCACGGACCACACTGCGCTCGGTGTCGGGGGTGGAGCCGGGGCCCGAGGCCAGTGTGCGGAAGCTGCTGGGGGTGGAACACGAGCAGCGGGTGCAGGAGCTCGGTCTCGTGCTCCTCGGCGCCGACGGGGCGTCGACCGACGGCGCCGGCGCCCAGTGGAGCCACGGGTTCTTGTCGACGCGGTGCCTGACCATCGCCGGGGGGACGAGCGAGGTGCAGCGCAACGTCATCGGCGAGCGGATGCTCGGGTTGCCCCGCGACCCGGAACCGGGGCACTGAGCGGTCCGACGCCGTCGGCCCGGCCCGGTTTTGACAGTGGGAGGCCGCGGCCCGCAAGCTGCGGCCCGTCGGGGCTGAAGAGCCCGGCGAAGTCCAAGGGGAGGAACGGCGATGGCAGGGGGCACACTGCACTTCGAGGACGTGAAAGAGGGCGACGAGGCGCCGGTGACGAGCCACACGCTGACCCGGACCGATCTGGTGCGCTACGCGGGGGCGTCGGGGGACTACAACCCCATGCATCACGACGAGATCGCCGCCACCGCCGCCGGGCAGCCGAGCGTCTTCGGGCACGGGATGTTCTCCATGGGCCTGCTCGGGACGGCCCTGACCGATTACGTGGGTGCCGGGAACGTGCGGCACTACCAGGTGCGGTTCAGCCGCCAGACGTGGCCCGGCGAGGAGCTGTCGACCAAGGTCGTGGTGACGGGCAAGCGGGTGGAGGACAGCCGGCACCTGGTCGATCTGGAGTGCACGCTGTCCAACGGCGACGGCGAAGTGAAGGTCGTGGGCGAGGCCACGGCCGTGTTGCCCAGCCGCGGTTAACCGGCCGCGGTCAACCGGCCGGGGTTAGCCAGCCGGGGTTCGGAGGGAATCGGCCGGCCGGGGTCAGAAAGCCCCGAAGGGAGGCACCGACGACTTGTGGGTCTTGAAGAGGCTTGCCTTGTTGTCGGCCAGTTCCTTCGGCGTCCAGCGGCTGTCGCGCTTCAACTCACCGGCCGGCTCCCAGCCCTGCATGACCCAGACCGAGCCTCCGTAGACGACGAAGTTCTGGCCGTTGATGTCGGCCGCATCGGGGGAGGCCAGGAAGACGACGAGGGGGGCCACGTTCTCGGGACCGAAGGCGTCGAACTTGCCCTCCTCGGCCTTGGCCATCTCGCCGAAGAGGTCCTCGGTCATACGGGTGCGGGCTCTCGGGGAGATGGCGTTGCAGGTCACCCCGTAGCGTTCGAGCTCCCGGCCCAAGACGATGGTCATGGCCGCGATACCGGCTTTGGCGGCGCCGTAGTTGGCCTGACCGGCGTTGCCGAAGAGACCGGCCTCGGAGGCGGTGTTGACGATGCGGCCGGTGACCTCTTCCCCCGCCTTGGAGCGGTTGCGCCAGTGGATGGCGGCGAAGTGGGAGGGGGCGAAGTGGCCTTTCAGGTGCACCCGGATGACGTCGTCCCAGTCGGACTCGTCCATGTTGAACGACATCTTGTCGCGGAGGATGCCGGCGTTGTTGACCAGGATGTCGAGCTGGCCCCAGGTGTCGACGGCTTGCTTGACCATGTTCTCCGCCCCTGCCCAGGAGCTGACGTCGTCGGGGTTCAGGTCGGCCTCGCCGCCGGCCGCCTTGATGTCATCGACCGTCTGCTGGGCCGGGTGGACGTCGGCCCCGGAGCCCTCGCGGTTGGCGCCCACGTCGTTGACGATCACCTTGGCGCCCTCGGAGGCGAGAAGAATGGCTTCCGCCCGTCCGATGCCACGGCCCGCGCCCGTGACGATGGCGACCTTGCCGTCGAGCATGCCCATCAGGTGTCCTCCTCAATGTTCGCGCCGGGGCCTCCGGGGCGGTCTCCGGGCCACGTTGACGCCGGCTCGGTAACCTGGGCAGCATGGCCGATGGCCCGCGCCAGGGTCAAAGCGGGGCGGGCCGTGGGATCATGACGGGTCGGCCCCCCAGACGCAGGAGAACACCGCCATGGCCACCCGGTATGACCTGCCCACCCCCGACGAGTTCACCCAGGCCTGGTGGGACGCGGCAGCCGAGCGCCGGCTGGTGATCTCCCGGTGTGCGAGCTGTGGCGAGGCCCACTACTACCCCCGGCCCTTCTGTCCCCGGTGCGGGGGTGACGAGGTGGCGTGGGAGGACGCCAGCGGTCGGTCGACGCTCTACACGTGGTCGATCGTGCACCAGAACGATCTACCGCCTTTCAACGAGAAGGTTCCCTACGTGGCCGCCGTGGTCGACCTGGAGGAGGGGCCGCGGATGATGACCAACGTGGTGGGCTGCGAGTTCGACCGGCTACAGGTGGGGATGGCCCTGCAGGTGGACTTCGAGGACATCGGTGAAGGGTTCCATATCCCGGTCTTCCGGCCCGCCTGATTCGGCCGGGATCGGAGTCGGGCGGGGCTATGGATCAGGCGGGGCTCCGGGTGGTCCGGGTGAGGTGGTGTTCATCTCGAGCGTCGCCGACCGGCTGCGGGCCGCCAACGGGGCGCCCTACAACCAAGGGGCGCCCTACAGCATGGCCAAGGCGGCGCTCGATGCGTTGGCCAAGACGTCGGCCAGGGAGGAGCAGCGTCAGGGTATCCACGTGAACGTGGTGGTCCCCGGTCTGGTCGACACCGAGATGGGTCGGCGCCTGGTGAAGGAGGCCATGGGGATCGACGACGTCTCGCCACGGCGCCGTTCGGACGGTGGGTCGGCCCGAGGACGTGGCCGGGTGGTGGCCTTCTTGTGTTCGGAGGAGGCCGGGTACCCGACCGGCCAGGTGATCGAGGGGGACGGCGGGGGCTGACGGGCGCGGTCCGGGCGCACCGACGCCCGGACCCGATCGGACGAAGGGACCCGGAGGGCTGCGAGAATGGCCCTGTGGTGCAGGTGCGGCGGGCCCGGGACGATGACGCGGCCGCCGTGGCCGCCGTGCACGTCCGGTCGTGGCAGGTGGGATACGGGGGGTTGCTTCCGGCCGACTACCTCGACGGCCTGCGGCCCGAGGATCGGATGGGTCGCTACCGGTTCGGTGCCACCGATGCCGATGCGCCGGTGACCCTGGTGGCGACCGAGGGCGACGTGATCTGCGGATTCGCCACCACCGGTCCGTCGCCCGACGCCGAGACCGCCGGCTGTGGCGAGGTGCTGGCGCTCTACGTGGATCCCGGGGCCTGGGGACGGGGGGTGGGACGGCGGCTCATCTGCGACGCCCGGACCGCGCTGGTCGGGCGGGGGTTCGGCGACGCCGTCCTGTGGGTGCTGGTGGGAAATGCACGGGCCGAACGCTTCTACGTGGCTGACGGATGGGGTGCCGACGGCGGGCGGCGCCGGCAAGAGATCTGGGGCGTGGCCGTCGACGAGGTCCGGTACCGGCGGGCGGTCCCCTGACCTGGGCCGATGGGAGTTCTGACGGGCGGGCGGGCCCAGGCGGGCGGGCCCGGGCGGGCGGGCCCGGGCGGGGGCGTCAAGGTGGGTCGCTGAGCTGCCGATAGCCCCCTGTGGGACCGGTCCGGGCAGGGAGCGATGACACGGGCTCCGGCGCGTCTCTGCGGGACCGGCTCCAGGCGGCCGCCCTCGACCACAGCCTGATCGCCAACCCACTCGTCTCGGCCATCTTCTGTTTGTTCCGGTGGCTCCATCTGATCGCCCCCGAGCCGTATTGGTTCTACGTGGCGCTGGTGACGGGAGGCGGAGCGGCCAGCGTTCTGGCCTCGGTCTTCTGGGGCGAGCAGCGGCGGCCGTGGCATCGCAGTGCCCAGGTGGCGGCCAGCATGGGGGTGATCGCCGCCGTGGCCTACAGCACGGGCTGGGGGTCGATCCTGTCTATCGGCTTCATCTTCGGCGGCGCCGCCGCCATCCAGAGATTCGGGTCCCAGGCCACGTGGCCGAGCGTCGTGTGGACGGCGGTGGCGGTGCTGCTCGGACAACTGGCCATCGCCGTGCACCTCGCCCCCACGCTGATCCGCCAGCCTCTGGTGCACGGCATCGCCGCCCTCGGGCTGATCGGCGTGGTTCTGGTGATCGAACTGCTGGGCCGGGCCACCCAGGGACGGGAGAGGGTCGAGCGCGAACTGCGTCAGTCGGAGCGACGTTTCAAGGCTCTGGTGTCGAACGCCGCCGACATCATCGTGGTGACCGACATCGTGGGGAATCTGCAGTACGTGAGCCCCGCCTTCGATCGCATCCTCGGGCTGCCGGCCGATGCCTACAAGAACGAGTCGATGGGGGCGATCTTGCACCCGGACGACCTGAGCCGGATGGCCGAGGAATTCCCGCCACTGCTGGAAGACCCCACCCGGGCTCTGCGGGCGGTGGTGCGCAGTCAGGACGCACAGGGCCGGTGGAGGTACTTCGAGGCGGCCGTGTCCAACCATCTGGACGACCCCGACGTGGGCGGGATCGTGGCCAACCTGCACGACATCACCGAGCTGCGCGAGGCTGACGAGCGCTTCCGATCGGCCTTCGAGAATGCTCCCATCGGGATGGCCATGACCGACCTGGAAGGCTGGATCATGCGGGCCAATCCGGCCATCGGCGACATTGTCGGACGGTCACCCGACGAGCTGGTCGGCGTCAACGTACTCGATCTGACGCACCCTGAGGACCGGGAGACGGGCTCGGCCGAGATGCAGCGGCTCATCTCCACGGAGTCCAACGGGTATCAGATCGAGAAGCGCTACGTCCATAGGAACGGGCGTGAGGTCTGGGTGTCGGTGAGCGTCTCCTGCGTGCGTGACGAACAGCAGCGTCCGCTCTATCTGCTCGGGCAGGTGGAAGACATTGACGAGCGGCGAGCCCTCCGAGAGCGGCTGGCCTACGCCGCCATTCACGACTCGCTGACCGGGTTGCCGAACCGTGAACTGTTCATGGATCGCCTGGAGGTGGCGCTACGGCGGGCGGACCGGGCCGGACACGGCGTGGCCGTGATCTTCCTCGATCTTGATCGCTTCAAGCTCATCAACGACAGTCTGGGCCACGACGTGGGCGATCAGGTCCTGGGGGCGGTGGCCGATCGGTTGAGTGGGGCCATGCGGGCCAGCGACACCTTGGCCAGGTTCGGCGGTGACGAGTTCACCGTCCTGTGCGACGACGTGAACACGGAGGACGACTGCCTCGAAGTGGCGCAGAGACTGGTGGCGGCCATGGACCTACCCCTGGTGCTCCCGGCCGCCGAAGTGTTCGTGTCGCTGAGCGTGGGGATCGCCGTGTCGAGCGCCGCCGGCTCGGGCGCCGTGCTCCTTCGCAACGCCGACATCGCCATGTACCGGGCCAAGGAGCGCGGTCCGTCGCGGATTGAGATCTACCGGGAGGACGACGAGAACACCGTGGTCAGTCGGCTGCGGACGTCCAACGAGTTGCACCGGGCGCTCGAGCGCGACGAGTTGGAGCTGCACTATCAGCCATTCGTCGACCTGCATACCGAGACGCTGGTCGGGATGGAGGCGCTGGTGAGGTGGCAACACCCCACCCGAGGACTCCTGCCCCCCCAGGAATTCATCCCCCTGGCCGAGGACGGGGGGCTGATCCTGCCCCTCGGGCTGTGGGTGATGCGAGAGGCGTGCCGGCAGTTGGCGGACTGGAGTGCGAGGCGGTCGGCGGTCGGCGAGGACGACGTACGGCTGAACATCTCGGTCAACGTGTCGGCCGTCCAGTTGGCCGACCCGTGCTTCCCCCGCCAGGTGGTCGAGTGCATCGAGGCCTCGGGCATCGACCCCGACCGTCTCTGGCTGGAGATCACCGAGAGCACGTTGATGCGCGACGCCGACGAGGCCGTCGTCGTCCTGAAGGCGCTTCGGGACCTCGGTCTCCACGTCGAGATCGACGATTTCGGAACCGGGTATTCGTCGCTCAGCTACCTGCAACGCTTTCCTGTGGAGTCGCTCAAAATCGACCGGAGCTTCGTCGAGGATCTCGACCAGAGATCCGACAGCGCAGCGATCGTACGGGCGATCATCGGCCTGGGGGACTCCCTGGGGCTGCCCATTATCGCCGAAGGGGTGGAACGGCGGGCCCAGGTGACCAGGTTGCAGAGCCTCGGCTGCCACCTGGCCCAGGGGTATCTCTTCGGGCGGCCTCTTCCCGCTCGTTCGCTCGGTGTCTTCCCCACCGATGACCTGCGGTCGTGGAGCGAGGTGCGCGCCTCGGCCGTGGTCTCCTGACCGAGCGTTGGACTCGAGCGGTCGTCGCTGAGGTGGTGGCGGGTGGGGCCCCCCGTGCACGGTGTGAGTGTGGTCGGCCTGCTGCACCTCAGCGACAGCCGACATCGGAGGTTGGAGGATCTTCGCCGTGGACTCCTGCGGCGACGGGCGGGCGACGGCGCGAAGGCCGTCGCCGCTGGGGGAACGCCCGGCGCAACAGCCGCGACGAGAAGGAAGCCCGGAACCGATCATCCCTCATCCGGTACTGAAGTGATCTGACGCCGATCGAGAACGTGAAGTCCTATCCTCTACCGGTACCGTGCGTGAGACACGGGAGGCGAGGGAGAGCCCCGATGTATCTGACGTTGACGGCGGAGCAACAGGACCTGAAGGACGAGCTGCGTGCGTACTTCGCACGCCTGGTCGACGAGGTCGAGGGAACGGGCGATGGCGGGTCCACGTACACCCGCTATATCCGTCGGATGGGCGAGGACGGCTGGCTCGGTCTGGGATGGCCGGTCGAGTTCGGAGGCCAGGCTCGAGGGCCGATCGAGCAAATGATCTTCGTGGAGGAGTCGCACTGGGCGGGAGTGCCTCTTCCACTCCTCACCCTCAACAGTGTCGGCCCGACGCTTATGGCGCTTGGCACCGACGAGCAGAAGAAGCGCCTCCTGCCCGGCATTCTCCGGGGAGAGGTCCACTTCTCCATCGGTTACACAGAACCCTCGGCCGGTACCGACCTGGCGTCGTTGCGGACCCGGGCCGTCCGCGACGGTGACGAGTACGTGATCAACGGTGTGAAGATTTACACGAGTGCCATTCAGTATGCCGACTATGTCTGGCTGGCGGCCCGTACCGACCCTGATGTTCCTAAGCACAAGGGTCTGTCCGTCTTCATCGTGCCCGTCGATACCCCTGGCTTCCACTGGGCGCCGTTGGCCACGATCGCCGGGGACATCACCAGTACGACGTTCTACGAAGATGTGCGGGTGCCCGCTGAGAACCTGGTCGGGGTCGAGAACCAGGGTTGGAAGCTCATCACCAACCAGCTCAATCATGAGAGGGTGGCGATCTGCCCTTCCTCAGGTCTTCTCCGCAGTCTCAGCGACGTGCGGCGATGGGCGCAAGACCAGACGTTGGCCGACGGTCGGAAGGTGATCGATCAGGAATGGGTTCGCGCGACTCTGGCCAAGGTGCATGCCAAGGTCGAAGTTCTCAAGCTTCTGAACTGGAAAGTCGCCTGGGCCGCCGATAAGGGCCTGAACCCCGCCGACGCTTCGGCCACAAAGGTCTATGGAACGGAGCTGGCCCTCGAGGTGTACCGCCTCTTGACGGAGGTGGTGGGTCAGTCTGGATACTTGACCGCGGGGTCGGCTGGCGCCGTTCTCCAGGGTCAGCTGGAGCGGAGCACCAGGGGTCAGACAATCTTCACTTTTGGGGGTGGGACCAACGAGATCCAGCGCGACATCGTCGCCATGGTCGGCATGGGCATGCCTCGTTCTCCCCGCTGATGGCGATTGGAGTGGGTGGAGCTCGTCGGCCAGGAATTCTCCGGCCACCTTTGCAGTTCTAGGCCAGCCCTGCCGAGCGACTTCCAGAAAGATCTCGAATGACGGGACCTTTTCCGGTTCGCCAATGGCTTGGTCTACCAGCGGTACTACACGAGGACGTGAGGCGAGGTATCAGCCCTGCGGCTGAGGTCCGCCGGGCCCTTTCGGTAGTTGACGTCTGCGACGGTGGATACGACGCCGTGCGGGCGAGAGGACTCGAACCTCCATCCCCGTGAGGGGACCGGGACCTAAACCCGGCGCGTCTGCCAATTCCGCCACGCCCGCGAGACAGGGAAAAGCCTACCGGCGTCCGCCGTCGGAGCAGTAGCTCGTCGAAGTCGGACCTCCTCTGACACGGGCACATTCGGGCGCGCCGCTACACTCCGGCTCGTGCGCGTTGACCAGGTCGTTCCGTCGCTGGCCAGTCGAGATGCGATCGGCGTTCACACGCTCGCCGTGGCCGACGCGCTCCGCGCCGCCGGGGTGATGTCGGAAATCTTCTACGGTGATTGCTCGCCCGACCTGGTGAAGAAAGCACGACCGGTGGCTGCTCTGGGTCGTCCGGCTAAAGATCGGTATCTGCTCTACCAATCCTCCATAGGTAGCCCGATCTTCGATGCCTTTGCCACCCGTTCGGAGCCGAAGTTGGTGAATTATCACAACATCACCCCGGCCGATCTGCTCCAATCGTGGGAGCCGGGTGTGGGTTACGAGGTGGGCCTCGGTCGTGAGCAACTCGCCCGCCTGGCCCCCCAATGCCTCCTGGCCATCGCTGACTCCTCTTTCAATGAGGGCGAGTTGCTGGAGGTGGGATTTACCTCGACGGCAGTCGTCCCGTTACTGATCGACATGACGGTGCATGCCGAAGCCGACGCCACCCGGCTGCGCGTCCTGCAAGCGGCCAAGGCCGACGGGGGACCGGACTTCCTCTTCGTCGGGAAGGTCTCGCCTCACAAGGCCCCGCACGATCTGGTGAAGATGCTGGCCGTGTACAGGCGTGTGTATCACCCCGGGGCGCGGCTCCATCTGGTCGGATCTCCTCTGGGCCGGCGCTACGGCCCTGCTCTCGAAGCATTCATCGCCGAGCTCGGGCTCGCCGAGGCGGTGACGGTGGTGGGTTCAGTGGCGCCTGACGAACTTGAGGCCTACTACCGGGCTGCCGATGTCTTTGTCTGCGCGTCAGATCACGAGGGCTTCTGCGTGCCTATCGTCGAAGCCATGGCCCATGATCTGCCCGTCGTGGCTTACGGGGTGGCCGCCGTGCCAGAGACCGTCCAGGACGCCGGGCTGCTCCTAGAAAGCAAGGAGCCCCTGTTGTTTGCCGCCGCCGTCCACCGGGTGGTGGAGGACGAACAACTGAGGAGTCAGTTCTCCCGAGCGGCGGCCCGTCGGGTCGAGGCGTTCTCACTGCCGCGGTCACGGGAGAGGTTCGTCGACCTGGTGGTGAAAGCCATCGGGTCCTGACGGCCTGTCCTGACCGCCATGGCCGAAGGATCAGGCACCAGCCGTGCCGGCCGGTGGGCCGTGTGCCGGCTCCACGTCCCAAATCGTGTCCGCTCCGGCCCAGCGGTCCCAAACCTCACGGGGCGAAGCGACCCAGTGCCGCCGCATGCGGACCCTCGACGCCACGGCCCATGGCAGTGTCTTGATCATTGAGCGCCGCACCCGGTTATCGGGACCCCGTCTCAGGGTGTTCCACACCAGAGGTCCGGCCACGTCGGTCGGTGCGTTTCGGACGAGACACAGCAGTGCGTTTCTCTGCGCCAGGAATCGGACGAAAGCCGATGCCGCCCCCCCGCTGGTGGCCGAGAGACGGTGACGGACGGTGGCCTGCGGGTCGTAGGCGATACGGAGCCCGGCCAGCCGGGCCCTCAGGCACCAGTCGGTGTCCTCGTTGTACGCGAAGAACGGGGCGGCCAACCCTCCCAGGGTGGCCAAAGTGTCAGAGCGGAAGACCGGTGCCGTTCCGCTGAAGCCGAAGCGCTCCGCCGGCTGGTCGAATCGTCCGTCGTCGGGAGCGGCGAATCCGTAGTCGCCGGCGATGCCGTGACGTTCGAGGAAGTTTCCCGCGTGATTGACCAAGCTGCACAGGGACCGGACAGGTACGGCCTCTCCATTGATCCGGACATCGTCTTGAGAACCGACTTCGGCCAGGGGGAGGTAGAACGGCGTCCGGCCCGAGGTCCATCGCCACACTTGGGCTTGGCCGTCGACGACGGCCCGCTCGGCGTCGTAGACACCGGCACCCAGGAGGGTCTCGAGCATCTCTTTGTCTCCGACGGTCACGGAGCGCAGCAGACGACCGAGGGGCCGAGTATCGCCGGCTGAGAACCAGCTCTCGTCGTCCAGCACGATCTCGGCGAAGATCCCTTGCAGCAGGACTTTCGGGGTCACGGCGGCGATCGTCGGATCGGCCAGGACACCTTGCGCCGCCTCAAGCCATCCGGGACCGGCCACGGCGTCGTCGTTCAACAGGCCGACGAATTCCCCGTGGGCGTGGCGCAATCCCAGATTCACGCCCCCGGCGAATCCGAGGTTGCGTGCAGCGCGGATCACCGTGGCCCCGGCCCGCCGTCCCACATCGGACGCCTCCTCGCCGGCCGATCCGTTGTCCACGACGACGACCTCCGAAGCCTGGGGCAGGGCGGACGCCAGGCAGTCGGCGAGCCAGCTCCCGGGCCGGTGGGAAACGACGATGATCGATGAGGACACCGCCACCTCAGCGCTTGGCGACAACGTTGCCGTAGGGGAGGGCGAGAAGGGCAGGCCGGTCGATCGTCGACAGTCCCGTCTCGAGGTGCTGGAACCGGAAGCCATGGGTCATCAGGAGATCGACCAGGCTCCCGGGATCGTCACCGACATCGGTGATCTGGGCCGGTGACCATTCGAACATGACGGTGATGGTGGGATTGGCGTCCAGGATGCGCGCTAGGCCGGTCACCACGTGCACCTCGGCCCCCTCCACGTCGATCTTCACGACGTCGACCCGCGGGAGATCGGCCAGGAGGTCGTCGAGCCGCACCGCCTCCACCTCCACGATCTTCTCCGTGTCGCCAAGCCGGGAAAGGGCATCGGGCCCGATGGAGCCGATGCTCGAATTGCTGGCAAAGTTCCGTCGCATGTGCAGCTTGAGCTCTGTCGCCTCGGACCACGCGGCCCGGTGCCACGTCGTGACGTGGGAGTGGAGGCCGTTGATGATCACATTGCGTTGGAGTAATTCGGCCAACCGGGGGTGCGCCTCGATGCCGACGCACCGACCCTGGGGCCCGACCAGCATGCCCCCCAGAAGGGTGAAGTAGCCGATATTGGCGCCAACATCGACGAAGATCTGTCCCGGTTGAAGGGTGTGCTGCAACCAATCGGTGACATGCGATTCCCACAGACCGTCGAGCACCAGCCACGGGGAGACCATGGCGTCTCTGGTGTCGACCAGCATTTTGGCTCCCCACCGGGTGGCCACCAGGGCCGTGTGGTCGCCGAAGTAGAGCGGTCCGTACGGGTAGCGGTCGACGTTCAGGCCGGCCAGCCGGCTTTCGATGCCGTCGAGACGCCTGGCCAGCTCGTCGAGCCCGAGCGACCGGCGCAGACGGGCGGCCACCCGAGAGAGGTACGGGTGGGACATGGCCAGATCATAGTGGTGCGGGTCGCGCGCTTTCGGTCTTGTCGGCGTCCGTGGAGTTCAGGATCCGCTCGGCCAGTGCGGCGTAGCGATCGATCACCGAGGGCCAGCTGAACTGCCGGCGCGCATATCCACCGCCTCGACCCGCCAGGTGGTCCCGGAGGGCTCCATCGTCCAACAAGCGGTCGACGATCACCTCGAACTCCACCCTGTCCTCGAACCACAGACCACCGCCGCTTCGTCGGCAGTGCTCCACCGTGGCGTCGCACCGTCCATTTACGATCACGGGCTTTCCGGCCAGCCACGCCTCGAGGACGACAAGGCTGAACGACTCCCACGGCGACGGGGCGATGAGGAAGTCGCACGCCCGCAGGGCCCCCCATTTCGTCTCCTCGGACCGACGACCGGCCACAACCACATCGTCGTCTCCGGGCAGTTCCTCGTGGACCGGACCGAGAATCACAAGGCGCGGGGCGTCCGGTCGCCGCCGTCGGTACCGGTGCCACAGATCGGCCAATGCGTGAACGCCCTTGTCGCGCTCGACCCGGCCCAGACACAGAACGAAGCGCTCATCGGCACCCAAACCGAGCTCGGCCCGCGCCGTGGCCGGGTCTCCGTCTCCTTCAGCCACGCTGTTGCCGATCACGGCGGCCGGGAGCTCGGCGATGGGGAAGGTCCGTTCGACCAGCGCTCTCTCGGCGTAGGAGTTGAAGGCGAAGCCCCCGACCGACAGGAAGACCTCCCGCATGATGGACAGATGCAATTCGGGTTCATCGTGGGCGGCGCCGTGGAAGATCACCCGCCGGCCGAGCCGAGGGGCGCCGTAGACGGCGGGCCAGAAGAGGTACGGGGTGACGGCGATGAGATCGCAATCGGATGCCTCGGCCTGATCAAGCACGGCGGGACAGACCGGTCCCACGAGCTCGACGAAGCGGCGGGCGACGTCGACGGGCACCCGGCCCGGATCGCCGCGGATCACGGCGTTCAGTTCCAGGTACTGCGGATCGCGGCCCGACACAGACCGATTCCGGTGGACGATCACACCACCGATCCGGCTGTCTCCGGGCTCGAGCTCGTCTTTCCAGGTTTCCGCCGATATGGCGCACGTCGTAAAGACTTCGACGTCCCAGTGCTTCATCTCCACCAGGTGTTCGCACAGCATCCGGAGCCAGTGCTCGGTGCCGCCGACGACCTCTTCGCCGTAGCGGGGGACGACCAGTCCGAGCTTCACCGTCGCCGGCCCACTACCCGGAGGTGACCAGCGACAACAGGGTGTCGGCCAACCGGTCGAATGGATGGGCCCGGGCGAAGACCAGCCCCGACTCCGACAGCGACTGCCGTTCCTGCCGGTTGTCGAGCAGGGCCCGGAGACGTTCGGCCACGACGACCGGCTCAGCCGACGCCACCAAGGCCACGGTCCCCTCCCCGTACTCGGCGGCGGTGGCCAGATTGGTGAGAACCGGCACCCCGGCGGCCAGGGACTCGAGGACGGCGGCCGACGTCTCGCCGCTGGCCGACTCCCGCAACTGCACGGCGAGCGTGGCCCGTCCGAGCCAGCCCCGCCACGCACTTTCGTCCACTGCCCCGGTTACCGTGATCTGCTCGCTGACACCGCGAGCCCGGGCCCGGTCGCCGATGACCTGGGCCAGGATGGGCGGGCACGGACCCACGAAGGCGACCCGGCATCCGGCCAGGGCGGCGGCGTCGACCAGGAGATCGGGTCGTTTGGCCATGGAGACGACGCCGAACGCCACGACCACCGGACCCCCGTCACCCGCCGCGGCCCGGCCCGAAGGCGACAGGGAGAGATCCGTCGCCGGACAGGCCGGAGGCAGGACGTGGATGGGAGGGTGATGGGCCAGGGGCGTCAAGTCCAGTTCCACCAGCCGGCGCGCCACCTCGGAGTTGACGAGGAGGCCGCGACAGCCCTCGGCCAACAGAGGAACCAGACCGACACCGGCGGTCACCAGATCGAGCACGGACCGTCCCGCCCGGCGAGTGGCCCCGACGGGTGCCCGGCCGGGATACGACCGTTCCACCAGCCATGTCAGTTTCGAGGTGAAGTCGTCGTCGTCGGCGTCGGCCAGCGCCGTCACGGCCAACGCCGGAAGCCGTACCTCGTGGAGCCACAACCAACCCGGATAACGCAACGCCAGCTCGACGGTGGCGAGGTGGCCATGGGAATTCCCGAGGGTGTAGACCACGGCGTCGTACGAGGACGGGCGGGCCTCGAGGCCGAAGGCGTCGGCCGGGACATGTCCCATCCCGGCCGGCAGATCGGGTGCCGCCACCATGGCGGTCACGGCGTCGACCGCCATGTCGGCCGGGGCCGCCTGCAGCAGCCGCGCGTTGTAGAGGCCGATACCCCCGCCGGCCGGCGGCAGCGGGCCGACGAAGGCGACGCGACGCCGCAGCGGAGGGAGCTCCCACGCCGCCGCCGGCAGGCTCCGGCCCAACTCGTCGAGCGCCGTCGCCGTCCGCTGGGCGACGGCGTCCCAGGTCGATCCGGTGGCCAGCTGGCGTTGGGCATCGAGAACGGTAGTCCGCCGGTCGTCGTCGCCGAGCAGGTCGGAGATGGCCTGGGCCACCGCCTCGGAGTCGGTGGGGTCGAAAGTGGCGAGCGCAGTGGCCGCCACCTCCACCAGAGCGGTCGTGGCCGAGGCCAGCGCCGGTGTCCCACAGGCGGCCGACTCGAGGACGGGGAGCCCGAATCCTTCCATCAGCGACGGCGTCACTGTCACCGCGGCGCGTCGATAGCAGGCCCGGAGGAGATCGTCGCCCACGGCGCCGGTCATCACCAGCCTGTCTTCCACGCCGGCGCGTCGGGCCGCCTCGCTCAGTCGGGATCGCCAGGGCCCGGTGAGGTCGCCCACCACGACGAGACACACGTCGAGGCCACCGGCCACGACCAGGCCCAGGGACTCGACCAGTCGCTCGGTGCCCTTCCGGGCGTCGCTGCCCCCAATGGTGAGGACAAAAGGACGGTCCTCCACGGCGGCCAGCCAGTAGTGGAAGAGCTCGTCGTCGGTGCCGTCGCCAGGCGTGAAGAAAGGCGAGACTCCGGCGCCCACCGTCACTACCCGGGTCGGGTCACAGTCGAGGAGTTCCACAGCCTCGCGACGCGTGTACTGCGAGTTGGTGAGAATGAGATCGGCGCCGGCGACCCACCCTGCCCGGCTCCGGTAACGCTGGCGATGCGCCTCCGTCGGCAGGTAGCGGTCCGGGTCGCGCAACGGGATCAGGTCGTGCAGGGTCACCACCCGGGCCACGCCCGCGGCGGACCAGTGGGGGACCACGACGAGGACCGACGGGTCGAGGGGACCGGTGTGGAGGAACGGGGCCGGCACATGGTGGGCAATGGGCCCGCCCTCGGCCAGCAACCGACGGAGCTCTGCTACCGAGTCCCAGCACGCCAGCCCGGAGGTGGCCACTTCGACGGGGAGTCCCGCCGGTGGGGGGAGTTCGGGGGCGAGCAGCCCGGCCGCCACCCGGCCGGCACGCGCCAGCGCCGCGGTATGACCGGCGATGTACCGTCCGATGCCCCGATCTGCGATCCCATCGATCTGCAGGGCCTGCAGGTCGATGGCCAGCCGGACGGTCGCGATCAACGAGTACCGGGCGGGGCCGCCCCGAGCATCCGTTCGATCTCTTCGAACCGCCGGGCCGTCCGGGCGTCGGATTCGACCACACCCAAGGATTGTTCCGTGGACGTCGCCGCCCGTGCCGCGGTCGCCTCCACCACCGCCTGCGCCTCGGCCACCCGGCGCTGCACCTCATCGAGCCGGGCTCCGACGTCGTCGAGACGGCCGTCGATCTCACTCAGATGGGCGTGGGTCTGGGCCAGCAGCCGCCGCTCGATCCGGCCCAGGAGGCCTTTTATGAAGGTCTTCACGGTCGGTAAGGATTGTCCTCGCCGTGACAAGCGTCAAGGACACCGACGCCCCGTGCCCTCGGGACCAGCCCAAACGGCTCATCGGCACGACCGGCCTGATCCCGGGAGGGCGTCGGTCAAGGTCGGGGCCTCTTCTGCCGATGACCCAAGGAGACACCCCAGGGCAGTTAACTTCGACGCGGCAAAGGGACGGTAGATGACTCAGCGCACAGGCACGAACGATGCCGGGACAACACCGAGGGGGCGCCCCTCGGCCCCCCAAGGGCGCCGAGTCGCTCCGATGCTGAGCCGCGCTCGGCCCTGGCGGTCGCTGGCAGCCATCTCCCTCGTCGGTGCCACCGGTGTCCTGGCCCTGCCGTCCGGACCGGTCCAGGCGGTGGCGGTCGCCCATGCCGTCTCTCCCGGCCAACCCGTCTGGATCCAGAGTTCGCTGAACGACAACGGCAGTCCCATTGCCCTGTCCTCGCCCAACGTCGCCTCCCTGGCCGGAGGTCCCGCCGTCGTCGTGGGTGACCGGGCCGGGCGTGTTTACGCCTTCAATCTGGCCACCGGCAGTCCCGTCCCCGGTTGGCCCGTCTCCACCGGGGGGGTGCCGGTGGACTCCACCCCGTCGGTGGCGGCCATCAACGCCAACGGCCTCGACTCCGTCTTCATCGGCGTGGGCAACGCGGCCACCCCCGGCTCGGGTGGCTACGAGGGGATCAGCCCCTCGGGCGCCACCCAGTGGTTCACCAACGTCCAGAACCCGTCCACCGACGCCGTCCCGGCCCACGCCGTCCAGGCATCGCTGGCCGTCGGCAATCTCCAGGGCGGCACCGACGTCGTAGCCGGCTCGCTCGGTGAGGCGGAACACGCCATGAACGCCTCCAACGGGGCCACCCTCCCCGGCTTTCCCTGGTTCCAGGCCGACAGTGACTTCACCACCCCCGCTCTGGCCGACCTCTACAGCAACGGCCGGACCGAGATCGTGGAAGGCGGCGACTCCACCGCCGGCGTGGCCTACGGCCAGCCGTACCAGAACGGCGGCTCTCTGCGGGTGGTGAGTGCCACGGGCAACTTCTTCACCGGGAAGCCGGCCGGCGGCCTCGTCTGCCAGTACAACATCGACGAGACGGCCGAATCCTCACCGGCCGTCGGACAATTCCTGGCCGGTGGTGGGGTCGGTATCGCCTTCGGGACCGGCAACACCTACAAGAAGTCGACCACCGACGACCTCATCGCCGTCAACTCCCACTGCGGCGCGGCCTGGACGGACAAGCTCGACGGCGTGACCACGAGCAGCCCCGCCCTGGCCGACGTCATGGGCAACGGTCAGCTCCAGGTCATCGAAGGCACCTCGGCCGGCAGCGTCTACGCCCTCAACGGCAGCAATGGGGCCACCCTCTGGCACACCTCGGTGGGGGGTCAGGTTCTCGGATCGGTGGTCACCGCCGACCTGACGGGCGGCGGCTACCAGGACGTCATCGTTCCCACCACGGCCGGTGCCGTCATCCTCGATGGCAAGACGGGGGCCAACGTCGGATCGTTCCCCGAACCCGGTGGCGCCGTCTACGGATTCCAGAACTCACCCCTCGTCACCAACGACGCCAACGGCAGCATCGGCATCACCCTGGCCGGCTACGGCGTCTCCAACCAGGGAATCGTGGAGCACTACGAGATAGCCGGGTCACACTCGTCGGTCAACCAAGCTGGTGCCTGGCCGCAGTTCCACCACGACGCCCAGCTGACCGGCGACGCCGGGACGCCGGGCCCGGTGGTCCAGGTTCCGTGCAACGCGCCGAGCGGCACCCCGACGGGATACGACATGGTCGCCTCCGATGGTGGGGTGTTCAACTACGGGAACCTGCCTTTCTGCGGTTCCACCGGCAACTTGGCCTTGAGCCAACCGGTGGTGGGTATGGCCCTCACTCATGACGCCGGCGGTTACTGGCTGGTGGCCTCCGACGGCGGCATCTTCGCCTTCGACGACGCCGGCTACTACGGCTCCATGGGCGGCAAACCCCTCGACAAACCGGTGGTGGGCATGGCCGCCACACCCGACGGCAAGGGTTACTGGCTGGTGGCCTCCGACGGCGGCATCTTCGCCTTCGGCGACGCCGGCTACTACGGCTCGACCGGTGGCTATCCGCTCAACAAACCGGTGGTGGGCATGGCCTCCACTCCCGACGGCAAGGGTTACTGGTTGGTGGCCTCCGACGGCGGCATCTTCACCTTCGGCGATGCCGTCTTCCACGGCTCCACCGGTGCTGTCCACCTGAACAAGCCGGTGGTGGGCATGACCCCCGATCAAGCCACCGGTGGCTACTGGTTGGTGGCCTCCGACGGCGGCGTCTTCTCCTTCGACGCCCCCTTCTTCGGATCGACGGGCAACATCGCCCTGGCCCGGCCCGTCGTGGGTATGCAGGCGCTGGCCAACGGCCGGGGCTACCGCTTCGTGGCCTCCGACGGCGGCATCTTCGACTACGGCGCCCCCTTCTACGGCTCGACGGGGGGAATCGTCCTCACCAAACCGGTGGTGGGCATGACCGGCTTCTGACCGGCCCGACGGAGCTTCTGACAGTACGGAGCTTCTGACAGTACGGAGTATCTGACAGTACGGAGCTTCTGACAGTATGGAGCTTCTGACAGTACGGAGCTTCTGACAGGTCAGGGGTCGACGCCCGCCCACCGGGGACCGCGCTCGCCGACAGTCGTCAGGAAGCGGGCGTAGCGGCGGATCAGCGCGGGCCACTGGTAGTACCGCTTCACGTAGGCGTGCCCCCGGCCGCCGAGGAGACGGCGCAGACCGGCGTCGGCGATCAGCCGCTCGAGGACGACCTCGAATTCCCGGTACGACCCGAACCAGAGTCCACCGCCGGATCGCTCGCAATGTTCGCGGGTGGGATCGCAGGTGGCGTTCACCATCACCGGTACCGACTGTTCCCAGGCCTCGAGGACGACGAGAGAGAACGACTCGAGAGCCGACGGGGAGATCGCCACCTGCGCGTCGCGCACCAGATCCCACTTGTCGGCCTCGCTCACCACGCCCGTGACCACGATGTCGTCGTCCTCGGCGATGGCCACCGCCACCGGTCCCACCAGGGCCAACGCCAGGGGACCGGGGTGCCTCTCCTTGTACAGCCGGAAGAATCGCGCCAGCATGGCCGACCCCTTGTGTTCGTCCACCCGACCCACGCTCACCATGTAGGGCCGGTCACCGATACCGAGAATCTCCCCACCCGGGCGACCGCCCTCCACCACGTCGCCCACCCCGAGTCCGAGCACGATCTGTGGCACCTGGGCCACCCGGTGGATCCGTTGCACCAGCCGGCGCTCGGCCGCCGTGTGGTAGCAGATGGCGTCGGCCTCGGCGTAGGTGGGGCCGAACACCGGAAGATAGAGAGCGGGCTCGTCATGGGCCGCCGGATGGAGCACCCGTGGCACCGACACCACGTCCATCCCCGCCACCGTCGGGTAGTAGAGATAGGGATAGAAGGCCACCACATCGGCATCGGTGCCGCGCAAGGCCTCCAGCAGATCGGCCGTCACGGGCCCGTTGCATTCGAGCCACCTCCGGGCGTCCGTCTCGGAGGCCTGGGCCGGCGCCGACCGCAGCCGGCCGTCGATCTCGTAGAACTCCCGCACCCGGCCCGACGCCGACCGGAACCGGTGGACGGCCACCGCGTTCAGAACGCTGTCGCCGGGAGCGAGCACGTCGTCCCAGGTGATGTGGTCGACGGCGCAGGTGGTGAACACCTCGACCTCCCAGCCGCACTCGGCCACCAGGTGCTCGGCCAGTTGCCGGGCCGCCGTCTCGGCCCCGCCCATGATCTCGGGCCCGTACCGGGGAGTGACGAAGGCGACCTTCACCGGGACTGGGAGGGCCCCGCCTCACGACGGCCCACGACCAGGTAGTCGCGTCCGTCGGGACCGGGGGTCACCGCCACCGACATCCCCACCTCGCCGAGCAGATACGGCCATGTCCCCGGCCGGTAGGGCCGGGCCTGGACGATGTCGGCCTCCGGGGGGGCGTCGGCCTCGTCCCACCCAGACGGGGAGAGCGAGTGCACCACCAGGACACCACCCGGTGCCAGCGCCATCGCCGCCTTCTCGAGCAGCCGACGGCGTTCACCGTGTCCCGACCCTTCCATCAGACCGCACAGCACGACGCCTCCGAGGGCGCCGGGCTCGACGGCCTCGAGATGTCCGAGCACGGGTTCCTCGCGCAGGTCGAGTTCACCGAGCTCCTGACCCGCTACCCGACCGGGACGCGGGTCGACCCCGTAGCCGTCGACGTTGGTGGCGGCCAGCAGATGCACGAGCCAACCGTCGCCACATGCGGCGTGCAGCACCCGACGACGGCCCCCTTCCAATTCGGTCACGACCCCCGGCACCCACCACGAGTCGGTCCGGTGGGCCCAGCCCACGTCGACCACGACAGAGGGCGGTACCTCGAGGGCCTCGACCTTGGTGCTCAGATCGCACAGCTGCTGGTCGAGGATGTGCAACGCCCGGCTGCTGGCGGTGGCGAACTTGCTCACCTGATGGGTGATGAATCGGAGATACCAGAAGTTGAGCGTCCGCACGCCTTTCTTGACCACGGCCCCGCCGGGCCGGCTGGACTCCACCGGCACAACGGGATCGATGAAGGCCGAGGCGTCGACCAACCGCAGCACCTCGTGCAGCTCCTGCCGGGTGCTCCCGAGCGGGGCATGCCGGAGGAACAGCTCTTCGAGCTCGCTCTCCGTCTGCCCCGCCAGATCGCCCGCCGCCCGTCGCCGTCGCACCTCCTCGTCGATCTCGGCCCGCACCCGGGCCAGGTACATCCGGTCGCCGTCGTCGACCTCGGCGGGGGATCCGGCCCCGTCCGGCACGCCCTGTCCGTTCACGAGACCTCCTCGGCCGCGCCACCTGGCGTCCGGCAGACATAGCCCAACAGGTAACAGCTCTCGATATCGGCGAAGAGACCACGTTGCGTCGCCACCTCCGAGACGGAGAACTCCCCGGCGGCCAGACTGCGTCCGGCGTGATTGAGCCCCTTGGCTTCGAGGATCTCGAAGCCGGCCCCGTGGAGCTTGTCGACCATCTCGCCGTGGCTGTACTCGTAGTCGTGGTCGGGGTCGATGTACTCGGCCTGCTGCAACCGGCACACCCGGGCGTTCGGTGTGTCGAGGCCGAGGTAGCCGCCGGGTCGCAGCACCCGGGCCACTTCGGCCAACACCTTGTCGGCATCGGAGACGGGAACGTGTTCGATGCTCTGCCCGCTGTAGACGAGATCGAAGGAACCGTCGGGGTACGACGACAGATCGGTCATCGAGTGGTAGTGGTAGTGCACGGGCCCGAGCCCCGTCTCGACCACATGGCGCTCAGCGTCCTCTTTGTACAACTCGTTGCGGTCGTCCTGGGGCAGATCCACCACCACCAACTCCTCGAACGGATACGGGTATCCCATCAACACCATCGCTCCCTGCGACGAACCGAGAGCGGTGCCACCGAGGTCGAGGATCCGCCGCGCCCGCGGCAGCGACCGGACGAAGACGCTCCGGCTGAAGTGCAGAGAACTGCTCAGATCGGAGAAGGAGACCACCGTCCACCACTCGGCCGACGCCAGGAACCGCTCGGCCAGCAACATCGGTGTCACCGTCCCCGCCTCCAGACCGGGAAGGTAGGCGCTCCGACCGTGCGCGTCAGGCTCCCGGTGAAGCAACAGCTCGTAGACGACCGACAGGGCCCGCTCGGGAGAAAGCCCAGCCAGTCCGCGCCGTCCCCGGCGCCAGAGCCGCTGACGGGCCGTCATCGCAGCCGACCGCGCCAGGGCGTGGATTGACCGAATGTGACCGGCATCCGGGGTAGCCTCCTAGGCATGGCACCCCATTCCACGCGCCCCTCATCTGCCCTGATCGCAGGCCCCGGCCCATCCATGCGGAACAACAACCTAACCGACCTCGCCTCGGCCGACGTCTTCCAGCGCCTGTTGAAGGAGCGGATCATCTTTCTCGGTAGCGCCATCGACGAGACGGTAGGCAACCAGGTCTGCGCCCAGCTGCTGCTCCTGGCCGCCGAGGACTCCGAGAAGGACATCAACCTCTACGTCAATTCGCCGGGAGGTTCGGTCACCGACGGTCTCGCCATCTACGACACCATGCAGTACGTCAGCTGCGACGTCAGCACGATTTGCGTCGGCCTGGCCGCCTCCATGGGCCAGTTTCTCCTCTGCGCCGGCGCGCCGGGCAAGCGCTTCGCCCTTCCCCACAGCCGCATCCTCATGCATCAGCCCTCGGGCCAGATGCAGGGCCAGGCCACCGACATCGCCATCCAGGCCGAGCAGATCGTCTACCTCAAGCGGATGATGGCCGAGCGCATCGCCTTCCACACCGGTCAGACCGTGGAGCGCATCGAGACCGACTCGGACCGCGACCGCTGGTTCACTGCCGAAGAGGCGAAGGACTACGGCTTCATCGACCGCGTGATCGAGCACTCGGCCGCCCAGCCGGCCGCCCACTGAACGCCGACCACCGGATCGGAGCATCGGTGACAGAGGTAAGGGCCGACACGGGAGAGCAGTCTGCCGGCGAGCCTGAGGCATATCAGTCGGGCGCCCCGAGCCGTTCGGCCAAACGCGAGCAGGAGATCGCCGATCGGGCCGTCCGTGTGGCGGCCCGGGGTTCCAAGCCCACTCGGGTCGTCTCCGCCCGGGTCAGCGTCTGGCTCCGGCTCCGCGAGATGTGGCAGGCCCGGGAGCTCTTCGTCTTCCTGGTCCGCAAGGAGATCAAGGTCAAGTACAAGAATTCCGTCCTCGGATTCCTGTGGTCCATGCTCAACCCGGCGCTCACCCTGGCCGTCTTCTACGTCCTGTTCACCTACTTCCTCCCGAACGGCATCCCCCACTTCGTCATCTACATGTTCTCGGCCATGCTCGTCTGGAACCTCTTCCAGTCAGGGCTGTTGAGCGGCACGACCTCCGTCGTCGTCAATGCCGGCATCGTGAAGAAGGTGGCCTTCCCACGCGAGATATTGGTGCTCGCCTCGGTGGGCGCCGCCTTCATGTTCTTCTTCTACCAATCCATCGTGATGGTGGCTTTCATGGTGGCCTTCCATCACGCCCCTGCCTGGGGTGACATCTGGCTTCTCCTGCCCGCCCTGGCCGCCATCATCGTCTTCGCCTCGGCCCTGGCCATCTTCTTATCGGCCGTGAACGTCTACCTGCGCGACACCCAGCACCTGGTGGAGGTCCTCCTGGTGGCCTGGTTCTGGGCCATCCCCACCGTCTACGCCTTTTCGGGTCGGGTTCACGATTCGCTCCAGAGACACACCATCTTCTTCATCCCCCACACCAAGCTGATCTGGCTCTACTTCGCCAACCCCGTCACGCCCGTCGTCATGACCTTCCAGCGTTTCTTCTACAACGACTTCCACCCCCACTCCACCTTGGCGTCTCTGAAGCATGCTCCGATAGCGCATGGGGTCCTGGCCAACTACCCCATCCACTGGTTCGTGGAGGCCGATCTCGCCGTTCTCGGCGCCTCGGTCCTGTTGTTCCTCGCCGCCCTCGTGGTGTTCGGACACCTCGAGGGCAACTTCGCCGAGGAGCTTTGATCCGGACATGACCTCGAATATCGCCGTGGACGTCATCGACGTCTCCAAGAAGTTCCGCCTCTACCACGAGAAGTACTACTCCTTAAAAGAGCGCGTTCTGCATCTGGGGAACAACTCCTACGAGGACTTCTGGGCTCTGAAGAACATCAGCTTCGAGGTGGCCGAGGGCCAGACGGTGGGCATTCTCGGCCGCAACGGCTCAGGCAAGTCCACGCTGCTCAAGTGCATGTCGGGCATCTTGCAACCGACCAAGGGCAAGATCGTCGTCCGCGGGACCCTGGCCGCCTTGCTCGAACTGGGAGCGGGCTTCCAACCCGAGCTCTCGGGCCGGGAGAACATCTTCCTGAACGCGTCGCTGCTCGGCATGTCGACCCGCGAGGTGGAGCGCCGCTTCGACGAGATCGTGGCCTTCGCCGAGCTGGAGAACTTTATCGACAACCAGGTCAAGTACTACTCGTCGGGCATGTACGTCCGTCTCGGTTTCGCCGTGGCCGTGAACGTCGACCCCGACATCCTGGTGGTGGACGAGGTCCTGGCCGTAGGTGACGAGAATTTCCAGCGCAAGTGCATGGGCCGGATCAAGGAGTTCCAGGATGACGGCCGGACCATCTTGTTCGTCACCCACTCGGCTGACCTGGTCCGGGTCATCTGTGACAAGGCGGCCGTCCTCAGCTCGGGGGAGATGATCGGCTACGCCTCCGCCGCCGAGGCGGTGAAGATCTATCACGAGCACCTCCTCACCCTGGCGCCCGAATCGGCCATCACCGCCTCCGAGCCGGTCTCGGAGGTCCCCGTCTACCGTCCCGTCACCATCGCCTCCGTCGACATCGAGCATCCGGGCACGGGGACGCGGGACTATCTCCTGCCCGGGGAGCCCTTGTCCGTCCACCTCGGCTTCGAGGCCATGGAGCCGGTGCCCGACATGGTGATCGGCGTGGAGATCCACGACCAGTTCAACGAGTTGGCCTACGCCACGGATACCGAGATCATCGGCCAGCGCTTCGACATTCCCGTCGGCCGGGGCCGGGCCGATCTGACCTTCGACCACATCCCCTTCCTCGACGGCGGCTACAACATCGCCGTCGAGTTGAAGAGCCGCCTGGGGATCGTCTACGACCGCCGGGAGATGGTCACCTTCAAGGTGATGAACCCGGGACGTTCACGCGGCACGGTGGCCCTCGACCTCCGGGTGGAGATCCGTACCGCCAGCCTCAGTTAGTCACCGGCCGGGCCGTCTGGTCACCGCGGCCGCCGTGGCGACGACTGCGTCACCGTCACGCCGAACAACGTCGCTCCCGGCTGTACCCGCCAGACCTGGGCGCCGGCCACCGTCGTCGCCGTTCTCGCGGCCGCGCCGGAGGAGGCGAGCGTCCGCATCTGCGCCGAGGGTGTGGACACGAGGAAGACGGCGTGACCTCCGGGGCCGACACGCAGTATCGAGGTGTGGGCGGGGAAGAGCAGGCCGTCGCGTTCGAGGAATTGCACCGGATCGACGAGTACGATCCGGAAGCTCGGGAGCTCGGCGCCGAGCCGCCGGAAGATGGCCGCACCGTTCTGCGAGGAGACGCAGACGATCACATCGGTGGCCGGGTCGGCCACCGATCGGAGCTGTCCGAAAGACCGGTCGGTGGCGTCAGCCGATCTGATCGTCTGGGCCGTCTCGGCGTAGGGCGCCTGGTAGCGGGGCTGCGAGAGCCACCATCCCGGATGGTCGCGGGCCACGCTGGCGGGCAGGATGCCCGGCGCGGCCACGAATCTCTGGATGTTGACGGCGACGATGCCGGCCACGAGCAGGGAGGCCACCACGCCGGCAACGGCACGAACGCCCGGCGTTCTGTGGTGAAGCAGCCTGGCCACCGGCAGCAGCATCAGCACCGTCACCGGGGCCAGGTACCACAGCACGTCGCCACCACCGGCGAACCGGCCCAGGGCGACGAGGGCCACCGGCGGGACGACGGCGGCGCCGAGAACGGCCCCCGTCCGCTGGTACCAGGGCCGTTCGATCCGGTCGATGGGCTCATGGGTCGTGCTCCAAATGCGCCTCGCCACGTTGCCGGCCGGGTGCCGCGTCACGATCCGGGCGGCCATCAGGGCCACGATGCCGAGGATGCCTATGAGAACAACGGGTCCGAGGCTCACGATCGACCAGGCTCCGAACGTGCCGATGTTGGTGACCGCCCTCGACGCCGGCGCCACGAACACCGACGAGCTCTGGGCGGCGTCGGATATCTGCACGTGCACGGCGTGCACCCAGGCCTGGAAGCCGCCCGGTTGGATGGCGATCACCGGCGCGAGCCACGCGGCCAGGGCGGCCAGACCGCCGGCCACGGTGGCCAGCAACTGGCCCACCGTGCGGACGCTCGCCACCACGGCGATGCCGGCCAGAAGGGCGAAGGCGGGCAGCATCGACAGACGCACACCGGCGCCCAGCATGAGGACGACCGCGGCCACCACCCCGTGCGCCCGGTAGGGACGGGCCCGGCGGGCGAGCACGACCAACAGAGCACCGACCATGGTGTCGAATCCGTAGGCCGACACGGTGGAGCCGGCGAACCACGACGCCGGGGCGGAGGCCACGAGCAGGGCCGAGGCCACACCGACGAAACGTCCGCCGAGGGCCGTCCCGGCCACACAGGTGAGGGCGGCGGCTCCGGCCGAGGCCAGGGCGGCCAAGACCACCAGGCTGTGGACGGCGTTCAGTCCGGTGACCAGATGCACGGCATGCCCCGCCGCCACGTACAGCCAGGATCCGGGGGCCGCCGGCGAGCCGTGAGCCACGTCGAAGCGGCCCGAGCCCGACACGAACTGGGCCCCGTCGGTGTCGGTGGGTCCGGATGCGCCGTACGTGAGACGCAGCGCCAACGTCACAGCACCGATGACCACGGAGGTCAGGAAGGTGGGTGACCGCAGCCACGCCGTGCTGGGCGGAGACCAGCCGCGGACGGAGTCGCGGTGCAGGTGCGAAACCTGTCGCAGGTCCTCGCGGCCGAGCGCACGCACGTTCACCGGCAGCTCCTCTGACACGTGCCAGACGACGTCGGTGGCCGTTCGCGATGGTGGGCCCCCGCCCGCTTCGGGCACGCTACCAGCGGTTCCATCGCCGCGGGCGGAGGATCCGCCGGTGTCCCCGGCGACGACGGACCACGCCGATAGCATCGAACGCATCAGCTTCCCCCGATTGCCCCTTCGCCATCGCGCGGGCCGACTCGTCTCCGCCGTCTGTTGCGCCCCCGTCATCGCCGCCGTCGTCCTGGTGGCCTCGCCCGCTTCCTCCGGCGCCTACCCGACCCCCAACGTGACGCTTCAGGTCCACGGCGTCGGTGGAGGCGCCGGCATGGGTCAGTGGGGCGCTTTGGGCTACGCACTGCAGGGACTCAGCTACAGCCAGATCCTCCAGCACTACTACGGCACCCTCGCCGCGGGGGGAAGCACGTCGGTCAACACGTCGGGCAGTTTCAACGACAGCACCCCTGTCTCGGTCGCTCTGACCGAGAACACAAATGGGGGAAACCTCAACATCATCGTGATCTCGAGCTCGGGATTCACCGCCGGGGGAGTGGCTGTTTCCGGCGGTCATGCCGCCTTGTTCGAATTGGTGGGCAGCACGTGGATGGTCGAGGTGAGTAGCGGCGGGTGCGGTGGGAACTGGGGCACGGCCACCCCCGTCTCTGGCGGTCCCGTGGCCTCGCCTGGGAGCGGCGAGCTGACGCTCTGTTACGTCGGGGGGAACATCACCGTGCACGGGACCATCCAGGGCACGGTGAACTCCGCCAATCAGGTGCGGGCAATCAACGTGGTGCCGCTCGGTGATTACGTGGCCGACGTCACCCCGTCAGAATCCCCGGCATCGTGGGGATCGTTGGGCGCCGCCGGTGGGCAGGGAGAACCCCAGGGTTTTCAGGAGCTCGAAGCCCAGGCCGTGGCGGCGCGCTCTTACGTCATGGCCAGGTGGGGCACCGGTGCGTACTTCGGGTACGCCGACATCTGTGACACCACCGCGTGCCAGGACTACCCAGGCACGGCCAACGAGAACCTACTGACCGACATGGCCAGCAGCGAGACGGCGGGCCAAGCCGTTCTGCTCCCGAGTGGTTCCCCGGCTCTCACCCAGTACTCCTCGTCGACGGGGGGCTACACGGCGGGCGGGACCTTCGCCGCCGTGCCCGACGACGGGGACGCGGTCTGTGTGGCCGGGGCCTGCAACCCCTATCACGCCTACACGGTGAACATCCCCGTCTCGGCCGTCACGGCCCGGTTCCCCCAGATCGGCTCGCTGATCTCGGTCCAGGTGATCCAGCGAAACGGCCTCGGCGACGTCGGCGGCCGGGTCCTCCAGCTGGCGCTCGAAGGGTCGAGCGGCACCGCGACGATGACCGGCGACACCTTCGCCGCCGACTTCGCCAATTTCGGCATGGGTGGCTTCGCCCTGTCGAACTGGTTCTCGGTGGGGGGCCAGCCGAGCGGCGGCATCGCCGGCTACTGGCTGGTGGCCTCGGACGGCGGCATCTTCTCCTTCGGCAGCGCCGGGTTCTCCGGTTCCATGGGGGGCCGGCATCTCGACGCCCCCATGGTGGGCATGGCCCGGACGACCGACCACAACGGCTACTGGACCGTCGCCTCCGACGGCGGCATCTTCTCCTTCGGCGACGCCGGCTTCCAGGGTTCGATGGGCGGCCGTCATCTCGACGCCCCCATGGTGGGCATGGCCCCCACCGCCGCCGGCGGTGGCTACTGGACCGTCGCCTCCGACGGCGGCATCTTCTCCTTCGGCGACGCCGGCTTCCACGGATCCATGGGTGCCAAGCATCTGGACGCCCCCATGGTGGGCATGGCCCCCACCTCCGACGGCGGTGGTTACTGGACGGTGGCCTCCGACGGCGGCATCTTCTCCTTCGGCGACGCCGCCTTCCACGGCTCCATGGGCGGGCAACACCTGGACCAGCCCATCGTGGGGATGGCAGCCACGCCCGACGACGGCGGCTACTGGCTGGTGGGGGCCGACGGGGGAATCTTCTCCTTCGGCGACGCCCCCTATCTGGGGTCGTTGCCCGGTATCGGTCTGCGCTCGACGGCGGTGGCCGTCCTGGCCACGGCCACCGGCCAGGGGTACATCGTCGTCACGGCCTCGGGTCAGGCCGTCGGCTTCGGCGACGCCCCGCAGTTCGGCGACGTGGCCGTGGCCGTCCCCGGCTACGGCGGTCATCTGGTCGGCGGTGCGCTCGCTCCCCAGTGACGGCTTTCCCCTGAGGCCTTGACGCCGTCCTCGAGATCACCGCCTCGCGCCTCATCGATGCCGCCACCGTCTTTCGCGCCGTTCTCCCCCGGACGTATCACCACTTCCGCCGGAGCTGGTCACGGCGGCGCCCAGGTCCGACAGCCGGCGGAACCGGCGCAGGGCCCCGAACCGGCCCAACCGGCCCACGTCGACCCCGATGTCGGCGCCCCCGAGCAGAAGCCGGTCACCGTCGCTGTTGCCGTAGGCCCACAGGACATCGGCCACGGCGGCGGCGGAACCGTTCGTGGATGTCTGCTCTTTCATCCACCGGCGGACCCGGGCGATCTTTTCCGCCCCCCGGCAGTTCCGACCCTGGTAGTTCCCGGTCAGACGACCGTCGGGGCCCACGGCCAGGCGGGTGGCCAGGACGGCGTCGACCCCGAGCTCCCGGCCGACGGCGTTCACATAACAGTCGGGCGAGGCCGAGACGATGACCAGCCGGTGGCCCTGGACCCGGTGCCACTCGAGTCGTTCCCGCACGTCGGACCGGCCCCGGCGCCGGTAGTGGGCCAGCCCGAAGGTGTCGGCCATGGCGGCCACCTCGTCGGCTGGGAGCCCACCGAGGGTGCGCCGGAAGAGCGCCTCCTTCGCCTCGTCGACGTGGTGCCCGCCGAAAACGGCGGCCCGGGCCAGCTGGCCCGACAGCGCCACCGCGGCGGTGACGACCTGTCGACGGCCCCGGACGGCCACCAGGAACGGCCAGACACTCCCGCCGTGGGTCAGGGTCCCGTCGAAATCGAAGGCGGCCACCACGATGCCGGCGGCAGGCGGGGGAGCGGCTCCGGTCATCCGGGGGAGCTCGTCATCGCGGGAGGCCGTCATCCCGGGGAGACGGTGCCGCCGTGGCGGCCGGCGCCCGACGCGAAGCGCAGCGCCCCGTCGGCCGTCTCGCCGCTGGCGATCGTCCGCTGGCCCAGTCGGGCCTCGGCGGCCAGGGCGTCCTCTTCGTCACGACCCCATTGCCACAGCAGCGAGCGGCGGTCGTTGCGCAGGCAGGTTTGGGGGAGGGCGGCGAGCTGATGGGCGAGGACGAGCGCCTCGGACAGCGCCGCCCCCGGCGGGACCAGCCGGTTCACCAGGCCCATCTGGACGGCTTCGGGACCACCGACCCCCCGGCCGGTGAGGACGAGGTCGAGGGCATGGCCCTGGCCGACGATCCGGGGCAGCCGGACCGTGCCCCCATCCACCAGGGGGACGCCGAAGCGGCGGCAATAGACGCCGAGGACGGCGTCGGCGGCCGCCACCCGGAGGTCGCACCACAACGCCAGTTCGAGCCCACCGGCCACGGCGTGGCCTTCGATGGCGGCGATGACGGGCTTGGACAGCTCCATCCGGGTGGGCCCCATGGGCCCGGGACCGTCTTCCAGAACGGGCCGCCGGTCGCCCTCCGACAGCGCCGTCAGATCGGCCCCGGCGCAGAAGGTGCCCTCGGCGCCGGTGAGGACGGCCACCGACGAACCGGGGTCGGCATCGAAGGCGGTGAAGGCCTCGAGCAGGGCGGCCGCCGTGGCCCCGTCGACGGCGTTGCTCCGGGCGCGACGGCAGATGGTGACGATGGTGACAGGTCCGTCGGCGGCGACCTCGATGGTCTTCACCGGGGCATTCTCCCAGAGGGCCCGGGCCCGCTCGACCCGGGCTCGACCAGAAAGGTGACTTCGGGGGTCGACAATTGGGCCGCTGCCCGCTACAGTCGCCCCTGCAACGCCGAACCGCCCGCGGATCGCCGCACCGGCGGATCGACGCGGGACCAAGACGACATCCGGCAATACGACAGCAGGAGGACACATGGCAGTCCGTCTGGGCGACACCGCCCCCGACTTCACCGCCGAGACGACCGAGGGGACCATCAACTTCCACGAATGGCTGGGGAATTCGTGGGGCGTCCTCTTCTCCCACCCGAAAGACTTCACCCCGGTCTGCACCACCGAACTCGGCGCCTTCGCCAAGGCCAAGGGCGAGTTCGACAAGCGCAACGCCAAGATCATCGGCCTGTCGGTCGACTCCGTCGAGTCGCACAACGGCTGGAAGAAGGACATCGAGGAGACCCAGGGCCAGGCCCTGAACTTCCCCCTGATCGGCGACGAGGACAAAAAGGTCGCCAACCTCTACGACATGATCCACCCGAACGCCAACGACACCCTGACGGTCCGCTCCGTCTTCATCATCGGGCCGGACAAGAAGGTGAAGCTGTCCATCACCTACCCGGCCTCCACCGGCCGCAACGTCGACGAGGTGCTCCGGGTCCTCGACTCCCTGCAGCTGACGGCCGACCACCAGGTGGCCACGCCGGTCAACTGGAAGGACGGCCAGGACGTGATCATCGCCCCCGCCGTGTCCGACGAGGACGCCAAGGCCAAGTTCCCGAAGGGCTGGAAGGCGCTCAAGCCCTACCTGCGGGTGACACCCCAACCCAACAAGTAGTCAGCACAACACGAAGTCCGATTGGTTGTGAGGACGGCGGCTCGGTCCGGGAGTCGATCCCGGACCGCGCCGTCCGCCTGGCGGTGACGGCCCCGACCGACCCGCTTCCGGGTCAACTCCCGTCCTACGCCTTCGGCGACACCGCCGTGGCCTCCCGACGTCTCGACGTGCTCGCCCGCGTCTTCGGCCCCACGAGCAGGGCTCTCTTGCGTGATCTGCCGGAGGCGTCGCGCCGCGTCGTCCTCGACCTCGGCTGCGGGCCGGGTCACACCACGGCCATGCTGGCCTCGAACTTCGGCGATGCCGAGATCATCGGTCTCGACGCCTCAGCCGCCTTCGTGGAAGAGGCCAAGGCCACGGCCACCGCCCGTTGCCGCTACCACCGGGCCGACGTCACCCGGACGCCTCTGCCCGGCGCCCCGGCCGACGTCATCTACAGCCGCTTCCTCCTCGTCCATCTCTCCGATCCCCACGCCGCGCTGGCCCTCTGGTCCGGACAGCTGCGGCCCCCCGTCCTGGTGGTGGAAGAGCCCGAGTCCATCGAGACCGACGACGAGGACTTCGCCCGCTATCTCGAGCTGGCGGCGATCGTGGTGGGGGCGCGCGGGGGCGACCTCTACGCCGGCCGGATCCTCGTCGATGCCGCCCCGCCTTTTACCGAGGTCGTCCGCTACCGGCGCACACCGCTCGACGTTCCCGCCGGCTTGGCGGCCACCGTCTTCTCGCTCAACCTGGCCACCTGGGCCGACGACTCCACCGTGGCCGCCGTGTCGGATCGGCCGGAGAGGTCGCGACTGGCCGAGCGCCTCGCCCGCCGGGGCACGGATCCGGCCACCGGAGCCATCCGTTGGTGGATGGGCCAGCTCGTTCTCGGCCACTGACCTCGCCGTAGGCTTGCTTCTACGCACCGGATCCTCATCCGGACCGTCGTCTTCGACTTCGCTCCCGACGTCCACGATCCGGCCCGCGACTTCTGGGCCCTGGCCGCCGAGCTCCGTCGCTGGCGTCCTTCCCCCCGGACCATCAACTCGAGCACCCGGCCACCCCCTGACGGCCGCCGCGGCGGTCGAGGTGGACCGTCACCACGACCGGGTCGTCCTGCCTGATCCGGCCGGAATTCTCTTCTGCGTCGTCCCGCCCGATTCGTGCGACTTCGCCACCGAGTCGCGCCCCGTCGACTGACGAACGACCGCCATCCGCCACCCGCATGGCGGGCTCCGGTCACGACAGCGCCGACGCCGTCCTCACCACCTGCACCTGACCGACTCCGGCATCGGCGTCGAGCACCACGTGGCTCCGGGACCGGTCACCGCTGGACTGCATGGTCTGCACCGTGCTCAGGCCTCCGTTGCTCCGGCCGAACACCTCGACGGCCCCGAGTCCGCTGTGGGCGACCACACTCACCGTCGGCCCCGGTGGCACCTCGACGATGAGCCGGCCCACGCCGACGCTCGCCGTCACGTGCGTCGTTCCCGACCGGAACGGCACCGCGCTCAGGTCCACGTTCAGGTTGCCCACGGCCAACCGGTAGTTCGACGCCAACTGGCCGACGCTGGTCGGGTGCCACTGAGTGTCGCCCATCCCGCCGCGCAACGGAACGCCGCTGGCCGCCTCGATGGAGAAGACGGTGGCCGCCGCCACCACCACGATGGCGAGGACGGACAACAGCAAGGTCATGAACATCCAGCGCAGCCGGGACCGGGCTGTCCGGTTGCCGCCACTGCCGGCCACCAGGCCGAGGGCGAGGACGAGGGCTACGGCTCCGAAGACGAGCCCGACCCCGCCGTCGCGATGCGGCCACCAGGGTCCGCTCGAGAACAGATCGGAGACGGCGACGATGCCGATCACGGCTCCGATCACGAGCACGACCAGGCTGCGACGCGGTGGCCGCCGGCGCGCCCACTGCTGGGCGATGGGATGCTCCTCGTCGTCGGCGGGGATGAGCAGCCATGCGGCCAGATAGATCAGGGCCCCCGAGCCGCCGAAGAAGATCAGCACGGCGAAGGCCACCCGGATGAAGACGACGTCGATGTCGAGGTAGCGCGCCGCCCCGGCCGCCACCCCGCCGAGCATCCGGTGCTCCATGTCCCGGCGCAGCCGTCGCGGAGACCCGGCCTCGGACCCTGCCCCGCCGTCGTGGGGGTCATCACCGGTCGAGTCGCCGTCGGGCGGCCCACCCCCCGAGGCGTCACCCCCCGAGGGACCGCCGCCCGAGGGACCGCCGCCCGAAGGACCGTCCGTCACGAGGACGGCGGCCGGGAGCGTCGACCTGGGGCCGGGCTCGTCCGTCACCGTCGTCTCGGCTAGCAGAGGGTCGGCGGCGACGGTGTCGTCTGCCGCGTCGTCAGGTGCGGCGTCGTCAGCGGGGGCGTCGGGAATGCGTTCTTCGTCCATGGAGCCATCTTGAGGAACCCGGCCCCCTGGCGGTATCGGGTATCACCCCGACCGCACCCCGAGAGCACGGCGCCGGTCTCGGGGACCCACCCGGTGGTCGGCCCCGTGGCCCCATGCGATCATCGATCCATCCCCGACGATCCCGTCCGCTCCGTGCGGCCTCCCTCGCCTCATCACCGACGCCCCCGCTGGCGGGTCCCGCGCCAGGACGGGCCGCTGCGCCGGAGCACGACCGACCGGATGGCCGCCGGTGTCGCCGGCGGGCTGTCGGCCCGATTCGGCATCGATGCCAACGCCATCCGGCTGATCTTCGCCATCCTGGCCCTGGGCGACGCCTCGGGTTTCGCCCTCTACGTGGTGGCCTGGCTGATCATCACCCGCCAGGGCGAATCGGGCTCGATCGCCCGCCGGGCGCTCTCCGACCGCCGCACCCTGGCCCTGGCCCTGGCCCTGGCCACCATCCTCGGCTGCGCCCTCATCGCCCTCGAGCTCCTCGGCCTGGGCTTCGCCGCCAATCTGATCTGGCCCGTCTCGGCCGGCGCCGCCGGCCTGGTGGTCGTCTGGCGCGACGCCTCCGACGAGGAGCGGCGGTTCCTGCGCGAGTCGGTGGAACGCAGTCCCCTGCCGGGCCTGCCCGAGCGCCGGACCTGGCGGGCCCTGCTGGCCCGGGTGGCGATCGGTATCGCCCTGGTGCTTTTCGGTCTCGGTGGCCTGGTGGCCACCCGCCACCCGAACGGAGCCACCTTCGAGGCCGTGGTCTGGGCGGGCGTGGTCGTCGGCGGTTTCCTGGTGGTCTTCGGGCCCTGGTGGCTGGCTCTCGCCCGCGACCTGGCTGTCGAGCGGCGCGAGCGGGTCCGCAGCCAGGAGCGGGCCGACATGGCCGCCGCCATCCACGACTCGGTCCTCCAGACCCTGGCCCTCATCCAGAGGTCGTCGACCGATCCCCGGGAGGTGACCCGGCTGGCCCGCGCCCAGGAACGAGAATTGCGGGCCTGGCTGTTCGACGGCCGCTCGCCGGGGTCGTTCGACGCCGCCCAGGTGACCATGCTGGCCCAGGCCATCGCCGTCATCGAACGTGACGTGGAGGAGAGCCACGGCACCGCCGTGGAAACCGTCGTGGTGGGCGACTGCCCGCTCACAGACGAGCTGCGCGCCCTGCTCGGGGCCGGCCGCGAGGCCACCGTCAACGCTGCCGCCTGGTCGGGAGCCGACACGGTGTCACTGTTCGCCGAGGTGGAGCAGTCCCGGGTCTCGCTCTTCGTCCGTGACCGGGGCAAGGGCTTCGATCCCCGGACCGTGGCTGAGGACCGCCGTGGCATCTCCGAATCGATCCGGGCCCGGATGGCCCGCCACGGAGGAACGGCCGACATCAGGAGCACCCTGGGCGAGGGTACCGAGGTGGAGCTGCTCATGCCCAGATTGGACGGGCCGCCGTGACCGGCCGGCTGCGGGTCTTCCTGGTCGACGACCATCGTCTCTTCCGGGCCGGCGTCCGCTCCGAGCTCGGTCCCGAGGTCGAGGTGGTGGGAGAGGCCGACGAGGTGGCCGCCGCCATCGAGTTGATCACCGAGCGCCGACCCGACGTCGTCCTGGTCGACGTCCACATGCCCGACGGAGGGGGCCAGGCCGTCATCGAGGCTGTCGGCGGCGTCGAGCCCGACATCCGTTTCCTGGCCCTCTCGGTCTCCGACGCCGCCGAGGACGTGATCGGGGTGATCCGGGCCGGGGCCCGCGGCTATGTGACCAAGACCATCTCGGGCGCCGAGCTCACCGAGGCCATCGTCCGGGTGGCCGACGGGGACGCCGTCTTCTCACCCCGCTTGGCCGGCTTCGTCCTCGACGCCTTCGCCGCCGATCCACCGCCGGCGGGCACCGGTACCGTCACCTTCGACCCCGAGCTCGATCAGCTCACCCCGCGGGAGCGGGAGGTCCTGCGTCTCATCGCCCGCGGCTACGCCTACAAGGAGGTGGCCCGGCAACTCTCGATATCGATCAAGACGGTGGAGAGCCACGTCTCGGCCGTCCTGCGCAAGCTGCAGCTGTCGAGCCGGCACCAGCTCACCCGATGGGCCTCGGAACGCCGGCTGCTCTAGCTACCTCTAGGTGGTCGACCCCCGTCACCACGGCGGTTCTCGCCCGACGACTACCGGCCCGATGTGAAGAAGCGGTCGAAGAGCCCGTCGACGCCGGCGCCGTGCAGGGTCATCCCCCCGTCCACCACCAGCGTCTGACCGGTGATGAAGCGGGCCATGTCCGAACAGAGGAAGAGCACCACGTCGGCGATGTCCTCGGGGTCGCCCACCCGGCCCATGGGGGTCGTCCGCCGGTAACGCTCCACCTCGTCGGGCAGCCCGTCGAGCAGAGGCCTGGTCAGCTTCGTCCGGATCATCCCCGGAGCCACGGCGTTCACCCGGATAAGGGGCCCGTACTCGAGGGCGGCTGAGGCCGTCAGGGCCATCACTCCTGCCTTGGCCGCCGAGTAGGGCGCCTCACCGGCCGAGGGTCGGGTGGCGCTGATCGAGGATGTGTTCACCACGGCCCCGCTCCCGTTGGCCAGCAGGTGCGGTGCCGCCGCCCGCATCCCGTGGAACACCCCGTGCAGGTTCAACCGGACCAGCCGGTCCCACTCGTCGGGGTCCCACCCGGCCAGCGGGGCCATGGTGCTGCCACCGGCGTTGTTCATCAGCAGTGACAGACCACCCAGCTGCCGGGCAGCGTCGTCGACGGTGCCCCGCATGGCCTCGGCGTCGGTGACATCGACCTCGAAGGCGATCCCGCCGATCTCGTCGGCCGTGGCCGTGGCCGAGCTCTTGTCGATGTCGAGCACAGCCACCCGTGCTCCCTGGCCGGCGAAGCGCTGGCAGACGGCCCGGCCGATGCCCGACCCGCCCCCGGTGATCACGGCCCGCTGGCCCTCGAGCAGTGCGCCGGCCGCGGTCACGGGATCACAGGGGTCTCTCCCACCAGCGACGACCGCAGCTCGCGCTTGAGCACCTTTCCCTGCGGGTTGCGGGGAAGCGGTTGGGGCAGGAACCAGAAGTGGTTGGGGACCATGAACGAGGCCAGCCGTTCCCGAGCGAAGCGGCCCAGCTCCTCGGCCGTCACCGTGGCGCCCGGGCGCAGGACGATGGCGGCACCCACCTCCTCACCGAGCACTGGGTGGGGCACGCCGATCACGGCGCAGTCGGCCACCGCCGGGTGCTCGAACAGAGCCGCCTCTACCTCCACCGAGTACACGTTCTCGCCCCCGCGGATGACCATATCCTTCGCCCTGTCGACGATGTGGACGAAGCCTTCCTCGTCGATCCGGGCGATGTCGCCGGAATGGAGCCAGCCCCGGGTGAACGAGGCGGCCGTGGCCTCGGGCTTGTTCCAGTAGCCACGCACGATGTTCGGCCCCTTGATCCACAGCTCGCCCACGACGTCGGGCCCGGCCGGAAGCTCGCCGGTGGGCTCCTCGCCGTCGAAGCCGTCGGGCACCACGGCGACGTCGCAGACGGGGACGGGCGGTCCCACACTGTCGGGCTTGCGCACGTAGTCGTCGCCCACATTCATGGTGGTGACCGACGAGGTCTCGGTCAGTCCGTAGCCGTTGGAGGGAGACCCCACGGGGAAGTGCTCCTTGATCCGCCGGACCAGGTCGGGCGGGGCGGGGGCTCCGCCGTAGGCCACCGACCGCACCGATGACGTGTCGCGCCGGGCGAAGTCGGGCGAGTCGATCACCTGCATGGCCATGGCCGGCACGCCCCCGAAGGTGGTGATCCGCTCGCGCTCGATCAGCTCCAGGGCCCTCTCGGGGTTCCAGTGGTGCATCATCACCAGCTTGTTCCCCGCCGCGGTGTTGGCCACCAAGATGGAGTGGCATCCGGTGGCGTGGAAGAGCGGGACCGACAGCAGATAGGCGTTGCGGTCGTCCCCGGCCCCGTCGCCCGGCCCCGTCGAACGCCGGATCGAGGCCCGGGCGTTCAGAAAGAACAGGCTCATCAAGTTGGTGGCCATGTTCCGGTGGGTCCCGACGGCGCCCTTCGGCTTCCCGGTCGTCCCCGACGTGTAGAAAATGGTGGCGTCGTCCTCGGGGGAGATCTCCACTTCGGGCAGCTCCACCCCGGCCGGCACCGTACCGATGTCGCCCACCAGCTCGGAGAAGCCGACCACCGGCACGGCGAACCCGGTCAGGTCGCCGACAGGGCTCCGGTCCTCGTGTGTCACCACCACTCCCCGCAGCTGGGGGAGGGCGGCGAAGTGGGGACGCAGACGCTGAAGTCGCTCGCTGTCCACGAAGACGACCGCCGTGCCCGAGTCGTGGAGCCCGTATTCGAGCTCGGCCCCCGTCCACCACGCGTTCAGCGGCACAGACACGGCACCGGCCGCGGCCGCGGCCCAGAAGGCCATGGCCCATTCGGGCAGGTTCCGCATCACGATGGAGACCCGGTCGCCCTTGGCCACCGCGAACCGGTCCTGCAGAGCCCGGGCCAACGTGGCCGAGACCCGGAAGTTCTCCTCGAACGTGGTCCGTTCGTCTTCGTAGACCAGGTAGTCCTGGTCGCCGTGGCTGCGAGAGAGCTCGAGGATGGCACGCAGGCCGACCGGGGCGTTCTTCCACACCCGGGTGACCACGCCCCGGATATCGAGGTCCTGCATCTCGAACATCTGGCCGGCCGCCGTCAGCGTCCTGTTCGCCTCCTCGATCGATATGGGCGCCGTGCTCGGCATGAAAGTCCTTCCTGCGTCTGAAGAGATGGTCACTGTGTCTGCCGTGCGTTTGCCGTGCCGTCCGGTGCGTCGGTGCCGTCCGGTGCGTCGGTGCCGTCGGGTGCGTCGGTGACGACTCAGCCCGCCGAGCTCCGGCTGGCCGCCGGCCGGCGCCGGCGCCAGGCGTCGGATACCCATGGGGGAGTCCACCCCCGGTCCTCGGGATCGATGGTGACGCCGGGGGCGACCACGGCGTCGATCCGGTCGAGCGTCTCGTCCGACAGCGCCACGTCGATGGCCCCGAGGACGTCTGTCATCTGCTCCATGGTCCTCGGCCCGATGATGGCCGAGGTGACCGCCGGATGGGTGAGGGCGAAGGCCAGGGCCATGTGGCCGAGGGACACCCCGGCCTGCTCGGCCACGGGGACGAGGCCCTCGATGGCCTCGAGTTTGGCGGTGACCTGGGGACGTTTCGGGTCGTAGCGCGACGGCATCCGGCTGGCCCGTCCGCCTTCGGGCAGGGGCGCCTCCTTCCGGTAACGGCCGGTCAGCCATCCACCGTTCAGCGGGCTCCATACGATCACGCCCATCCCGTAGCGCTGGCAGGCGGGGAGGACCTCGCTCTCGATGCCCCGGGCCAGGATCGAATACGGCGGTTGCTCACAGACGAAGCGCTCCCGACGCCGACGCTCGGCTACCCACTGCGCCTCGACGATCAGGTCGCCGGGAAAGGTGGACGAGCCGATGGCCCTGACCTTGCCCTGGTGGACGAGGTCGGACAGGGCTCCCAGAGTGTCATCGATGTCACAGGTCGGGTCGGGCCGGTGGACCTGGTAGAGATCGATCCAGTCCGTCCGCAACCGCCGGAGGCTGTTCTCGACCTCGCGGACGATCCACCGGCGCGAATTGCCGGTCATGTTGGCGTCAGCCCCCATCGGGGCGTGGAATTTGGTGGCCAGGATCACGTTGTCGCGTCGACCGCCGGCCAGGGCTTTGGCCACGATCTCCTCCGACTCCCCGGCCGAGTACACGTCGGCGGTGTCGACGAAATTGATCCCGGCATCGAGGGCGGCGTGGATGATCCGGACACAGTCGTCATGATCCGAGTTCCCCCAGGCTCCGAACATCATGGCGCCCAGGCACAGAGGAGTCACGTGCATCCCCGTATGACCCAACGTTCGCAGTCTCATGGCCGTCCTTTGCTCATGGGGCCGGGGCCGACACGAAGACGGCGCGGCGGTAGTAGGCCAGCTCGGCCACCGACTCCCTGATGTCCTCCAGGGCCCGGTGCGTCGTCGCCTTCTGCGGGGCGTTGACGTACACATCGGGATACCAACGCCGGCAGAGCTCTTTCACGGTGGAGACGTCCACCGACCGGTAATGCAGCCAGTTCTCGACATCGGGGAGTTGGGCGTCGAGGAAGCGACGGTCGGTCCCGATCGAGTTTCCGCACAGCGGGACCGTGCCCTTCTCGGGCACGTGCTTCTTGATGAATTCGAGGGTCTGCCGGCCCGCGTCGGCCAGGCTGAGCGTGGACGCCTCCATGGCCTTCAGCAACCCGGATTTCGTGTGCATCTTCCGGACGAAGTCGTCCATGGCCGCCAGGGCGTCGGCGTCGGCGTGGACTATCAGGTCCGGACCTTCGGCCACCACCGTCAGGTCGTTGTCGGTGACCAAGGTGGCGATCTCGACGATGGTGTGCCGGCCCGGATCGAGGCCGGTCATCTCGAGATCCATCCAGACGAGCACGAAGCGACTCTAACGGCTCGGCCCGATGCCACCCGGGCCGCCCCTCGGGCTGGGCGGGGCCGGAGCCGGGCCGGCCGGGCGGGGCCAGGTGGAGGCCAAGTAGGGTCCCCTCCGTGCTCGAGGTACCGCTCGTCCGGCTCGACCCCGACCTGCCCGTCCCGTCGTATGCACATCAGGGTGACGCCGGCGCCGACCTCTACGCCCGGGAGGACGTCACCTTGGCCCCGGCCGGGGGCCGCGCCCTGGTGCCCACCGGCGTGGCCGTGGCCCTACCGCCGGGACACGCCGGATTCGTCCTTCCTCGCAGCGGGCTGGCGCTGCGCCACGGGGTCACCTGCCTGAACACACCGGGCCTGATCGACGCCGGGTACCGTGACGAGCTGCGTGTCCTGCTCGTCAACACCGATCCCTCGGAGTCCTATGAGGTCAGGCGAGGGGACCGGATCGCCCAGCTCGTGATCCAGTCCGTCGAGGAGGCGAAATTCTCTGAGGCCGATCAGAGCGAGCTCCCGACCAGTACCCGGGGACTCGGCGGTTTCGGCCACACGGGCCGGTAGGGCACCGGCGCCTGTCGCGAAGAGCACTTTGGTGGAACGTCTGAGCGGTCTCGATGCCAGCTTCCTGGCCATGGAGACCCCGACCATGCGACTGCACGTGGCGGCCGTGATGGTCTTCGAACCACAATCATCCGCCCACGAGCCGGCGATGTCCTTCGAACGGGTCCGCCAGATCGTGGCCGAACGGATCCATCTGGTGCCGCCGTTGCGCCGCCGGGCCGTCCGCGTGCCCTTCGGCATTCATCATCCTGTGTGGGTGGAGGATCCCGACTTCGATCTCGACTACCACCTGCGCCGTGCCAGCGTGCCCGCTCCCGGTGGCCCCAACGAGTTGTCGGCCTTCGTCGGCGAAGTGGCCGGTCGCCCGCTCGATCTCGACCGTCCCCTCTGGGAGATGCACGTCGTGGAGGGGCTCGAATCGGGCCATTTCGCCTTGGTGATAAAGCTCCACCATGCCGCCATCGACGGCGCTTCGGGAGCGGAAGTGCTGGCCGCCTTCTTCGACCTCGGGCCCGAGGCCCGTATCGTCGCCGAACCGGCCCGGCCATGGCGGCCCGATGAGCTTCCGACGGAGCGCGACATGGTCACCGGTGCCCTGTCGTCGTTGACGCGCCAACCGGAACGGGCGGCCTCCGCTCTGCGACGCACCGTGGGCGCCGTGCGGGGTCTGTCCGAGCGCAATCGCCGTCTCCGCGAGGAGGACGGTATCGATCCACCACCGGCGCCTTTCCGGGCACCGAGAACCTCGCTCAACGGCGCCATCTCGGCCCATCGCCGGTTCGCCTTCCTCCAGGCGCCGCTCGACGATGTTCAGACGGTCCGCCGCGTGTTCGGCGGCACGGTCAACGACGTCGTCTTGGCCTGCGTCTCCGGGGCCTTGCGCCGATTGCTGGCCGAGAGGGGAGAAGTCCTCGACGATCCATTGGTGGCTATGGTTCCCATGTCCACCCGATCGCCCACCGACGCCAGCGTTCCCGGCAACAGGGTCCACGCCATGCTGGTCTCGCTGGCAACCACCGTGTCTGATCCCGTCGAGCGCTTGCGGGTGATCTCCTCCGGGACACGGTTGGCCAAGGAACAGGCCCGGGTGCTCTCCGAGGATCTCATGCGGGAGTGGGCGCAACTGGCGGTGCCGGCGTTGTCGTCACGCGTAGCCCGCTTGGCCGGGAATCTCCGGCTCTTCGACTACGTCCCGGCTCTGTTCAACGTTCTCATCTCCAACATTCCCGGTCCTGATGTCCCTCTCTGGTGTGCGGGAGCACGGCTGGTGGCGCTCTACCCCGTCGGCCCCCTGGCCGACGGGGTGGGCCTCAACGTCACCGTGCTCAGCTACACAGCCACGCTCTACGTGGGCCTCCTCGGATGCCGGGAACTCGTGCCGGAAGTGGACCATCTGGCTCACCTGGTGTCCGACGCCCTCGGAGAGCTGGTCAAGGCGGCTGTCCGGACACCGGATCACTGGGCCTGAGCTTCGCCGGAACCTGTTCCGACCCCGAATGTGGGAGACCGGCAGAGGTCTGTTCGAAGAGGTTGCTAGAATCACCTCCGAACAGGCGGACGTGGCTCAGCTGGTAGAGCATCACCTTGCCAAGGTGAGGGTCGCGGGTTCGAATCCCGTCGTCCGCTCCAGAGAAAGTCCAGGTAGATGGTGATATTGGCGTCGGCGTAGGCCGGAACCCCGCCCATCACCGCTCGCGACTTGCCCATCGCCGTTACTCAAGGTTGCGTGCGAGCAGCCGATGGCGATGGGCGTGACAGGATCCATCCGCCAACGTGGGGTCAATTCCTGGGAGCTTCGTGTCTATCGGGGTACTGATCCCACCACGGGGCACCGCCGCTGGGCAACGCGCACGGTGCGGGGGAGCAGGACCGAGGCTCAGCGTGAGCTCGTCGACTTGGCGCGGCTGGCGAACGTGGCTCCGGTGGTCGGAGCTCGTACCACGATGACCGAGTTGTTGGACCGCTGGTATGGCGTCAGCCATGTCAATTGGGCTCCGACGACTGCCCGCAGCGTGCGTTCGATCATCGACCAGCAGTTGGTGCCTGGGATCGGAGAGATACTGGTACGAGAGCTCACAGCGGTGACGATTGACGAGCTCTATTCTCGGCTCCGAGTCAGTGGCCGGACCGATGGGAAGGCGCTTTCGGTGGGTTCTGTTCGCCGAGTCCATGCCGTCTTGCATCGATCCCTGGCGCAGGCCATGCGTTGGGAGTGGATCTGGGCCAACCCGGCTGCTTTGGCCTCCCCACCTCGGAGCGAACCGGTCGAGATGCGGCCGCCAACGCCTGCTGACGTGGCTGCTCTTCTTGCTTTCACGGCCGAAGCCGATCCGCTCCTGCATTTGTTCGTGGTTCTGGCGGCCACGACAGGAGCCCGAAGGGGCCAGCTCCTGGCGTTGCGGTGGACGGACATCGACCTGGAAACGGCGAGCATCTCGTTCCAGCGGGCCCTGGTCGAAGGGCCGAGCGGGCCGGTGCTCGTTCCGACCAAGACCCGCCGGTCGCATCGGGTGGCGCTCGACCCTGGCACCGCAGCCCTGCTTGCGGCTTGGCTCGCCGGGATTGTTCACGCTCAGGCCGAAGTCCGTGACCGGTTCATCTTCTGCTACGACGTGGTGGGGACGCGACCCTGGAAGCCGAACTACGTGACCAAGCGCTTCATCCGGTCCCGGAAGGCCGCGGGACTCGGTCACTTCCGTCTTCACGACCTTCGGCACTTCATGGCCACTCAGATGCTCGACGTCGGCGTCGCTGTGCCGATTGTGGCCGCCCGCCTCGCCCATGCTCGGGCGTCGACAACACTCAACGTGTACGCCCACGCGGTACCGGGTGGCGACCGACATGCCGCGCAACAATTGTCCCAACGTCTCACCGAGGCCATGTCTGCCTCGGTGAAGCTCAAAGCATTCGAGGATGTCGGGTGACGTGAGTGGCTCGATGAACCTCGTCGCGCGTTCAGCCCAAGGCGAGAGGCACTAGGGACTCCGTGCTTGAGCATCATGGTGTGCACTGAAGTGCTCCAGACCGAGGGTCATCTCCCCGTTGTCCCTGAGGCCGCTGCACCGACGAATCCGAAGCGACTCGAATGAGTTGTGGACGACGGGCTGAGGACCGAGACCCCACGTTCAAACAGCTCGTGGGAGGTATTCTGGCTGGTCAGACGGCTACCAGGATATGCAACCCCCACAGGTGGAGACACCAGGAACCCACCGTCTCTCCATAGGTGTTCGGCTCCGCCACCCGCGTATGCTCAGGCGAAATGAGCACGACAAATCTACGCCCTGTAGGTGTCACCTCCGGAGCGACGCAGGTGCCGTCCGAGTACACGGCGCTCGTCCAACAGCTGGCGGCGCTTCCGGCCATGTCGGAGCAGCGCCGTGACATGGTGGAGGCAGCCGTCGGAGTGTGGCGGCGCCCGGGATTCGACACATTTGCGAGCGTATCGAATCTGCCCTTCGAACCATTTGAGCATCAGCTCCACGCGGCAGCGGTAGTCCTGCAGAGAATGTCCGGCAGGGCGATCCTTGCCGATGAAGTCGGACTCGGAAAGACGATTGAAGCCGGTATCGTCCTTTCGGAGTTGCGGTTGCGAGGTCTCGCACGTCGCGTGCTCGTTCTTGCTCCGACCGGTCTTGTGGACCAGTGGGGGGAGGAGTTCGAACGGAAGTTCGCTATCCCGACCGTGGTGGCCACCAGCGAGAGGTGGACGCCCGCCGAAATGGCCTCGACGAGCATTGATGATCCGGTAATCCTGGCATCGCTGGCCACCGCCAGGCGTCTGCCTTTGCGGGATCTATTGACCGAAGTGGACTGGGATCTCGTGGTCGTCGACGAGGCTCATCGGGTTCGCAACCCGCGGACGGCGTCATCCAAGCTGGTGCGGGCCCTGCGGGTCCGATTTATGCTCCTATTGACGGCCACCCCCGTCGAGAACCGCATCGACGATCTCTATCACTTGGTGTCGCTCGTCCGACCAGGACATCTGGGTACCATCACCGATTTTCGCCGACGCCACGGCGCTTCATCCGATCGTCAGGGAGAGGTGGGACAACGGGCGACGGAGGGTACGCCCAGCGTTGCTGCCTTGGGCGAGCTCCGTCGCAGCATGCGCGACGTGATGGTACGGCATCGCCGGAGCGAGGTCGCCTTGATGCTGCCAAGACGGTTGGCTGAGACCCTCTCGGTCCAGCCGTCCGCTGCCGAGGCCGCCCTCTACCGACAGATCGCCGAACGGGTGCGTATCGAGGGCCGTCAGAGTGGCCCTGGTCGGTCGATGGCCTTGCGGACCGTCCTGAGGCTGGCGGGCTCCTCGCCGAAAACAGTCGCCGCCACACTTGATCGCCTGGGTTGGTCTGATCTGGCAGAGGTGGCGCGCTCAGTCTCCACGTGTGCCAAGACGTCGGCCCTCGGGGCCCTGGTACAGCGACACGTCGCCTCGGGTGAGAAGGTGATCATCTTCACATCCTTCCGCGAGACGATGGCGCAACTGGTCGCCACGGTCGAACTCTTGGGATTGCCCCAGGCCGTGTACCACGGAAGCCTCGACCGGCGGGCGAAGGATTCCGCAATCGCATCGTTCGAGAACGAGGTGGATGTCCTTGTAAGCACCGAGTCGGCTGGCGAAGGACGAAATCTGCAATTTTGCCACGCCATGATCAATTTCGATCTCCCGTGGAACCCCATGCAGATCGAGCAGAGGCTTGGTCGCATCCACCGGATCGGCCAGACGCACGACGTCGTCCTTACGAACCTGGTGAGCCGAGGCACGATTGAGGACCGCATCCTGGATGTGTTGCACAGCAAGCTCAATCTGTTCGAACTGGTGGTGGGTGAACTGGACATGGTGCTCGGGCGCATCGGTGAGGAGTTCATGTTCGAGGACGCCGTCTTCGAAGCCCATGTCATGAGTGTCGACGATGCGGAGTTGATCGACCGATTGGAGAAGCTGGGGTCCACCTTGGTGGAGGCGCGGGCCGGCTATGCGGACAGTCGCGGCTGGACAGATGATCTCGTGGCCGAGATGGGCGGTGGTCCGATGGCATCAAGCGACGCAATGAAGGTGAGATGAGTACTTCGGGGTCAGGCATCGACTTCCTCGTCGACTTTGCCGAGGCCGAGGGAGCCCTGGCCGAGGTGGTACCCGAAGGAGCGGTCCTTGTGCTCCCGCAGGAGTTGCGCACCGCTCTGGACCTGCCCGAGGAAATCGGGTTGACGGCCGATCCCGAGACCGCACGAGAGGACGGATTCCTTCTCGTCACCACCGGCCATCCGCTGCTCATGACCGCGGCTCGTGCTGTTCTTGAACGCGGCGACGTTGGGTGCTCGTCGCTGCCTCGTCCCGTTGGACTTCCGCCCACGCCCAGTGCGTTGGAGGAGAGGGCCCGCGAACAGATCCACCCAGACCACGGACGCATAGACGTGACTGGCACCCCCGAAGTGACCAACGTCATGGTGTTGAAGGTGGGAGCACTCCTTACCTACAACGTGTCAATCGATGAAAGGGTACAGGAGCTTGAAGAAGTCTGGGTGTTTGCCGATACGGGTCGTGCAGTGCCGACTGAACTGTGCGAACGGCTACGCACCCGTGCTCTCGAGCCTGGCGTGGGGCCGGGGATGGTTGCTCCCGATGGTGCCGCCGTCGCAGGGGCTCACGATCTTCTCTGTGCCACGGCCCGGCGTCGAGTCGACGAGTTGGCTCGCCAGACTTCGTCTCGCTTGCGTGGACAGCTCGAGGTGGTGGATGACTATTATGGGAGAGTGTTGTTATCGATCGATGAACGCCTGCAGCGAGCCACGAGCGATCGTGTGACGATGTTGACGGAACAGGCGGACGCGACCAAGCGTGAGTGGACGCGACGTCGTTCCGAAGTCGCTGACGACCTGACACCCTCCTTTGAGGTGAAGCCATTCCGACTCCATCTCGTCGCAGTCCCGTCGTACGCGGTTCAGGCCGCGGTACGCCGAGGCGCTCGTACGTACCCGCTGCGGTTGAGCTATATGCCCATTCTCTCTTCCTATCTTCCTCCCCAGTGTCCTTCCTGCGGCTCCCCGGCCGTCCTCGTGGCCGGAAAGGATCAGTTGGGCTGCCGTACATGCATCGTGCCCGCTCCTTCCACCGGTGCGGTTGTCGCTGAGCAGGTCGAGGCTGGGGAATTGGCGCCGGCGCGGCCGGATGCCCAGAAGGCCGACAAGCCGGATGACGGCCCTGAGACGACGCCGATTCCTGCTGTGCGTCGGCCGCCTGACCGAGCCGCCGAGGGTGCCCAAACCCGAGCACGTGCCACTCCAAAGCGGTCCACGGGACGTGTCACCCCCAAGGGGTCAGTCAGTAGGGCGTCAGGGGCTCAGTCGGGAGCACGGGTGGCAATGTCCTTCTGGTCGTCAGTGCGTTCAGGTGAACTACGACTTCGTGACGCCGTACCAAACTCACCTATGCAGGCACTGCTTCGGCTCTACGGGGCTCTCGGCCCCGCGTTCGTGATCGGCGTCGGGGATGCGGGACGCATGACGGGGATTACCGTCGCGCCCGTATTGGAAAGTCCTGATGGGTTGCAGTCGACCGTAGGCGAACTGCAGCGCTCCGGCGAACAAGACACACCTTTTGCTCTGTTCTGGCGGCCCGGCTCCCGGTCAAGCCTCCTCGAGGTCGAGGGGTTTCCGTTGGAGCACATCGGCCCGCTCCTTGCTCGCCGGGATGAGTACGGGACGATCTGCCGCCGAGAGTACAGCGAGTTCCTGGCGCCTCCTCCTGCACCGGTCGTCGAGCTCCATCCTACGGCTGAGCTGCTTCTCGACCGTGCCGCGCGGTTCGCAGGTCTTGGCTATGCGACCAGGTGTATGGCAGCGTGGTGGTCCGTGACCGAAGGAGATGACGCGGGGGACCTGTCCATCGATCATTTCGATCCGGCGGCGGCGGCGGCGTGTGAATCCGTGGTCAGTAAGCGACTCGACATGAGGGTCACTATCCCGTCGTTGGCCGAGCGTTACGGGTGTTCGGTCGAGAGTGTGCGGCGTCACCTGAAATTGGTTCAGCCTGTCGTTCGTCAATTCACGAATCTACGATGGTGAGGTTCGGCCGCCCCGGTCAGACAATGGGTTTCGACTAGCTGGTGACCGTGCGCACCGACCTGTAGGGTGCCAATGCAGAATCGGTGTCCTGAGTCCGGCCGAACATCGTTTCTATGGGCGCGCGAGGAGCGACTCCGGAGCACTCCGAGCAAGCCGATCTTTCCCGGGACGCGACCGATCCTCGTTCGAGGATCTCCGAT
>DATLQU010000018.1:0-51622 GCA_035535015.1 Acidimicrobiales bacterium | reverse complement strand
ACTCGAGAGGCCGGGTCACCGATCGGCCAGCGCGTCCTGCACCGACCCGAGCAGTGCCTCTCCGCAGACCGGAGTCGGCAACGGCTGATCCCCCTCGACGAGCTCCGCCCAGCGGGTGAAGGCCTCACGCGACGCCTGGGTGACCACGGGTGTCTCCGGGTGGAGGCGACTGCGCGACTCGATCACGTGCCGGCAGGGCTCCTGGTCGAGGCCGAGGGCCGACACGACCACGTCGGCCCGGTCGATCAGCTCGCAGTGCCCCGACGTCACCAGCGGGCAGCGCAGGGCGGGGGGGCCCTCCGGCCCCGGGCACCATTCCACGTCGTATCCGTTGTTGGTCAACAGTCGCCAGTAGGCGAGGGCCTCGGCCCCGTCGGGCACTTCGAGCAGCACCCGTGACCGACGGCCTTCCCCGTCGCCGGGCATCGACCGGCTCACCCAACGGCGGGCCAGATCCTTTCCCAACATCCTGGGGCGCAGCCTCATGACGGGTACCTCCTGGCACGACCGGTCCTGGCGCTCCCCATCAGCATCGGCTCCCGGCGCCGGAACCGGTAGAGGCTTTGGTCCCTGCGTCCCTGCGTCCCCGGCCCCTCGGCGCCTCAACGCCCGTAGTGGCCGATCAGGGCGGCGATCAGACCCTGGTCGGTCTGCTCGTCGGCCACCACGTCGACCACCAGACCCGCCTCCTCGGCGGCGGCCGCCGTCACCGGCCCCAGGCAGGCCACCACTCCCGGGACCCGGCCCCCGCAGAGCGCCAGATAGTGCGTCACGGCGGACGGCGAGCAGAAGGTGACCACGTCGGCGCCGACGGCGGCGGCCACCCGGGGCGCCCCGGCCCCGTCGGACTCCGAGGCACGGACCGTCCGGTAGGCCTCCACCTCGTCGACCTCCCAGCCCTTGGCCCGCAGCCCCGGCCCGAGCACCTCCCGGGCGTCGGCCGCCCGGGGAAAGAGCACCCGGCCCGGCGTCGGCGTCGGCGTCGGCGCGTCGGGCATGGCCGCCACCAGCCCGGCGGCACCACCGGGGCCCGACACGAGATCGGCCACCAGGTGCCAGCGGCCGAGCGCGGCGGCGGTGGCCGGTCCCACGGCCGCCAACCGGACGCCGGCCAGGGCTCGTCCGTCGCGCAGCCGACTCACGAACCGGTCGACCCCGTTGGCCGACGTGAAGGCGATCCAGTCGTAGTCGGCCACCCGTCCGGCCGCCTCCTCGACGGCGCCCTCGTCGGCCGGATCGGCCACGGCGATCACCGGCAGCGCCATCACCCGCGCCCCCGCGCCCTCCAGACCGCAGACCAGCTCGTCGGACTGACCCCGGGGCCGGGTCACCACGACCGAGACCCCCGACAGCGGTCGACCGCCGGGCCGCAGGTCGAGGCCGGCCACGGCGCCGACCACGATGGTGGCCGGCGGCCCCAGATCGACCGCCTCCAGTTCGGCCAGGGTGGCCCGCACCGTCCGTTCGGCCGGGGTGGACCCCCACTGCACCACGAGCACCGGCGTCTCGGCGGCCCGGCCCCCCGCCATCAGCCGACCGGCGATCTCCGCCCGGTGCTCCATCCCCATCAGGATCACGATCGTCCCGCCGGCCCGGGCCAGTGCCTCCCAGGCCACCGCGGCGGGGGCCGACGGATCGCCCACATGTCCCGTCACCACCGTCACCGATGTCGACAGTCCCCGCTGGGTCACCGGCACCCCGGCCCCGGCGGGCACGGCGAAGGCGGAGCTCACACCGGGGACCACTTCGTAGTCCACCCCGGCGGTCCGAAGCGCCTCGATCTCTTCGCTGCCGCGCCCGAAGACGAACGGATCACCCCCCTTCAGCCGGACCACTCTCTTCCCGGCCGCCCCGTGCTCGATCAGCGCGCCATGGATCTCCTCCTGCCGGCCCCGCTCCCCGGGCCGCTTCCCCATGTCCAGCTTCACGGCATCGGCCGGGGCCAGTTCCAGAAGCACGGCCGAGACCAACCGGTCGAACACCACCACCTCGGCCCGGCCGAGCAGCTCGGCCCCCCGCCGCGTGATCAGCCCCGGATCCCCGGGACCGGCCCCCACCAGGTAGACGGTCACGGCCCCATCCCGCCGTCGGGAGCCCAGTCGTCGAGCATCCGGCCCCCCCGCTCGAGCAGATCCCCGGCCAGCCGGCGACCGATCTCGACCGGATCGTCCCCCTCCACCCGTCGCCGCAGCAGGATCCGGCCGTCCCGGCTGGCCAGCATCCCCTCGAGCGCCAAGCGGCGGGAACCGGCCTCCACCGCCTCTGCGACTCCGCCGACTCCGCCGACTCCGCCGGCGAAGCCCGATGGACTGGCCAGGGCGCCCACCGGCAGCGAGCAGCCACTTCCGAGGGCGGCCAGAAAGGCCCGCTCGGCCGTCACCGCCCGGTGGGCCACCAGATCGTCGATGCCGGCCAACAGCTCCCGCGTCCCGGCATCGTCCTCCCGGCACTCCCCGGCCAAAGCGCCCTGGGCCACCTGGGGCAGAAGCGTCCCCGTCTCGAGCACCTCGGCGATCTCTGCGGTCAGGCCCAACCGCTCCAGAGCGGCCACGGCCACCACCCCCGCCCCTTCCCGGCCGGCCCGCTCCAGTCGTCGGGCCATGTTCCCCCGCAACTCCACGAAGGTCAGGTCCGGGCGCAGCCAGGCCAGTTGGGCCCGTCGCCGCACCGATCCCGTGGCCACCCGGCCTCCGGCCGGCAGATCGGCCAGAGACGATCCCACCAACGCGTCCCGGGGATCGGCCCGCTCGGGTATGCAGCCCAGCACCAGCCCGGCCGGCGTGGTCGACGGCAGGTCCTTGGCCGAATGCACGGCCACGTCGGCCCGGCCGCTGCGCACCGCCTCCTGGATCTCGGTCACGAAGGCTCCCTGGCCCCCGAGCTGGTCGACGGGCACCTCGCTCAACCGGTCTCCCGTCGTCTGCAGCACCACCAGCTCGCAGTCCGGTGCCCCCGGCAGAGCGCCGATCAGGCCGGCCACCCGGGCCGCCTGCCATCGCGCCAGCGGTGACCCGCGCGTGGCCAACCGGAGAGTGGCCATCGTGGGCAGAGACGCCTACAGGTCGAAGAGGCTGCGCAGCGCTTCGACCAGCCGCTCCCCACGTGGCGTCCCGGCCGCATCCTTCAGCGCCACCGTCGGTTGGTGCAGCACCTTGGCCAGGATGTCGCCCACCACGGATTCCACCTCTTTCCACTGACTCTCGTCGAGTTCCCCCAGCCGGCTCCGGTGCCGCTCGAGCTCGGCGTCGCGCAGCTCCATGATCCGCGCCCGCAGCGCCGAGACGATCGGTGCGGCTCCCCGCGCCCGTTCGTCGGCCCGGTACCGCTCGACCTCCTGCTGCACGATCGCCTGCGCCCCGGCCACCTCACCGCGCCGGCCGTCCAGGGCCCGCTCGGCCAACTCGGACAGGTCGTCCATGTCCAGCAGTTCGACCCCTTCCATCAGCGCCACGGCGGGATCGACGTTCCGGGGCACGCTCACGTCGACGATCACCAGCGGGTCCCGGCCACCGTCGGCAGACTCCCGGGCCTTCACCACCGGTGTCATCAGCTCGACGTCGAGAACGGGCAGCGACGACCCCGTCGACAGCAGCACGGCGTCGGCCCCCTCGAGGGCTCCCACCAGTCCCGTCATCCCCACCCCGTCGCCACCGATCCGTCCGGCCAGGGCCCGGGCCCGCTCGACGGTCCGGTTGGCCACCACGATCTCGGCTGACCGGTCGCCCTGGCCCAGCGCGTCGACGATCCCTTCGCCCATCGTCCCCGCCCCCACCACCAGGATCCGCCGGCCGGTCAGCGAACCGCCGAGCCGCGCCGTGGCCAGATCGACGGCCACATGGGACAACGAGGTCGCCCCCCGGGCGATGGCCGTCCGCGACCGCACCTTCCGCCCGGCCTGTACCGCTCGGCGGAAGAGCCCCGACAACACCGGTCCGGCCGCCCGCTCGGCCTCGGCCCGAACGGCTGCCCGCCGCACCTGGCCCAGCACCTCGGTCTCCCCCAACACCGACGACCGCAGCCCGGCGGCGATCTCGAAGAGCTGCACCGTCACGGCGTCGTCGAACAACACCGTCTGGTGCTGCTCGATCACATCCACCGTCGTCCCCGCCCGGGTAGCCAGGAATTCCTGCAGATCGGCCACCCCGTCGTGGAACCGCTCCACCACCGCGTACAGCTCGGTCCGCAGGCAGGTGGACAGCACCACCACCTCGGACAGATTGGACCGGTCCCGCAGGGCCCCGAGGGTCTTGCCCAGTCCATCATCGGGGACGGCCACCCTCTCGAGCAGATCGAGGGGAGCGCTGTGGTGCTCGAGACCTACGACGACGACGGACACTTCCTACCAGGATGCCGGTCGGCGGAGCCCTCCGCCACATCGGCCTCCCCCGGGTCGGGCCCCGGTCAGGCCCCGGTCACGCCGGTTCGGCCGGCGTCAGGCCCACGGCCAGGGACAGAGGCGACCATTCCTCGGTCGTCCCCGACTCGTCCCGGTGCGACAGGTAGAAGCTCATCACCTGCAACTCGATGGACAGATCCACATACCGCAGCAGCACGCTGGCCGGCACCGTCAGCACCTTCGGAGCGAAATTCAGCAGTGACGCCACCCCGGCGGCGATCATCCGGTCGGCCACCTCCTGGGCGGCGGCCGCCGGGGTGGCGATCACCCCGATGCTCGGCGGGTCGGCCGCCGCCACCGTCTCGAAGTCGTCGAGATGGTGGACCGGTAGCCCCCGGATATGGTCGCCCACGAGCGACGGCTCCACGTCGAACAGTGAACACACCCGGAACCCCCGCGAGGTGAAGCCCGGCGAGTTGGCCAACGCCCGCCCCAGATTTCCGAGTCCCACCACCGCCACCGGCCAATCGCCATCGATGCCCAGTTCCCGGTCGATCTGCGACAACAGATACTTGGTGTCGTAGCCCGACCCCCGCGTCCCGAAGGACCCCAGGAACGAAAGGTCCTTGCGCACCTTGGAGGCGTTCACCCGGGCCATCTCGGCCAGCTGGTCGGAGGCCACCGTGGCCGTCCCCCCCCGCACCAGCTCGAGCAGGATCCGTTGGTAGACGGGCAACCGGATCACGGTGGCCTCGGGTATCCGGCGGGGCTTGGCATCGGCCATGGTGAGCCGGATCGTATCGACGGGCACGCCGCCAGCACCAAGTGGCAGCCAGACGCCTATGTCGCCGGCTCTCCTCTGGCCTCATCGCGCAGCGCCCCCCGTAGCGCCTTCCCGGCCAGCCCGTGGGGCAGCTCGGCCACGAAACGCACCGTCACCGGGCACTTGTAACGCGCCAACCGGCTGCTGCAGTGGTCGCGCACCTGCTCCTGGGTCACCCGCCCCCCCGGCTCCACCACGATCACCACCTCCACCGCCTCCCCGGTGGCCGGATCGGCCCGGCCGATCACCACCGCCTCGGCCACCCCGGCGATCTCGCCCACCACCTTCTCCACCTCGCCCGGATAGACGTTGAAGCCGGAGACGATCACCAGGTCCTTGCTCCGGTCCACGATGAACAGGTCCCCATCCGCCCCGATCACCCCGACGTCACCGGTCTTCAACCAGCCCGTCGGCGTCAGCACCGCCGCGCTCCCGTCGGGATCGTGCCAGTAGCCGGCGAAGACGTTCGGCCCCCGCACCCAGATCTCCCCGGGGTCGCCCTCGAGCACATCCTCCCCGGCCCCGTCGACCAGACGCAGTTCCACCCCCGGCAGCGGCAACCCCACCGATCCGGGCCGATTCCGTCCCGTCCCGAGCGACGTCGCCACCGCCGGGGCCGCCTCGGTCAGTCCGTAGCCCTGCCAGACCGGCACCCCGTAGGCGGCCTCGAAACCGGCGGCCACCTCGGCCGGCAGCGCCGCCGCACCCGAGATGGCCCGCCGCACCCCGGACAGGCCTCCCGTCCCGGCGGCCTCCGGATCGTCGGCGGCCAGCGCCACCCAGGCCGCGAACATCGCCGGCACCCCGAGAACGTTCGTCACCGCCAGCTCCCGCACGATCCGCAGCGAATCGACGGGGTCGAACCGTTCCTCCAGGATCAGCGCCGAGCCGGCGGCCAGCGTCAACCCGAGGGCCACGTTCAGTCCGAACACATGGAACAGCGGCACCGCAGCCAGGCTCACGTCGTCGGCCCGCACGATCTCGCCCGGCAACGCCATCATCTGGGCCAGGTTCGCCCCCAGGTTCCCGTGCGTCAGCATCGCCGCCTTGGCCGCCCCCGATGTCCCCGACGTGAACAGCAGCACGGCCAGGTCGTTCTCGTCCCGGCCCACCACCGCGAGAGTCTCTGCCTCCCCACCGCCCTCGGCGCCCGAGAACTCCTCCCACGACGGAGCCGTCTCTCCGCTCGACCCCCCCGCCACCCCGGCCGGAAGGACGAGCCGGGGTGACGACGACAGCGCCGCGCTCACCTCGGCCGCCCCCCGGCCGGCGGCGCCCCCGGCGAGCAGCCCGCTCGGGCTCACCACCTCGAGCTCCCGGGCCAACTCCGCCACCGGGCTGTTCGGGTTCAACGGCACGGCCACCGCGCCGGCGGCCAGCACCCCCAGGTAGGCCACCACGAAATCGACCGATGTGGGCCAGGCGATGGCCACCCGGTCACCGGGCCCCACCCCGAGCGCCCCGAGCGCGCCGGCCACCACCGCGGACCGCCGCCGCAGCTCACCCCAGCTGTGCCACCGCCCGCCGTCGTACAGGGCGTGCCCCTCGGCCGGATGCCCCTCGACGAGGCCGGCCAGATTCACGACCCAGTGGAGCCGAGACGGATCATCTCTCCTGCTCGCACCCCGAGCACGGTAGCGGCCGGCCGTCGGTGGCACACGAGGGCCAGCTGCCCGTTGGCATCGACAAGCAACCCCACCTCGTCGCGCCCGAGAGCCCCGAACCACCCCACCCGACGGCCCACTCTCGTCCGCCCCCCGGTCCCGCTCCCCTCGGTCCCGGTCCCCCCGATCCCGATCGCCACCACCTCACCCAGACCGGCCTCCACCGCATCCTCGGCCCGGGCGGCCAGCTGCACGTTCCCGAACCGGTCCACCCACAGCACTTCCGTCTCGATCGTCCCGGCCGACACCTCCCGCCGCGGCGGGGCCAGACGCACCAGGCTCCCCGGATCGACCGGCAACCCCACGTCGAGGAGCGAGGCCCCCAGCCACAGCCGGGCCGCCACCGGCGCGAACAGGTCCCGCCCGTCGAAGCTCCCCCGGCCACGGCTCGGACTGACCCTAGGGCCACCCGTCCCCGTCGGGGTCGGGGGCGTCGGGGTCGGGGGCGTGAGCACCACAGCGGCGGTCACCCCGCCCAGGACGTCGGCGGCCCAGCAGAGGAGGCCGTTATCGGGCCCGACGAGGTGCCGGGGCCCGGAGTCCCCCGAGACGGTGAGAGCCACGGCCCTCCGGTCGCTCCCCACCCCCGGATCCACCACGGCAATGACCACACCAGGACCCAGATGAGCTACGGAGCGTGACAATGTGAGGGCACCGGCCCGGACGTCGAAGGGAGGTATCGCGTGGGTCAGGTCGACGAGGGTCGCCCGGGGAGCCTGCCGGAGGACAACAGCCCTGGTCACACCCGCGAATTCATCCTGGTCACCGTAATCGGTGAGGAGAAAGACGGCGCCCCCCTGGCCGTTCGTCACCGACAGACCGAAACCGTCGGAGACAGCCCGATTCTCGTTATCCGGCCTGGGTATACCGGCTATCCGGCCTGGGTATACCGGTCGGACAGGTAGCGGTTCACATCGTCCTCCCGCAGGCGAAAGGACTTGCCGACACGCACCGCCGGAAGATCACCGGCGTTGATCAGCCGGTAGACCGTCATATTCGAAACCCGTAGTGTGCTGGCCACCTCACGAACCGTAAGGTAGCGCGCACTAGTCGCGTCATCGGAACTCAGTGGAATCACCCCTCTCCGCCTGATTCGACTGTACGTCACTGTGGGTGATGTTGGAAAGGGGGCGGAGAAGGCTGCTGGGGCGGGCGGGTCGATCATGCGCCCGTCCCTCCGACTCGGCTCTCTGACCAGGTATTTTCTTCCCGACCGGAAAAGGGCTGATCCGGCGTCATGTCCCGCTCATCGCCCGGGAGCGCTCAGTGGCGGCGGTCACGGCCTCGTCGAACGCCCTCCGCAGCCCGAGGGCCTCGAGCCGGGCCACCCCGGCCTCGGTCGTACCCCCCGGGGAGGTCACCTGCGCCCGCAGGGCCGTGGGGTTCTCGCCCGTCTCCACCAACAGCCGCGCCGCCCCGGCCAGCGTCTCGATGGCCAGCAGCCGGCTGACCTCCGGATCGAGACCCACCCCGACCCCGGCATCGATCAGGGCTTCGGCCACCAGGAAGACGTAGGCCGGTCCCGACCCCGAAAGCCCGGTGGCTGCATCCAGGGACGGCTCGGCCATCCGGACCACCCGGCCCACCGCCCCCAGGATCTCTTCCGCCCAGGTCACGTCGGCCTCCCCGGCCCCACTCCCCCCGGCCAGGGCGGAGACTCCGGCGCCCACCAGGGCGGGGGTATTGGGCATGGCCCGGACCACGGCCACCCCCGGACCCAACCAGCTCTCGAGCCGCTCGAGCCGCACCCCGGCCATGATCGAGAGCACCCGGGGCGTCCCCGTCGCCCCGAGCGACCGGCAGGCCCTCTCGCCGTCACCGGGCTTCACCGCCACCACCGCGCCCTCGGCCGCCGGCGGCTCGGCGGCCACGGCCACCCCGCCAAGCATCGCCCCGAGCCCCGACCGCCGCTCGGCGTCGGCCTCGACGACGACCACGCTGCCGGCATCCCATCCTCCGGCGATCAGTCCACCGATCAGAGCGGTCCCCATCCGTCCCCCGCCCACCACCACCAGTCTCGGCCGCATCCGTCACTCCTCCATCGTCGACGGCCCCATTCGACGCGACGCCGCCGAAGGCTATCCCCGACGTCGCCGGTCCACCTTCGGCACCAACCGACCGACACCGCGTTCGGCCACGCCAACTCCCGCCCGGTTCGAGAGCTTCATTCTGATCACGAGTTTCTGGACACGCCCTCTTCTCGTCGCCATTGCTTGCGGCGGCCCGCCTGCCCAGTCAACGCGGGGAACCTTCATTCGTCGTCCGATCTGGCCGTTCATGTCTCTGTGCAACCACTGGCGTCACACCGGCACGGTCACACCGGAACTCAGCGTCTCACCGGAACCGAGCGCTCGAACGGCACGGACCGTCACACCATTTCGTGGTGGGTAATCGGCGCGTCCACCACGCCGTCACCTGATGCCGCAACTGAACGCGGCTCGGCCCGAGGAACCCAGGACACCGGCCGCACTTCCCCGATCGACCGGCATCTCAAGCCCCTCGGGCCGTGCCGGGCCGCACCATAGCCGCAACGGCGCTGCCGGGCGACGGGCGGTTCCCATGGCGTCGTCATCGACATCACCTGCGCCACCTTGTCGTCGCCCCGCTTCGTCGATACCCGACGCCGATTCACCGAACGAATCTCCGAACGAATCTCCGAACGAATCTCTGAACGAATCTGAAAACGAAGACCGGATCGTGGCACGCGTCACCGCGCCGTCTTCCCACGACCACCTCTGAAAATTGTTCACGACCCGTTCACGAAGACGACGCGAATAGACGCGTGGTCGTGCACACGAGCACTCCGGCCGCCACGAAGGTCGGTTGCTACCGCCGGCGCTGGCTGTGGCTGTGGCTGTGGCTGTGGCTGTGGCTGTGGCTGTGGCTGTGGCGGTGGCTGTGGCCGTGGCTGTGGCCGTGGCTACAGGCGGCGCTGGTCGCTACGGTCGTCGGGCGGCGGCGGAGCGGGGGTTCAGCCGGTCCGTCGGCGGTAACGGCCGGCGAAGCCGATGGCCATCGCCGTCGGAAAGGAGGCGTCGACATAGGCGAGGGACGAGCCGATGATCCGATCGAGCTCGTCTTCGGTGACGTCGGCCACCGGCAGCTCGCCCACCAGGTAGACGGCATCTTCGAATCCCAGGGCGAAACGCATCTGGTAGAGATCGGCGTTGCGGCGCAGCAGGTATTCGAACGTCTCGGCCACGTTCACTTCGGGCGCCGGCATGACCTGGGTCTCGTGGTGCAGCGTCCGCTGCCGGACGGTGAGCCAGACGGTCACGAAATCCTTCTCGTCGCCGCGCAACCGCAGGTACCAGCGGCCGAGATCCTCCTGACGGTCGACGGCCACCACCGCCTCGCTCTCGGCCAACCGGGCCGCGGCCCACCGGCCGATCAACGCGTCGCAGGCGGCCTTCTCATCGGGCGTGGCGATGTCGGCGACAGGCAGGACGGGCTCCTCCGGTCGCCGGCCGCCGTCGGCGATCAGCGACAGGCCACGAGTCGCTCGGCGGTGAGCTCCTCGTAGGTGGTCCGCAGCAGAGTGGCCGCCTGGCTCCAGGTGTACCGACGGGCCCGGACGACCGCCGCGGTGGCCAGCTGTTCACCGAGCAGCGGATCGGCCAACACCCGGGCGACGGCGACGGCGAAGGCGTCCGGTGTCGGGCGGTCGACGAGATACCCGGTGTGGCCGTGATCGACCAGAGTGGTCAGTCCACCGACGGCGGCGGCCACCACCGGGGTCCCGCAGGCGGCGGCTTCCAGGGCGACCAGTCCGAAGGATTCGGACCGGCTGGGCACGACACAGACGTCAGCGGCCCGGTAGTAGGTGGAGAGCAACTCGTGGGGCTGCGGAGCCACCAGGTGGACCCGGTCAGCCAGTTCGTGCCGGGCGACGATCTCTTCAATGTGGCCGAGATGGTCCTCACCGCGCGGACCGGACGGGCCGCCGACGACGACCAGATGGGCATCGGGATGGTCGGTCAGCGCGGCCAGCGTCCGGACGGCGACGTCGGCGCCCTTCAGAGGTTGGATCCGTCCCACGAAGAGAAGCAGAGGTACATCGGCCGGAAGTCCGAGGGCCCGGCGGGCCTGCGGCCGGTAGCCGGGTCCGAAGAAGGCCTGATCGACCCCCGGGGCCACCACCCGGATCCGCTCCGGGTCGGAGTCGTAGAGATCGGCCAACTGGGTGGCCTCCACGCTGCAGGAGGCGAGCACCACCTCGGAGCAGCGCATGATCGTCGCCTCGGCCTCGGCCCGACGATGGGGTTCGTCGCTCGAGACCTCCTCGGGGCTGGCTTCGGCTTTCACCCGGGCCAAGGTGTGGAAGGTGGAGACCAGGGGGAGATCGAGCTCGTGCTTCAACCGGTGACCGGCCAGTCCCGAGAGCCAGTAGTTGGCGTGCAGGGCGTCGTAGCCGGTTTCCTCGTGGAAGGCGGGGTCGACCCCGGCCCCGGAGAGCATCAGGGAGCGGACGTTGTCGGTGAACTCGTCCACCACGGCGGGCAGCTGTTCTTTGGCCACGGCGTCGAGCGGCCCGGCCGGGACATGGTGGACCCGGAACCCCGGTTCGACGGTCACGGTGGCCGGAAGGATCGACGACCAGGCCCGGGTGTAGACGTCACACTCGACCCCGGCACGGGCCAGGGCGGTGGTCAGCTCCCGGACGTAGACGTTCATTCCCCCGCCATCGCCGGTACCCGGCTGGGCCAGGGGCGACGTGTGCATGGAGAGAACGGCGAGCCGGCGCACCGGCGCCGAGCCTACCCGGACCCCGACGAGCCTCAGCCGGCGGCTTGGGCGCCCCGGCGGCTCGGGCCACGGCCGTTGTTGGCGAGCTGCGACTCCGCCTTCTCCGGGCCGGGTCCCCGAGCCCGACCGCCGGTCCCGGGATCAGAGTCGCCCCGGTCCGCCAAAGCCCGGTCCTCGTTCGGCTGACGGCCCTCGTTCTCGTGACGGAAGGAGAGGTAGATCCGGATGAGGGCCTGCTTCTGGTCCTCGGTCAGATACGGGTCGGCCAACATCTGGCGCGAGAGATCGGTGTCGGCCGAGCCGGGTTCGAGGATGCCGGCCTGGACGTAGAGGGTCTCGGCCGATATCCGCAGCGCCTTGGCGATCTGCTGCAGGATCTCGGCCGACGGCCGGCGCAAACCCCGTTCGATCTGGCTCAGGTAGGGGTTCGAGATACCGGCCAGCTCCGAGAGACGACGAAGCGAGAGCCGGGCGCTGCTTCTCTGCTCACGGATGAAGGAACCGAGATCGCTGAACCGGTCGGGCAGCTGTTTGGGCACGGCGGCTGGTCGACGGGTCGGACGAGCTCAGGTCAGCAGGCCGTCGACGGTGGCCTTGCCCGCCTTGTACCGACTGACGATCTCGGCCTGGAGCGCGTCGATCCGCTCGTGCAACGTCCGCCGCTGATCGGAGACCCGGGCCTCGATGACGGTCAGCCGGGCGGCGATGTCCCGGAGATCGGCCTCGGTCATGGAGGGCAGCAGTCCGATCCCATCGGCGTCGAGGACCCCGTCGATCTCTCTGGTCAGGTCCACGCTCTCCATGTCGGGAGACATCTGCGAAGGCAGCCGGCCGTAACCCGAGGGGCGCGGCGGCCCCGATCCGATGATCGAGGAGAGGTCCTCCACGGCCCCGGCCAGATCTCCGACACTGTGACCGGTGTCGCGGTGGTCGAGGAAGCTGTGGACGATATCGAGACGACCCTGGGCCACCCGTCTCACGTAGGAGAGGACGGTCTCTGCTTCCTGGCAGTCGGCCCGCATGGCCCGGACCTCTTCGAGGGAGCGCATGTCCAGCCCGTCGAGATAGTCCGACGCCGAGAGCCGATCCAGCTCCGATTCGAGTGAGGTCACGGGGGGGATCGTACCGCGCTCCTTGTCGGCCACCGGGCTGGCCGGGCCACCAATTCCCCGGCTCGTCCCTCCGGCGGCACAATCCTCGGGGTGCCGGGGGCCCCGGCAAGGGTCGGGGAGGCGGGAAGGGTCCGGCAGACGGCCGAGGCAGACGGCCGAGGCAGACGGTGAAGCCAGACGGTGAAGGCAGACGGCCCGGTCTCTCAGAGGATCCGGCCCGTTCGGCCGGGAGGACCGTAGCGGTAGACGGCGCGACCGACGATGGCCCGTCGGTCCACCGGACCGAAATCCCGGCTGTCGGTACTCGACAGGGGGTTGTCGCCCTCCAGATCGACCTGGTCGCCCACGACCGAGGCCACCCGCTTCACCAACAGCCGGCCGCCGGGCCGGGGATCGCCGACGGCCACGATGTCGCCCACCCGGGGCGACCGGCGACGCAGGACCAGGATCCGGTCGCCCCCGACCAGGGTCGGCTCCATGCTCGGCCCCTCGACGACCACCCGCCGGACGAACCCCCGACGGCCCCGGGCCCGGTTCACCGGTCCCTGCCCCTGGGTAAGGTGACCCCCGTACCGAAGAGTTCCCCGCTGGACGAAGACGAAGGAGTCCTACAGATGCGCATCGCGGATCGCCTGCTCTCGACCATTGACCGACTCGCCCCGCCGGTCACCGCCTACGCCCACTGCGACCTCCCCTGCGGCGTCTACGACCCGGCCCAGGCCCGGATCGAAGCCGAATCGGTCAAGGGTTGCATGGAGAAGTTCAACGCGTCGGACGACGAGGTCTTCAAGGGCCGGGCCGTCTCCATCAAGGAGCAGCGGGCCGAGCTCGTCAAGCACCACCTCTGGGTCCTCTGGACCGACTACTTCAAGCCCGAGCACCTGAAGGCGCACCCGGACCTGGCGGACACCTTCTGGAAGGCGACGAAGACGGCGGGCGAGACGAAGAAGACCAACGACGTCAAGGTGGCCGAGGACCTGCTCAACCAGATCGCCGACATCGACAAGATCTTCTGGGCCACCAAGAAGGCTTGATCGACCCGGCGCCGCGATCAGGGGGACGGATCGAACGGGAGGTGGGCCCGGCAGAACCGTCGGGCCGGGGCCGCTTCCAGTTCGTCGTCCCCGAGTAGCTGGCCACAGGTCTCGCAGGAGCCGTAGCTCCCGTCGCCCAGTCGCTCCAGGGCGAGCTCCACATCGGCCAGTTCCTGCTCGATGGACTCGAGCACCTCGATGTCCAGGTCGCCCTCGACCGTGGCGAGCTCACCGGTCGGCCGGCCGTCGATCTCGTCGCCCTCCGGGGACCGCTCATACTCCACAGGAGCTGATCGTACCGGGGGTCGACCGGTCCGACGGACCAGCCCGAGCCGGTCGGCTCGTCGGGGGCGGGCCCGTAGTATCCGGCCCGGAGACGACGAGGCGGAAGGGGGTTGCGGTGGCCAAACCAACAGACACCATCGGCGGAGCTCCCGAGAGCACCGGCCCCCTGGCCCGGTTGGTCGGTGACGGGCTCGGGGTTCCCTGCCTCGACGGCCGGGAGAGGCCCTACGTCAATCTCGATTTCGCCGCCTCCACCTCGGCTCTGAGAGAGACGGCCGAGGCGGTGACGGCCTTCTTACCCTCCTACGCCTCGGTCCACCGCGGGGCGGGCTACAAGTCCCGACTCTCGACCACGGCCTACGAGTCGGCCCGGGCTGCCAGCCTCGCTTTCTGCGGGGAGCGCCGGACCGACGACGTGGCCATCCTCTGCCGGAACACCACCGAAGCGATCAACCACCTCGCCTACCGGCTCCGCTTTCAACCTGACGAGGTCGTCCTGACCACCGTCGTCGAGCATCACGCCAACCTGCTGCCCTGGGGCCGGCTGGCCCGCCGCCGTTACGTGGAATGCGGCGTTGATGGCACCTTCGGCCTTGACGACGTGGTGGCCGGCCTCGACCAGATGCCCCGGCCCCGGCTGTTGGCCATCACCGGCGCCTCCAATGTCACCGGCTGGCTGCCATCGTTGCCCGCCATCGTGGAGGCGGCCCACGGACGAGGGGTACCCGTCTTCCTCGACGCCGCCCAGCTCGCCCCCCACCGGCCCATCCCCGCCGAGGTCGACTACCTCGCCTTCTCCGGCCACAAGATCTACGCCCCCTACGGCACCGGCGTCCTGGTCGGTCCCCGGGCCACCTTCCTCGAGGGCGATCCCTTCCTGGCCGGCGGCGGGGCCGTCGATCTCGTCGACCTCGACGAGGTGGTCTGGACCGAGCCGCCCGAGCGGGAGGAGGCGGGCTCGCCGAACGTCGTCGGCGCCGTCGCCCTGGAAACGGCTCTGACCACCCTGACCGACATCGGCTGGCCCGCCATCGCCGCCCACGAGAAGGCCCTGGCCTGCCGGCTCCGAAGCGGCCTGGCCGCCATCGACGGGGTCCGGCTCCTCGGCCCCGACCTCGAGACCGAGACCCTGGCCATCGGCACCTTCGTCGTCGAGGGTCTCCCCCATGCCCTGGTGGCCGCCCGTCTCTCGGCCGAATGGGCCATCGGCGTCCGCCACGGCTGCTTCTGCGCCCATCCCTATCTGATCCGTCTCCTCGGCCTCTCCGCCCGGGAGATCACCACCTACCGGCAGAAGGTCCTGGCCGGTGACCACAGCTCCGTCCCCGGAGCGGTCCGGGCCAGCGCCGGGATCTCCTCGACCACGGCCGAGGTCGATGCCCTCCTGGCGGCGGTGGCGGAGCTGGCGGCCGACGCGGCGGCGGGCCGGACCCCGCCGATCTCCTACGAACAGGACCCCCGGACCGGAGACTTCTGGCCCGTCACCGACCGACCCGGATGGTCGGTCCACGACCGGGACTCCTCTCTCTCCTGCGCCCGGGGCTGATCCCTCGGGCCCCGGAGATGACGGTGCCGGCGGGCCCGGGATGGCTCCCGAACCCGCCGGCCGACCGGACCTCCCCCCGCTTCAAGACTGCTGCTGGCCGGACCTTCTGTCGCCTGCCCGGCTGCGACTGGATCCGGCGTCGCCGGCCGGTCTCAGGCGATGGCGCCGTGGAAGGCCACGCCGAAGCTGAACACACCGCCGTCGGAGGCCGCCAGCCAGTAGCCGACCTGCGCCGAGGCCGTCATCCCGACCACCGGTGAGGCCAAAAGCGTCCCCCCCGTCGAGCCGTGGTAGCTGGCGTCACCGAAGGCGAAGATCCCGCCGTCGGAGGCCACCATCCAGTAGCCGTTGCCGTCCTTCGTGGCTGTCATGGCCACCACCGGACGGAAGAGCCTGATCCCGCCGGTCGAGCCGTGGAAGGGGGCGTTGCCGAAGGCGAAGATCCCGCCGTCGGAGGCCACCTCCCAGTAGCCGCGGCCGTTCGGGCTGGCGGCGATACCGACCACCGGCCGGTTCAGCCAGTGACTGCCCATGGAGCCGTAGAAGCCGGCGTCGCCGAAGGCGAAGATCCCGCCGTCGGAGGCCACCTCCCAGTAGCCCCCACCGTCGGGGGTGGGGGTGATCCCGACCACCGGCCGGACCAGCGGTCGGCCACCCATGGATCCGTAGTAGCCGGCGTCACCGAAGGCGAAGAGCCCACCGTCGGCCGCCACCAACCAGTAGCCCCGACCGTCGGGGGTCGCCGCGATCCCCACGATCGGCTGGACCAGGTGAACCCCGGCCAGGGAGTTGTAGAAGGTGGCGTCGCCGAAGGAGAAGACCCCGCCGTTGGCCGAGGCCACCCAGTAGCCCCCGCCGTCGGGCGTGGAGGCGATCCCGACCGCCGGCGCCGTCAGCCCCGCCCCTCCGCCCGCTCCGGGGAGATAGGGGGTGACCTGGCTCCAGCTGAAGTCGACGGCCGGAGCGCCCGAGGTGTCCACCAGCAGCTCGGCCCAGCTCGGGTAGCCCTGGTAGCCGGTCGGGTTGAATCCGGTTCCCATCTCACATGGGGTACAGCTCAGACCGAGCAGGATGTTGTCCCGGTGTCCCCAGCAGCCCGGGTCCCCGGCCGACCGGCAGTCGATGTTGGAGGAGCCCAGACCGTCGTCGTACATCCAGAAGTAGTCGGCCTCGAGGGGGTTGCCCATGGCCCCGGCCCAGTTGCTTCCCCACTGTGTCCAGGGGAAGCCCCCCGGCGGCGAAGGGTCGTTGCTCTGGCTGGCGCCGGCGTAGGCGGCCCCGTCGAGGGCACTGGCCATGGCCGCCAGCGGCGGCAGGCCGCGGACGGTCCGCTCCAGGTTGGTGACCACGAAGACCTGTTCGGCCGGAGTCAGCGAGGTCCAGTCGGTGGGCAGCACCATGCCGGGCAGGCCCTCGGCCTGCCGGCCGTTGGCGATGGCGGCCAGGCTGGCGGAGACACAGCCGGCCGAGTCGTCGTAGCTCCGGCCCGAACAGGAAGAGAGGAAGTTCGGGTTGGGAGCGATATTGGCCGGCGGGTTCCCCGGGGGCAGGATCCCCTGCCGGGACTGGGGGTAGGCCTTGGTCACCGGCGCGGGGCCGCCGCCGGCGAGAGCGCTCGGGCCGGTCGGATGCGAGCCGGGCCCGGAAGCGGCGAGAGCGATCGTCCGCCCCGGTGCCACCACTGCCAATACCAAGGCCAGTACGGTCAGCCCGGCGACGGAGAGAAGATTCCTGATCTGGGGGTGCGAAGACCGCCAGCCGGGGGTTCCGGTCTTCGTCCCGTTCCGTGACAACTGAGGGGTTGTATTCACTAAGTGAAGCTATCGGACCACCTAGCGTGTTTATTGATGGGAAAGTGGGGAAAATCACCACTTGTTGTGAGAGTTTTGACCACGTTGGGGATTATCCTTGTGGTCACGGGCTGTGGGTCAGGAACGGATCCACCGGCCCCCGGTCTGGCCGCCAACGCCTCTCAGGGGGTCATGGCCTACGTCGCCAATTTCGGCTTCGACGACCAGCCGGGCACGAAAATCGCCGCTCTGAACGTCCGGACCGGCCGTCGGCTGGCTTCGGTCACCACGGGATCGCTCCCCTCGGCCCTGGCCGCCACCCCCGACGGTCGACTCCTCCTGGTCACCGATCAGGGTGATGACAACCTGTCTGTGGTCGAAACGGCCACGGACACCGTTCTCGCTCACGTCCCGACGGGCGTGGAGCCCGATGCCGTGGCCGTCAGCCCCGACGGCAAGCTGGCCCTGGTGGCCAACATCGACGACGACACCGTCACCCCCATCGACCTCACCACCCTCCGCGCCGGCCACCCCATCGCCGTGGGCGCCCGGCCCGATGCCCTGGCCATCGGCGGCCCCTCAGGCCGGACCGCCCTGGTCGCCGACCTCCAGGCGAACGCCGTCACCCCCGTCGACCTCACCACCGGCACCCCGGGTCCGCCCATCCCCGTCGGCCGGGAACCCGACGCCCTGGCCATCAGCCCCGACGGCTCCACCGCCTTCGTGGCCAACCTCGGCTCCAACACCGTCACCCCCATCGACCTGGCCACCCTCCGGCCCGCTCCGTCCGTCGAGGTGGGCATCGGCCCGACCGGCCTGGCCGTCTCCCCACTCCCGGCCGGCCCGACGGCCTGGCTGACGGCGGGCCGGGACCTCGTCCCTCTCGATCTCACGACCCGACGGACAGGGACCCCGATCAGCGTCGGCCATCTGGCCGAAGCGGTGGCCATCAGCCACGACGGCCGGACGGCCTGGGTGGCCGGCCAGGACGCCACTGTCACCCCGGTCGACCTGGCCACGGGGCGGACGGGACCTTCGATCTTCGTCGGGGGTCGGCCCGAGGCGATCGTCATTCCGCCGCCACGTCGATAAGACCATCTCCTGGCTCTCAGGCAGGCCGGCGTGTGTGCTCTGAGACAGGGTGGCTCTGGCCGTGGAGCCGGCTGGCTCGGCCGTGAAGCCGGGTGGCGCGTTTTCCGTGTGATGAGGTTGAGTAGTTGCTGATGGTGATTGCCTAGTGAGCCACGACCGATCAGACCCGAGGGCCGTCCATGTCGTTTGACTTGTCAGAGGTGCTCAAGGAGCGCCACGACGAGAACTTCCGTCTCCACTCGCAGTATGTGAACCCCCAGATGGCCCGGGTCCTCAAAACCTTGGGGTTCGACCGCTTCTACCTCCGTGGCGAGGGCTCGTACCTGTTCGACGCCGAAGGTCGGCGTTACCTCGACTTCCTCTCCGGCTTCGGTGTCTTCGCCCTCGGTCGGAACCATGCCGGAGTGAAGCAGGCGCTGCACGACGCCGTGGACGCCGACCTGCCCAACCTGGTCCAGATGGACTGCGCCCTGCTGCCCGGCCTTCTGGCCGAGGCCCTGGTGAGCCGCAGCCACCCGGGTATCGAGCGGGTCGTCTTCACCAACTCGGGCGCCGAGGCCATCGAGGCGGCCATCAAGTTCGCCCGTCACGCCACCTCACGGGACCGGATCCTCCATGCCGACCACGGCTTCCACGGACTCACCACAGGGGCGCTCTCGTTGAACGGGGGCAGGGAATTCCGCGACGGCTTCGGGCCCCTGATCCCGTCGGACCAGGTCCCCTTCGGCGACATCGACGCGCTGGCCCGGCAGCTCCAGGCCGGCGACGTGGCCGCCTTCATCGTCGAGCCGATCCAGGGCAAGGGCGTGAACATGGCCCCCGACGACTACTGGCCGGCCGTCCAGGAGCTCTGCCGGCGGCACAAGACCCTCTTCGTCATGGACGAGGTCCAGGCCGGCATGGGTCGGACCGGCACGTTCTTCTGCCACGAGCACTACGACGTCCAGCCCGACATGATCACCGTCTCCAAAGCCCTCTCCGGCGGCTACGTCCCGGTGGGTGCCCTGCTGAGCTCGGCCAAGGTCTCCGACAGCGTCTTCAGTTCGATGGACCGGGCCGTCGTCCACTCGTCGACCTTCGCCCAGAACCAGATGGCCATGGTGGCCGGCCTGGCCACCCTGGCTGCCTTCGACGACGAGGACATCCTCGACCGGGTCCGCCGCACCGGCGACTCCTTCATGAAGGCCCTGGCCCCGCTGGTGGAACGCCATGAATTCCTGCATGAGGTCAGGGGCAAGGGCCTCATGATCGGCCTGGTCTTCGGTGAACCGAGCTCCCGGTCCCTGCGGATCCGCTGGAAGGCCATGGAGGCCATCCGGTCCGCCCTCTTCTCCCAGTTGATGGTGGTCCCGCTCTTCCACCGACACCGCATCCTCACCCAGGTGGCGGCGGACAACATGAACGTGGTCAAGCTCCTGCCCCCCCTCATCGCCGGTGACGAGGAGGTGGACTACTTCGTCGAAGCCTTCGACGACGTCCTGACCGCCGCCGGCCAGGGCTCGAGCCTCTTCTTCGAGTTCGGACGGACCATGGCCAAGAGCGCGCTCCGTCGCTCTCCCAGCTAGAGCCCGCCGCCGCTGTGGAGCTGTCGTCGCGAGATCGCGTCCTCGTCACCGGTGCCTCCGGTTTCATCGGTTCCGCCGTCACCCGGGCTCTGCTCGGACGCGGGGTCCAGGTGGTCGCCCTCTTGGAACCGGGAGCCGACCACACCAACCTGACCGACTTCGACATCGAGCGGCTCGAAGTCGATCTCCGGGATCCCGAAGGGGTGGACCGCGCCGTCAAGGACTGCCGGGCCGTCTTCCACGTCGCCGCCCTCTACCGCTTCTGGGCCCGCGACCCCCGCCAGTTCTACGACGTCAACGTGGGCGGCACCCGCAACATCATGGACGCGGCCAAGCGCGCCGGCACCGAACGGCTGGTCTATACCTCCACCGTCGGCACTCTCGGACTCGAGTCCGGCAAGCACGCCCGGCCCTCCGACGAGCGGTCCCACGCGGAGGTCAGCCACCTCTTCGGCTCCTACAAACAGTCCAAGTACGTGGCCGAACACGAGGTCCTGCGCGCCGCGGCCGAAGGACTTCCGGTCAGCATCATCCTGCCCACCTTCCCCCTCGGTCCGGGCGACCGCGCCCCCACGCCGACGGGCCGACTCGTCCTCGACTACCTGAACGGCCGGGTCCCCGGCTACGTGGATACCGTCTTGAACGTCGCCCACGTGGACGACCTCGCCGCCGGCCAGATCCTGGCGCTCGAACGCGGCGCCGTCGGCCGCTCCTACATCCTCGGTGGAGAGAACTACACCCTCAAACGCCTTCTCGACACCCTGGCCGCCTTCACCGGTCTGCCCCGGCCGCGGCTGCCGGTCCCCCGGGCCCTGGCCCTCGGTGTCGCCCGTCTGTCGGAGTTCGTGGAGGGGAACCTGCTTCACCGCCACCCCTCCGTCCCCATCGAGGCAGCCCGGATGTCCACCACCCGTATGAGCTTCGACGACTCCCGGGCGCGTGCCGAGCTCGGCTACGCCCCCCGGCCGGCCGCCGCCGCATTGGCCGCCTCGGCTCACTGGTTCGTCGATCAGGACAAGGTCAACCCGGCCCGTCGGGCCAAGATCACCTGGACCGACTCACCCCGGACCGAGTAGCCCCGGACCGAGTAGCCCCGGACCGACTCACCCCGGACCGAGTAGCCCCGGACCGAGTAGCCCCGGACCGAGTAGCCCGGTGGCACCGGCGGCCAGGACGGGTCGGACACGGAAACGGGTCGCAACGATGGTCCGCTCCGCGTCACCGTTTCTCTGGCCGGGTCATTCGGATAGCCTCGCCACCAGCTGAGACGTCGGGACGACATCGGCTTCAGGAGGAAATGCATGGCCTCAGAAGGCCTTCACGAACCCCAAGAGCTCATCCAGAGCGCCACCATCGACCGCCACCGGGCCATCGTCTCGATCCGGGAGGAACTCGAGGCCGTCGACTGGTACGACCAGCGCGTCGACGCCACCGGTGACGACGCCCTGGCCGCCGTCCTGGCCCACAACCGCGACGAGGAGAAGGAGCATGCGGCCATGACCATCGAGTGGCTCCGCCGCAACGACCCCGTCCTCGACAGACACCTCCGTACCTACCTGTTCACCACGGCACCGGTCACCGAGATCGAAGCCGAAGCCGAAGCCGAAGCCGAGTCCGGCGCCAAGTCCGGCGCCGCTGCCGATACCGCGGCCACTGCCTCGCCGCCGGGACCGGTCGGCTCGGGCTCACTCGCGATCGGCAGCCTCAAGGGAGTCGACTGATGGATCATCTTCTGCACGACCTCGCCCCCATCTCTTGCGCCGGTTGGGAGGCCATCGAGGACGAGGCGAAGTCGCGTCTGACCACCTACCTGGCCGCCCGGAAGCTCGTCGACTTCGTCGGGCCCCACGGCTGGGACCACTCCTCGACCAACCTCGGCCGGGTGGCCAAGATCTCCAAGTCGCCGACCGACGGTGTCACCGCCCTTCAGCGCCGGGTTCTCCCCCTGGTCGAGTTGCGCGCCGTCTTCACCGTCTCGCGCGCCGAGATCGACGACATCGACCGGGGCGCGGCAGTCGATCTGGCCGACCTGGACCATGCCGCCAAGCGCATCGCCCTGGCCGAGAACATCGCCGTCTTCCACGGCTACAAGGGGGCGGACATCAAGGGGATCACCGAAGTGTCATCCCACGCGCCGGTCGCCTTCGACGGCGAATTCGAACACTCGCCCACGGCCGTGGCCAAAGCCGTCGACCTCCTCCGGCAGTCCGGTGTCGACGGCCCCTACGGCCTGGCCATCGGCCCGGTCGGCTACACCGGCATCATCGAGACCACGGAACACGGCGGCCTCCTGCTCCTCGACCATCTCCGGCAGATCCTCGGAGGTCCGGTCGTCTGGGCCCCCGGAGTGGAGGAAGGCGTCGTCCTCAGCCTGCGCGGCGGGGACTTCCACCTCGAAAGCGGCCAGGACCTCTCGATCGGCTACATCGACCACGACGCCGACAAGGTCCATCTCTACTTCGAGGAGAGCTTCTCCTTCCACGTTCTCGAACCGGATGCGGCCGTGTCCGTCCGACTCGTCAGGTCCTGACCCCGCCTCGTCAGGTCCCGACCTCGCCTCGTCAGGTCCTGACCCGCCTCGTCAGGTCCCGACCACCGCCTCAACTCGGCGCCGTGGTGACCGGCGCCGTGGAGCCCGGCGCCGTGGAGCCCGGCGCTGCAGCCGCCTCACCCCGGAATTGTGGTTGTGGGATGAGTGTCCGTGGGATCGACCTGGAAACACTCGTCACCCGTGGACCCGTCGGCGACCGGGTTGTAATGGCTGTCGCCGGAGTACACGGCGAAGAAGCAATAGACGCCCGCCGACGACGGGGTGACGCTGGGACTGGTGGCGGCGGCGTCAGCTGAGCCATCTCCGGTGCCCGACAGCGGGGCGGAACCGACGTCCGTCCCGGCGTCGCTGCAGGCAACGGCGAAGGAGGTCTCCTGCGGACCGCAGATGGAGAAGGTGACACTGCCGGTCGGTGTGAGCCCGTAGGCGCCCCTGACGGTGGCCGTGTCGCGGGTCGACATGCCGACGGTGAAGTCCTCGGGGTCCGGTCGGGCGTTCATGCTCGCCGTGGCGGTGGTGACGGTGAAGCACTCGTCGCTCGACCCGTCGGAAGCCGGAAAGTAGCTGGCGTCACCGGAGTAGACGGCGAGGAAGCAGTAGCTCCCCGTGGCCTGGGGGGTGAAGGCGACGGAAGAGGCGGCGGGGGTGCCGAGCACGTCGGATAAAGAGACGATTCCGAGGTCCGAACCGGCGTTGGCCGCATTTTCCACCGTGCAAGGGCTGGTACCGCCCGCACATTCGTAGAAATGGACGCTCCCGGTGGGTGAGACCCTTTCTGACCCGAGGACGGTGGCGGCGTCAGTCTCGGACGCGCCGATCACGATACTGGGGCTCGCCGGCTTGGTCGCCACTGCGGGGTTGCCCGTGGCCATGGTGAAGCACTCATGGGAAATCGATCCGTCTGAGGCCGCGGCGTAACGGGCGTCACCGGAATAGACGCCAAGGAAGCAGTAGCTCCCCCTGGCCGACGGGGTGAAACGGGCAGAGCTGACGGCGGCGGTCGAGATGCCGGCCGTGCCCGACAGGCTGACGGGACCGAGGTCGACGACCCCGGAGGAAATCGGCGTGCAGATCTCGCCGCCGGGGCAGACGTAGAAGTGGACGGTCCCGGTGGGCACAACCCGACCCACTCCGGTGACGATGGCCCTGTCGATGTCATAAGCCCCGGGAACAAGGGTGGAAAGCTCCATCTGGCTATGGAAGGTCGGGGTCAAGACCGTGCCACAGCCGCCGGCCGAAAAGGGAATGAGAGTGGCGGCGACACTCTGGCCGTCGTGCCAGTAGGTGCCGGAGTAGTCCCCGGTCCTGCGGGACCAGCTGCCTTCGAAGGTCTCTCCGGCGGCGGCGCCCCCCGTCCAGGTCATGGTGAGGATCTTGCTCTGGCCACTGTGGTACCCGCCCTGATCCCCGCTCCCGGCGACGTCGGAGAACGATCGCCGCGGGAAGAAGGAGTCAATTTCGCAGGTTGTTCCGGCCTGGAGAGTCCAGGCGCTTCCGACTTGGACCTTGGTCAAACGGGTTCGCTGCCTGTTGAAATGAGTCCTGTCCCCGAGGGTTTTCTCGACTCCGGCTCCGGCTCCGGCCACCGCCGGCGCCGCCGCCCCGGCGGTCAGCGTCACCAGTGTGCCCAGCCCCAAGACGATCGTCCCCAGGATGACCCGTCGGGCCGTCGTCCTGTCTGCTGGCACCCTCTGACCCCTTCCGACCATCCCGCCCCACCCCGAGCCCGGCCCGTCTGGCATGGGGCCGGCCTCGCCACCCTGGCCGTCAGTCCCTTGATTATCTTACGCACAGTGATCCTTCGGTCACGCCGTCAATAGTGATGACCTCAGGGATCGGGCATGCTCGACCGACGACGGTGGACCCGTCGACCAGCGTCCATTCGGCGCCGTCGATCTCCAGTAGGAACTGGCCGGAGAAGAGCCTGACAAGACGCCGATCCTTCTGCGCCCATCAGGCGCACCATCGGCCCATCAGCGCACCATCGGCCCATCAGCGCACCATCGGCGCTTCTGTTGGTCGCGGCATCGCCGTCCACCCGCTCTTCGCCCGTCCACCGTCGGCTCAATGAGCGGGCAGCGACGTCGCCGGAGTCGCCGTGGAACTCGACGAGAGGTGACCGAGCCACCGACCGGGGCGGCCGGCACGCATCCGCAGCCGTACGATCAAGCCCTCTCATTTTGTGCCCGTAGTGTTGGGCCTGTGAAGGCGGGGAGCCCGCTGCGTACCCGCCCAGCCCCGGGAGCAGGAGACACACACCTGCTCGATCCCTTCCCGACCAGCTCGGAGACGAGGGAAAAGTACAGTTCGGGACCGGGTCGGCTCCTCAGGCGGCATTGGCGTCACCGCGCCATCTGACCTGCGGTAGACCCGAAGAGCGGTCATTGTCCGAGATGGATACGTTTGGCCAAGAAAACCCAGTCGGGCCGCTAGCTCATCAGGTAGAGCAGGGGACTTTTAATCCCAAGGTGCCGGGTTCGAGCCCCGGGCGGCCCACGACAGTCCTATCTGTCCATTCAGTCCTATCTGTCCATTCAGTTCGTCTGTCCATTCAGTTCGTCTGTCCGGAATTCAGTTCGCCGAAACGACGTTCAGGTGAAGGCGGAGTCCGATCTGACCGGCGCTTGGGCAGCCATGAACCGGATGACCTTTTCGACATGGCTGTTCACACCCAGGTCCGTCGAGTCAACCGGGGTCCATGTTCTTCCAGGCAGAGAAGGCCACCGGAGTCGTCGCTTCGTCGAGGGCGTCGATCAGGTCGGGCATCCCGCCACCGTCGACAGGGAACGTCAACACCCTGGCGTGGTTCATCATGCACACAGAGTGACAACACGATCTGAGACCTTCGAGAGTCGAAACCTCCTTATGGAAAGGCCCCTCATCACCCCTGATCGGACGGCTCTCGGCCGGAACGTCGAGGAGCCTCGGTTCCGGCGCTTGGTAGCGTCGACGAGGACGAATATGACGACCGACTCCGCAAGGTCGAGCGATCAGTCAGCTGACCGGGGGGCCCCGGCAACTTTGTGGTGGGCGCCTCTCGACGTGCCTGCGTCTTCGCTGGCCAGCCTGTCGGAGTGTCTCTCGTCGCTGGAGCAGGCCCGAGCCGACGAATATCACGATCCTCTGGCCCGAGATCATTTCGTGGCCGCCCGGGGATGGCTTCGACATCTGGTGGCCGGTCAGACGGACTGCCGGCCCGACGAGGTCCGATTTTCGATCCGACCCGGGGGAAAACCCGAAATTGAGTGCAGCGACCTAAAGTTCAACGGGGCACGCAGCGCGGGAATCGCGCTCTATGCCACCAGTTGGAGCACCGAGGTCGGCGTCGACGTCGAGACGATCCGCGACGGCGCCGAGAGCGACATCGACGACATCGCCTCCAAATTCTTCTCGGTCCACGAGCAACAGGCACTGGCGGCGCTGACCCCAGACGAGCGTCTCGCCGCCTCTTTCCAGTGTTGGACCTGCAAGGAGGCTTACGTGAAGGGCATCGGCAGCGGACTGTCCTTCCCCGTCCGGACGGTGGACACCTGGGCCGAGGATGGCCGGGCAGCCTCGGTCTCGAATTGGACCGTGCTCCAGATCGAGCTGGCTCCGGGCTTCGCCGCCGCCGTCGCCGGAGAGGGCCCGACCGGGTGGATTCCGGCGGCTCCCACGTCGGTGGCCCTCGCTGATTCGGACCCCTCGACCGCTATCATCCGGAGCCTGAGCGGCGCTCTGGGGGGTACCGTTGAACGGTTCTCCGGGGGGAGCAGATGGGAGCCGACGTGGTGACACTGGGAGCTACTTTCGTCCCGCTGATCGATCAGTTGGACAGCTCGCCCCAGAGAGTCGCCGTCAGCGGACCGGAAGGCACGCTGACCTATGCCGAGCTGTCGCTTCGAGCCGGTCGCCTGGCCCGTCGTCTGCGACGGATCGGCGTCACGCCGGGCGACCACGTCGGTCTCTGCGTCAACCGCTCGATCAACCTGGTGGTCGCCACGATGGCCGTGCTGAAGGCGGACGGTGTGTACGTCGCCATCGATCCCACCTACCCCGACGAGCGGATCCGATGGATGCTCGACGACTCGGCCGCCGTCGCCGTTGTCGCCGATGCCGGCACGGCCGACCGGTTGGGAACGTTCGGCGAGCGCCCGCGCATCGTCGTCACGGGCGCCGGGGAATTGGCTGAACCCTCAGACCGCGACGGCGGTGACAGCGGCGGTGACGGCCCTGCCGGACAGCGTTGCGGACCGACCGATCTGGCCTACATCGTCTACACATCGGGATCGACCGGACAGCCCAAGGGCGTCATGGTCGAACACGCCGGCCTGGCCAACCTGATCGACTGGCACCGCAGCTCCTTCGGACTGGGCGCCGATGACCGCTGCACCCAGATCGCCAGCCCGGGATTCGACGCCGCCGCCTGGGAGATCTGGCCCTGCCTGGCTGCGGGTGCGTCGCTTCACATCGTCCCGGAGAATGTCCGTCTCGATCCACTCCGTCTGCGGGACTGGCTGGTAGCCGAGGGCATCACCGTCACCTTCTTACCGACGGCGGTGGCTGAAGGTCTGATGGGCCTGGCCTGGCCGCACGAGACGGCGATGCGGTACCTGCTGACCGGTGGGGAGGCGCTGACCCGGCGACCACCAGCGGGGCTCGGATTCACGGTGGTGAACAACTACGGACTGAGTGAGACAACGGTGGTTGCCACCTCGGGCGCAGTCGCCGAGGGCGACACAGCCGGTGACCGAGGCCAGAGTTTGCCGTCGATCGGCACCGCCATCACCGGTGCCACGGCCGAAGTGGTCGACGAGGATCTGCGACCGGTCACGCCGGGCGAAGCCGGCGAGCTTCTGATCGGCGGTGTCGTCGTCGGGCGCGGGTACCTGAACCGGCCCGACCTGACGGCCGAGCGTTTTCTCGACGGTCCGCAGGGCCGGCGCTACCGGACGGGCGACCGGGTGCGGCTACGGCCCGACGGTGAGATCGAATTCCTCGGACGGTTGGACGACCAGGTGAGCATCCGGGGCTTCCGGGTGGAGCCGGCCGAGGTGGATGCGACTCTGCAATCTCATCCCGGTATCCGGTCCAGTGTGACCGTCGGGCTGCGGAACTCCACCGGCCACCAGCAGCTGGTGAGCTACCTGGTCAGCTCCGGGACCGATCGGCCCGATCCGAGCGAGATGAACGGATTCCTGGGCCGGTTCCTTCCCGTGCAACTGCTGCCTTCGAAGTACGTCTGGCTGGACGAGCTGCCTCTCACCGCCCATGGAAAGATCGACCGCGGCGCCCTGCCGGCGCCCGTCGAGGCCGCCACCACCGCCGTCGGGCGCGGAGTCGGTGCCGTCGGGACAAACGGCCACGATGTTCACGACGGTGGCGACGGTGACGAGGGGGCCGGCGAAGGTGGGAGCGAGGAACGTCCACGCACGGAGACAGAGGCGGCCATCGCGCCGGTACTGACCGAGCTGCTCGACGTGGCCGAGATAGGGGGAGGGCAGAATTTCTTCCTGCTGGGTGGTCACTCGATGCTCGGGGCCCAGCTGATCGTCCGGTTGGAGAAGCTCTTCGGTGTCGAGATCACGTTGCGGTTTCTGTTCGACCACCCGACGCTCGAAGAGATCGCCGCCGAGGTGGACCGTCAGACGGCCGCCGGCGAGGTCATGGGGTCGAGCACCGGGTGACCAACCCGCCGGCAGTCGGCGACGGGCCTCCGCCTCTCAGCCTCTATCACCTCCTCGACCCCGAGGTGTTGGCCGACCCCTACCCTCTCTACCGTCGGCTGCGCGAGGAGGATCCCGTGCACTGGGATCCCTATCTGCACGCGTGGGTGGTGACCCGCTACGAAGACGTGGTCAGCGTGCTCCACCGCTGCCGGGCGGCCCGGACGCCGGCTCCCGAACGGTTGGACGAACTCGGCATGGGCGCGCTCACCCCGATCGCCGCCGTGATGGTCCGGCAGATGCTGTTCCTCGACCAACCTCAACACGGCCGGGTTCGACGGCTGGCGTCGGTGGCCTTCACCCCCCGACGGATCGCCGTATTGCAAGAGCACATCCGGCAGATCGCCGAGACACTGGTCGACAACCTGGTGGGCGCCCGTCGCTTCGACGTGATGGAGTCGTTGGCCAACCCGTTGCCGGCCATCGTGACGGCCGAGATGCTCGGGGTGCCGATCTCGGACCACCCGATGCTCAAGTCCTGGTCCCAGGACTTCGCCGAGATGCTGGGCAACTTCCAGCACAATCCGGGGCGGGCCAAGAAAGTTCTCAAGAGTGTGGAGGAGATGGTTTCCTACTTCAGTGCCGCCGTGAACAGAGAGAGAAGCCACCCGACCGAGGGGTTGATCAACGCCCTGACCACAGCCGAGGTGGAGGGGGACCGACTGAGCGAGGAGGAGGTTGTCGCCAATGTGATCGTGACCATGGTCGGCGGCCAGGAAACCACCACCAACCTGATCGGGAACGGGCTGCTGACGTTGCTGCGCCAGCCTGAACATCTCCAGGCACTCCGATCCGATCCGAGCCTGCTGGCCAGTGGCGTGGAAGAGTTGCTGCGCTACGAGAGCCCCAGCCAGCACACCGCCCGGCTGGCCCCGCCGGGGGAAGTCCTGGGCGGCAAGGAGATCCCGGAGGGTGCCGCCGTGATCGCCGTGATGGGCGCCGCCAACCGGGACCCTGAACGCTTCCGCCATCCCGACCGTCTCGATCTGAGCCGTCAGGACAACCGGCATCTGGCCTTCGGCTGGTCCGCCCACTTCTGCTTCGGCGCACCGCTGGCCCGGATGGAGGGACAGATCGCCTTCGAGACGCTGCTGGACCGGTTCCCCAAACTCGAGCTCGCCCCGGAAGCCATTCAGTGGCGACCGAATCTGGGACTGCGGGGAGTGACTGAGCTGCACGTCCTCGCCTCGTGAGAGAGCGGTCCTCGTGACAGAACCGCCCCTCGTGACAGAACCGCCCGCCGGGACAGAGCCGCCCGCCGGGACAGAGCCGCCTCTCGAGACAGAGCCGCCTCTCGAGACAGAGCCGCCCCTCGAGACAGAACCGCCCGCCGGGAAAGGGGCGCCCCACGGGAAAGTGTCGCGCGCCGCGAACGAGCGACCCCGGTCGGCTCCGCCTCTTTCGGTGGCCCAGGAGGCGCTGTGGTACCTGAGCCTGCTGGTGCCGAACCAGTTCAGTTACAACGAGGCCATCTCCATCCGAAAGGACGGGGCGTTCAACCTGGACGCCTTCCGCCGAGCGTTCAACGAGATCGTCCGGCGCCATGAAGCGTGGCGGACCACGTTCGACATTGTCGACGGCGTGCCCGTGCAGATCGTCCAGTCGGCACCGACCTTCGATCTCCCGGTCCTCGATCTGAGTCATCTGACCGAGGAACAGGCCGAACGGCAGGCGGTTCGGCTGGCCGCCCAGGTGTCACGGGTTCCCTACGACCTGCGCCGGGGACCGCTGCTGCGGCCCCGGCTGATCCGATTCCCCGGTGAGCACCACCGTCTGTATCTGGCCATGCACCATCTCGTCTTCGACGGGGTGAGCGTCTACCGGATAGTTCCGCCCGAATTGGTGGCTCTCTACGACGCCTACATCGCCGGAAAGCCGTCACCGCTGGCCGAACCGGAAACCCAATACGCCGACTACGCCCGCTGGGAGCAGAACTGGATGACCGAGCCGCGGGCGCGACGACGACTCGAGCATTGGCAGAAACAGCTGAGCGATCTTCCCGTGCTCTCGCTGCCCCTCGACCATCCGAGGCCACCGTTGCCGCGCTTTCGTGGCGGCGTGATCCCGCTCGAGATTCCGGCCGGGACGGTGGCCAAGCTACGTGCTGGGGGCCAGGAGGCCGGCGCCAGCCTCTTCCAGGTGCTCTCCGCCGTCTGGGCTCTGTTGCTCGGCCGCTATTCGGGACAAGACGATGTCGTCTTCGCCACCGCCACCGACCTCCGGCAGCGCCCGGAGCTGGAATCGGTGGTCGGCTACTCGTTGACACCGTTGGTCCTTCGGGTCGACCTGAGTGGTGATCCCTCCTTCAGGGAACTGGTGGTCCGGGTCCGCAACGTCCTACTCGACGGCCTCGACAACCTGGTGCCCTTCGAAAGGCTGGTCCGGCAGTTGCCCATCGGGCGGACCTCGAGTGCCAACCCGATCTACCAGACCATGTTCATCCTGGAACCGAAGACGCTGGCGCCCGACCCCTCGTGGTCCATCCATCAGATGGAGAGCGAGATCGGCGACGCCGTGGGAAGCGCCAAGCTCGACCTCGAGTTGGAACTCGACGAGCGTCCCGAAGGCCATATCGCCGGCCGACTGATCTACGACCGCGATCTCTTCGAGACGACAAGTGCCCGGCGGATGGTGACCCACTGGCTCCGGTTGGTGGGGGCGGTGGCCGACGATCCGGCGGTGACGGCATCGGAGATCCCCATCCTGACGCCGGCCCAGGAACATCGACAACTGGTCGAATGGAACGCCACGGTCACGGTCCGACCCTCCGACGTGGTCCACCACCTGATCGCCGAGCAGGCGACCCGTCAGCCGAAGGCTCCGGCCGTAGCGGCCGACGGGGAGCGCGTCAGCTACGGCGACCTCCACCGCCGGGCGCGCTGGATGACCGAACGCCTGCGCGCCGGCGGGGTGCGCCCCGGAACCACGGTGGCTCTCTGCGGGGAACCGTCGGTCGACCTGGTGGCGGGCGTCCTCGGCGTGCTGCAGGCCGGGGCCGCCTACCTTTTGCTCGACCCCGCGCTGCCGCTCAAGCAGCTGGACTTCATGATGACCGATTCGGCGGCCGTGGCCCTGGTGGCGCCGGCGGAGCTGGCGGCACGCTTTCCCGCCCCGCCCGACTATGTCCTCGAGATCGTCGGCCGGGGCGACGGTCCAGCGGTCGACGAGCCGGTTCACGAAAGCGGAAGCGAGAGCGACGGTGTCCGGGGCGACAGCGTCTGCTGCGTGCAGTACACGGCGCACTCGACAGGTCGACCGGTCGGCGTTCCCATCCGGCACGACTCGGTGGTGAACATGGCCACCGCGCTGGCCGCCGATCTCGGGATCGCGTCGGCCGACACCGTGCTCGTGCTGCCGGCGACCTTCTTCCGGGCCCCGGAGACGGAGCTGCTGTTGCCTCTGATCGCCGGAGCCAAGATCGTGTTGGCCCCCGACGAGATGGCGGGCGACGGCGGGCGGCTGCGGCAGTTGATCGCCGGGGAGCGGGTGTCTTACCTGCACGCCTCGCCCTCCGCCTGGCAGGTGCTGATCGACAGCGGCTTGCGGGCGTCGCGCGGGTTGGCGGCGCTGAGTGGCGGGGAGCCGTTGTCGCGGGAGCTGGCCGATCAGATCCTGGAACGCTGCCGGGTGCTCTGGAACGCCTACGGGGCCGTGGAGACCACCGTCTATTCGACGATGGCCCGGGTCGAGCGGACGGGTCCGATCACCATCGGCCGGCCGATCGCCAACACCCGGGTCTACGTTCTCGACGGCCATGGCCGGCCCGTGCCCCTGGGGGCCACCGGCGAACTGCTGGTGGCCGGGGACGGAGTGGCATCGGGCTACCTGGACCGGCCGGAGCTGAGCGAGCTGGCCTTCGTCGACGACCCGTTCGGAGCCGGACGGGCCTACAGGACGGGCGATCTGGCCCGCTGGCGAAAAGGAGGGGAATTGGAACTGGTCCCGCGACAGAACCGGATGAACGACGGGTTGGGCCGGTGAGCGTAGCCCTGGTGAGCGGTGCGGCCCGACCCCGGGGTATCGGCCGGGCCACCGCCTTGCGTCTGGCCGGCGACGGTCACGACGTGGCCTGCCTCGACATCGCCCGACCCTACGAGGAGGCCCCGGCTCACGGGGTGGCCAGTGCCGACGACCTCGATTCGGTGGTGGCCGAGATCGAGGGCCTGGGACGGCGGGCTGTCGCCGTGCGGGCCGACGTCTCGAATGAGGACGAGGTGGCACGGGCGGTGGCGACGGCCAGCGAGGCGCTCGGGACCATCACCTTGGTGGCCAACGTGGCCGGCGGGAGTGGACCCGGTTTCGGCTTCGGTCCGCTGATCGCCGTGCCGGCGGCCGAGTTCCGGCGGGTACTCGACGTGAACGTCACCGGAACCTGGCTCGTCTCGAAGGCCTGCGCCGGGCTGATGGTGGCGGCCGGGGTGGGCGGCAGGATCTGCAACGTCTCGAGCCAGGCCGGCAAGCGGGGGTTCCCGATGTTGGGTGCCTACTGCGCGGCCAAGGCGGCGGTGATCCTGCTGACCCAGACGATGGCCATGGAACTCGGCCCCTCGGGCATCTCGGTCAACGCCGTCTGCCCGGGCACGGTGGACACCGAACTGACGAACTCCGGCGGGATCCTGCAGCAGGCCTTCGGCGAGACCATCCTGCGCGACATCCCCCTGGGCCGCTTCCAGTCGGCCGAGGAGATCGCCGCCGTGATCGGCTGGCTCCTCTCCGAGGACGCCGCCGCGGTGACCGGGGAAGCGGTCAACGCCAGCGCCGGCCAGACGATGGTCTGACCCGCTGACCCGCTGGCCCTGGTCAGCCGCTGAGGCCGGCCAGATCGTGGGGGCCGCGGGCCGGGTAGCCACCGGCCGCCTGGATGGCGGTGGCCCAGGGTCCCAGGATGGCCAGGAGCTCGTCGAGGTCGTCGGCCAGGTTGGCCACGATGGGATCGCAGGCCCGGTCGGTGACGAGCTCCACCTGCTGACGGGCCGTCCGGCCGGCGTCGGTGAAGGCGCCGTCGGCCAGTAGGCCGCGAGCCTCGAGCCGGGCCTCGGCGGCGTCGAGGTCCTGATCGCTCCACGCCCGGGAGCGGATGTAGGTCCGTAACGGCAGGCCCCAGTAGAGCTCACTGAGCAGTCCGATCTCGGTGCCGTCGAAGCCGGCGCTCACCCAGGCGGCGATGTGCGAGTCCCCCCGGTATTCGCGCAAGCGATCGCCGAGACGCCATATGTCGCCGAGCGGATCCCCGGGGAGTCCGAGGGCGAGCAGACCGGCGTAGAGGGCGCGGCCCTCGGGTCGGAGGCCGTCGTTGGCCCGGCGGAGCAAAGTGGTGGCCCGGTCGAGGCCGTCGGGGCGCTCCCCCAGGATGCGGCGGAGCTGGCCGACGGCGCCCGCAGTGCGTGCCTCGCAGATCGTGGTGGCGTCGGTGAGGGTCCAACCCCGGGTGACGGCCGGGACGACCACCGCCGGATTGAAGACGCCGAAGGCGGCAGCCACCAGCTGGCCGGGAACCTGGCCCATGACCGAGCCCCGGCTGCAGAAATAGGCCGGGCCGTCGGGCAGGGCGACCTCCCCCATCAGCCCCGGGCTCGGGCCGAAGCCGAGGGTCTCGTAGCCGGCATGGCACTCGGGCGAAAAGTAGACCTGTCCCGTCAACGGCTCGAGGGCGGCAGCCAGGGCGCGGGCGGCGATCACGATCGTCAGACTACGGGAGCTCCCGTACCGTGGCGAGATGCTCGACCATCTCTCGATCCAGTGTGCCGACGTGGCCGCCAGCGCCGCCTTCTACGACATCGTTCTCCGGCCGCTCGGCGGCGAACGGATCATGGACTTCGGTGACGTCGTCGGCTACGGGCAGGCGGCCATGGCGGACTTCTGGATCGGGCCGAGAACGACCGGTGACGGTTTCCGGGAGTCCCATATCGCCTTCGCCGCCACCGATCGCGCCGCCGTCCGGGCCTTCTTCGACGCCGGCGTGGACAGCGGGGCCGAAGTCCTTCATCCGCCCCGGGTCTGGCCCGAGTACCACCCCGACTAGTACGGCGCCTTTCTCTGGGACCCCGACGGCAACAACGTCGCAACTGGGAAGGCATTGCCAACTGGGAAGGCATTGCCAACAAGGCTGTCAGGTGTAGGGGTTGTACGGCGCCGGTCCGACGACGACCGGTCTATATCGGCGACCAGCGCGTGATTGCGCATGGCTGGCGCTGTCGACGCGACCCTGACGGCATTACCGGATCCGACAATATCTCCTGGTCTCGTCAGAACGACACGTAAGGAAAGGGTGGGCGATAAGCGGCACACTGCTCCGGTGGCGGTGCAGTGGAAACCGAATTTGCCAGCCAGGGCCCCCTGGGGCTGGTTCCTACTCCCTGATGAAACCTTCAGGAACTCCTCAAGAAATCCAAAGGTTGATCTGCGAGGATGACGCAATGCCGAAGGCCCGCATCCTGGTGGTAGAGGACGAGGACAACATTGCGTTCGTCATTGCAGCGGGGCTACGCATGGCTGGCTTTGAGGTTGTCGAGGCACGCACAGGTGAAGATGGATTACGGGCGGCGGAGGGCCATCCACCGGACCTGATCATTCTTGATGTCATGTTGCCCGGTATCGATGGGTTCGAGATCTGTCGGCGGTTGCGGACCGAAGGAATCGAAGCGCCAGTGGTGTTTCTCACGGCCCGGGACGCCACCGTGGACCGCATTCGCGGGCTCACGATCGGTGGAGATGACTATCTCGTCAAGCCTTTCAGTGTCGAAGAGCTCCTGGCCCGGGTGCGAGTGGTTCTTCGCCGGAGCGGCAAGTCGCACGAGTCACAGGTGCTCAGCTGCGACGATGTCATGCTTGACGACGAGGCACATCGCGTCTCGCGCGGAGATCAGGTCCTGCACCTGTCTCCCACCGAGTACAAATTGCTCCGTTTCCTCATGAGCAACGCCGGACGCGTGCTGAGCCGTGCACAGATCCTCGATCATGTGTGGGATTACAGCTTCGACGGAGAGTCGACCGTGGTGGAGACATTCGTCTCATCGCTGCGGAAGAAGGTGGGAACCGGAGGACGGGGGTTGATTAAGACGGTCCGCGGCGTCGGCTACCGGATCGACGCTGACTGATGCGATGACGCTTCGCCTCCGTCTGGGCATCGCCGCTTGTCTTGTCCTAGCCGTGGTGACTGTTGCCGGGTTTCTTCTGGTCCAAACGGTTGAGGCCTCCCAGCTCCAACAGATCGATCAACAGATCAGCGTGGCCGCCTTTCCCGTGGCGCGGACGCTTCGAATTCCACCCACGTCCTTTAGCCCTCGACCGCCGTTCGTACCGAATAACACACTCAGTGACATCTACGTGGCCACCATCGTGCAGGGTCGGCGAAGCGTGACGCTGGCTCCGACGCTCGCCAAGGGGGAAGCGCCACACGCACCCTCGGTCATCTCCACGATCGAACCGCGGAGACTGCGTTCGGTGACTGTCAGTTCGTTGACAGGACCGGAGAGATGGCGAGCTGTCTTGATCGAGCAGCCGGGCACGTCACGCCAAGTTCTCGTGGCCGTTTCCCTGACCCGCGCCGACGCCACGGCCCAAAGACTGAAATTGGCCGTCTTGGCTGCCGGCGCCATTGTGCTGGCCGTTCTGGCGGCCGCCGGATACTGGGTTGCTCGGCTGGGACTACGTCCGATCGCCGAGGTCACCCACGTGGCCGATGCCATCGCCGCCGGCGATCGGTCACGTCGAGTGTCGGAAACCCCGTCGGGGACCGAGGCCGCGCATCTGGCCCGGGCCTTCAACGTCATGCTCGACGAGCAACAGGGCCTCGAGAATCGACTCCGCCAGTTCGTGGCTGACGCCTCTCATGAGCTGCGCACCCCGGTGTCCGCCATCCAGGGATTTGCCGACCTCTGGCGCCAAGGCGAGCTGAGAGAAGGGCAGCCGCTGGAGGAGGCTATGCGCCGGATCGGACAGGAGAGCGGCCGGATGGCCGGACTTGTCAAAGATCTGCTGACGCTGGCGCGGCTCGACGAGGGCCACGCGCTCGAAGGCGTCCCTGTGGACTTGGTGCCCCTTATCCACGACGCTCTCCTCGACGCCTCGGCCACTCATCCGACACGTGATATCCGAACCGAGACATCAGGTCCCGTCGTGGCCGTAGGTGACGAGGCGGCGCTTCGCCAAGTGATTGCCAACTTGGTGACGAACGCCCTCGTCCATACCCCTGCGACCACTTCGGTGAGCGTGCGGGCCACGGCGATTTCAGACAGGGCGGTGCTCGAGGTGGCGGATGCGGGGCCAGGAATGGACTTCGCCAGCGCCGCCCGCGCCTTTGATCGCTTTTGGAGGGGGGACGGGAGTCGGTCACGGCCTGGGTCAGGCTTGGGCCTGCCCATCGTCGCCGCTATCGTCGCCGCCCACGGCGGCCAGTTCACGATGGACTCCTCTCCGGAAGGGGGCACGGTGGTGCGCGTCGTGCTGCCTCTCTGCCGGGATACGCAGCGAGTCGACCACTGAATCTTCACGTCCACTCCGCCGTAGGACGTCGGCTGGCGTGATGCGGGGACACCTCGTGGTCGTTGTTCGTTCCCCGTCGAGAACTTCTGGGGTTCCGTGCGGCATCACGGCCGCAGCCGTCAGATTCACAGCTAACCGGCAACTAGTCCTCAGGATTCTCATAGTTCCAATGGTGAACATCGAGCCCATCATGAGAAACCGCCTCCCAGCAGCTGATTCCCCTTGTGCTCTCACGACAGCAAGATCAGGATGGTCGGCGAGACGACGGATCAAGGGTCCTCGCCGTGTCCGCACAATCCCTCTGGCTGTGCTCTTCGTGGGTATCGTTCCTTTGATTCTTGCCGCCTGCGGTAGCTCGTCAGCAAGCGGCGCGAACGCCAGCTCGACCAAGCCGTCAGGCAGGGCCTCCCGAACGGCGTATTCCAACTGCTTGAAGCAGCACGGTGTGACCCTCCCCAATTTCACCGGTGGGACCGGTGGCCCTCCGGCCGGCGGGGAAACACCCCCGTCATTCACCCCAGGGTCTGGGGCGGGGGGCTTCCGTAGCAATCCCGCCTTCCAGAAGGCGGCCACGGCGTGCAAGAGCCTGCGGCCATCCGGAGGGTTTGGCGGATTCGGTGGTTCAGGGGGATTCAACAGCTCGGCGTTCGCCGCCTACCGCAACTGCTTGTCGCTACACGGCGTCACCTTGCCCACAGGTGGCTCTCGCCCAGCCGCTGGCTCGACCCCGCCGAGCACGATCAATCAGTCGAGCCCCGCAGTGCAGGCGGCCTTGCAGGCCTGCGCCGCCTTGCGACCATCGGCATCCTCCTCCACCACCACAACCACAGGGTGAGGACGCCGTTCTCCGGCGGCGTGAGATCTGTCACCACCTGGACACGAAGGGACGAGACTCAAGATGAAGATCGGTGAGAAGATCATCCGCCGCCGGACCCTCGTCGGGTACGGCGCTCTGGGTATCGCCGTGGCGGTGGTAGCCACCTTCGGCTTGGAGTCGATCTACGGAACGTCATCGGCGTCGTCGGCCACGGCCAGGACGGTGACAGTGCAACGGGGCACGGTGCAGTCGAGCGTGTCGGCGTCCGGCAACGTGAGCCCGGCCACGTCCGATTCGGTCAACTTCCAGACCAGTGGCACCCTGACGGCCGTCGACGTCACGGCAGGCCAACAGGTCACGGCTGGCCAGGTGTTGGGTACGCTCGATCCCACTGACGCGCAAGTGTCGCTGGCGTCGGCGCAGGCCGCCCTGAGCGCAGCCGAGTACACCCTTTCCTCCGCCGAGCAAGGGGGAACCGCGGCACAGCTGAAGCAGAACCAGGCGACGACGATGTCGGCACAGAACCAACTCACGTCGGATGAGGAGCAACTCACCACCGATGAGACCAACCTCACCAACGCCCAGAACCAGCTGGTGACCGACGAAGCCCTGGGGTGCCCGGGGTCGTCGGGTTCGACGTCGTCGGGGGCGAGCGGTTCGGGAGCCTCGGGCACGGGCGGGAGCGACACCGCCGTCTCTCTTTCCGGCACCGTCAACCCCGGAGGGGTGGACACCACCTACCACTTCGAATACGGGACCACCACCGCCTACGGATCGACCACCCCGAGCGTCGACGCCGGATCGGGATCATCCAACGTCTCGGTGAACGCCACGGTGACGGGCCTCACTCCTGACACCACGTATCTGTACGCGCTGGTGACGGTCAATGCCCAGGGCACGTCCGTCGGTGTGGCTGAAACGGTGAAGACGGCGCCGAGTGCGTGCGTGGTGGACCAGCAGACCATCACCACCGACCAGCAGACAGTGGCCAAGGACAAGGCCACCATTTCCGCCCAGCAGACGAGCATGGCCGCCACCACCGCCGGGGAGGCCGTGGTGGCGTCCACCGTGGCCCAAGATCAGGCCCAGGTGCTCCAGGATCAGAACACGGTCAGGGCCGATCAAAAGGCCGTGAATGAGACGACATTGACGGCGCCCATCAGCGGGACGGTGACCGCCGTCAACGACACCGTGGGCGAGACGGTGAGCGGCGGCGGTTCCTCGGCTTCGGGCTCCTCGTCGACGGGGTCGGCTTCCTCCGGTTCCGGCTCATCCTCCTCGGGGTCGTCAAGCTCGGGCTCGTCGGGCTCTGGCTTCTCGGGTTCGGGCTCGGCATCCTCCGGTTCCGGCTCATCCTCCTCGGGGTCGTCGGGCTCGGGCTCGTCATCGTCAGGTTCGTCCAGCTCGTCGGCTTTCGTGACCATCGAAGATGTCGGATCTCTCGAAGTGGTGGCCGGATTCGCCGAGGCCGACATCGCCAAGATGGCCGTCGGTGAGACCGCCGCCGCCACCCTTCCCGCCTTGCCCAGTACCAACGTCACCGGAACCGTCGCAGCCGTCTCGCCCACGTCCACGGTGGTGAGCAACGTCGTGACCTACGACGTGACCATCGTGTTGCAGAACCCGCCCTCCACAGTGAAGGTCGGGATGACGGCCGATGTAAGCGTCGTCGTCCAGACGGCGAGCAATACGCTCGAGTTACCCAGCGCCGCTATCACCACCACCGGTCCGATCTCGACGGTCACCGTTCTCTCCAACGGCAAGAGCACCGTCACCCGGGTCACGACCGGCTTGGTGGGTGACTCGACCACCCAAATCCTGAGCGGAGTGAAAGTGGGTCAGGTCGTGTCGGAGCCGGTGGCGTCGGTCTCCGCTGCCAGCACCACCAGCGGCGGTCCGACCGGCGGCGGTCTGACCGGCGGCGGCGGATTCGGAGGGGGCGGATTCGGCGGCGGCGGATTCCCCCGGGGCGGATGAGCACCACCCTGGCCGACATTCGTGTCGGTATGCGTCCGACGAAGCAGGGACCGGTCATCTCGTTACGCACCGTGTTCAAGCGCTACAAGATGGGCACCACAGAAGTCCAGGCCCTGCGGGGGATCTCGCTCGAGATCGCTCGTGGTGACTTCGTGGCCATCATGGGTGCATCGGGGTCGGGCAAGTCAACGCTCATGAATATCGTGGGGTGCCTCGATGTGCCCACCCGGGGCCACTACTGGCTCGACGGTGTCAACGTCCGCACTCTCGAGGACGACGATCTGGCTCGTATCCGCAACAAGAAGATCGGCTTCGTGTTCCAAAGCTTCAACCTCTTGCCCCGCATGTCGGCTCTTGCCAACGTTGAGCTCCCCCTTGTCTATGCCGGGGTGCATGCTAAGGAACGCCGCGCCCGGGCTGCGCACGCGCTCGTGGCCGTGGGGTTGGGTGAACGCATGGCTCACTTCCCGAATGAGTTGTCCGGAGGCCAGCAGCAACGTGCCGCGGTGGCCCGGGCCATCGTCACCAATCCGGCTCTCATCCTGGCCGACGAACCCACCGGGAACCTCGATACGGAGTCGAGCCTCGATGTCATGTCGGTGTTCGATGCCCTTCATGCCCAGGGCCGCACCGTGGTCGTGATCACCCACGAAGATGACATCGCCGGCTACGCCCAGCGTGTCGTCACACTGCGTGACGGGCAGATCGCCAAGGACTATCGGCAAGATCCATCAGCCGCCCGCAGGGCCCACGTGGCCCATGCCCAAGGCGGACAAGGAGCGGGGTCTCGATGATGCAGCGCGACGTAGTGCGGATGGCCATGGGCGGCGTGGCCGCCAATAAGCTGCGGTCCCTGTTGACGGTACTCGGGGTGCTCATCGGGGTCTCGGCCGTCATCATCTTGGTGGCCGTGGGAACGGGCTCTTCTCAGGCCGTCGAACAGCGCATCGAGAGCCTCGGCACCAACACGTTGACCGTGATCAATACGGGCCGCTTTGGCGCCGGACGGTCGGTCACTGGCACCCAGTCCCGGGCCGCCACTTTGACCATCGCCGACGTCCAGAAGATCTCCAACCCCAACACTGCGCCCGACGTCGCCTCTGTGTCACCGGTTCTCTCCACCTCTCTGACCGCCACCTATCAGGGTGCGACCTATTCGACCACCGTGACCGGGTCGACACCGTCGTATCTGAAGGCCAGTGACTACACAGTGGCATCGGGGCGTGCCATCACGAGTGCCGACATTGCCCGCCATGCCCAGGTTGTCGACATCGGTGCCTCGGTGGCCAGCAATCTCTTCGCCACCGGGTCGAACCCCATCGGCCAACAGATCACGCTGGGCTCTACCAACTGGCTTGTGGTTGGACTCCTCGCCTCCAAAGGCTCCTCGGCCGGAGCCAACCAGGACGCCGTGGCCATCGCCCCTTATACGGCGGTGCAGGACCAGCTCACGGGCGAGTCCCAGTCGTTCACGGAACTTCTGGTCCAGGCCAAGTCCTCATCGACGATCAACCTGGCCCAAAGCGAGGTCGAGAACATTCTCGCCGCTCAGAACGACACCACGGTGGCCAATCTTCCGTTCCTGGTCCTGAACGAAGCCAGCCTCCTCTCCACGGCCACGTCGACGACCAGCACCCTGACCGTTCTGCTGGGGGCGGTGGCGGCCATCTCGCTGCTGGTGGGAGGGATCGGCGTCATGAACATCATGTTGGTGAGCGTGACCGAGCGGACCCGGGAGATCGGGATCCGCAAGGCCATCGGCGCTCGAAAGCTCGCCATCTTGTTGCAGTTCCTCATCGAGGCCGTGATGATCTCCCTCATCGGTGGCGCCGTGGGGGTAGCCATCGGGTTGATCGGGGCTCGATTCAAAATCGATGGTGTCCAGCCTGTGGTGGCACCGGACTCCATCGCCCTGGCCTTCGGAGTGGCCATTGCCGTCGGTGTGTTCTTCGGCTTCTACCCGGCTAATCGCGCCGCGTCGCTCCGACCCATCGACGCACTTCACTACGAGTAAGACCGAAAGGCGACGTCCATGTCCGAATCCGACATGCCCACAACTACCACGTCCACGACAGGGTTCGACCCGGCGACAGAGGAGATCTTCTTGCCTGGTAGAGGCGGGGAGATCGCCGCGTCCGCACCGTCGAACGACCCGGGCGCGCCGTCTTGGGACACGGACCCAGAAGACGACGATGAGTGGCCAGAGCGCGGCCCACGCAAGGGGATCCGCATGTCGGTACCTACTCTGGCGCTGCTGGGTCTGCTGATCGCTGCTGGGGGGATCTGGGGTGGAGCCGCTCTCCAGCGCAGCCATGGCACGTCGTCCGCCACCTCAAGCGCCGCATCGTCGTTTGCGTCACTGTTCGGGGGCCGAGGTGCACCGAGCGGGGGGCTCTCCGGCGCGGGGGCGTTCGGTGCCGCCACCAGCGGAACAGTCACGGGGGTCGAGGGATCCACTCTGTATGTGACCAACTCGAGCGGCACTCTGGTCAAGGTTTCGGTGGGGCCATCGACGACCGTCAACCGAAACGCCAAGTCCAGCCTGGGGTCGCTCCAGGTTGGCGACACCGTCGTGGTGCAGGGTTCCAAGGCGAGCAACGGGTCCGTGTCGGCAACGTCGGTATCCGCCACCGCTGCTGGCGTCACCTCTGGCTTCGGGGGTCTCGGCCCAGGCGCCAGCACGCCGGCGGGATGATGCGAATGAGGGAGATGCCCTCCGATGCGCGCCACGTGGGCAACAGCAGAAGAATACTGCCGAAGTGAACCCTCACAATGGGCGTGAGAACATCAGCCATCCGACCTCAGCGCTCAGTACGTAGAAGCTGCCTTTAGTGTCAAGCCGCGCGCAAACTGAACGATACTGGGTGAATCGTGTATCTGGCTGGCCCGCGATGCACGTGCCGATCCCGGTAACCGGGCTCTGACGGCCGACAGCGCAGTATTCGTGGCCCATAGCGATACCGCGCAGTTCCGGGTCCGAGCGGCCTCAGCTTGACGTTACGCAACCCGGCATTGGCGGGAGGTCTTCCTACCGCTTCCGTGGGTCTGGGAGCGGCAAGATACCGGTCGGCAAGACGGAACGCTTGCCAGAGAGCTTGATCCCGACGTCAGGCGGTACGCTGCTGGTCGATGACGCCCAAGACCCAGTACGCCCAAAGCGGTGACTTGAGCATCGCCTATCAATCCGTGGGCGACGGACCCCTCGACCTCCTATTCATTCCCGGCTTCGTGTCGAATGTCGAATTGTTGTGGGAAATACCCTTCTGGGCCCAACTGTTGGGTGGGCTCTCGTCTCTGGGCCGGCTGGTCTTTTTCGACAAGCGAGGCACGGGTTGCTCGGATCGGACGCTCGGCACGGGCAGTGCCGAGGACCGCATGGACGATGCCCGTGCCGTCGCCGACGCGGCCGGCATCGACCAGGCAGTCGTGATTGGCCTCTCCGAGGGTGGGCCTCTTGCCATCTTGTTCGCCACCGCCTTTCCCGAGCGCGTTCGGTCCCTCGTGCTGTGGGGGACCTTCGCCCGCTGCCTCAAAGCCCCCGACTACGCGATCGGGATCGATCCAGAGTTAGCCGAAGCCTTCATCGCGCACATCCGTGACCAATGGGGAACGGGACATGCCCTCGAGGTGTTCCTGGGGGGAGTCGACGATGACGAGATGCTGAACGTTCTCACCCGTTACGAACACCAGACGGCGTCACCGGGAGCGGCGGCAACGATCCTGCACCACAACGTAAACATGGATGTTCGTTACGCCCTCGGTGCTGTGCAAGTCCCTACGCTGGTCGTGCATCGCACCGGCGATCCCGTCGTTCCCGAGCCACTGGCTCGATACCTAGCCGAACACATCGCGGGCGCTCGATTGGTCGAGTTCCCAGGCGATTTCCACGTAGGTGGCCATCCTGGCGCTGATGATCCGGTTGTCGACGCGATCGCCGAGTTCGTCACCGGAGCGCCTGTCCCGCGCCGTGTCGATATCGACCGAGTGCTCATGACAGTGCTCTTCACCGACATCGTCGATTCCACCGCCCGTGCCTCCGCGATCGGCGATCGAGCCTGGCGGACGTTGCTCGAACAGCATGACGCCGCCGCAGAGCGCGCCATTGAACACCATAGAGGTGTCCTGGTGAAGCGGACGGGGGATGGATTGCTTGCCACATTCGACGGGCCGGGACGGGGTATACGGGCCGCTCGTGACCTACAAAGAGCTGTCCAACCGCTTGGCATCGAGGTGCGGGCTGGTCTTCACACTGGTGAAGTCGAACGGCGAGCCGACGATGTCGCCGGAATCGGCGTGCACATTGGGGCACGAGTCAGTGCTCTCGCCGGACCCGGCGAGGTGCTCGTTACGAGCACCGTCAAGGATCTCGTCATCGGTTCGGATCTCGAGTTCGACGACCGAGGCGCCCGCAACCTAAAGGGTATCCCGGGTGACTGGCACCTCTGGGCAGCGAACTGATCACCCGCTTGATCGGTTCGCCAACGTCGCTCCAAGTCTGACGACACCATCATGCGGCGCGTAAGCCGGCTTTACGTCGCTTGGCGCGATCACGCCAGACCGGGATCGACGCCGTTGAGGGATTGCGAGCAGGTCTGGCCGCAACGGGTGATACCACATCGGCCGGCGACGCCTGGCGGGACAGGGCTTCGTCGGATGGCGTCGGAAGGGGCCCAGTCGTTCTATCTTGCAGCAACTCTTGGCCTGTCGGCGACGGTCCAATACTGAGCACCAACGGCGATAACCGCGCAGTTCTCGACCGTCGTTGACACTCTCGGCCCACTCGCCGCCCCAAATTGGCCCAATTCGTTACTCTGGTGAGTGGCCGGGGGGAATCGCACCCCCCCGCTCTGTCAGAACAAGTCTCCCTTCACCGGGCTCCCACAGGCCGACCTTGGGCGGGTGAGACGAGGTGCCAGTGGGCGAAGAGCCGGGGCTGACGCCGACGAACGGCGCTCAGCCAGGCCCAGGCCCGCTTGGGACTCCCCCGCAGTCGCTTGAACTTCTGCATAGCCCACCGGACCAGGTGCTGGTCGAGACGCCATGCGATGCGATACAACCGGGAACGGTAGAACGCCCCGGTCGCCACTGGTCGATCCCTCGGGCTAGGAGCCATCGGGCGGCGTCGCCGCGCAGCCTCAGTAGCGCATTGGTGTCCGAGTCGGTCGCTTCGACCACCCTGAACTCCCCCCAGTCCATCACGACGCAAGTCTGCTTTAAGGCCGCCCAAACCTCTTGACATCCGCAAATTGCCGTGTGAGGGCTGTCAGAGCTCGGGTTGAGCCGCCCATAACGTCGACCCTGAGGATTACCGGGCGGCCAGGTCGGTCAATGCCCCCATGAGCCCCGGCCGACCACCGGCAGTTCCGGGCGCTTGCTCTAATTTCGATCTCGAGGAGGTTCAGATGGCCAACCTGATCTATTTGGCGATCGCGTCGCTCGACGGCTATGTCGAGGACGAGCAGGGCAAATTCGACTGGGCGGCGCCGGAAGAGGAGGTGCATGCGTTCGTCAACGACCTCATGAGGCCCGTCGGTACCGGTCTGTACGGACGGCGCATGTACGAGACGATGGTCTACTGGGAGACCGGCGGCGATCAGGGGGAAGTCTACCGGGATTTCGCCGAGATCTGGCGGGGGCGGCCGAGAAGGTTGTCTACTCCCGGACGCTTCAAACGGTGTCCAGCGAGATAACCCGAATCGAGCGCGAATTCGACGCCGCGGCGATCAGGCGCCTGAAGGAAAGCTCGCCATACGACATCACGATCGGCGGGGCGGAGCTCGCCGGCCAGGCGATCGCCGAGGGGTTGGTCGACGATTGCCACCTCTTCCTCGGGCCGGTCCTGGTGGGCGGTGGCAAGCGTGCCCTACCCGACGGTGTCCATGCCGAGCTCGAGCTGTTGGACGAGCGCCGCTTTCGCAGCGGCGTCGTATACCTCCATTACCGTTTGTGAGCTGAAAGGAGCACGACTCGCCGACCATCCGCACCGCCCGCAACTCGGCCGTCCGGTATAAGTGCCGGTTACGCGCGGGAGCTTTGCCGAGCTCAAGAACTCGCAGACCGACCGGTTTCGACGATCCATGGCTAGTGCGGAGGTTCAGCTCTGACGTGTGGCGCCGGTCTCGACAGATTGCTATCGACGAGGGGGCGTCGGAAAGGGTCGAGTTCGAGCTTCCGGGCTGCTCGTGGTGATGCGACATCGGCCGGCGCGCCTGGTGGGGCAGGGCTTCGTCGGATGACATCGGACGGGGCCCCATCCGTTCCTTCTCGACAGGGCAGCCGCTCATGGCCCACTCGCTGCACTGGGTTAAATTGGCCCGATAGTGGCGCTAAGCAGGGAATATGAACCACCTGCAGAGATGACAAGTACTAACTGGCAAGGCGTTGCCGACCAGCCGACTCTACCTGGCTGATAGCAGCTGCGCTGACCGGGGTCGAGGGCTGGAACGGAGGACTCAGCTTTCGCACTCGGTCGCGCAGGATAAGTACTCCTGTGTCCGCAGGGGCCTCGGGGGCCACCGCCATAGATGGCGGCGATCCGAATACCCAGCTGTGTCTATCCTCAGCGCCCGTGGCCGGCTTGGTAGCGGGTCTGGCTGGCTTCGTTGTCGGCAGCCTCGATGCGTGACTGCACGTTGCTCAGCTGTGCTCGCTGCTCGCGCCGGTGAGGGTCGGGTGCGACTTCTTCGCCGGGCCGGGCCGGTAGCGCGAAGCTCGAATAGACGACGTTGCGAGGCCGGTCGACGGGCGGGTAGGCACGGTGGAGCGTATCCGAGCAGTGGACGGTCACATCACCGGTCCGTGTTTCCAGCATGATCGGCTGCAGATCGAGTCGACGGTCCCGGCCGGTGGCCATCGTATTGGCGCGATGGCTTCCGGGGATAACGCCCAACGCACCGCTCGTGCGGTCGGCCCCGGTCACCGAGATTCCGGTGGTGAGCCCGTTGCAGATGTAGGAATGTCCACCCTGGCCACAGTCCTTGTGCCACGGTAGATCGGACAGGCCCCGGACGATGCCGAGCGGCTTGACGAGACCCTCGGCATTGCCGGTGTGGACATGGCCGTCGCCGGTCAACTCACCGAGCATGCGGTAACGCCCACGGTCGAGCAACGAGCGCAAGGCCGCCGACTTCTCGTAGAAGAAGAGGACCCGGACGGCGTGGTCTCGGCCGGCGTCGTCGGTGGCCCACCACGAATCACCGTCGTCGGGAGCCGCCCGCGCCAGCCATTCATCGACATCGCCACCGAGCGTCGCCATCTCCGCCTCATCGAAGACGTCTCGGAGATGGAGGAAGCCGGCCTGCTCGAGAAAGTGGGCCATCTCCCTCGGGTCGTCGTCCGCCGTGAAGGCGCGGCCCAGATCGAGCTCGTCACCGTCGACGTCGACCATCGTCACGTCACCGGCTTCGTGCACCTTGCGGCCGTCGAGCAGCGCCCGCAGGACGGGCTCCCAGCTGACCCAGTCGGTGATATCGCCGGCGCTGATCTTGACCCGCGAGGTCATAGCCAGACCCATGGTCGACTGCCGGTCCTGGAGCAGGTCGGACAAGGCGTCGGACGCCAGGTGCACAACCACCTCTGCCGCGTCGATGTCCGAGGCGAGCCGCAGCGTCCCCGAAGCAGCGGTCAGCGTGAGGGTCCGCCCATCCACGTCGAAGCCCAAGGACGAAAGCCCCAGGTACGAGCACCCCCGACCCGCCAGGTCGCCATGCACCGCCAGGGCTTCAGGGAGTACGGCGTCGAGCATCTCGTCGCGCTCGAGCGAACGGACGTCTTTGACCGATCGTGTGCGGACATCGACCGACACGCCCTGCAGGCTAGTCGGGACCGCCTGGGCCGATCTCGACGGCCGTTGTGCCGCCTGCTCGGCTAGGGATCGAAACGCTCGCCCCCGAGCCGCTCGCTCAGCTCCCACAACGCCAGGGCATGCTCGTCGTCGAGGAGATACGGCCGGAAGCCGTTGGCGCCGGGATCGGCCCCGAGCACTCCGACGCCACAGTCGGCCAGGTAGGCGCCATTGTGGTCCGCCAGATCGGCGGTGGTGGCGGCCCACACCTGTGTCGCCGCGCCGGCCTCCACGGACTTGAACTGGAGACCCTGAGACTCCCCGCTGCTGCCGGCCGAGAACGAACGACGACGGGCGAACTCCATCATGTCCTGTACGAGGTCATCGGTGAGATGCCGGCCGAGATCAGTGGCGATCACACCCGGATGGACGGCGAAGGACAACAATCCCGCGGGGCCCGCCCGCCGTGCCAGCTCGCGGGCGAACAGCGCGTTGGCCGTCTTGGCTTGCCCATAGGCGACCCACGCCGAGTACTCGGTCCGTTCGAAATTGGGGTCTTTCAGGTCGACGTCGGCGCGACTGTGACCGGCCGAGGTGAGGGTCACCACACGCGGATGGGCTCCCGCCCGCAATGCCGGGTAGAGCAGGGCCGTCAACAGGAAATGGCCGAGGTGGTTGGTACCGAACTGCGTCTCGAATCCGTCCACGGTCCTTCCCATAGGACACGCCATCACCCCGGCGTTGTTGACGAGGACATCGACTGTCGGGTGACCGGCCAGATAGGACGAGGCGAAGGCACGGATGCTCTCCAGATCACCCAGGTCGGCCACGCCGGCCTCGAGGTCGGCCCCCGACACCATCGCCCCGACCTCGGCCACCGCCCCCTCGGCCCGCTCGGGACTCCGGGCCACCAAGGTCACCGAGGCACCATGGGCGGCCAAAGCCCGGGCGCTCTCCCGACCCAGTCCGCTGGCGGCGCCGGTGATGACGAACCGGCGCCCGCTGAGGTCCATCCCTTCGAGGACGTCGTCCGTGGTGGTGTCCCGGCCGAACCCGTTCGTCATACCGCTCCCCCTGTCACGTCGACGACTGCTCGACTACGGGCGCGGCCCGTCTGCCTGACGATTGCGCCGTGTATCCTCATCGGGTGCATCCTCCCCCTCGCTGCAGCCTCAGTACGAAGAATCTAGTCACATCTGGAGAGCGGCCAAACCCATCGGATGCAGCAGGATTTGGACGCGCGACACGAGCCTGAACCGCCTATTTCGTGCTCGGCATAGAGTTCGGTCAAGATGGTTCAATGAGGACTGCGCTTTGCAAGGGCTTGGTCGCACGCTCCGCCATAGCCGTGGCCATCACTTCGGCTCTTGCGTTCTCCTCCGTTCCGGCAGACGCAGCTCAGCCTTCCCCCGTGCAGAGCGTCAAGGCGCAGGTCGACCAGCAACGCGCCATCGCCTCTTACGAGGCGCTCCAGCAGTATCTCTATGTGCCCGCAAGTCAGCTCTACGTTGCCCCAGCGCCCACGACGTCCAACCCCTTCGCGTTCCTGTGGCCGTTCACAAACGCCATGGCTGCGACGGACTATCTTGCCGGAACCCCGGGCGGGAAGCCGTACAGTTCAGACCTCGATGCCCGGCTGGGGGGCCTGCTCCAGTATCAAGACGCCTCCGAACACACGCCGAGCGGCACAGTTCAACCTCCCGCCTTCCAGTCAGCGGTGGCACCACCGCTCGGCTCCGGTGGGGACACCTACTACGACGATAACGCGTGGACGTCGCTCGAGCTGCTGCACCAATATCATCTGACAGGGAGCCTGACTGATCTCGCCCTGGCCGAGGAGAGCTTCCGTTTCGTGGTGACGGGCTGGTCGACAGATCGATCCTCTCCGTGCCCGGGGGGCGTCTACTGGGTCGACGCTTCTTGGAGCGGAGACCGCAACACCGTCTCCAACGCCCCCAACGCTGAGGTAGGGGTCCAACTCTACGAACTCACCGGAAGCTCCTACTACCTGGCCTGGGCCAATCGCATGTACGAGTGGGTCAACCGATGCCTAGCGGCACCAAACGGGCTCTACTACGACCACATCTCCTCGGCCGGGACAATCAACACCACTGAGTGGAGTTACAACCAAGGGACCATGATCGGCGCCGGTGTACTGCTTTACGGCGTGACGGGGAAGGCGAGCTACCTCAACCGTGCCATCCGCACCGCCCAAGCTGCTGTCGCGTACTACGGAATGGGGAAACAGCTCGAGGCTCAAGGACCGGCCTTCAACGGAATCTACTTTCGCAACCTGTTCCTCCTCGACCAGCTTCGACCGAGAGCTGCTTACAAACATGAGGCGGAGTTCTACGGTTCCTATATGTGGAGTCACGATCGTGACCCGTCAACTGGCCTGTTCCTGCCCTTGTCAGCCGTGAACGCCACCGCACCGATGGTTGAAATCTATTCGCTGCTCGCCGGAAGTTCGCCCTAGACGCTTCTGCAGTCAACGGCGCGAGCGGTGCCCAACATCTCTATGGATACCGCGGCTCTTACCAACTTGAACGGAGTGGTAACTGGGAAGGCATTGCCAACCGCGAATCGATTGCTAGCGAGGCTGCCCGGGAGGTGTCGAGGTTGTGCGGCACCAGTCGGAGAACGACCGGTCTATATCGGCGCCCAACGCGTGATTGCAGATGGCTGGCCGTGTCGACGCGATAGTCCACACTGGAGTGACCGCAGGCGCGGCATCTTCGGGAAATCCGCCACCGGCGTCAGGGGACGGCCAGTGAACCGGCGAGCTGCTCGGCCAGCAGTTCGAGCGAGCTGTGCAGCGGGCGTGGCGCCGCGGCCCGAGGATCTCTTCGATCCGCAGCTGGGCCGAAGCAGCCTCGGCATAGATTGTCTTCTGGAGTCGCCATCCCTTCGGAGTAAGTCGGATCACACGAGCCCTTCCGTCGACGGAATCGGGCACGCGCAACAGGTACCCGTGTTGTTCCAGGTACCCGAGCAAGTCGTTGACTGACTGCTTCGTGATCCCCCTCCGGTCCGCAAGCTGGCTTGGACAGAGCCCGACGTGCGCTGCGTTCAGATCGTCGTATCCCGCCGCGACGACGCCCGCATAGAGCTGATCGCGGACCCACTGCCACACGACACCCAGCAGGGCGCCGACGTACGGGCTTGGCTCGCCATTGGAGTGGTCAGGGAACCGCTTGACAGAGTCGTAAGGTTACCGTACCATATCCTCAATCGTACGGATACCTGACTATCCGCGACAGTTCCCAACTAGGAGGTGGCCGAAGTGACGACGGCAGTTGTCGACTCCCCCGAGAGCGAACAAAGCCTGGCGTGGTGGTTCCTCGACACCTTGGTCGTTGAGCACCGCTGCGCGCCCGAAATGAACACCGTCGTGCTCGAGATGACCTTGCCAGTCGGCGCGGCGCCCCCGCTGCACACCCACGACGACCTCGACGACACCTGGTACATCCTCGAGGGCCAGATGGTGGTGCGCTGTGGCGACGAGGAGCTGTTGGTCGGAGCGGGGCACTGGGTGTCCATGCCCCGCGGCGTGCCGCACACGTTCCGGGTCGTGGGCGATTGCGAGGCGCGCATCCTGCTTGTGCACGACAACGCCAGCTTCCGGGACTTTATCCGCGAGGTCGGAGTGCCAGCCGGCGCTCGGATCGTGCCGATCGAACCAGTCTTTCCGTCGATGGACGAACTCGCACGTGTGGCCGGGGCCCATGATCTGAGGCCCATCGGACCGCCGCTCAGCGCCGAAGACACCGACCACCTGCTGACGACAGCTCGCTGAGCCGCAAGTTCGCCCAGAGAGGACCGGACCATGCCTGACATCGCGTCAATCCACCACGTTTCACTCACGGTCACCGACCTTGACCGCAGTGTGGCGTGGTACAAGGAAGTCCTAGGGCTCGCGGAGCTGATGAAAGAGGACCATCCCGACGGTAACGGCTACGCCATCATTCTTGGCAAGCCGGACTATTCAATGTGCGTGGGCCTACACACGCACTCGGCCAACGCATCCGAACCATGCAACGAGACGCGGACGGGGCTCGATCACGTGAGCTTCGGGGTCGCCCAACGTGCCGACCTCGACACCTGGGCAGAACATTTCGAAAAGCACAACGTGTTCCAATCGCCAATCAACGATCAGGAGGGGTATGCGGTACTCGTGTTCCGCGATCCGGACAACATCCAGCTCGAACTGATTTCGATGGGCTGACGACTCTGAGAACTGCCGACCCGTCGGTAACGACAAGGGGTGCACAGATGGGTACATCGACGCTTAAGGTGACGGGCATCAATCATG
>DATLQU010000017.1:0-10209 GCA_035535015.1 Acidimicrobiales bacterium | reverse complement strand
ACCGAAGACGAATTCCGGCAGTTCTTGCGCTAGGCGCAACCCGTAGGCGTTCAGCTGGTTTGTCCGGCCCCCGCCGTCCCGGCCAGGGCCACGTCGGCCACATCGGCCATGCTCATCGAGGTGAGTCCCTCGGCGTCGCCCAGACGGGCCGCCTCGTCGAGCACATGGCGCAACAGGTCGAAACTCTCCTGCGGATGACGGGCGAAGTTGTGGGGATGCCACCACAGATGGAACAACCGGCCGCGCCGGGCGGCCGAGTGCAGACCGGCCAGCAGCCGGGCCCGGCGCAGGGGCTCGAGGGCACGGCGGTTCGGCGTATAGGGCCGGAGGAAGGCGCTGGCCGGGATGTTGCACAGACCCGGCTCCTCGACCAGCCCGTCCCAGGCGAAGGTGGGTGGAGCAGAGAAGCCCATGTAGGTGTCGGCCAGCCGGGCCAGCCGGCGGGCCGGGCTCGTCGTCTCCGCCTGCTGGGCCGCGTGGCCCCACGACGGCTGGGGGCCCCGGTAGCAGGAGAAACCGGATTCGGCCACGGCCCGGGCGTAGCGGGGGTTCCACTGGTTGCGGGGCAGGACCAGGCTCCGCAAGGCGACCCCGATGGGTGCGGCGATGGCGCGCGCCGCCGCCAGGTCGGCGCGTAGCTCTTCCTCGGTCTGTCCGGCCTCGAGGCAGTAGAAGTGGGAGAACGTGTGGGAGGCGATCTCCTGACCGGGTGTGGCCGCCAGGTACCGCACCAGGGAACCGGCGAAGTGCAGGGGATCGCTCTCCTCGTCCTCACCGAGGACCTCGACGTAGGGATCGAACTCCGCCCGGGTGTAATGGGGCCGGAGGCGGGGGAGGAACTCGGTGAGCTCCTGACGGGTGGAGGCGAACAGCAGGCCGACGGTGGCCCAGGTGGCCCGCACGGCCCGCTCGGCGAAGAGATCGGCCACCTGTCGGACGTGGTCCCGACTGCTCAACAGGTCGTCGGCCACCGCACCCTGGCCCTCGGAGTGGTCGCGCATCCCCCAGTGCAGCTCGAAGTCGAGGGAGATCACGAACGCCCCGGGACGGGCGGTGCTGTCCACGGGGAACCCGGTCAGTGGTCGTGGTCGGCGCCGGAGCCGCCCGGGCCGCCGGCCGGAGTCGGTCCGGGGAGATCGTCGACGACGGCGGTCGCCTCGGCCACCATGGTGTCGAGGGCCAGGTGATCGGGCAGCAGGTGCCGGAACGTGAAGCTGGCCAGTTTGCGCGCCGGCGTGCGGCTGGCGTGGCCGATGTAGTGGATGTCGGCCTGGGGAAAGCCGTTGACCTTCAACACCCGCCGTAGGGTGCTCTCGCAGTACCAGGCCGTGTGCTGGGGGTGGACCCGGGCGTGGCCGCCCAGCCGGTAGATGAAGTTGCCGATGTAGAAGGCGTTGGGCGTGGTGAGCACGAAACGGCCCCCGGGTGCGAGATGCCGGCGGACGCTGGCCAGGAAGCCGTGGACGTTGTCGAGGTGCTCGATCAACTCGCCGGCGAAGACCACGTCGAACTGACGACCCAGGTCGAAGTCCTGGGCATCGGCCAGCCGGGCGTCGTAACCGGCGGCCTGCAACTCGGCGATGATGCTGGCGTTCAGGTCGATGCCCACGAGGTCGGTGCTGTCTCGGGCCAGGAGGCCGTGCAGCCAGTCCTGGCGGCCGTAGCGCGAGGCGCAGCCGATGTCGAGGACCGATCCGGGCCGCAGCAGCGGGCGGACGGCGTCATAGCGCTCACGGATCGAGTCGGTGCCGTCCCACTCGGGTTGCAGGATGTGGCCCGAGGGGGCGGTCCGCGACGCACCTGGTCGTGTCGGTGTCTTCATGTCTGGCTTTCGAGCGTAACAGCCGGTGCCGGCGTTTTGGCCGGTCAGCGCTGTTGATCAGCGATGATGCCGATGATCCGGTCGAGGTCGGTGCCCGACAGCCGCGAACCGCTGGGCAGGCAGAGCCCGCGCCGGTAGATGGCCGCCGACACCGAACCGCCGACCGTCGCCGCCTCGGCGTAGACGGGCTGGAGATGAAGCGGTTTCCACGTGGGCCGCGATTCGATGTCGGCCTCCTCCAGGGCCACCCGGATGCCTTCGTTGTCGGCGCCGAAGGCCTCGGGGTCGACCTGTATGCAGGTGAGCCAGTAGTTGGGCTCGCCGTACGACGCGTAGGGCATGAAGCTGATACCGGGAAGCGTGGACAGCGCGGCGCGGTACCGCTCGTTGATACTGCGGCGCAACGCCATCCGCTCGTCGAGACCGCGCAGCTGCCCCTGACCGAGGGCGGCCAGAAGGTTGCTCAACCGGTAGTTGAAACCGATCTCCAGGTGTTCGTAGTGGACGACCGGTTCCCGGGCCTGGGTCGACAGGTGCCGGGCCCGGTCGATCAGGGCCCGGTCGTGGGAGACGAGCATGCCCCCACCGCTGGTGGTGATGATCTTGTTGCCGTTGAAGGAGAAGACCCCGGCGGCGCCGAAGGTCCCGGCGGCTGTTCCCCGGTAGGTGGCACCGAGGGCCTCGGCCGCGTCCTCGAGAAGAGGCACGCCGTACTCGGCGCAGGCGGCCAGCAGGGGGTCGTAGTCGGCGCACTGGCCGTAGAGGTCGACGGTGACCACGGCGGCGGGCAACCGGCCCCGTCGGGCCCGGTCGGCCAACTCCCCGGCCACCAGGGCGGGGTCGATCGTCCAGCTGTCGGCGTGGGAGTCGACGAACACGGGACGTGCTCCCACGTAGGTCACGACGTTGCCCGTGGCCACGAAGGTCTGCGTGGGGACGAGGACCTCGTCGCCCTGTTGCACCCCGAGCAGCAGCAGCGCCAGATGGAGCGCGGCGGTCCCACTGGTGAGCGCCAGCGCGCCGGGAACGCCGAGACGCGCCGCCATGTCGTGCTCGAAGCCGTCCACGTGCGGTCCGAGCGGGGCGATCCAGTTCGAGTCGAAGGCCTCGAGGATCAGGGCGCGTTCCACGGGCCCCACGTCGGGAGGGGACAGGTAGATCCGCGTCATGTCCCGACCCCGCTGTCCGGCGTGAGCGACCCGGCCACGGCGCCGGCGCCGACCAGAGCGGCGGCCGTGGCCACCGCCATCACCACGGCGGGGACGACACCGGCCGACGCGGCGGTGGCCACGGCGCCCACGACCAGAACCCCTTCGGCACCGATGTACGCACCGCTGGCCCCCACCACCGGCCATCCCCGGGTCATGAGCCGATCGTAGGGGTGGCCCCGGTCACCGAGGACGAGCGAGCGCCGGCTGCGGAGGCGACGGACGACGGAGAAGAGGACCTCGGCCGCCGGCACCGCCACCACGATCAGCCCGGCCACCCCGATGGCGGCCCGCCTTCCGGGGGCCCAGGCCGACGCCAGCAGGATGGTGAGGGCCGTGCCGAGCAGGTAGGAGCCACCGTCGCCCAGATAGATCCGCGCCGGCGGCCGGTTGTAGACCAGGAAGCCGGCCAGGGCGCAGGCGAGGGCCACGGCCAGATCCCGGGCGTCTCCCCGCAGCAGCCAGCCGAAGCCCAGCCCGGCCACGGCCACGACACCGCCGGCCAATGTGTCCAGGCCGTCGATCATGTTGACCCCGTTGATGAGCAGCACGGCGACGGCGATGACGAGGACAGGCCCGAGGGCGCCGGGAAGGTGGGTGGGGACGACCCAGGCCACCACGGCGCCGATGCCCAACTGACCGACCAGCCGCGTCCACGGCGGGAGGTGCCGGGCGTCGTCGACCACGCCCAGCACGAGAACGAGGCCGAGGGGGAGCAGCAACAGGGGCCGGCCCACCGCACCACCGATGACGGCGGCCACGAAGACGGCCACCCCTCCCAGGTAGGGCACCGACCGACCTTGGGGCTTGAGCGGCCCCGGCCGGTCCACGAGACCCGTGCGCCGGGCCACGGCCATGCACAGCGGGGTGGCCCCCAGCGCCACCACCGCGGCCACCACCCCGACGACGAGGATGGTCATGGCGGTCGCCGCATGAGCAGCGACTGCGTGCCGCGGTGCAGCTCGAAGGTCCGGTCGGCCACGAACCCGGCCCGGCCGTACAGCGCCACCGCCGGGGCGTTGTCGGCGCCGACCACGACCTGGGCGCCCACCACGCCGCGTCGCCCGATCTCGTCCACGAAGCGGGCCACCAGCAGAGCCCCGACGTGCCGTCCCCGCCACCGGGGGGCGACGGCGATGGACAACAGCTCGGCGGCGGGATCGGACCCCGTCCCCCCGGCGCCGTGACGGACGGTTTCCCACACCCTGGGGAGGGCGCCGAGCAGCTGCGGCAGCGACGAGACGGCCGCCACCGGTCCGTCGCGCCAGGCGAAGCGTCGATAGAGCGCGCCGAGGTCGAGAGCGCCGGCCAGAAAGCCGGCCACCCCGCCGCCCTCGAAGCCACCGTCGCGGCCGCTGTCGCGCCCACCATCGCCATCCACCGGCCCGGCCGCCCGGGCCAGAAGAAGAAAGGAATCGGGACCCCGGGCCACGCACCGGTAGAGGTGGCGGAGAAAGCGGGGACCGAGCTGGGCCAGGAATCCCTCGCTGATCAGCTCGGCGTGGAGTGCGGCCGCCTCGGCGGCGTCGGCCGGGGTTCCGAGCCGGACCACGACAGCGGCGCCGTTGTCCTGCTCGCTCACCGGGTCCACCTTAGGTGGCGGCCCCCAGGGCGCAGAGGACCTGGTCGACCACCTCGGCCCGGCAGACGAGCAGATCGGGGAGCCAGGGGTCGGGCCGGTCGTAGACGAGTGGTGATCCGTCGAGCCGGCTGGCATGGAGACCGGCGGCCCGGGCCACGGCCACCGGGGCGGCCGAGTCCCATTCGTACTGGCCGCCGGAGTGCAGGTAGATCTCACCCTCACCGCGCACGACGGCCATCGTCTTTGCTCCGGCGGATCCCATCGGCACCAACTCGGCGTCGAGCTTGGCGGCCACGGTGGCCACCTCGGCCGGGGGCCGGGTCCGGCTGACGAGGATCCGGATCCTGCCCCGGTGCGGGGCGGGTGCTGTCGGGGGCTCGGCCGTGCTGAGCACGAGACCCTCGCCGGGCAGGGCGACGGCACCCACGGTGGGCACCCCGTTCTCGACCAGCGCCACATGCACGGCGAAGTCCGACCGCCCCTCGGAGAACTCCCGCGTCCCGTCCAGGGGATCGACGATCCACACCCGCCGCCTTCCGTGTTCGGTCGACACCACGGACTGCACCGCCTCCTCCGACAGCACGGCGTCGTCGGGACGGGCCTGGCGCAGTGCGGCCATGATCAGCTCGTGGGCCCGCCGGTCGCCCTCGGCCCCGAGCGACGCCGTCTCCCCGCCGGCCTCGGCGCGGACCTCGAGCAGCAGGGCACCGGCGCGGCCGGCGATCCGGGCGGCCAGGACATGATCGTCGGTGCCGGTCTCGTGGGAGCTGGTCTCGTCGGTGCCGGTCTCGTGGGAGCTGGGCATAGGCCAAACGACCCTAATTGAGACCGCTGGAACAGGTTCCCAAAAGGTGCCGACTAACGTGGAAACTCTATGGAACAGGGGGTGTCCGCCGGTCCCGGCCAGTACCAGCTGTCGCATCTCCAGGCCCTCGAGGCCCAGTCCATCCACATCATGCGCGAGGTGGTGGCCGAGTTCGAGAGACCGGTGCTGCTCTTCTCGGGGGGCAAGGACTCCATCGTCATGCTCCGCCTGGCCCAGAAGGCCTTCTGGCCCTCCCGGCTGCCCTTCCCGGTCATGCACGTGGACACCGGCCACAACTTCCCCGAGGTCCTCGACTTCCGCGACCGCCGGGTGGCCGAGCTCGAGGCCCTACTGGTCGTGGCCTCGGTCCAGGAGTCGATCGACGCCGGCCGGGTGGCCGAGGAGCCCGGCCTCCACCCGTCGCGCAACCGGCTCCAGACGAGGACCCTCCTCGACGCCATCGTCGACAACAAATTCGACGCCGTCTTCGGCGGGGCCCGCCGTGACGAGGAGAAGGCCAGGGCCAAGGAGCGGGTCTACTCCTTTCGCGACGAGTTCGGCCAGTGGGACCCGAAGAACCAGCGCCCCGAGCTCTGGGCGCTCTACAACGGCCGCCACCATCCGAACGAGCACATCCGGGTCTTCCCCATCTCGGACTGGACCGAGCTCGACATCTGGCAGTACCTCGACCAGGAGCAGCTGGAGATCCCCTCTATCTACTTCTCCCACCGCCGCCCCGTCTTCCGACGCGACGGCATGCTCCTCTCCATAGGACCGCACACCGAGCCCGGTCCGGGCGAGGAGACCTTCGAGGCCACCGTCCGCTACCGCACGGTGGGCGACATGACCTGCACCGGAGCGGTGGAGTCGACGGCCGAGACCCTGGTCCAGATCATCGAGGAGATCGCCGTCTCCCGGCTCACCGAGCGCGGCGCCACCCGGGCCGACGACAGAGTCAGCGAGTCCGCCATGGAGGACCGCAAACGCGAGGGGTACTTCTAACCGTGGAGCTCCTTCGTTTCGCCACCGCCGGCTCCGTCGATGACGGGAAGTCCACCCTGATCGGCCGGCTCCTCTACGACTCCAAGGCCATCTTCGAGGATCAGCTCGAAGCGGTCGAGCGCGTCAGCCGCCAACGGGGCGAGGAACTCACCGACCTGTCCCTGCTCACCGACGGTCTGCGGGCCGAGCGGGAGCAGGGCATCACCATCGACGTGGCCTACCGCTACTTCTCCACGCCCGTCCGCAAGTTCATCATCGGCGACACCCCGGGCCACATCCAGTACACCCGGAACATGGTCACCGGGAACTCGACGGCCGATCTCACCCTGGTCCTCGTCGACGCCCGCAAGGGTATCGTCGAGCAGACCCGGCGCCACGCCTTCCTGGCCTCGCTTCTGCGCGTCCCCCACCTCGTCCTCTGCGTCAACAAGATGGACCTCGTCGGCTACGACCAGGCCGTCTTCGAGGAGATCCGCGAGGAGTTCAAGGCCTTCGCCACCCGGCTCGAGGTGGCCGACCTCGCCTTCATCCCCATCTCGGCGTTGAACGGCGACAACGTCGTCCAGCGTTCGCCCAACATGGGCTGGTACGAGGGCCAGTCACTGCTCCACCACCTCGAGCAGGTCTACATCGCCTCGGACAGAAACCTCATCGACCCCCGCATCCCGGTCCAGTGGGTGATCCGCCCCACCGGCTCCACCATCCCCGACTACCGCGGCTATGCCGGCCGGGTGGCGGGCGGCGTCTTCCGGCCGGGCGACGAGGTCACCGTCTTGCCGTCGGGACTCACCACCACCATCGCCTCGGTGGACACCTTCGACGGCCCCGTCGGCGAGGCCTTCCCGCCCATGTCGGTCGTGGTCCGCCTGGCCGAGGATCTCGACGTCTCGCGCGGCGACATGATCTGCCGTCCCCACAACCACCCCACCATGGCCCAGGACATCGACGCCATGGTCTGCTGGATGACGGACAAGCCGGTGAAGCCGGGCGACTTCCTGGCCGTCAAGCACACCACCCGTTGGGTCCGGGCCGTGGTCAAAGACGTCCACTACCGACTCGACGTGAACACCCTTCACCGTGACGAGACGGCCGACTCGCTCTCGCTCAACGAGGTGGGCCGTGTCAGCCTGCGCATGACCCAGCCCCTCTTCTACGACAGCTACCGCCGCAACCGCACCACCGGCTCGTTCATCCTCGCCTCGGAGCAGACGAACGTCACCGTGGGTGCGGGCATGATCCTCGGAGCCGACTAATGACGGCGGGGCCGGACTGATGGGGGCGGGGGCGCACTGACCGTGGAGCACCTCGGGCACCATCCCGACGTCGTCTGGTCGCCGGGCGCCCTCGGCCGCCAGCAGCGCTGGGACACCCTCGGCATCAGCGGCGCCACCATCTGGTTGACCGGTCTCTCGGGCTCGGGCAAGTCGACCCTGGCCACCGCCGTCGAAGAGCACCTCATCGCCCACCACCGTCCCGCCTACCGCCTCGACGGTGACAACGTCCGCCACGGCCTCAACAGTGACCTCGGTTTCGACCGCGCCGACCGCGACGAGAACGTCCGTCGGGTGGCCGAGGTGGCCAAGCTCTTCGCCGAGTCGGGTGTGGTGGCCGTGGTCGCCCTTATCAGCCCCTACGCCGCCGGCCGCCGGCGGGCCCGCCACCTCCACCAGGCGGCCGGCCTCGGTTTCATCGAGGTCTACGTGGACACGCCCCTGGCCGTCTGCGCCACCCGGGACCCGAAGGGCCTCTACGCCCGGGCCCAGACCGGGGCGCTGGCCGCGCTCACCGGGGTGGACGACCCCTACGAGGTGCCCGCCTCGCCCGAGCTCGTCCTGGCCGGGGACTCCCCCCTGGACGAGTCGGTCAGCCGCATCCTCGAGTACCTCGACAGCGGCGAGCGGAGCCCGGCCCCGTCCTGAGAATCGCCGGTGCCGGGCCGTACCGGCGTCGGAACCAGGGCCGTACGCCCACCTGGTGTGGCGCCTTCGGCCGCTTTTCGGCGCTTCTTAAGCCGCCACGTGCCCTTTTCGCCCCCCTGGGTCGCCAGATGAACTCTTCACGTCATCAGATTTGGTGATGTCTGGGGAGGGCCGATCGGCCAGACTTGCTGGAAGCGGACATAGGGCCGCGTGCATTCGTCGGGAGGCGGACAATGTTCAGAGGACGAGTCAAGCAACTGGCAGTGGCAGCAGGGGCCTCGGTCCTATTGGCCAGCGCGTCGCTGGCCATCGTGCCGCTGGTGGCCAGCGCAGCCGGGTCGCAGACGAGCGGGACCACGGTCACCGCCAGGCCGTCGCCCACGGTGACGGGCCACCCGTTGACGGTCGTGGCCCAGGTGGTCGCCGTCACGGGCGTCGTGAGCACCGCCCGGGCCGCCACCGGGAACGTCAGCACACCCACGGGTACGGTGGACTTCACCATCACGGGGACCCATGGAGTCCCCGCCATCACCTGCAAGAACGGGAACTCGGTCACCGTGAAGCACGGCCGGGCCAAGTGCAAGGTGATCGGCGGGCAGCTGCAGGCCGTCGGCTCGCCCTACACGGTCACCGCCAGTTACCAGGGTGACGACAACTTCGCCACCAGCAGCGGCTCGACCGACGTGACCGTGAACAGGGCCCGCACCCGCACCAAGGTCCAGATGGGTCCGGGCAGGCCGCGTTCGGGGACTCCCAATGCGGTGACGGCCACGGTCAAGACCGCCCACGGTGGATCGCTCCTGTCCGGCGCCGTCACCTTCTCGGTCTCCAGTGTGCCGGTCACCAGCAAGACGAAGTGCACCAACGGTGGGGCGCACGGGTCGAATACGCAGCCCCTGGTCGTGGTCGGCAACGTGGGTACGGCCGTCTGTGACCTGCAGCCCGGTTGGTTCGTCGTCTCGAAGGTCGGGCCCGGGAACAAGTACCCGCACGGCGCCTGGAACGTGACGGCCAGCTACGGCGGAGACTCGAACTTCCTTCCGAGCTCCGGCCACAAGGGCGGGCACTCCCGCTCCTGATCAGGCCCATCGGACGTCGTTCTCCGACGATGCGCCCGGCTCCGGCCGGGCGCATCGTCGCGTCCCAGGGGACTGCTCCCGTCGCAGCACCCCGCGGCCGGCGGCGGCCGAACTTCGCAGGGCGGGTCCGACGGCGGTCCGCTGACCCGCTATCACCCCGGACGTTTCGCTAAGCGACTGGGCAGTGGTTCGGTCCGCTCGAGTCTGCAGGATCGCCGACACTTCGTCCCGGACCGGAGCGTGAGACCCCGGGCGCAACGATCAACTTGCCAGAGGGATCGAAAGTGATGCGGGTTGGTCCTTCGTGGGCGTGACGGGCACGTTTCGGAGCCCGGTGTCCTTGGCGCAGCGGATGCGGTCCTCCACCCGGGCATGACCCCGGTGCCGAGCTTCCAGGTAGGCGATCTCGGGATGGGCCGAGTCACAGATGAACACGTGATGCCTGTATCCCGGGGGTCGAAGAGGTTGAAGGTGGCACCGGCGCGGGGTGCGGCAGCTCACGCTGCACGATCATGCGGATGCCTCGGGGCCAGCCCGACAAGTCGACCCATTCGGTGAGGTCGGCCACCTGGGCCCCGTCTCCCGGCTCCCTGTCTGCGTCCATGGCCTCCGTCCAGGCCGATTTGGGCAACTCGGATATGGCCAAACGGATGTCTTCGCGCACCCTGGAAGCCGATGGAGAACTCGATCCCGCGGTCCCGAAGCGCCGCGAAGCCGACCCCATCTGCCCTCACTAAACGTGATGCGACACGAAAGACGACGAACAGTCTGAGTTGCGCGCAACTGCGTTGC
>DATLQU010000016.1:0-125883 GCA_035535015.1 Acidimicrobiales bacterium | reverse complement strand
CGCCATCGCCATCGCCATCGCCATCGCCATCGCCATCGCCATCGCCATCGCCATCGCCATCGCCATCGCCATCGCCATCGCCATCGCCATCGCCATCGCCATCGCCATCGCCATCGCCATCGCCATGCTCGTACTCACGATCGCCCAACCGACCACGTACAGACTGCTCGCCCGACAACTGGGGGCGCGGTGGCCTTCGCTGGCCGCCTACGTCGTCAGCTTTGCCGTTATCGGGATCATGTGGTTGAACCATCACACGATCTTCACCCATCTCGCCCACGTCGACCGAGGGGCTCTTCTATTTCAACTCGACCCTCCTGATGACGACTGTCTTCATTCCCTACCCGACCGAGGTTTTCGGCGAAGCACTGCATCAAGGAGCGGGGGCGAAGACGGCGGCCATCTTCTACAGCGCCGTGATGACGGTCAACGCCGTGGCGTGGGCGGCACTCTGGCTGTACGCCTCGTTGGGGCGGCGGCTGCTCACGGCGGACTTTCCAGAATCCCAACGACGAATGGCCATGATCCTCTTCAGCGCAGGCACGCTCGTCTATTTGGTGTCGATCGGCATCGCCTTCATTGATGCGTATATGTGTCTGGCTTTTCACGGCGCCCTGGCCGAGTACTACGCCTTCGATTCCATTTCACGGCGCGTCGGACGTGACCTTTCCTGGTCTCGCCGGATCCGACCCCTCGCCGCGCTGACATCAGCGTGTCGGGTCTGACGCCAGTGCCCGCCTCCTGATGGGCACGGTGTCAATCTCTCCGGCGACGAAGGACCTTTCTACCCGGTGCCGGATCGTTACCGGCCATCAGGGCCTCCGTGGGCATGGGCGGCGTCGCCCGACAGCACACCTTGAAGACTCATGAGCAGCTCGCCGACGACCTCTTGCTGGACGACGAGATTGCGACGAGCACCGTCTCGCACGTCGGTAACGAGGCCGGCGTCACGAAGGACCTTCACGTGATTGCTCACGGTGGGTTGGGCCAACGAAAAAGCGGCCGCCAGGTCCGTCGCCGTCCGCGGCCCACCGCGGAGCGCGTCCAACATGGCCAAGCGAGTGGGATCGGAGATGGCCTTCAGGCGCCGGGCCAGCACCGCCGTCCGAGCCCGCGCCTCGGCCCCTGTCGTATCGGTACGTACCCCGAGAACTACCACTCCGGGCAAATCGACGAGGAGCCCACAGTGCGTATAGAAGGCCGGCACGACGACGACCTCACCGCCAGGTCCCAGGGCGGCGACGAGCCGGTCGAGCAGGTCGCCGAACTCATAGCCGTCACGGCCGAGCTCATGCCAATGGGCACCCTTCGCCACCATCTCACGTCGGGAGGCCATCGCCGCCTCGACGGCCCCACGGCCGGAAAGCTCCCAGTCGGGCCGAATGGCATTCCAGACATCGCGGACGAGGGTGACGTACTGGCGGCGCAGGTCGGACGACTTCTTCAGACGGGCCAGCCTGAGCAGTATGGCGGCCCGGTCCTCCGGAGTCTCCGACAGCAGGGGAAGGTCGTCCGGGGTCGACGGGACCGTGACACACAGCTCGTCCAGCCGGTCGAGCAACGTATCGGCGTCAGCCGAGAAGAGAAGACCGCCGTGATGGGCGACGACCATCAGCTCGAGGAAGCCACCACAGCTCACCGTGGCTCCCGGCCCCCAGATGGCCCGGACCCGGGCCTGGAGATCTCCGTTGCGCTCGTAGATGGCGCCGATGGTCGTGTGGTCCCTCTGGTAGTCCTCACGTTCGCCCGAGGCCAGCGCCCATTCGATTTCGATGGCAGCCGACGATGACACCGAGACTCGGGGTCCGTCGGAACTGGGAACTGCTGTGCGGATGAATGGCATAGTTCAATGACTATATCTACATATTCTTGAAATTGTCAACTGAAGGAGGTATATTGCGACCATGGGAATGAATCCGTGGCTCCTCAAGAGACTCGTCGCTGGCCGGAGGCACGAGTTTGAGGAATCGGCTCGTTCCCGCCGGCGCACCGGTCGGGCCGAAATTGCCGTGACCCGTACGCGTCGACCCCGCGGACGGCTCGTCCAGCACGTGGGCGCCCTCCTGATTTCCCTCGGGCGCCGGCTGGCCGGTCCTGAGGGGTGGGCCAGGGCGCTCGACGTCTGACTCCTTGAGCTTCCCCGGACGGCCTACTCCCCCGTCCCCCTCAGCCGCATTCACAGCGGTCACTGACCCTGGCCACCCGGCGACCCTGCCAGAGAGAGCCACTGCCGCCCCGTAGGGTGGCTCGATGATTTCGACCGAACAAACCGCCGACAATGGTTGAGACGGAGGCTGGGGCGGCAAGCCGGGCGGGAAAGCCCTGGAGCGGCGGAGGCCGCGAGGAGTTGGCCTCCGCCGTCCGCCGCCTGATGACGATGACCGTCACTTCTGTGGCGCCTTCCGAAACGCTATTCGACGTGGCGGAACGGGCGACCACGCTGGCCGATGAGTTGGATCGACATGTGCCCCCGCCCGATGCCGTCCCCCAGGCGAGATTCGCCGACGATGTGGCACGACCCGGATTGGCTGCCACGATGTCCTCGGCCATGCCCTTCGACATGATCGTCGGAACATGCAATCCGGTGGCTCCACCCATAACTGTGGACTTTCAGCCGCCGAAGGCGGTCGGACGGGTCACATTCAGCCCTTCGTACGAAGGGGCACCGGGCTGTGTCCACGGCGCAGCACTAGCCGGGGCTTTCGACATCATGCTCACGGCGGCCAACTTCATGGCCAACGCCGCCGGTCCCACGGTCGAGCTCACCATTCGCTACCGGAAGCCGACGTTGATCTCTCAACCGGCGGTCTTCGAGACATGGGTGACCAGAGTCGAAGGTCGCCGGATCCACAGTGAAGGTCGTCTCATCCAAGGTGGCGTTGTCACTGTCGAAGCGGTCGGGGAATTCGTCGATATGGAGCGGTCCCGCATAGCCAAGATGCATCGCCGAGGAAGCGCTGGGCCCCCCGACCCGTCTGCCGAGGAAGTGGCCGATTCAGACAGATAAGAGCGTCGACCTCGCCGATTGGTGACGGTACCCTCCGATGGGGCCTCTCGACCGGCGTCGGGTGCCACCATAGGGCGATGAACCGCTCGCCCGGCTCTGACGTGATCAGGGAAGCGACTGCAGCCTTTGATTTCGCGGGAGACGTCATTCACACGTCGCGCCTGCCCGGGGGGCACATCCACCGGAATTTCCTCGTCACCTGCCGTGGCGGTCGGTACGTCCTCCAGCGGCTGAACGGCACGGTCTTCCTCGACCTCTCGCTCGTACTGGCCAACGTTGAACGTTTGACCCACCACCTGGCGGCATCGGGGTGGTGCGCTCCCGGACTTGTTCTCGCCCGCGACGGCACGTTTTCGTTTCGGACGGTCGATGGCGGCACGTGGCGCGCCTTTCACTACCTCGAAGGCACAGTGGGTGGTGACACTCTGGGCCGACCCCAGGCTGCCTACGAGGCAGCACGATGCTGTGCCGCCTATCTGCTGGCCATCGCCGACCTCCCGGGGCCACCTCTGCTCGAGACGATCGACCACTTCCACGACCTCCCGTACCGCATGGACGGTCTCGACGCGGTGGCGAACTCTGATCCGGTCGGTCGTCGGTCATCGGTGGACGACCAAATTGACCGCGCCAGGCGATTGGGTCAGATGGTATTTGACGAACTCACCTCTCGGGGCGGGCGTACACCGGTACGACTTGTTCACAACGACGCCAAACTGTCCAACGTCCTGTTCGATGCGAAGAATGGCCAAGCCGTCTGCATCATCGACTTCGACACAACCATGCCGGGACAGGTGCGGCACGATGTGGGCGAATTGGTGCGCACGGCCATTTCTCACGCCCCCGAGGACGCCACCGACGAGGCCGCGGTTGACTTCGATCTCGAGCTCCTCGACGGCCTGGCCTGCGGCTTCTTTGCCGGGTCGATCGAGCTTGAGCCGTCCGAGGTCACCGTATTGGCTGTGGGCGGCGCGGAAATGGCCGTCGAGAACGCGGTGAGATTCCTGGCCGATCACATCGCCGGAGATCGCTATTTTGCCATCGATCGCCCAGCGCAGAACCTTGACCGATGCCGCACCCAACTGCGGCTGACGGAGCTCATGCTCGATGCCCAGTCGGAAGTCGATTCCTGTTTCCATCGTGCCGCCGGGATCGCCACGCCCGAGGTCCGACGGAGTGCGAGTCGGGGGATAGGCCGAAGATGATCGCTCTGCCCAAAGTCGGTCCTGAGGCACTCGATGGCATCGCCATGTTGTGCGCTCGCTCTATGGCAAAGCCGCCTTCGGCGTCCGAGCTCAGGCGCAGCCTGTTTGCCGCCGAACAGCCGGCGGTTGTGCGGTTTGCTCCCGGCCATGCGGTTGTCGCTGTCGTGCGCGACGGCGCCGAGGGTTTCATACGGCTCCTCCTCCTCGATCGAGAGCTCCGGGGAAGAGGGCTCGGTCACGAACTCCTCAAGGCGGCCGAAGACGATCTCGGCAAGGCGTCGGTGATTACCGTCGGAGCGGACGCCCCGTATTTCTTGTTCCCGGGGACGCCTGTCGATGAGACGGCCCTGTGCTGCCTGCTCGAGCGTCACCACTACGCACGGGAGGAGACCAACTACAACGTCAACATCGATCTATCGGTTTTGCCCCCCGACCCCGAGCTGACGGTGACGCCACGAAAGGAGGATCGTCCGGAGCTCGAGGCGTGGATGGGGCGGCACTGGCCAAACTGGGCACCCGAGGTGATGCGTGCCTTTGACCAGGGGTCTCTCCTGCTCCGGCGCGACAGGTCCGACATCTTGGGGTTTTGCGCCTACGACGTCAATCGATCCGGCACCTTGGGACCGATCGCCTCCCGGCCCGACCTGATCGGCCAGGGCGTGGGGGCGCCCCTTCTGATCGGAGCACTGCATCTCCTGCAAGCCATGGGGCGCGTCACCGTCGAAGTCGTCTGGGTCGGTCCGATCGTCCCTTATGCCAGGCTCGGCGGCCATGTCGGTGATCTTTTCTTCGTCTATCGCCGTCGGACCTGACCACGGCGATGAGCGACCTTCGACCAGTGGTGGTCCGTAACCAGCCGTTTGCTCAGCCCGCTCGAAATTCCCGCCAGGAACGCGCCGCACGGCGCATGCCAACCAGGGCCGCCACTGTCGCCACGAGCATCAAGGACATCGTGGCCGCCAACTGAGGTTCGAACACCGACGCCGTCGATCCGGACCGGGTGCTTTGCAGGAACCAGGGCGCCGACGAGGCCACAGTCGCCCACCAGGTGGCTGTGGCGCCGGTCATCACCACCATCGTTCCCGACACCAGGGCCGCCATTGCGATCTCGGTGGTAAGGACCCGTCGGGTCAACTCCAGTCGACGAGTGGCGGCCACGGCGACGACGGTCCAGAGTACCAGCGAGGTTGAAACGAGTACAACTATCGCACCGAAGGCCACGGAGTAGATGAACGAGCCCCCGTTGCGCTGGGCCGGCGTCAAGGAATGCGCCTCTGGTGCCAGACCGGCCAGTGCCAAGCCTGTCACCGCCGAAATCCCGAGCGCTCGCCGGAAATGCCGACGGACCGAAGGCCAGCCCCCCGATCGCAGAAAGCGGACGAACGACGGGAGTGCGACAACGGCGCCGATCAGGACCAGGACACCGCCCAGAACCGCGGCGGCGGCGACGGTGTTGTAGGCGTCGACACTGATAACACGCGACGTCCGCGGAACAGCTTGCTCAAAGTGTTCGGAGTACTTGGCGAACCTCCCTCCAGCCAGCAGGAATGCCATCCACGCACAGAGAACGGCGATCGCTCCGGCAAAAATGCGTTCGGCGGCTGGCTTGGTGGTGCCCAGAAGGCCCGCTTCACGGACACGCTCACGAAGTCCGGCCCACGCGATGGAGATCCGGAGCTTTGGGGAAGGATCCTCGCCGTTGAGTGTGTCGGCCATCAATGCCACCAGCTCGTCGCCATAGCGGTGCCGCCATGACGCGGGATACCAGCGGAGCAACGCCGAGCCATCCGGTGGACGTCGTTTCACGCGAAACGGCCCGACAGGGGAAGTCCGAGTCGCAAGGCACCCACGTCGGCGATCCTTCGCATCTCACCGACGACTTCTGCCAGGGCCGCCGTGCCCGAGGCCGTGATCCGATAGGGACGTCGTCGCCCCTCGGTTCCGACCGGCTCGATGAGCCCACGCTCTTCGAGTCTCGTGATCGCGCCATAGAGCGCACCGGGGCCGAGAGCGACCCCGGCGAACTCGGAAATGTCCTTGGACAGCGCATGTCCGTGTTTCGGACCGGTGGCCAAACTGGTCAGTATCAGGACCGGCGGGTCATTCGGTCGCCGAAGTCCAGGTTGTTGTGCTCTGTTCACATCGGTGATTCTACTACGTCGTACGTAGCTACGCAACACGTACTTTGTTGGGGCCACGGCCATGACGGCCGGCTCCGGCGCGCCCGTCGGTCACAGGGCGGCGCATGCGGTCGCCATTCCTTGGTCCTCAGCTCCTTGGTCCTCAGCCTCAGTCTTCGGCGTCACGCCCCCCGGGGTCGATTGGTACCAACGAGACAGTCGGAACTGCCAAGATGACGCTTTGAACTCGTCACCGCGTTATGGCGATTTCGGAGCTGGACGAACGGCGGAAGGGGTCGGAGCCTCCTGTCCTGCCTGCCGTGAACCGACATGTCTCTTGAATATGACTCTCGAACCAGACACACCGCCGTCCATACCCAAGACCTCCATGAGCGTCAGTGGCGACTCTCCCCGGTATGCAGATCACCCGAAGACGATCCTGAGAAAAGTCCCGGAAGTCACCGCCTACTTCTGGATGACAAAGATATTGACCACGGCGATGGGTGAGTCGACATCGGACTATCTCGTCCATCGACTCGATCCCGTCCTTGCCGTTGGTCTCGGTGCCATCGGATTGGCCATTTCCCTCGTGATGCAATTCCGCGTTCGCCGGTACGTACCTTGGATCTACTGGTTGGCCGTCGCCATGGTTGCCGTGTTCGGCACGATGGCCGCCGATGTCATCCATATCAAATTTCGAGTGTCCTACGTCGAATCGACAACGTTTCTCACTTCTGTTCTCGCCATTGTCTTCGTATCCTGGTTTGCCACGGAGCGAACCCTTTCGATTCACAGCATCACGACTCCTCGTCGAGAGGTGTTCTATTGGCTGACCGTCGTGGCCACTTTTGCACTCGGAACAGCTGCCGGTGACATGACGGCCATGACGATGCACCTCGGTTACCTGGTCTCGGGGCTGCTCTTTGTCGGACTGATCGCCGTTCCCGGTGTGGCGTACCGGCTCGGCCTGAACGAAGTCGTCGCCTTCTGGTTCGCATACATCCTGACCAGACCACTTGGTGCATCATTTGCCGACTGGTTGGGAAAGCCTCACCTCGTTGGCGGGCTGGCTCTCGGCGATGGACCCGTCAGCCTCGGATTCGCGATCTTGATCGTCGTACTCGTCCGCTACCTGACGGTTGCCGATCCCAGCACGCCCCCGTAACGGCGGGCTCATTTCTCGGATTCCGGTCTCGTCCTCATGTCATTACGTAGAGCGCCTTTCGCCACCTTGCCCCCCGATGAGCGTGGGAGAGATTCGACCACGATGAGCCGCTCAGGGAGCCACTCCTTGGTCACACCCCGCATTGTCAGATGGTCCGTCAGGGCACCGAGAGTCAGATTCTCCCAACCGGGCCGCACCTCGACGTAGACACAAACCTTCTCTCCGAATACCTCATCCTCCATGGCAACCGCGGCCGCCAGCACGACACCGGGGTGAGTGGCCACTTCGTCTTCCACGGCGGTGGCGCTGATGTTCTTCCCACCTCGGATGATGAAGTCTGAAGTGCGACCAACCACCGTGAGATAGCCGTCGCCGTCGATTTCGACAATGTCTCCCATGAGCATCCAGCCATCCGGAGTCATGAGTTTGGCATTGGCCTCCTCGTCGGCGTAGTAGCCAAGGCAGGTGGCCGGCCCTCGACACCCGGGAATCCCGGGTCGTCGCTCACCGGTGATGTCGTTGCCGGCGGGATCGAAGAGGCGTACTTGCATCTCCTCGAGCACACGACCAGCCGTGCGCAATCGGCGCTCGCGGGGGTCGGAAACAGTCGTCCGCGACAGCGCACCCGTCTCATTGGACCCGTAGAATTGCAGGACCGTTGCATCGAACTCTTCCTCGAATGCCGCCGCCTTCGCGTAGGGGACGGCCTCTCCTCCCGTGAACATGCATCGGAGCGACGAGACATCGCGGGGTCGCAGCAATTGCTCGTTGAGCATCATGACGAACTGGGTACTCACGCAGGCCAATACCGTGACCCGGTGCTTCTCAATCAGATCAAGCGCCTGGCCGGCTTCGAACTTCTCGCTGAGCACAGTCGGACAACCCAGGATCGCTGGGCTGAAATGCGCCGTCCAGAGTCCGAAGCCGAACGGTGTCGGAATGGCGGAGAAGAAGACGTCACGATCCGTGAGCGATCCGGCCTCGACTGCCCATGGGTGATACGCCAACCAGCGCGCCTCCGAATGCATGACGCATTTCGGCAGTCCGGTCGTTCCCGATGTCGAATTGATGAGAAACAAGTCGTTGGCGCCGAGGGCCCTGCCCGAGGGTACCGGCACCTCGCTCAAGGTCCGCAGGTCCACCGGAAGGACGACGCTCTGGACATCGGCACTGGTCATCGAAAGATCGGGCCGGCCTCCCCGTTGGGTGACGAGCACGGATGCCCCGGTCTTCGCCAGAAGGTGCTCGATTTCCATCAACCCCGCTCGATACCCGATTCCGACGACGACAGCTCCGATGCGCTCGCAACCGACGAACGTGGCGTGAACGCCCGGACTGTCGGGCATCACGACGGCCACGCGGTCACTGCGCTCCACGCCAGCGGCAAGGAGACAGCCAGCTACTCGGTCGGCACCGTCGTCATAGTCCACCCATGTGGTCACGGAATTGGCTGTGAGAAACGCCGGCTGGGCCCCATGATCAAGGGCATGATGACGGATCAGGGCACCGACCGTCATGACAAAGATGTGGTCATCACGGAACGAGGCCCAGCCCCCGTGCCCATTCGAGGTTCTGGCGGGCAGATCCAACATGGGCGATATGGACGATATGACCCTCGCCTTGATTCGCGTCGCCCTGCACGGCCCGCTGGCCCGTCCGCTCCGCATCCTTGGCCAAGGCGTCCAGCTCCTGCCAATAGGCGATGTCCTCAGGAGTCGGGGAAAAGTGTTCATGCACGATGGGGATATGAAAGGGATCGGCGATCATCATCCCGTAGTACCCGAGGTTGCGCAGGTCCGTGCACCACCCTCGCAGTCCCTCTTCGTCGTCTCGATCCCCACCCCACATGCCACTGATGGGGTATCGGATTCCCGCAGCGCGGGCATCGATGAGGATCTTTGATCGGAGGAAAAGCGTTTCTCGTCCCTCCGCTGTCCACCGGTAGCCGACGGCTTGATGGATGTCACCGAACCGGGACACGGCTCCGCCCATATACGCGACCCGCGAGGAGGCCATGGCGATCTCGTAGGCCAGTCGGAGCGCCGGCGCCGTTTCGAGAATCGGATACACCATGGTCCGTCCCATGGGGAGATCGAGATCCACTTCGGTACAGCTGAGCAACGCATCGATGGCGTGGATGTCGTGCGGGCCCTGGACCTTTGGAACCAGGACGCCCGTCAATCGAGTTCCCATGACGGCCCGCAGATCTTTGAGGGTCTGGCCTGTTCCCGGAGACTGGATCCGGACAAAGATGAGCGGCTCACCGACTTTTGCCGGATTACTGAGAAGGAACTGCACATCTCGGCGGGCGTCGACCCGGGCAGACTCGGGGAACGGAGTTCGGGGCTCTTCCAGGTCAATGACGATCGAGTCTGCCCCCGATGCCAGCCCTCGACGAATATCGTCCGGCTGATCCCCCGCGCAGAAGAGAACTGTGCGTAGCGGTCGAACGTACGCTCTCTCCATCACAGGTCCCGTTCCATCGCATCACGTGCGGCCGCGGCAACCACTGTTCCGTCGAAGAAATGAGGATTGGTTCCCGTATGGAGGCGGACCGGATTCAGGAACATCAACTCCCGAAACTCTTCTTTGCCGAGCACGCCGCGCTCGACCAGTTCATGAGCCTCTTCGACCGGCTCGGTCATGTCCGGGACGTCCCAATGCGAGATGTCGGAGCCGAAGATGGGTCGGAATCGCGCACCCAGAGGATTGACCTTCTCGGCAAATGACCACGCCACCAAGGGATCATCCGCCTCACAGCCGAAATAAAACCGGGGAACGAAAAGGTCGACGAATTCCTCCCGACTGACGATTCCGGTTCTGGCAAACTCGTTGATCTCTTCGGGCCGCCCCGCCGGTCGGGCAAAGTGGTCGCGAATCCGGTCCAAGCGATCGAGAACGGATTTGTCCCCGTACTCCCGCATGAATCCCATCAGGGCATCGACATCGAGGCGATCCGGGTCGAGATCATTGATCGTCTGGCCATTTCGTTTCTCCCAATGTCCGACCAGATCGGCGAAGAGGCTGGCTGCCCAGGCTACGCCACCCTCGAGAAATCCCACACGCAACGTGGGGAACCTCCGGGTCACGCCACCGAGGAACAGTGACTTCGCCAGCGATTCGTGAGAGGTAGCAAGCCCACCTATGTGGTTGTATACATAGCTCGACGGTGAACGTGAGACACGATGATGCTGGTGCGCGCTGTGAGAGACCGGGGCCACACCGAGCTCGACACACGCCTCCCAGACGGGGTCGTAGTCATAAGTACTATCGATTCCGAAGTGGTCCAGCCGGTACGCACGAGGGGCAGCCGACGCATCACCGAGATACCTCGTGGCGTAGCCACTGATCACTACCGTCTTGAACCCGAGCGCTCGTACTGCGTGACGAAGTTCGGCGACGGCAACATCTGGCGTAACCATCGGGATGATGGCACCAACAGTCAACCTGTCGGAGTACGGACGGAAGAGTCCAGCCAACCATGTGTTGACTGCCCGGGCCACGGGGGCCGCGAGTTCCGGGTCGTCAATATCGATGAGACCCAAGGTCGTCGACGGATAGAGGATCGAGAAGTCGATACCCATTTCGTCCAGTCGTTCGTAGAGAAGGCGAGGGAGATGCGAGGTCGCCCGGTCCCGAGTGTTGCGGGTCTGCCATCCCCACCACGACGGCATCGCCTTCCATTCGGCCTGGTTGGCGTCGGACCGTTGGGCCAGCACGGTGGAGGTGTCGAACGGTGTGGCTCGGCTCGCCACGTAGCGATCGCGGAGTCCGGATCCTCCCTCGGCCTCCAACGAGGCCAGCAACTCGTCGTCGAGGACCGGTGCCAATTCAACGAAGTGGCCATCGGCGTCGATGACGGGATGGTCGAGCTGAGATCGGATCTGCGCGGCCTTCGTGATCACGCCCGCCACGATATCCACTGAACGGATCGGCCTTTTCGATCCCTTCGCCTGGCCGAGCATGGGAGGTCTCGACCTTCGAGCTCCGGGATCGCTCCGATCTCCGATCGAGCGGATTCGGAGGCACCCATGCGGCCTGGTCCGACCGACTGTCTGGGTCGGGACCTGAATCGGGAACCATTGTGAGCCCATGGGGCACTCCGGGCACCTCTCTCTCCCTCGCCCGGCTGTGGAGCGCCCGTCTCTCGCCATCAACGGCAGAGCGGCTCATCCGAGCACTCTTCGCGTTTCTCCCATCGGGTTTGTGAAGGTCCGGCATGGGCCAGGAAGGAGAAGACGTCGGGCACGGCAATTTCTGCGACGATCTGGGAACACCGGTGATGTGAGTCTGGTTGCAAAAGAATCGGGAGCGGGGACGAGGAGGAGGCGGCGTGGTCTACATCCTGGCCATCTGTGGTGCCCTCACGAACGCCTTGACGACCATCCTGCAACGCATCGGCGTAGAGGATGCTCCCGCCGATTTTTCGCTTCATATGAGTCTCATTCGCTATGCCGCACGCCGAAAGGTCTGGCTCCTCGGTTGTGTCGGTCTTGTCGCCGGTTTCCTGCTCCAGGCATTCGCCCTGCATGTCGGCCGGCTCACGATCGTGCAGCCGATATTGACCTTAGAGCTTCCGTTTCTCGTGGCCATCCTGGCCTTCTGGTTTCGTAAGCCACTCAGATGGCAAGAATGGACCGGGGCATTGGTGGCCACGGCCGGACTGGGTGTGTTCCTTGCCCTCGCGGTCCCGACCGGTGGCAATCTTGTGCCGGGACTCCGAGAATGGGGAGTGGCGGCCCTTGTGATCATTCTCGCCACTGCCCTGACGGTCGCCTTGGCGCGGGTCGGCCGCCCGGCATGGCGAGCAACGATGTTCGGTGCCTCGGCAGCGATCATGTTCGCCTTTACTGCGGCGCTGATCAAACAGATGACAGCCGATTTCAACGCCACCCCAATCACCTTCTTGACCGAGTGGCATGTCTATGCCATGGCCGTGACCGGGCTTCTGGCTGTTTTCCTGACGCAGAACGCGTTCCATGCTGGCCCCGTGACCGCCTCCCAAGCCGCACTCGTCATTGTCGATCCTTTGGCGTCCATCGCGATCGGAGTGGCGCTTTTCGGCGATACCATCCACACCACCGGGAGTCGGGGGGCGCTCGAAATTGTGGCTCTACTCTGCCTGTTCGTCGGAGCAGCCGTGCTGTCGAGATCGCCTCTCGTCGAACACATCCGGACCGAAGAACCCGCTTCTTCGCCGAACGTCAGGCAACCGCCACATCGGCCCCACGCTGAGAATATGGTTGACGGGTGCCTGCCAGATGCTCGGCGCTGGAGGCTGCACATTCTCAAGGGCGGGCGCCCAGCGAGCAATTCGTAGTGAGCATCCCTACGGAAGGTCATCGAGGACCAGTTGGATACTGGTCTGGACGGCCACATCAGCGTTCGCTTGAAGACGGGGAACGACCTTCGTCCCCGTGCTCGGTTCAGCCTCGCCCTTCTGGGGCACCTGAGGGACAGTCGGCGTGACAGTGAGGGAGGAACCGATTGTGGACCGTGAGCCGACACCGCCGTGTACATCAATGGCAACCTCCTCGTCCGAACCGGATCCCAGGTCGCCCCCGACTGGCGCGTCCCCGACAACGGAAACCGGCCCCGGAGGTCAACGCCGATGGGAGCGTCGCAGGAGTCGTGATTGGGTCTAATCCACCGAGAATCGCCGCTACTCTCACTAGACGGTCGCGAGGATCGACCTTTCCGACCTTCGTCCTGGGCAGTCAACTCCCTGCCTCAGACCGTCGTCTCGAAACCCCGGGCGAGGCCCGGATCGAAGGCCTTATCCCTACAAGTCCGCACCCCCTCCTCAGCCTGTCTACCCTCACAGGCGACAGGGTCAGGGGGGGGTGTACTCATGTTCCCGTCTGTGGTCGTAGGGGCCGACGGTTCGCCGACGGCCGGAGAGGCCTTCCGATACGCATGGATCTCGTCAAGATGTCGGGCGGGACCCTTCACATCGTCTTGGCCTACAAGCGCTCGGCTACAAGCACCGAGGGCCTTCCTGACCGAATTTATCGATGGGGTCGATTCGGCCAGCGTGGCGGCCACGATCCTCGATGACGTCGCGTCGAGGGCCAAGGCTGTGGGAATCACGGCCGTCACCCATTCGGTCAAGAATGAGCCCGAAGCCGGGCATCCTTGGTGAGGCTCTAGAAGTAGAGGCGGATCTCATCGTTGTGGGGAACAAGGGCATGAAGGGGGTGCGGCGGGTGCTCGGCAGTGTGCCCAATGCCGTTGCCCACCGGTCTCCCTGCTCCGTCCTCATCGTCCAGACAACCTGAGGGTCGTGACGACCGGTGAGCACCTCCGGTGTTCAGTCGGGGGCCCCGGTCATCGGAACTGCAATCGTCACCCATCCCCACCCTCGCACCGAGGCCACCACGTTCGAGCGCCTGGGCGGTCACAAATCTGATCGGCCCGGACAATTCCTCTCCCCGGGCAACTGGAGTCACAAATAGCAGCCGACGATAGGACCTGCGGCCCAAGCTGTCTGTCAGTCGACTCCCTTCGTGCCCGCCGTCTGTCATTGCTCAAGAGGACAGAGCAAGACGCGGATGCCACACGGGGGGCCTGGCGACGACACTGTCGATGGTCATACCCGCGCTCAACGAGGGCGACAATATTGACCGTCTGTTCGAGGAAAATTCCCTTTGCCACTCTGGCCGCACAAGGGGGGAAACCGAACTCCTGGTTGTGGACAACGGGTCCACCGACGGGACCGCCCGGGCCGCGGGACGCCGGGGCGCACGGGTTCTCGTTCAACCGGTTCGCGGGTACAGAAACGCTCACAAACTCGGTAGGTCCAGGCGGCGAAGCCGGAGAGGGCGATCGTGTGGGTGAGGGCAAGGGCGAATCGTCTCACGCAGCCTGCGTAGGCGACGCGCTCGTGTCCGCCGCGCTTTTCCCTTCTTCGCGACGCTCGCCAGCCGTCGCCACGGCGCCGCCAGCGCGGGTCGGGCGACAGTGGTCCGCCGCTCGACCGATCAGCTCGGGTCGGCCTCGTCCACGGTGAGCTCGGCGGCGGGGTCGGCCTCCAGGCGATCGTCGGGAATGAGCCGTCCACTGCGCACGGAGATGCCGTACGTTCCGTCGTCGATCCGCCGTTCCGCTCGTTCGATGGCGGCCAGACGCCGTTGCAGACCCTCGATCACGGCGTCGTCGGTCTGTTCGGCCGTAAGCCGCTCGGCCGGGTCGGTCAGGTCACCGGGTTCATTGGCGGTGGCACGGTCGTCCCGGGCGGCGCCGCCCACGTCTTTGAGCAGCGCCTCCACCCGACTGCGTTCGGTCTCCAGCAGAGTGCGGGCACGCTTCTCGTCCATGGTTCCTCCTCGATCCGATGAGCCGGTTCCCGGGCCGATATTCTCAAGTCATGGCATCGCCCGAAAAGACCAACTCCCGCTGGTCACTGTGGTCGCAGGACTCGGTGCTGTCAATCGGTTCTCGGGGTTCGTTTCTGTCCATAGGTTCAGTGGGCTCGGCGCTGTCCGTCGGCTCCGTCGGATCCCTCCTGTCCGCCTTTTCGATCGGATCCTTCGCATCGTTCTTCTCGGCACTCTCCTCGAGATCGCGATGCTCGATCTTCTCCCACCGATCACGTTGGGCCGCCCTGTCCCCGGGAAAAGGCACATCCGCCGAGCCGGACTACTAACACCGGACTACTGACACCGGACTACTGACACCGGACTACTGGCACCGGACTACTGGCACCGGACTACTGGCAGGGGCTCCGCTTGCCCGTGAGTCCCAGATTGAAGCGGGCACCGTTGAACCCGAGAGAGTCATCGTGGCTACAGAAGGCCCGGGTCTTCAGGTGGTACTCGGCATTGAAAACCGCTTTGTGCCCGACGTAGGCGGACAGTGATCCGCAGGACGAGAACTGGTTGCACTGCTCGGTCAGGACGGCATCGGCCAGAGGAAACATGTCCGTCGCGTAGCTGTCACCGGTGTCGTCGGGGTTCTTGATCCACCAGCCGAGGCCCAGGTTGTGCATGTAGGTGGCCAGAGTGGTCATGTACGTCTCTTCGTCGGCTCGGGTCAGTGCAAAGCCGCTTCTGCTCATGTACTCCTCGTCGATGTCGGTTTCCACGGCATCGAACCCCTTGGCCGCGCACTGGCCGGAGATCATCGATTCGATGATGGACACGGTGGCCGGGGAGCGGATGTCGAGATACCGCTCGGGATACCCCCGGACCTTCTTCCCGAAGACGCCGGCGGACCGGAGCTGGTTGTAGTAGGTGGTCGTGAGACCTTCGTCGGCAGCCGCGTAGTAGTCGCCCGCCGCCCCGACCTCGATGTAGCAGACGACGTGGGTCCCTTGCGCGTGCAGGGCGGACACGGTGGATGCCGGATTGATGATGCCGTCGATGTCGTAGACGACGGGGGCAGGGGCGTGCTGGCCGTCGGGCAGGGTGTCGTCGGTTCCCATGTCACGGGCGTTGGCGACGTTCAAGGGGTGGCTGAGCTCCCATTGCCAGGGCTGGCTCCCGAGCGACGGGGTCCACCACGTCGGGCTGTCGGCGTGGGCGCTCGAGGCCAGCCCCACAGAGGCCGCCACCGCCAGGAGCACCGCACCCACTCTCCCCCGTCGCCGCATGGCGATCCCCACCCGCTAGCGCGGCCGGGCGGCCGGGCGGTACGGGGTCAGGTCCATCCCCGGATACCACACGCCCACGTCGGTCGGCGTCTGTTCGTTCCAATAGCCATCACCGGGACTCGGAAAGCCGAAGTCGTCGCGTCGGCGCACCGTGCAACAGGGCATGAACGTGGCCCATCGCTCAAGGGCCTGCTTCGGCCAGATCATCTTCCCGGCCCATGCCGTCCCTCCCACCTGATAGTCGGCCAAGAGCGACAACCGGGCCCGACCGGCACCGATGAGATCAGGGTGGACGGCCAACCGGTTCAGGTCCCGCGACCAGTGGGGGGACTCCTCGGCCCCGGCGAACGGTCCGGCGGCATACCGGGAGTGGCCGGTGGTGTCGGCGAAGTCATCCTCAGGGATGGGGAAGTGCCCCCACAGAGCTTGCTGGGCGGCGCGCAACTCGTCGGAGGACGGAAATCCTTCGACCATGGTGAAACCCTGTTCCCGGACCTCGTCGAGGCTGGTGTCTGTCACCTGCACGACTCCGACTGTACGCCAGGCCCCTCTTCTCCGCCGGGCCGCCTGGCGCCGCCCGCGGCCCCGAGCGCATACGTCACGGCCGGGCGCGCTGTGCCGTTCGACCTGGCCGATCCCGCCTTCCCGGCGTCTCCGGCCGACCGCGCCGAACCCGATCTCCCGAGCGCCGCCTGAGCCCGGGTGGCGGTGACGGCGGGAGGGATCTGCGGCAGCGATCTCCACCTCTTCGCCCACACCGGTCCCTCCCCCACCTTGATGACGATGGGATCGTCTCCCTTCGTCCTCGACCCCCAGATCCCTGAGCCGCCCCGGGCCATCACCCCCTCTGCACCAACGGTGCCCGGGCCTCGACGTCGTCGTCTCGCAACCTCGACGGCCGGGTGGTGACCGGCGGCCGCACCCTCGGCTTCACTCAGGATCTCGGAGGCGGACGGGCCGGCCAGATCCTGGCCCATGCCTCGATGCTCTACCCGTTGCCCGACGACATGGCCGACCACGGTCCACCCTCTGCGTGCCGGTCCCCATCGACGGTCACGACCTGCCATGCGCCGCTCCCGACGACGGTGTGCGCTGCCCCGGTCGTCGGGGACGGTGTCATCGGACTGGCCACCCTGGCCGCGCTCAAGGTCCGCCGGGCTTCTTCCGGCGACGTCGTCGTCACCCGAATACCCTCTGGAGGACTACCGCCAGACCGTCGACCGCCGCGCCTCGCGTGCCATCAAGGTCCTCCTCCGGCCCTAGCCGCCCGGTGCCGGGGACCGGCAGATCTCGAAACGTCCCCGGCCGTCGGCCTTGGCCCGGTACATGGCCGAGTCGGCCCGGGAGACGATCGAGTCAAAGCTGTCGGCCGCTTCGGGGAACAGCGTCACCCCGACGCTCGCCCCCACGTAGAGGCTCAGTCCCCGGATGACGAACGGGCGACCCAGCGCGGCCACGACCTTGCCGGCCACGATCTCGGCGTCGTCTTCACGAGCCGCCCCCTGGACGAGGATCCCGAACTCGTCGCCACCGATCCGCGCCACGGTATCTTCGCTTCGGACCGTGACCAGGAGTCGATCGGCCACGGCCCGCAGCAGCTCGTCGCCCACCTTGTGACCGTGGGTGTCGTTCACCGCCTTGAACCGGTCGAGATCGACGAACAGCAGGGCCAGCTGCTTGCCCCCCCGCCGGGCGATCGACAGAGCCTGGGTTACCCGATCCTCGAAAAGCCGGGAATTGGCCAGATCGGTCACGGGATCGTGCAGGGCCTGATGTCGGACCTCGTCGAGCAGGGCCAGACCCTCGAGGGCGGTAGCGGCCAGGCTGGCCACACCACTCAACCGCTCGGCCGAGCTGAGGTCGCCGCCCAGGCCTCTCTCGCCCATCCCCACGACGATGACGCCGAAGAGGGCGTTGCGCGCCGCGATGGGAACGAGCACCCCGGAGGCCAGCCCGGTCAGGGTCAGGATCGACGACAGAACCGGATCCGACGTCGATGTCACGGGGGTCGGCGTCTCCAATTCGAGCAACCGGTCGGCCAAAGCGCCATCGCGCATCGCCGTCGGCGACGGCGCCGCGCAGAGTTCGTCCACCGCCGTGGACGCGGTGTGCGCCAGCCGGGCGTCACCGGGATCCCACAAGAGAACGTCAGCCTGATCGCAGTGCACGATCTCGGGCAGGGCGTGAGCCAGACGTCGGGCCACCTCGTTCCGGGTCGACTCCTCGGCCAGCGTCTTTCCGAGCGCGAGAAGCGCACTCAGAGTCGTGTTCCGGTCGCGCGACTCGTCCAGGGCGGCCGCCGTCTCGAGCGCCGCCGCCGCGTGCCCGGCATAGGCCATCAACAACGACCTCTCCTGGGGCAGGAAGTGATAGTGCTCGGGATAGAAGGCGGCCAGCCGCCCGAAATGGGCTCGGCGGGATTCGATGTCGACCACCAGCCGGGAACCGCTGGGACCGTCCGCGTCACCGCTCAGGATCTCGTGAGCGGCGGCATCGGCCTCGGCCTGGTCGAAGCCGACGGAATGGATCCGGAGCGAGACGTCGCCTGGAAGCTGGACCACGAGCAGGTAACGCGGGGCGCGCACGGCGACACCGGCTCGCCGGGTGATCGTCTCCAGCATGGAGTTCACGTCGCGAGACGACGAGAGCTCCTGGGCCACGGACTCGAGCGACTCGAACCGTTTGGTCAGGATCAGCATCTGCTCCCGCAACATCACCACCTCGCGTTCGAGGCTCGCCTCGATGGACGACGTGGGATCCCAACCGACCCGGACGAGACAGCGTCCGTCGCCCCGGGTCTGGCATTCGATCTCCTGGACCTCGGCCGGCTCCATCCCGAAGAGGACGGGGAATTGCGACAGCGCTCCCATCGTGTAGCCGCAGAAGTGCGGATCTCTCTCGTAGTGCGGCGAGGTCACGCTGATGAGCCCGTAGGCCTCGCCCACCTCGGCCACCTCGGCCCGGGTGATCGTCGACTGTTTGGCCGAGATGGCCGGATAGGCCCGGATCATCTCGGTCGGAGACCCGATGGAGCGCAGCAGGGCCAGCACCTCGGTGCCCGCATAGCGCCGGAACACCTCGGCCCCGGCCTTGCGGCCCACGTCGGGATCGTCGAGCACCTCGCTCGCCGCCTGAAAGAGGGCCAGGCCCTGCGGGTAGGAGCTCCAGCCGTCGGGCCGGTCGAGGTCGGCGGCCGATCGCCTCTCCCCGGCCATGGCGAGGACCCGGCCCACCCCCTCGTCGCCCGTCTTCTGGTGCACCACCGAAAGCAGTGCCCCGAGCATCGAGTTGGCCAGATGCTGTGCGTTGACCGAGTCCCCCACGCCCTTCAGATCGACCGATTCGCCGCCCACCTTGACTGTCGGCCACCCTCGCTGAACTGGCTTTTTACCCCGAGGGGCGAAGAATCCGGCGGCAGCGGGGCGGTCAGGACACCAGATCGACGATGTCCCCCACCAGAAGCGTCGTCACCAGGGCCATCACGGCGGCGTAGATCAGGGTCATCGCCCACCGCCACCGGTGGTCGGCCACCCAGAACCGCCGGATCCCGATGACGTCGAAGACGAGAGCCAGGACGGCGATGGGCAGACCGACGGCCGGGCCCACCCCGGTGGCCACGCCGAGCACCGGGGTCAGGATCGGGAAGACGACGTAGCTCAGCAGGCAACGCCCGGCCGAGATCAGGATCGACAGGCTGAACATCCGGTGGGCGGCCTCGTCGCCCCCCACCACTGGCCGGGCGGGCACGAACAGAAGCCGGCGCATGACCAGGTCGGCGCGCGACCGGCTCCGCCGAGAGCTGTCGGGGATGACGCCGACCGAATCCACGGCTACCGAAACTACGGCCTGGCGCCCAGTACCTCCAGTCACCCACCCCCACCACCGACCTCACGCCACGACCGCGGCCGTCCGGGAATTGGCGGCGGCCCTGGCGCGGGCCCGGGCCCGGCCCTGGTGGTAGTCTGGCGGCTGCGGCTACGACCATTTGGTCCTGCCGGTCGAACGTTGCTCCAGACCCCGGTGACGCACGCCCGAGCATTTTGCTGTTCGGATCGTCACGAGGTGGAAGGGAGCACACGAGATGTCTTCACCGAGACGCCTTCTGGCGCTCCGTCGCCTCCCGAGCAGCAGCCGTTCGATCTCCGGTTCCCCTCCCGCACAGCCGTTGACCGCGTCGCCCCCCGCCGCAGGTCACTCCGTGCGGGAGGGAACCGGGAACCTCTGATCGGGAGTCGACCGGCGCCCCCCTGAGCGGGGCCCGGACACCGCCGATCTGTTCTCAGCTCTGATGGACAAAGGTCGGGGGTCTCTCCATCACCAAGGTCGACCAAGGTCCCGGTCACGGCACCGTCCCCGATCCCCATCTGATCGACGACACCGATGCCATCGTGCGCGTCGATGCCACGACCATCGGCGGTACCGACCTCCACATCTTGAAGGGGGATGTGCCCGATGTCACGGCGGGCCGGATCCTCGGTCACGAGGCGGTCGGCACGGTGCAACTGGTCGGCTCAGCCGTCCGCAACCTCTCAGCGGGTGAGCGCGTCCTGGTGTCGTGTCTCTCAGCCTGCGGACACTGCCGGTTCTGTCACAGGGCCCGATTCGGTCAGGCCTCGGCGGCGAATGGATTCTCGGCCACACCATCGAGGGCACCCGGGCCGAAGAGTTCTCGGTCCCCTTCGCCGACACCTCGACCTTCCCCGTCCCGGCCGGCGGGGCCGACGGGGAGTTCCTCACGCTGGCCGACATCCTGGCCTCCAGCTACGCCGTGGGCAGGACTGGACGAAGCCGTCTCGCCCGGCGACGTCGTCGCCGTCGTCGGCGCCGGTCCCATCGGTCTCTCGGCCATCACCGGGACGCAGCTGTTCAGCCCCAGTCACATCATGGCCATCGACCTGGTCGACACTAGGCTCGAGACGGCCAAGCATTTCCGGGGCCGACGTGACCGTGGACAACAGCCGCGAGGACCCTCTGACCATCGTGCATAGCCTGACCGACGACCTCGGAGCCGACGTTGCCATCGAAGCCGTGGGCACCCCGGCCACCTTCGAGCTGGCCACCGCGCTCGTCCGGCCCGGTGGATGCGTGGCCAACATCGGGGTGCCAGGCGCCCCGGCCAGCCTTCACGTCTTCTCCAACGCCTCGGAGACCGGGGCCCTGAAGGTCGTGCTCACCCGCACGCCGTGAGCGCGGTGCCATCGCCTGGATACCCGGCGGAGTTGGCCTGTGACATCGTCACCAGGGACGGCACCACCCTTCACCTGCGACCGATCCGACCCGACGACGCCCCGGGACTGGTCGAGTTCCATGCCTCTCTGTCCCAACGTTCGGTCTACCGGCGCTTCTTCTTCGTCCACCCCATCCTCTCCGCCTCCGAAGTCGAGCGCTTCACCAACGTCGACTACATCAGCCGGCTGGCCCTGGTGGTGGAAGACGACGGCCGATTGGTGGCCGTCGGCCGTTACGAGGGGACACCGGCCTCGCCGGAGGCGGAGGTGGCCTTCGTGGTGGCCGACGCCCACCAGCATCACGGCATCGCCACCATCCTGCTCGAGCACCTGGCCCGGGCGGGACTCCAGCGCGGGATCACGACCTTCGTCGCCTCTGCTCTGGCCGTGAATCGCGACATGCTCGACGTCTTCAACCACTCGGGCTTCACCCTCACCACCAGCATCGAGGAGGGGGTCGTGAACGTCCGTTTTCCCATCGGACCCGAGCCCCCGGGCACGACAACCCCGGGATCCGGCTAGAGCCGCCTTCAGTCCGAGACCCGACGGGCGGCGGCCACGAAGGCGCCATCACCGCTCGTCTCCCAGCCCCGTCGGCAGGCCTCCACCAATTTCACCTGATGGGCGTCGCGGCTGTCGGCGGCGAGCGCCACCAGTGCCGGATCCCAACCGTCCGCCGTTTCGACTCTGCTGTTCGCGGCACCGCCGTAGAGAGCGGCACCGCCGTAGAGAGCGGCGTGCTCCGCCCGGAGCTGGGCCACGGCGGCCGCCTGCTGCTCGGGACCCAGGTGATCGACCAGCAGCGCCACGGCCATGGCCCCCGTCACCCCGTGCAGGTGGAAGATCGTGGGCTGACGAACGTACTGCCGGGCGCCCTCGGCGGCCGCTTCGACCGCATCCCGGCTCCCCTGCGGCCCGGCGGCGATCTCGGGGATCCGTCGACCGGGCTGGAACCGTGCCGCCCAGTAGGCGAGAGCCCGGGCCAACTCGTCGCGCCTCGGTCCGGTCTCGACCGCCTCGATGGCCCGAACGGCGTGGGCCGTCCGGATCGCCCCGTGAAACAGGGCGGTGGCCAGGGCCGGAACCAACCGCGGCACCCAAACGGCGACCACCTGCTCCCAGCCGTCGAAGGCCACCGCCCGTTCGAAGTAGCCCATCCACTCGGGAAGCCGTCCATAGTCACCGAGGGCGGCGAGCCCTTCGAAGTCATTCACCCGGGCCGGCTCGACCGGCCGGGGGCCCTCGCCGACCATCTCCACGAACCACCGGGCCCAGTCCGCCACCCGGTCGTCGCGGCCCAGGGCGGCGAGCGCCTCACAGGCCATCGGGCCGTGGTTCACGAAGCCGTTGGCCAGCTCGAAGTCGGTTGCCGCCATCCGGTCGAAGGCATCGTCCAGCGCGGCGACGGTGTCGGTCTGGGAGAGGTCCATGGCTGCTACCATAAAACCTCAAGATAACTTGAGGTCAAGCGATGGCCCACCTGCCCGCCGACATCCGTGAACTGAGCGTCGGCCAACTCTCGGCCCGCAGCGGCGTGTCCGTCTCGGCGCTGCACTTCTACGAGTCCCAGCACCTCATCAGTAGCCGGCGGACGAGCGGCAATCAGCGGCGCTACCCCCGCGACGTCCTGCGTCGGGTGGCCTTCATCCGCGCCTCGCAGCGCGTCGGCATCGCCCTGCGGACGATCCGGGAGGCCCTGGACCGGCTCGACGACAACCGGACTCCCAGCCGGGGGGACTGGAGCCGCCTGTCGGCGGCTTGGCGCGACGACCTCGACGATCGCATCGGCCGGCTGCAGCGACTACGTGACCGGCTCGACGGTTGCATCGGATGCGGGTGCCTCTCGCTCGACCGGTGTGCCCTGGCCAATCCGGGCGACGTCCTGGGCGAGCAGGGCCCCGGGGCTCGCAATCTCCCCTCCTGACGGCCGGGCATAGGCTCGGCCGCCAGGCCAGCGCTGGTCAGGAGCATCGATGGCCGAGGTTCTCCTCACCGTCCAGGCCCATGTGACCGGGGCCCCGACGGACACGGTGGAACGACGGACGAAGAGGTGGAGGTCGGCCTCCGGCGGCCGAAGGAGACGGGCGGCTCCGCTGGGGGTACCTATCCCGAGCAGCTCTTCGCCGTCGGCTACGGCGCCTGTTTCGAAAGCGCACTCGGCGCCGTGGCCCGGCGGCGCAAGATCGAGGTCGGTGAACCGTCCATCGACTCGGCCGTCGGGCTGCTGCCTACCGGAGACGGCGGTTTCCGGCTGACCGTCACTCTCGACGTCTCGCTGCCTTCGGTCGAGAACCGGGAGGCGGCCGCCGGGCGGGTGCGGGCGGCCCACCAGGTCTGTCCGTACTCCAATGCCACCCGGGGCAACATCGACGTCGAGCTGCTGCTCGCCGGGAAAGCGGAGTGAAGACGGCCCGGAGCGCCATGACGACGGCCCGACCCTGGGCCGTCGTTCTCTCGGTCCTCGCCACCCTGGTTGGAGCCGGATTGCTGGTGGGGGGCAAAGCGGCGACAGCGGCGACAGCGGCGACGTGCTGGTGAACGCCAACGCCGCCATGGGGCGGTTCTTCGGCCACTACGCCATCGCCGGCCGGGCGCCCGACCCGTCAGAGCCGATCGGGCCGACGCCGGCCGGCCTGCCGGGCGATCCGGCCCTCGGTGAGCGATGATGCGGCCATGCCGGAGGTCGCTCTTCCCGACGTGACCATCGCCTACGACGTCTTCGGGCCCGAGACGGGCGACCCGGTGGTGCTCGTCTGTGGGCTCAGCCAACCCGCCGTCGCCTGGCAATTCACCCTGGTGCCGGCCCTGACCGGGGCGGGCTACCGGGTGGTGAGCTTCGACAACCGGGGGGTGGCTCCGTCGTCGTCCCCGCCGGCGCCGTACACGGTGGACCAGATGGTCGGCGACACCATCGGCCTGCTCGACCATCTGGGCCTCGGCCTGGTGCGGATCGTCGGCTACTCGATGGGCGGATGGGTGGCCGAGACGATGGCCTTCCGGCATGCCGAGCGGGTGAAAGCCGGGGTCTTCATCGGCAGCTGCAACGCGGGGACCTCCTGGGAGAAGGTGGTGACCACGGTCGAGCGCGACCTGGCCCGGATCGACGCCGAACTTCCCCCCTGGTTCAACGCCGTCGAAACGCTGCGCTATCTGCCCAACCACGAGCTGCAGACCGACAGCGTGGTCGACGAGTGGATGGCCCTGCTGGGCGGTCTCGAGCCCTGGGAAAACCCGGGACGGCTGGGGCAGTACGAGGCGGCGCTCGCCTGGTCCCTCGACGTCGAGCGGACGAAGAGGTGGCCGACTCTGCGGCCACCGTGTCTGGTGCTGTCCTTCGAACACGACGTCGACTCCCCACCGGCCCGGGCCCGGCAGGCGGCGGCCATGATCCCGGGAGCCCGCTTCGTCGAGCTGGCCGGAGCGAGCCATCTGGGCGTGTTCAGCCACGCCGAGGCGGTGGCGAGCGAGATCCTGAGCTTCTTCGCAGAGTAGCGACGAGCAGAGGAGGGCCCATGGGCAGCGACACGGTCACCCTGGCCGGCCGGGCCGTGCACCGGATGGGCTTCGGCGCCATGCAACTGCCCGGGCCCGGGGTGTTCGGGCCCCCGGCCGACCGGGAGGCGGCGCTGGCCGTTGTGCGACGGGCCGTGGCCGCCGGGGTCGACCATATTGATACGGCCCAGTTCTACGGCCCCGATGTGGCCAACGAATTGATCCGCGCCGCGTTGTCGCCCTACCCCGACGAACTGGTGCTCGTCTCCAAGGTGGGCGCTCGACGCGACGGAGAGGGCCAGTGGTTGGCGGCGCAGACCCCGGCCGAACTGCGGGCGGGGGTCGAGGCGAACCTGGGGAGTCTGGGCATCGAGCAGGTCCCGGTGGTCAATCTCCGCCGGCATCCCGACTCCGAGGTGCCCTTCGGCGACCAGCTCGGCGCCATGGCTGAGCTGGTCGACGAGGGCCTGATCGGCGGGATCGGACTGAGCAGCGTGACGCTCGCCGAGTACACGACGGCGCGGTCGGGCACCGAGGTGGCCTGTGTCCAGAACGCCTACAACGTGACCGACCGGAGCGATCAAGCGGTCTTCGACGCTTGTCGCGCCGACGGCGTCGCCTATGTGCCCTTCTTCCCCCTCGGATCGGCTTTCTTCCCCGACAATCCCGTGTTGAGCTCTCCCGCCGTGCAGAGCACGGCGCAGCGGCTCGAGGCCACCGGCGCCCAGGTCGCACTGGCCTGGCTGCTGGCCCAGGCACCGACGGTGCTTCTCATCCCGGGGACGTCGTCGCTCTCCCATCTCGACGAGAACCTCGCCGCCGGCGACCTGGTGCTCGACGAAGAGGCCCTGGCCCTGCTCGACGGCGCTGCCGGCTGACCGGCGGCGGGACGGACCGGCGGCCGATCGGGAGGGCGACGCCCTGGCGTAGCCTGCACCCGTACCATGCAGAGGTGGCACCGGGACCCGAGGAGGACAAGGAGCTCCCGGCGCCATCCATCGAGGAGATCGAGGACGCCGTCGTCGACGGCGACCGGCCGCTGGGCGCGGGAACCGCCATTGCGGCGCTACGGCACCGGACGTTCCGGATCGTCTTCTTCGGGGCCTTCGCCTCGAATATCGGCACCTGGATGCAGAACGTGGTGCTCGGTGCCTACGCCTACAACATCACCCACTCGAGCACCTTCGTCGGGGTGATCATCTTCGCCCAGCTCGGTCCGGCGCTGCTACTGGCCATGGTGGGCGGGCTGATCGCCGACAAGGTGGACCGCAAGAGGTTCCTGATCGCCCTGTCCGTCGAACAGCTGGTGTTCTCCCTGGCCCTGGCCTGGGTGGTGCGGGCGCCCTCGCCCTCCCCTCTCGTGCTGGTGGCGATGGTGGTGATGGTGGGGGTGGGAAGCGCGATGTTCGGCCCGGCCTACTCGGCCATCCTGCCGAGCCTCGTGCGCCGGGTGGACCTGGCCGGTGCCATCTCGCTCAACTCGGCGCAGATGAACGCCTCGCGGGTGATCGGACCCGTGATCGGCGGGGTGGCGTACCACTTCATCGGTCCGGCCTGGGTCTTCGCCGGCAACGCGGCGACCTATCTCTTCGTGGTGGCCGCCCTGATGCGGGTGTCTCTGCCGCTTGCGCCCCGGGGTACCCAGCACGCCAGTCATTGGCGGGAATTGACGGCGGGGATCACCACGGCACGGGCCGACCGGGTGGTCGGGCGCTGCCTGATCACCGTCTTCCTCTTCTCGCTGCTGGCCCTGGCCTTCATCGGCCAGATGCCGGTGGTGGCCGCTCACAACCTGGGGATCGACCCGAAATCGGCCAACTACGGGCTTCTCTACGCCTGCTTCGGCACCGGGGCGCTGATCGGGGCCCTCTCCGTCGGCACCGTCTTCTGGCGGACGTCGAAAGCCATGATCGTGCGGGTCGGCCTGCTCGGTTATGCCGCCGCCTTGGCCGCCTTCGCCCTGTTACGCGCCGCTCTGCCCGCCTATTTCATCGTGGCCGTGGTGGGGGCGTTCTACTTCGCCTTCATCACCGCCTTGAACACGAGCTTGCAGACCCGGCTCGGTGACGCCGTGCGCGGCCGGGTCATGGCCCTGTGGATCATGGGGTTCGGCGGAACCGTGGCTCTGGGCAACCTGCTGGTGGGGCCGGTGGTCTCCGCCGTGGGGATCACCGACGTCCTGCTCTTCGGCGCCGTGGTCGCCCTCGGCCTGGCCTGGTACGCCGACATCAGGGTGCCGGAGAGCTCCACAGCTCCCGGAGTTCGGCGTTGAAGGCGTCGGGCCGTTCGGCCGGGACGAAGAGCTTGGCCCCGGGCAGCTCCACGCAGCGGACCGTGCCGGGAATTGTGGCGGCCAGCCAGCGGGCCCAGGCGACGTCGAAGAAGTCGTCGGCCGTGCCCCAGACGATCAATGTGGGTGAGGGGAACCGGGCCAGGTCGTCACGGATGGCCACGGTCACGCTGTTGTCCATCCCGGCCACGGAGCTCTGGACCGCCTCGGCCCGGGCCGCCGAGGCGGCGAAGGGGCCGAAGAATCCGGCGATGGTCTCGTCGGACAGGGCGTCGGGATTCTCGAAACCGGTGGCCGGCACGCCCGGGCCGTGGCCGGGTCGAGGGCGGGGGCGGCCAGGGAGTCGGCCCGGGCACCGGCCCGGGCCAGCTGGTGGATGGGGGCGAAGGCGGTCGGGGGCCAGTTGCCGTGGGTGTCGCCGTTGGTGAGGGTCAGGGTCCTGATCCGCTGCGGCACCCGGACGGCGACGAGCTGGGCGATGGCACCCCCGCTGTCGTTGCCCACCAGATCGACGGCGTCGAGGTCCAGAGCGTCGAGGAAGGCGATGATCATCTCGGCCTGACGATCCATGGACAGGCAGCCGTCGGTCGGGAACGAGGACTCCCCGTGGGCCAACAGGTCGACGGCCAGGCAGGGGCGCAGATCGGCCAGGCCGGCGAGCAGACGCCGCCAGAGATCGGCGTTGAGAAAGACGCCGTGGACGAAGAGGGCGTCAGGCCCGTCACCCGTACTCAGGTAGGAGACGTCGCCCGATCTTCGAGGCGGTCTTCGTGGCCATGGAGGAACGTCTGCTGGCCAAAGTGACGACGGGGGTAGCCGCCATGACCGACCCCTGGGCGCTGATGGCAAAGGGGATCGACCTCTTTCTGGAGGAATGCGGGGAAGCCGACTTCCGGCGCATCGCCCTGGAGGAGGCGCCGGCCGCTCTCGGCTGGGCCCGGTGGAAGGAGACGGAGGAGAAGTACTTCCTCGGTCTCGTCAGCGCAGCACTGGCCGGTCTGGCCCAGGCCGGTCTCATCACCGTCCCGCCCGGCGACCTGACGGCCCGGATGCTGCTCCCCGCCACCAGCGAAGCCGGCCTGGCCGTGGCGGCGGCGGCCGAGCCCGAGGAGGAGCGGCGCCGCGTCGGCGCTCTCATCATGCGGCTGCTGGAGGGCATTCGGTAGCAGCGGCGCTCGACGGCCGCCTATGTTGGGGGCGATGGCCAGCCCGGGCGGGCGACGGGGACGTGCATGGCGGCGGTTCCGACGGCGGCCGGTGGCCGTGCAGGGAACGTCGGCGTTGGTCGTAGTCGTGGTCGTGCTCGGCATCGTGATCGCCGTGACCATGTCCGGCGGCTCCCCCCGGCCCCGACAACCGGGTGCCGGCCGGACGCCGGCCGGGTTCACCGCCCCCGACAAGGCCAGCACCAGCAGCGCCGGAGTGAGCGCTCACGGCATCAACGTGGTCTTCCCCGTGTCCAACCTGCAGGCGTTGTCATCGAACCTGGGATTCGCCACCGACGTCGAGTACACCGAGCAGGCCAAGGCCATACGGCTCTTCGTCAAGGAGATCAACGACAACGGTGGGATCCACGGGCGGAAGATCAACGCCAGGATCGTGACGTTCGATCCCACCAGCGAGACGGCGATGCGGGCCCTGTGCAAAGACTGGACCGAAGGAGGTGGGTCGGTCTTCGCCGTGCTCGACGGTGTGGGCACCTGGACGGGGGACAACCAGCTCTGCATCACCCAGGAGGGCCACACCCCGCTGCTCAGTCAGTGGACGACGGTGACCGACTGGACCACGAAGGGATCGCCCTATCTGTGGTGGACCGGTCCCGACGACGCCGCCGTGCTCGAAGCCACTGTCGACTGGGGCACCGAGGCCGGCCTGATCGGACACGGCCAGAAGGTGGGGGTGATCGCCGGCGACCGGGCCAGTGACCAGACGGCGCTCAGCCAGTACCTGCTGCCCGACTTGCGACGAGCCGGCATCAGACCGGTGGTCGAGACCATCGCCGCCGATCCCTCCAACTCCTCCTCCACCAACAGCCAGGCGCCTCTCGTGATCCAACAGCTCCGGGCCGACGGTGTGACATCGGTCATCCCCCTCATGCCGTTCAACGTCTTCTACCCCGTCCTGCAGGCCGAGACCCAGCAGCAGTACTTCCCCAAACTGCTGCTTTCGGACTACGAGGAATCCATCGAATCGGCGCTGGGCCTGCTGCCCATCCCCTACGAGAAGGCGCTCGACGGACAGCAGGGTCTGACCACGGAGACATTGGGCGGCATCGATGACACCCGTCCCGAGTCCGAGGGCGGCTACGACCCCGGTGTGCGGAGCTGCTTCGCCACCTGGCACAAGGCCTACCCCGAGATCCCCAAGGGGAATCTGAACGACTTCATCGAGGAGCAGGGCCCGGTCCAGGGCTGGTGCCAGGAGATCCGCGTGTTCGCCGAGGCCGCCAGGCAGGCCGGGCCGGACCTGAATCGACGGACCTTCGTGGAGGCGATGGCCAGGATCAGCGACTTTCCCGGCGGCTACTCCCCCAGGCTGAGCTACGGATCCGACCGCTTCTCCGGTCCGACCACCTACCGGGTCGTCCGGCTGCACACCAACGTGCCCCCGTCGAGCCAGTGCAAATTCCCGTTGAACCACATACCGCAGGGGGTGTGCTGGGTGGTGGTGAAGAACTGGCGCCCGCTGCCCGGGAGATGACGGACCCGGCCGTGCCGTGGTGGCAGACGGCGGTGCTCTACCAGGTCTACCCGCGGTCCTTCTGCGACTCCGACGGCGACGGGCAGGGCGATCTCCAGGGCGTGATCGACCGGCTCGACCATCTGGACTGGTTGGGGATCGACGGCATCTGGCTCAGTCCGGTCACCGTCTCGCCCAACGCTGACTGGGGATACGACGTGGCCGACTACTGCGCCGTGGACCCGGACTTCGGAAGCATGGAGACCTTCGACCGACTGGTGGCCGGAGCAGCCCGGCGCGACATTCGCGTCCTGATGGACCTGGTGCCCAATCACACGAGCGCCGAGCACCCGTGGTTCGTCGACTCCCGCTCCTCGCGAACCGCGTCGAAACGTGACTGGTACGTCTGGGCCGATCCCGGGCCCGGGGGGACGGTACCCAACAACTGGGTGAGCAGTTTCGGGGGGTCAGCCTGGACCCTCGATACGGCCACCGGTCAGTACTACCTCCACAACCACCTGCCCGAGCAACCGGACCTGAACTGGTGGAACGACGAGGTCCGTTGCGCTTTCGAGGAGGTCTTGCGGTTCTGGTCGGACCGGGGGGTGGCTGGCTTCAGGATCGACGTCTGCAACATCATCGTGAAGGACCGCGAGCTCCGGGACAATCCGCCCGCCACCGAAGACGACGACTTCGAGGCGCAGCTCTTCGGTCAACGGCCCGTCTACAACGGCAACCGACCGGAGGTGCACGACGTCCTGAAGAGCTGGCGGCGGTTGACCGAGGGCTACGAGCCGCCACGGGTCCTGATCGGGGAGACCCCCGTGAAAGTCGACGCGCTGGCCGCGTACTACGGGGGAGGCTCTGACGAGCTGCATATGGCCTTCAACTTCCCGTTCATCACGTCCGCCTTCGAAGCCCCGACGCTGCGGTCGGTGGTGGAGGAGGCCGAGAGGCTCTTTCCTCCGGGGGCCTGGCCGGCGTGGACGGGGTCGAACCACGACATGTCGCGGCTGGCGTCGCGCTGGGGCGAGGGGGATCCCCGCAAGATCCGGACGGCCCTGGTGATGCTGCTCGGCCTGCGGGGAACGCCGGTGCTGTACCAGGGCGACGAGATCGGTCTGGGCGACCGTGCCGTGGCCCACGAGGACATGCGGGACCCCCTCGGTGTGCTCTACTTCCCCGCCTACGCCGGACGCGACGCCATGCGGACACCGATGCCCTGGAACGACGGGCCCGGGGGTGGTTTCACCGGCGCCGGCGTCCGACCCTGGCTGCCCATGGGGAGGACCTCGGGTATCAATGTCGAGGACCAGCGGGCCGACCCCGATTCCATTCTCCACCTGACCCGTGACCTGATCGCCCTGCGGCGTGAGCGAGCCGGATGGCAGACAGGTGCCTATGTGCCGGTGACGACTCCACCCGGGGCCTGGGCCTGGCGTCGCGGTGACCGGATCATGGTGGCGCTCAATCTGAGCGGCGTCGCTGTCATCCTGGACGACGTCCGGGGCACCATCGTGATCGGCAGCGATCGGCGGCGGGACGGCGAGGAGCTGTCGGGTCCACTGCAGCTTGATCCGTGGGAATCCGTGGTGCTCGAATGGCTCGAGGAGCCTCCGGCGCAGGACCGGTCAGGATTCGGCCGAAGCCGGCCGTGACAGTCGATGACCACGAGGTCTGCGACCGGTCCGCGGCCCGCTGCAACTGGACCTCGGACATCTCGATCGACCCGTGATGCCACGGCGTCGAGCTTCCTGATAGAGCCGGTCGCGCGTTCTGCCTCCCGGTCCGCGGTGCGACCAAAGACCGCCGCGCCGGCCTGACCACAGATCTTTGATCGACGTCTGACTCGGTTGGTCGGCCTCTGCGGTGCGCGCCCGCTCTCTGTTGACCGTCCGAGCGGCTATCTCCTCGGCCAGGTGCTTCGAGTCCCCCGGTTCGAGCAGTTCTTCCTTGATGGGGTCGTATTGGCGCTCCCGGTTGGCCCAGCACGCTTTCTGAGGCATCCGCCCCCTCCTTTTCGTTCGACCAGTCGGCTACCCGTCATCCCTACTCGCCCCCCCCGGCGTCGAACAGACGAGAATCGTTTACCTCGTCCGCCTCGTCCGCCTGGGTCTGCGCTCACCCTGTTGCCCTCAACCACTGGCATTGGGTAGAACCGGTAGGTGAACCCCATCGAAAAGACGATCCGCCGGTTCGACGGGTTCCAACAACGACACGGGGTGCCGTCGTTCGTGATCGGAGTGATGAAGAAGTTTGGCGACGATTCCGCCGGCTCGCTGGCCGCATTGATCGCCTACTACGGCTTTCTCTCTCTCTTTCCGTTACTGCTCATCCTGACCACTCTTCTCGGGCTCGTCTTCGCCAATGACGCAGGCTTGCACGATCGGATCATCCACTCGACGTTGGGGCAGTTCCCGATTGTCGGCCAACAGTTGGCCAGCAAGAGTGGGATCCACTCGCTGAAGTCCGGAAGCGTGGTCGGCCTGGTCGTCGGACTGCTCGTCCTGGTGTGGGGATCGTCCGGAGTGAGTCAGGCGGCCCAGCGGGCCATGGCCGAGGTCTGGAACATCCCCGGCGTGATCCGGCCGGGTTTCGGCCCACGGCTCGGCCGCAGCCTGGTATTCCTCGGCCTCTTGGGTCTCGACGTGGTGGCGACGACGTTCCTGGCCGGTTTTGTCACCATCGGTCAGGGAAGGGCCTGGGTGCAGATGCTCGCCGGATTGCTCGGGCTGGTCATCAACATGGTGCTGTATGTGACCGGCTTCCGGATTCTCACCCCGAAGTCCATCGCCACCCGTCAGCTGATTCCCGGAGGCGTTTTGGCCGGCACCGGCTGGACAGTTCTTCAGTACGCCGGGACCTTGCTTGTAGGCCACACGTTGCGGCACGCCAATCAGACCTACGGCTATTACGGCAGCGTCCTGGGCTTGATCTCGTTTCTCTATCTGGCCTCTCAACTGACCATCTACGCGGCCGAGGTGAACGTGGTCCTGGCCCGGCGGCTCTACCCCAGAAGTATCGCCCCACCGCCTCTCACCCCGGCCGACGAAGCCGTGTTGCGATCGCTGGCCGAACAGAGAGAACGCCGGCCCGAGCAACGGGTCCAGGTCGTGTTCTCCCCCGGCCAGGAAACCGGGGAGAGACCGGGCGATCCGATGTGATGCGGTCACCCCGGTCACCGTCGCCCTTCGATCAGGACGGCCTGGATCAGAACGGCCTGGATCAGGACCCAGAACCGAAGACTGCCCCGATCGCCCGGCGTCGGGCGCCGACGGGAAGTCGCTCTTCTGAGAGTGTTGGCTCCATTGATAGGTGTCTTCGCGCCGGACGACATTGCCATTGGAATCGTCGATGATCGTCCGGTGGCGACGTACCCCGGCGCCGCTCCAACCGAAGAACGCCAACGACGCGATTGCGCCCACGACACCGGCGATCATGAGAATGACGCCAACGGCGTTGAGGTTGAAGCCGTGCTGGTCCGGGTTGGCCGTGATGGCGGAATCAAGAATGGCCCCGACGGCAACGATGAGAAGGCTGACGACAAGTCCACCGGCCACGAGATCCCTCCCTGGATGGGCATTCCACCCCGCGGTCGGGCAGCAACGCAATACCCCGCACCGGCCTCAGCCAGATGCAGGTGTCGCGTCTGCTCGTCCACGGCCTGGCCACGCTGCGGGAGCGCTGCGGCGACAACGAAGAGGGGATCTGACCCATGTCGCCTAGGCCTCGGAAGCCCGCAGGTTCGGCGAGCGACAAGCTGGCCACCTACCGGAAGAAGCGAGATCCATCCATCACGCCGGAGCCGATACCTGCCCCCGACTCCTCGCCGCGTCGACGGGACGGCGGGCGGAAATCGGACGCGCCGAAGCGATTCGTGATTCAGGAGCACCACGCCCGAGCATTGCACTGGGACTTCCGACTCGAGCGTGAGGGCGTTCTCGTGAGTTGGGCTGTCCCCAAGGGTCTCCCTCTCGACAAGAAGACGAATCGGCTCGCCGTCCAAACGGAAGACCACCCCTTGGAGTACGCCACCTTCGCCGGAGAGATCCCGTCGGGTGAATACGGAGGAGGCGAAGTCATCCTGTGGGACTCGGGCACATACGAGGAGATAAAGTGGTCCGAACGAGAAGTGATGGTTGTACTCCACGGTCGGCGGATAGAGGGGCAATATGTGCTGTTCGCCACGGAAAGCCGGAGCGGCAAGGGCAGAGGCGGCGCTCGGCGCTCCTGGATGATGCATCGGATGGACGAGGCCCCGGTCGGCTACCACTCTCCTCCCGTCGAGCTCGCACCCATGTTGGCGGCTCTCGGCGTACTGCCAAAAGACGACTCGGCATGGGCCTTCGAGTTCAAATGGGACGGTATCCGCGCCGTCGTTCATGTCGACGGCGGTCGTATTCGCATTGTCTCGCGCAATGGAAACGACTTGAGCACCTCATTCCCCGAGCTTCGGGCGATCGGTGAGCGGCTGGCTGCACATCAAGCTGTGCTCGACGGCGAGATCGTGGCCTTCGACAAAGACGGTCGACCACGATTCCAGAAGCTCCAGCCCCGCATCCACGCCACCAACCCCGCCAAGGCCAAACAGCTTGCGCTGGATCAACCGGCTGTCTATGTGATATTCGATCTCCTCTATCTCGACGGGGAACTGCTGCTCACCCGTCCCTACGCCGAACGTCGGCATCGGCTCGAGAGTCTCGGGCTCGAGAGGGAGGGGGCCTCATGGGCGGTGAGCCCCCGTTTTGAAGGCCCCGGTGCCGATGTTCTGCAGGCCAGCCGAGATCAAGGGCTCGAGGGCATCGTGGCCAAGCGGCTCGACTCCCCTTACTTGCCCGGCAAGAGAACGTCGAGCTGGACGAAAGTGAAGAACATCCGTACACAGGAAGTTGTCGTCGGTGGATGGACACCAGGCCAGGGGTCTCGTCGAGGTCGGTTCGGTTCGCTGCTCCTCGGCATTCCGTCTGCGTCCGGCCTCGTCTACGTCGGTCAGGTCGGTACGGGATTCTCTGATGCGATCCTCGACGATCTGGGATCCAGGCTCGGATCACTTCGGTCGATGACCAAACCGTTCGCCAACGACGTGCCCACCCGATACGCGAAGGTGGCCGTCTGGACGGAGCCCGTCCTGGTGGGTGAGGTGACTTTCAGCGAATGGACGAGCGACGGCAGGCTGCGCCATCCGTCGTGGAGAGGCCTGCGGGATGACAAGGGCCCTGGCGAGGTCCGCCGTGAGTCCTGATCCTGCGCGTGTCACCGTCACCGTGGGAGAGAGAGAACTCCAGCTCTCGAACCTCGAGAAGCCTCTCTTTCCAACGGGCTTCACCAAGGGGGACATGCTCGATTACTACGCCCGGATCGCTCCGGCCATGCTCCCCCATCTGTTGGATCGGCCGGTCACCGTGAAGCGATTTCCCAATGGCATCGACCACCAGGGCTTCATCGAGAAGAACGTCCCCAAGCACGCCCCAGACTGGATCCGAACACTGACCGTGGACCGTAAGGGTGTGGACCGTTGGGGACGCAAGAGCGAGGAGGGGAACGGTCGAGAGACGACCGAATTCGTTGTGGTTGACGAGCTGGCGACCTTGATGTGGCTGGTCAACTTGGCCGCGGTGGAGTTCCACACGCCGATGTGGCGGGCCGAAGAGTCGAATGAACCGGGGGTGCCGGATCTCCTCGTCTTCGACCTCGATCCGGGGCCACCGGCCACGATCTCCGAATGTTGTCAGGTCGCACTTCAGCTCCGGCAACGAGCTGGCCGGGACCACATCGACCTCGTGGCCAAAACGAGCGGCTCGAAGGGCCTCCAGCTGTATGCCCCTATCGCCGACAAACAGTGGCCGGCTGACGGAACCGGCACGTTTGCCCACGAGTTGGCCCGGACCCTCGAGAAGGAGGATCCCGGGCTCGTTGTCTCCCGGATGGCCAAGGATCTCCGGCGAGGACGGGTCCTCATCGACTGGAGCCAGAACAACTCGTCCAAGACCACGGTTTCGCCTTACTCGTTGCGTGCCATCGACGGACCATCGGTGTCCACGCCGGTCTCGTGGGACGAGGTGTCTGCCGGGGCCGGGGGCGATGGTGACCGGCTACTGCGGTTCACGCCTTCCGATGTGCTCGCCCGGGTCGCCGATATGGGTGATCTGTTCCGCGTGCTCAATCCGTGAGAGAGAGCGCCCGGACGGCGCGGCCCCAAGAAGACAAAGCTGCATTCCTGCGAGGCTGCCTGGTGTTCCTCCTCGGCACCCCGGCTCGACGGAACGAAGCCCCCGAGAGCGTGAGAGCCGGATCTGCCTCGGATTGTGGGCGGCGCAGGGTTTGGCCCCGTTGTCGATGGACAGGACCGTCATGCAACCCGGTTCCGCACAATGACGGCCCGGGCTGAAGGTCCGCAGAGTGCGCCCTGTGCATGCTGACGGGATCAGCGGCGACCGACTCCGAGAGCTCGGGGCGGTGTCGTTGCAGCACGACGACGGGCCTCCTTGGCCGGGGCCGTCCCCGTGACGGTGATGGGTCTGCTGGTCGGGGTGGCAAGCCATCCATCGGCGTCGCCGTGCCGATCGAGACCTCGGTGCGCCAAAGTGGGGGCCGGACGACGCGGAGTGAGCCGGCCGAACGGGTCGAGACGGAGGTGAGGACAATCGATTTTCTCGGGCATTCCCTTCGCTGGCCCGTGCTCGGAGCTCCGATGGCCGGCGGCCCCTCCACACCCGCCCTCGTCGCGGCCGTGGCCGGCGGCGGCGGTTTCGGGTTCCTGGCCGCCGGCTATCTGTCGGTTGAGGTCCTGAGGATGCAGATTTCGGAGCTCCAACGGCTCACCCGTGCGGCGTTCGGAGTGAATGTCTTCGTCCCCCAGAGCCCGGATGTCGACCAGCATGCCGTGAACGCCTACGTAAAGAGCCTCCAACCGGTGGCGGCGGCCCTCGGAGTGGAGGCCGTCGCCCAATGGGACGACGATGGCTGGCCGGAAAAGATCGAGCTCCTGACGACCGATCCCGTGCCGGTCGTGAGCTTCACCTTCGGATGTCCCTCCTCCGAGGTGATCCGCCGGCTGCAGCGGGTCGGTTCGAGGGTGGTGGTCACGGTGACGACCCCCGCCGAGGCCGTCGCGGCCGAAGCGGCCGGCGCTGACGCCCTCGCCGCCCAGGGCATCGAGGCCGGAGGTCACCAGGGCACGTTCGACGACGACCGAGATCCCGACACCGGTTGGGGTCTTCTGGCCCTTCTCAGCGCGCTCCGCCACCAGGTGTCGGTCCCGGTCATCGCCTCCGGTGGCCTGATGAGCGGGACCGATGTCGCCGCCGTGGTGAGCGCCGGAGCCGTGGCGGCGCAGGTCGGGACGGCATTCCTGCGATGTCCGGAGAGCGGTGCCCCGGGCGTGCACAAGTCGGCACTGGTAGATCCGAGCTTCACCGGTACAGCCATCACACGTGCCTTCAGCGGACGTCGGGCCCGGGGGCTCGTGAACGGCTTCATGAGGGCCCACGGGAACGCGCCGTCGGGCTATCCCCATATCAACAACGCCACTCGGGCCCTGCGACGCGCAGCCGTGGCCCGGGGCGACCCCCACGGCACCAATCTGTGGGCGGGTCAGGGATACCGGCTGGCCCAGGATCGGCCGGCCGCCGACGTCGTCACCGCCATCGGGACCGAATTCGATACCCGGAATTCGGAATTCTGCCGGTAACCGACCCGTCCGGCGCCAACCAACCCGGGCCCCCGATCGTGGGAACTGGTAGACCCCACAGACGTGGGCTGAGGAAGGGCGACGCCGTGAGTCAGGCGGTGGGGGGATTCGAGGACGCTTTCCCGGCGCTCTACGGCCTCGCCTATCGGGTGTCGTTCCGGGTCCTGGGCGATCGGGGAGACGCCGAGGACGTGGCCCAGGAGACCATGGCCCGCGCGCATCTGCGATGGTCACGACTTCACGAGCGGCCCCAGGGGTGGGTGGTGACCGTCGCCACCAACTTGGCTATCGATCGCCATCGACGTCGTCGGCGCTCGACCAGCTTGGGTGCCGAACCGCTCTCACTCGTCGACATCCACCAGGCGGAGCGAATCGATCTCGCCCGTGCCCTTCGCCGCTTACCCCGCCGCCAACGCGAAGTAGTCGTGTTGCGGTATCTGGCCGACTGGTCGGAATCCCACGTGGCCGAGGCCTTGGGTGTGTCGGCCGGTTCGGTCAAGTCCCACGCCTCACGCGGGCTGACCGCCCTTCGTCTCCATCTTGACGTCGGGATCCCAAAAGGAGCAGAAGATGTTCGAGCATCTGGATGATCCGTCTCCTCCCGGGGCCACCACCGGAACGTTCCGGTCTGTCCTCGCCCGGGCTAACCGTCTGCGGCGACGGCGCAGCAATTCGGCCGTCACCGTCGTCGGTGTTGTGACCCTCGGTCTTGGCCTCGTTATCGGCGTGGCCGTGCCGCGGTCCCAGCCGGCGACGCAGGCCTTCACTGCCTTCGACTCCCGCGTCGGGCCCGTGGCCGTCGGGACGCTGGTACCCCTGGTCAATTTGGCAGACGTCGTCTTCGTCACCGGCCAGCTCGGTTTCGCCCTCGCCTTCCACGGCCAGGATACGGTCCTGGCGGCCACCGGCAATGGCGGCGAATCATGGCGGGTCGTTGACGGCACCCCCCCGGCCGGCCTGCCGGCGCAGCTCGAATTCGTCGACTCCGTGCACGGTTACCTGTGGGGAGGCACCCCGTCGGCGCAGGGTGCCGTGCCTCTGTGGACCACCTCCGACGGCGGCCACACCTGGGTCGAGGCGCGCGTGGGTCCGGTCGTCTCGGATGTGAGCGCCATCGGGTCGAATGTCTGGGCCGTGGTCGGGAGCTGTCCGGTGGACTCCTCGTCCCTGGCCGGCGCCTGTCCCGCCACCGTGGAGGTCTCGCTCGACAACGGGGCCACGTGGCAGGTCACGGAGGTGGCGCCTCCGGTTTCGGAGGAACCGACGTTGTCCGTTGCCGACCAGGATCTCGAATTGGCCCGCATCACGACGCGCCGGGCCTATGTGCTCTCTATTGCTCCGCCGCGTACAGCGGGAGGGTCGTCTCCGGTACAACTGGCCTATACGGCCGACGGCGGGCACACCTGGACAGCACGACCAGACCCCTGCCCGACCTACTTCGACTTCGGCCAGGAGATCGCCGCATCGGGGACTAGCGATCTCTGGATGGTGTGCGGTTCCCAGCCCAGCACCGGCTCACAGGCAAAAGCCCTCTACCGATCGAATGACGGGGGTCAGCATTGGACACTCACCGCCGCCGCCAACGCGCCGGTATTGAGCGGAAACATCTCGCTGCCTGCCGCCGGCGGACTTCCGTCCGGCGGATACGTCTCTCCGTTGTCACTCGGCCACGAGAACCTGGCTGTTCTCACTCCGGAGAACGCCTGGATCTTTCCCGATCGGTCTGGGGTATTTCGGACGAGGGACGGTGGACGCACCTGGACTCCCGTGTCCGGTCTGGCCCGGGCCGGACTGATCGCCGGGGGGACGGGCAATGTGGTCTTTGTCGACGCCGACCACGGATGGGTGTGCGAAGTGGGTGCTGGTCTGTGGCGGACGACCGACGGCACCCACTGGCAACACCTCGTTTCATGAGATCTTCGCTGCGAACGGCGCCATGTGAGGCTCTTCGGTCTGGCGACCCTGCTCGGCGCCCAACCGGGGACTGAGACGACGCTTCCCACCGGCTGTTCATGCAACGCCATCGCCGAGAGGACTCGCCAACCGATCACCACTGTACACGTCGATTTTACCCGCCGGCCTCGGGTACCTCCGGGTCGACATCCTGTGCGCCGGGTGGTCAAATCCACTGACGACCTGTAGCGTTTCCTCGCGTGAACACAACGGAACCGATTCTCCCGTCCCCCGTCCGCGCACTTCTCGATGCTGCTCTCGTCGGCGAGCTCACCGTGATTGACCAAACGGGCCGACCTGTGACCTACCCTCTCATCCCGTTGTCAGACGGAAACCTGATCTATCTGACATCGTCGGTGCTCTTCTCACGGAAGTTGCGACACATCAAGGCGAATCCGAAAGTGTGCTTCTCCCTTACCGACCCGGTAGCGGTGCCAGTGGAGCCATTCAGCCGGGCCACGATCTTGGGAGACGCACGAGTGGTGGAAGAGGACCTCCACGAAGGGTGGGAGGATCTCCTTCCGAAGTGGCGGGCGAAAGAGCCGGCCATCGACTTCTTCCTGAAGAAACGATTCGGTATCCCGCTGTTCTTTGAGAGATCCGTCATCGAGATCACCCCGCGACGCGTCTTGTGGTGGGAAGACGGTCGGGCCAGTCAGCCGGCCCGGGTCTTCGAATTCGCCGGAGTGTCCTGAAGTGGCCAAGCTCGAGCTCACCGACGCCCTAACCAGGGCACAGACGTATCCACACGCGGTCCTGGCCTACGTCGGGCCCGACGGCTACCCGGTCAATGTTGCCGTCGACTTCACAACGTCGTCGGACGGCCTGGTTGAGGTGGGCCCCCTCGGCCACGACTACCGGCCCACGGCAGATCAAGAAGTGGAGCTGACATTCAGTCACATCCGACCGCAACCGGGAGTCGGATACGACGAACGGCGGTACATCAATCTCTGGGGTCGGGCCACGCCGGTCGGTGCCGGTCTCCGGATCGCCGTACGGACGGCCGCCGGTTGGGACGAGGCCGACACCCCGTTTTTCGAGTACGCCGAACGCGGTGTCCCCGAGGGCCGTACCTACCTCGATGATGTGGGCGCCCGTCCCCGGCTGTCGCCGTGGTGGACATTCTTTCTCGCCACCAGGCTGCCCTTTCTTACGGCAACCCTCATCCCCGTTGGTCTGGGCGGCGTTATCGCCGGGCGCGACAACAGCTTCCATGCGTTGTGGTTCGTCCTCGCCCTTCTGGCCGCGGTCGCCGTCCACTTGGGCCTGAACATGGCCAATGACCTGTTCGACGACGCCAGCGGGGCGGATGCCGCCAATCTGACCCCGACACCCTTCAGCGGTGGCTCACGGGTCCTGCAATACGGACTCGTCCACCGGCGCAGCATGGTGCTGGGCTGCGCCTCGTTCTATGCCGCCGCCATAGCTATCGGTCTGTACCTGGCGGCCGAGCGAGGGTGGGCCCTCCTGGCCATCGGAGCGGTGGGCGTCGGGTTGAGCTTCGCCTACTCCGCTCCCCCACTCCGACTCGTCCACCGAGGTCTGGGCGAGCCCGTGACCGCCCTCGGTTTCGGACCGGTCATGACCGTCGGGACCTACTTCGCCTGTACCGGGCGGTGGAGTTGGCAGCCCTTCCTCGCCTCACTGCCCGTCGCCCTTCTCATCGCCCTTGTTCTCTACGTGAACCAGGTACCAGATCGGGCCGGCGACGCCGCAGTCGGGAAGTGCACGCTCATCGTCCGCTGGACGCCGGCGCACGTGCGGATGGGGTACGCCGTGACCGCTGGGGCCGCATTCGTCTGCATCGCCGCCGAAGTCGGTGCCGGGGTCATGCCGGCGTGGACGCTGCTGGCCCTCGGCACCGCTCCTCTGGTGTGGCGGGTCTGGCGCGGACTTCGGGACCACTACGGCGACACTTACGCACTGATCCCCACCATGCAGACGAACATCGCCCTGCACCTGATCACGGGGTTGTTGCTCATCGTGGGTTACACCATTTCCATCTTCGCCTGATCTGCGGAGATGTGCGCACGACGAGCCAGCGACGCCGAGGTCGAATGTTGGCGCGACCACGGCTGGGTTCTCATCGATGGATTGGTGGGAACGGACGAAATCGACGCCGTTCGTGACGACGTCCACCAGGCGTTCCCCACGGCCGAGCAGTATCATGCCGACCCCGAAGGTGAGACAGCGCGCCGTCTCGGCCATCCGCCTCCTCACCACGGTTTCGTGTGGCCGAACGAAGGTCCGGGATTTCGTGACGACCAACATCGCTGGCAGGCCTCATTCCCGTTCGCCGGCAGCGGTGGCCTCAACCGGTTGGTCGTTCACCCCAACCTGATCGATTTCATCGAGCGTGCCCTGGCCACGACCGATCTCCGGATCTATCAGACAGGGATTTCGGCCAAGTACACCGGCATCACCAACTACGAGCAACCCATGCATACCGACCGGAACCATTCCTGGTTACCTGCCGTGGCGGAAGCGCCGTGGTGGCATGTCGAAGGATTTCTCTACCTGTCAGATGTCAACGCCACAGGCAATCCGACACATCTCGCATCGGTACAGGATTCCATCGGTCGACCGACCACGACTCCACTCATCATGCCCGACCGCGACCCCGAGATTTACGCGCACGAGCTCGGAGCGGTAGGAGTCCGGGGCTCGTTCCTTGCCTATCGATCCGACGTGTTCCACCGCGCTGTGGATCTCACCGAGCCCGGTGGATCCCGCTTCCTGCTCAATGTGAGCTTCCGGACGGCCGGTCAGGACTGGATCGGCTACCACAATGCGCAATCGCGCTCGACGTCACCAGACTGGGTCCGATTCGTCGAAGGGTCACGTCCCCGGGAGCTCGAACTGTTCGGCTTCCCTCCTCCCGGCCATCCGATCTGGACCACAGGTCTCATCGAGGCCACCGGAACGCTCTATCCGAAGCTCGATCTCTCCCCTTGGCTCTCAGCCCTGAACGACTGACCCAGCCGCTCGGCACACCGTCCTGCGACGAGTCCGGCGTTGTCTTCGGTATTCCCGACGCCAGTTGACTGAGTCGTTCCAGCGTTCGCTCCATGTCCCGGCGGTCCTCCGCCAGTAGATGTCACCGAGCTTGAGCAGCGCGCCCTGGTGATCCGGGATGATGGCCCAGCTCTCCCACACGAGAGTCCGCCCTCGACCGGCTCGAGCTCGTAGCGCCAAATGCGACCGGCGATGAAGCGCTCCACGGTTCCCCTCGGGCCCGTCGGCCACGCGATCGGTCGGTTCTGCTCGAACTCGACGACCCGGTTGACAGTCGAATACGGCATCCGGGGCATCTTCGTCGACAGTCCGAACGTGGCTCCCAAGCTGAGCCACTGCGGCTCTTCGGACGTCTTGCCTGGGAGCATGCTCGGACCGTCGATGGCGCTGTGCTGGGTGGTGTCGGTCAGAACGGCAAAGGTCTCCTCCGGAGTCGCCGGGATGGTGCGCTCAACCGAAAGGACCCAACCCGGCAACTCGCACTCCTCGTCGCCTGGGCGGTTACCGAGACCGGTGCCGGCCGCTTCTCCGTTACGACGGACGACCTGTGACACTCACATCCTCCCGGCCCATACTCACGGTAGTGCTCGCTCGTCACGTTTCGGTCAGGGTGAACGAACCCGAAGACAGCGGACCAGGAAGGACGTTCGGTGGGTGGCTCCTGGTGAGGTTGCGAGAGGTCACGGTCGATGAGTCAATCGGTGCTCCGTCCACCGTTATTGACGAGTACGTGACCGGCCCGAACACCGGTAGCGTCTTTGAGATCGCCGTCGCACCGAACTGGACAACCGTCGGGGTTGTCGCCGTGGTGCCGAGGGAGTTAGCCGAGTCGCTGACCGTGGTGGTCATGTCCTGCGCCGTGACGATCGTGGCGGCGGCGGACTCCGATACCGTCACCGAGATGACGTCTCCGGCGAAGACTGGGAACCGGAACGACAGAGTGCCGGCGGCGCCCGATAGAAACATGATCGGCGATCCGTGTACGCATTGGACGTTGAATCCCGCGTTGGCCGCGTACTGACCCCTGGTAAGGGCCACCCACATATCAATGGTGGCCGCCTTCGGCGAAGAGCAGCTGATGGTGTTCGCCGCCGGCACCGTAATAGTGGCCGAGGCCGCTGCCACTACCGGAGCCGAGTAGCCGCCAAAGTTGTGAATTCCCTTGCTAGCCCAAGCCGATGGACTAACCACCGCTCCAACGGCCGTAAGCGCCAAGGCAGCGACAACGGCCCAGCCAAGAATTCGTCTATTCATTCTGCGCCCCTTCTCCGGTATTCCCCGCTTTCCATCTTGCCACGTCGGAATCCTCCAAAGACACCGACCAGTGATCAATCTCGCGTCAACTTGGTCCGGATGTTGGTTTACCGACGGGTAGAGGCTGCCCGCGCGCCGCTGTGTCTGGATGGCCCGCCCCCATCCCGCCCGCTTTGTCCGTCTCGCACGGGGTGCGGTTCAGGCCGAAGATTCGCGCCATTTCGGCACCGACACACCGACCCGAAACCGGCGCTTCCGAGGATTGCCGCGGCCTTGGAAACGTGGTCCTGGCCGGCGCCCAGCGCCGACCATTGCCGGAACGATCGTGGGCGACCGGCTGAACAACACCGGCGCCGTCCAATCCGGATCCTCGGCGCAAGGTTCGGTCATGACCGACCGTCCGTATACATCGAAACGAGTTGAGAGACAAGCGTTCCGTTATGTCGGTGCCTCTGACCACGGCGGACGGGACCGGGACACGAGCTCGGAGATCACGGCGATCGCGACCAGGACGGATAAGCCCACGATGACGGCGGCGACGCGACTGACCTTCAGGACGAGCAGGGCACCGACGAGTGCTCCGACGAACATCGACGAGGCGGAGACGAGGCGCCGTCCCGCCTTCGAGCCGCTACCTCCCGCCCATCGGCTGTCAGCCGAGATGCCGGTGATGGTGAGAGTCAACACCGTGGTCGTGAGATCAGCGATGGCCAGCTTCCGCGCCGCTGCGTTCTGGGCACCCATGGATACGCTAAGGACCACGATAAGGACGTAGCGCGTCGCACCGGCTCCGGGCTCACGGGCGGCGGCCACGAACACCACGGACACCGACACCAAGGACGCTTCCAGGGCGCCGACGACGAGCAGACGGCCACGATGGTGACCGAGTCGGGCCGCCAGCCGGCCGCCCAGGAAAGCCCCGGCCGAAAAGGCACCCAGTTGTCGACGCCAACGGCGATCTGCCCACACTCCAGCGGTCCGGGGATCCACATTGTCAGATGGTGTCGACGGGGCTCGGAGTTCGAGTCGACGGCATTCCCGACATCCGGCGCCAGGCCGACCGGCTGGCCCGGCACGTGTCCCTGCGCCCTCCGACCACCGTCATAACCCGGATTTCGCCCTCACGTGATCCTCGACGAGGCTGGCCCGCATCTCAGGTCTCGCCGCCACAGGTAGCGTGCGTTCATGGTAAGCGTCCGATTGGCCCGTACCGTGGATCGGGGGCGGGTGATCGCCTCTGTGGCCGCCGCCTTCGCCCACGATCCGGCCTGGTCCTTTCTCTGTGGTGACGACTACGATCGGCTCGCTCCCCAATTCGCCGGCGCCCTCTTCGACACCAGGGTGGGTTCCGGCCATGTATGGGTTACCGATGACCTGGCCTCGGTGGCTATGTGGGATCCGCCGGGAAAAGTCCCCTCCTCTCAATCCGAACGCCTCTGGAAGGCGTACCGAGCCGTGGCGGGTGAGGCCGCCTGGCAGCGGCTGAGCGAGTACGAGAGCGCCATCGACAAGGTTCGGCCCGCCACGACTTATTGGTACCTGGGGGTGCTGGCCACCCATCCCGACCGTCACGGTCAGGGACTGGCCTCGGCGGTGATCGCCCCCATTCTCGGACGGGCGGACAGCGACGGTCTGACCTGCTGCCTGGAGACCTCGACGGAACGCAATCGTCAGTTCTATGGACGCCGGGGTTTCTCCGAGGTCACCGACATCCACGTCGCCTCGGGACCACCGACCTGGTGGCTGTGTCGGGCACCGCAGCACAATCCCTAGTGGTTGCGACCGCGGCTCGTCGCATCGTCACCCGCAACCTGGGTCTCGAGCCCGTCACCGCGGATGTCGCCCGAGCCGTCATGGCCGGCGATCTTTCGTCTCTCCTAGCCGCCACGGGCTGGCCTCATGACGACACCTTCGGCGCCATGCGCATGATGACAGAGGCCGGCGCCGGCGCCGGCTAGTTCATCACCATCGCGGGCTTTGTGATCAGCGACTGCGGCGCCTTCGTGTGGCTTGACGCGTCCGGGCGCGTGGAGATCGGTTACGGCCTCGGAGCACCAGCCGGGATCGGGGCTACGCCACGGAGGCGGTTACGGCCTCGGAGCACCAGCCGGGATCGGGGCTACGCCACGGAGGCAGTCCGTGCGTTGTGCTCGAGGCTCTTTACCGATGCCGGTGCCACCGTCATCACCGCCGACACCGATCTCGACGACAAGATGGCCTCGCGCCGCGTCCTCGAAAGATCGGCTTCACCGTGCCGGCGAGGACGACGGAAGGGCGTCGTATGCCCTCTCCCTCGGCTCCATCATGCCAGAAATGTGAAGAGGAACAGCTGGGTGGCGTAGGCCACCAGGCGAGGTGCCCGCCGACCATCGTCACCGCAATCCCACAGCGCCATATCGGCCGACGCATAGCCGTCGCCAGCGTAGCGGGCCCGATTCTCGGCCAATACCCATGACGACCGGCAGTCATCGAGGAGATGCACGGTGAGATCGACACTCGGAGCGAACCATGGTCGATCGCTGCGACCCACCTTCTCACCTACAGCTCCCGGCATAGTGTCGGCGAGGACGATCAAGGCCAACGGGTCGAGTCGACCGTCATCGAGCAGAGGTGGTTCTTGGAAGGCGTACCACATGACCCGTCGGGCATCTTCCGGTTCGTACTCGTCCCAGGGCGCATGGCCGAGAACCGACCGACCTTCGACCAACTCATTCCAGAACGGCATGGTTTCGAAGGCGTCGACACCTTCCGGCGGCGGCTCACGGAAGGAGCGGCATACAGCCGGGTCGGGAATCTCGGCCGGAGGACGAACGTCGGTGAACGAAAATCCACCCCGAGTGGCACCGAAGATGCACGTCGTCAGGTGACCTCGCCCGGCGCCGACGTTGCGGACTTCGGCGCGGACCTGGGACATCGACCGCCCGGCCCGGAGGACCTCGACGTCGATCTCGAGTGGTCCGTGCGCCACCTGAGCGGCGAAGGTGGTATGAAGGGTGCGCGGCGTCTGCTCGTCATGAGCGAGCTCCTCTTGCATCGCCCGCACGGCGATGGCGGTGACGATCCCGCCTTGCGGCAGGGGTCTGAGGTTCCAGCGTTCGTCGAGGTCGGCCTCATAGCGGCCACCCCCCGTCGGTCGCACGCCGGATGTGTCGAAGAACACGTTCCCCACCCGGGCACGCTGCCGCAAGGACGCCCGCCCGTCAAACCGGGTGGCTGTCGACACGATCCCTTTGGTCGATATGGTCGCGGCTGCGTCTTCAACACAGTCGCTAGACGGAAGGCGCCGCCGTCAGGTCGTAGAGGACCGTGCCGTCCACCGTCTTCGAGGAATAGTGGCTCTCCACCCATTGGGTGACCTGGCTGGACGTGTTGGTCGTGCCTGTGCCCGTCCCAGGCCCGCCACCGAGCCCACCGCTGCCGGCGATGAAGTAATGGATGTCCCCGTCGCGGACGTACGTCTCGAACTGGGTCAGGCTGGGAGCGGGATCGGTCCCGTTGAACCCGCCGATGGCCATCACGGCGCCGCCCGACGACAGTTGGAAGCCAGCCGCCGAATTGGAGTTCACGGTCGCCGCCACCCAGCGGTACATCCCGGCATTCTTCTGGAGCAGCCTGACCACGGCCTTACCCGCCGTGCTGCTGTTCAGGAATCCGCCGCCCACACCACCGGGGACACCTGTTCCTCCGACTCTTCCGCGGCCAGCAAAGGGGTTGCCGATTCGCACGCCAGCGCCTCCGCTCGGCGGGAATCCTCCGGCGGGAAAGGTGGGACGGCCGGCGGCGGCGCCCGGGACAGCGAATCCGTTGGCGGGCACGCCCAGGCCCCGGCGGCCGAATGGGCCACCGGCGAGTCCGCCACGACCCGGGAATCCGCCAGGCCTTCCGATACCGCCACCCTGGACGGCGGGTCCCGCCGAGGGGATGGCACCGGAGTGCGGGGTGGCCACTGTGTCGATGGCGTAGGCGGCCGGGCCGGCCAGAGCGGCACCGAGGCCGGCGATCCCGAGCAGCAAAGCCAAATGCATACGGACCCGCGGCGCCACCGCGATGACGACGGCGGCTGCGATCCCGACCATGAGGACAGCCGGTCGAAGCCACGGCAGCCAGGTCGGTGACCGCGACAGCAGCACGAAGGACCAGACGACGGTGACAGCCAGGGCCACCCCGAGCAGGGTCCGACTGAATCGGCGCCGCTCATGGTGCCACAACGTCACTGTACCGATCCCGACCAGAGCGCCGACGGCCGGCGCCAGGGCCACGTTGTAGTAGGGGTGGATGATCCCCTGGGCATAGCTGAAGACCAGCCCGGACACGAGCAACCAACCACCCCAGAGCACGACCGCGGCCCGGGTGCGATCGGTGCGCGCCGCCCGCCAGGTGAAGGCCACGAGGACGGCCAGGAAGATCAGCGCGGCTGGGATGAGCCACGAGATCTGTCCACCCATATCGCTGCGGAACAGCCGGATGAGTCCGGTCGGGCCCCACCGGGATCCAGCCGCCCCCGCTCTCCCGACGCTGCCCGATTCATTGCCCGACAGCCGACCGAGTCCGTTGTAGCCGAAGATCAGGTTGAGCAGGTTGTTGTCCTGCGATCCACCGATGTAGGGCCGGTCAGCCGCCGGCGTGAGCTGTACGGCGGCCACCCACCAACCGGCCGACACAGCCAGGGCGACCCCGGCCAGCAGCAGCTGCTTGATCCGGCGCCCGATGGGGGTGGGAGCGGCTAGCAGGTAGGCGGCGCCGACGGCGGGGACGACGAGAAAGGCCTGAAGCATCTTGGTCGTGAAACCGAGGCCGACGGCCGAGCCGGCGAGAACGAGCCACGCCGTACTGGCCCGTTCGAGGGACCGCACGGTGGCGTATGCCGCCAGGGTGAGCAACAGGACGAGGAGGGCGTCGGGATTGTTGTAGCGGAACATGAGCACGGCGACGGGAGTCGAAGCCATGACGGCGCCGGCGAGAAGCGCGGCGCTCGGTCGGAACCACCGGCGGATGGTGGCGTAGAGAAGGGCGACGCTGGCCACGCCTTCGAGCGCCTGAGGCACAAGAATGCTCCAGGCGTTCAGCCCGAACAGCCGGGCGGAGATCTCCATCACCCACAACGAGGCCGGCGGTTTGTCGACAGTGATGAAGTTCGAGGCGTCGGAGGATCCGAAGAAGAACGCCTTCCAGCTCTTCGTCCCGGCCTGGACGGCTGCCGAGTAGAAGGAGTTCGCCCATCCGGAGTCACCCAATGCCCACACGTAGGCCGCGGCGGTCGCCGTCAAGAGAGCGATCAGCGAGGGTCGCACCCAAGCCGGGTCGTCGGGACGCCCCCGCACGAGTCGTCCGAAGGCGCCCCGCGGGGGCCGTTCGACGTGATCGATGTCCGCTACCGCGGCGGGTCGATCCACGAGCAAGGTCATCCGGTCTGCCTTTCGGTGAGGACGATGGGCCACGGCGCCGGGACCGGGACCGCATCGGACGACGCACGTCTCGCGTCGATGGCGCCGGTGACCGGCCCCAAGGGGACGGCGGCGCCAGCCGTGGTCTGAGCCGTTCGGAACATCCAGCCCCGCAAGACCACGAATCGCACGAGGGCGGCGGCCCCGTTGGCGGCAACCAGTGACGCCGCCAGTACCCAGGGCGACGACACCGCCAAGGTGTCCACCACGGCCAGAGTCGCAGAGGTGGCCGAGACGCTGGTGGAGAATGCGGCCGCACCGCCGAGAACGAGGTTGCGACGCGACGGTCGGCCCCGCCCAGCGAACGTGTAACGCCGGTGGACGGCGGCATTGGCCACTGTGCAGACGGCCAGGGCCAAGGCGTTGGCGCCGAACCTTCCCACCGGGCCGGCCAGGACGAAGAAGAGAACAAGGTAGGCGCCAGTGCTGGCCACACCGATCCGGGCGAAGCTGGCTATCGTGGCCGGCAGGTCTGAGGAGTCAACACCGGTGGGCCGCGACCCTCGTCCGAGGCAGAGCCGAACAAGTCCTCGCAGGTCATCCCGGGCCGTGCGGATGATGTCGACCCGGCTGTCGGGATCATCGATCCAGTCGACGGGGACCTCGTGGATTCGGTAACCGTGACGTTCGGCCAACACCAGGAGCTCGGTGTCGAAGAACCACTCGTTGTCCTCAATCTGCGGGAGAAGGTGCCGGGCCACGTCCGTGCGGACCGCTTTGAAACCGCATTGGGCGTCCGAGAAGCCGCTTCTGAGACATGTCTTCAACAGAAGGTTGTAGGTCCGCGAGATCAGCTCCCTCTTCGGACCACGCACCACATGGGCACCACGGGCCAGCCGGGTGCCGATGGCCACGTCGCTGTGGCCGGAGAGCAGCGGCGCCACCAGAGGAAGCAGGGCGTCGAGCGAAGTCGAAAGGTCAACATCCGTGTAGGCCACGACTTGAGCGCTCGAGGTCGACCAGACTGCGCGCAGAGCTCGTCCCCGGCCTTTGCTGACAAGACGGACGGCCCTGACGCCTTTGAGTTCTCGGGCCAAATCGGCGGCCACGATCGGGGTGGCGTCGGTGCTGCCGTTGTCCACAACCGTGACAACGCTCGAGAAGGGGAACTCGCTGTCGAGATAGGAGCGCAATCGACGAACGCTCGGACCGAGCGTCCATTCCTCGTTGTAGACGGGGACGACAACTTCAACACAGACCGGGCCCACCGTTTCGTCTGTGCCCCTGATCGCCTCGTCCGTCACCGTCATGGGACAAAGTGTCAGGGCCCTACCTTGGAGACAGCTTATGGGCTCCTGTGAGGCCGCCCAGAATGGGCCCGCCCGGGGGAAACGGTGGGGGGAAAGCGATCCGGTCCCTGGTCAGGGGCGCATGACCTGCCCGCCGTCCACATTGAAGATGTGTCCTGTGACCCACCGGGCATCGTCCGAGAGCAGGAACTGGCACATACCCACCAGGTCCTCGGGCTCTCCCTGACGCTTGAGCGCCAGTGAGCCGATGAGTTCGCGCATGTAGGAGTCGGGAACCACAGAACGGGCCGCCTCCGTATCGGTGGGACCCGGGGCGATGGCGTTCACCCGGATGTTCATGCTGCCCAGCTCGTGGGCCAGTTGCTGCGTGAGCGAATTGATCCCCGCCTTGGCCCATCCGTAGTAGCCAGCATAGAGATACGCGGCGGTGGACGATTGGTTCACGATGGCGCCACCGCCGCGATCGGCCATCGAGGAATAGCAGGCGCGGATACACACGAGCGCTCCGGTCAGGTTGACGGCGAGAAAGTGTTGGAGATAATCCCAGTCGACCGTGAGGAGAAAGTCGAGCTTCATCCCACCGAAGATGGCGGCATTGTTCACCAGGTAGTCGATACCGCCGAAGGTTTCGACAGCCATGGCTGCCATGGCCTGGGCCGACTCGATTGAAGACACATCCACCCGGGCCGCCGCCGCTCTCGCCCCGCCGGCGATCAGGGCATCGGCCACGGCCCTGGCGTTGTCCTCGTCGATGTCCGCCACCACAACTGAGGCGCCGGCTCGGGCCAGCCCCTCGGCGTAGGCGCGGCCGATGCCACGTCCGGCGCCGGTCACCACAGCCACTTTGTCACTGAAGTCGTAGTTACTCATTACCCGGTTGCCCCCTCAGCCCGGCGAAGCCGGTCGTCGGGCGATGACACGTTCCGCCGCTGCGCTCAGGTCTGTGGCGAGCGGCCACCCGACGTAGTGGACCAGGTGCACGACGATCTCACGTACCTGGTCTTCGGTCAGCTCGCCGTTGGCCAGGGCGCTCGAGAACTGGACGTCGAGTAGATCCGTCTTTCCTAAGGCAGCGAGGACTCCGATAGTAAGCAGCCGGCGCTCGGGAACGTCCAATCCGGGCCGGCACCACACGTCGCCGAACAGATGATCCACGGTAAAGGCCACGAAGTCACCAGGCACATCTTCGGGGTCGACGGAGAAGTTGTACACCTCTCGCATCTTCTCGATGCCCCGAGCGCGATCGGGACGCGGGGGGCGACGTTCGGCCGTCATGCCGGCTCCGCGATGGACTTGGTCTCGAGGTACTCCTCGAAACCGGCCACCCCCATCTCCCGACCCAGCCCGGATTGCTTGTAACCGCCGAAGGGCATGTCGGGGCTGTACCAGACGCCGCCGTTGATGCTGACCGTCCCGGTGCGTAGACGAGCGGCAACGGCCATGGCTCGGTCTCGAGCACCCCAGACCGAGCCGGACAGACCATAAGAAGAGTCATTGGCCTGGGCCACGGCGTTATCATCGCCGTCGTGCGCACTCACCACCAGAACCGGCCCGAAGATCTCCTCTCGGACCACGCGTGCGTCGCCTTTCAAGCCGACGACGAGGGTGGGTTCCACGAAGAACCCTTTTTCCTTGTCCGCCGGTCGTCCGCCTCCCACCACGATCGTTCCCCCCTCTTCCCGAGCTAAACCGATATAGTGCTCCACCCGTTGGCGTTGGCGTTCACTTATGAGGGGACCGCACACGGTACCCGGGTCGAGCGGATCGCCGGCAGCCAACCCCTGCAAGGTGGAGGCGGTCAGGTCGACGGCTTCGTCGAAGCGTTCCCGTGGAACGACCAGACGGGTGGTGATGGCGCAACCCTGCCCGGCGTGGGTGCACACCATGAAGGCGGCCGTGGCGCAGGCCGAGGAGAGATCGGCATCGTCGAGGACGACGAAGGCGGATTTCCCCCCGAGTTCGAGAAACACTCGCTTCACGGTGCCGGCGGCGGCGGCCATCACCTTGCGACCGGTCTTGGTCGAGCCGGTGAAGCTGACCTGGTCGACGCGCCCATCGGTGGCCAAGGGGGCTCCGTAGTCGGCCGCCGCCGAAGTCACGATGTTCACCACGCCGGCCGGAATGTCGGTCTCCTCGACGATCAACCGCCCCACCGCCGTGGCGCACCACGGCGTGTCCGGCGCCGGCTTGAGCACGACGGTGTTCCCAGCGGCCAGAGCCGGACCGAGCTTGGCCAGGTTGATCTGGTGGGGCACATTCCACGGGGTGATGGCCGCCACCACGCCGGCCGGCTCGCGTCGCACCCACCGATGAGCCGGCATGCCCAACGGCTTGGCCGTACCCAGGTCGGTCGTCCACTCGTAGCCTTCGGCCAGATCGGCCACCCATCCGAGTGCGGCCACCGGCTCGTCGAGGGCGGCCGAGCGCGTGAAGAACAATGGCGAGCCTGTTTCGGCGATGGTCATCGCCCGTAGCTCGTCGGCATGGGCGGTCATCGCCTGTTGGAGCTGGCGCAGGCACCGCACCCGCAGATCCACGTCGGCGGACCACGACGACTCGTCGAACGCCCTTCGGGCTGCCCCGATAGCACGATCGAGGTCGGCCGGAGTCCCGGCCGCCGCCACCCCCAGGATCTCCTCGGTGGCTGGATTGATCGTCGGATAGGTGGCGCCACTCGAGGATGCCACCAACGCCCCGTCGATGAGCATCCGCTCTTCGCCGAAGTCCGCGCTCATCGGTCTCCCCCGGCGCCGACCCGGGCCGTCCCCGACGTATCGGGAGCGATCCCAAACAGTGCGTCAGCCCGGGCCTCGGTCATGGCCGCCAGGGGAAGGTCGATACCCAATGTGCCGGCCAGCTCCAACGCCGCCCGGAGATCCTTGTGGGCGAGAACCGCCGCCGTACGCATGGCGCTCACGAGACCATCGTCGTCGTCGGACGTGAACGGAGCGACTGTGCGCCGGAACATGAGCGTCGATGCGCCGCCGATCCGGGTGTCGCTGGCCCGGATGACCTGCGCCAGCTTCGCCAGTTCGATCCCAGCCGCCTCGGCCAGCACCTGGGCCTCGTAGGCCGCCAACCACGACGCGTACTGGACGAGATTGCGCGCCAGCTTCGCCTGAAGCCCCGCTCCGAGCGGACCCATCCGGACCACCAGGGAGCTGAAGGCGTCGAGAACGGGCCGGATGCGTTCGACGACATCGTCGTCACCGCCGATCATCGAGACGAGCATCCCTTCGGCGGCCGAGCTCGGACCACCACTGACACCGCAGTCGGCGACACCGACGCCGGCGGCTCGGCTCATCTCCGCCACCCGCGCCACCGTGCTTGGGGCAACGGTGGAAACGATCACGACGGTCAGCCCCGCCCGGGCCGCCGACAGTGCTCCCGATGGCCCCTCGAGAACGGCTAGGACCTGTTCATCGGTCACCACGGCCACCACGATCACATCGACCAGAGACGCGAGATCGGCGGGACCGGTGGCTACCCGGGCCGTCTCGGCGAAGGGTGCCGTCGACTCCGGCCTCACGTCACACACCACCAGGTCGATGCCGGCCCGAACAAGGCCTTTGGCCACGCCACTGCCTATATCGCCGAGACCGATGACCCCGACGGTGGGAGAGCTGTTTTCCGATTCCATGACCCGTTCCTTGTGCTGTTGCCTCTGGCCCCGTCCAGGCAGAGGATCCGGCTGCCCGACGGACCCTTTTCGGCCGCTGGACCTGATTGCTCGGACAGGTGTCTGGACCGTAGTCTGTCTCCATGACCGACCGCAAAGACTATTCGGGGCCCTTCGACCCCGACTTCCGCTACGAGGACCTGTCGAAAGAGGCCCTCGTTCGGCTCGTCCGAGAGTTCGCCCTCATCGTGCACCTTTTGGACCGTTCCATGTGTGCCGCCATTGCCATGAGGTTCGGGGGCGACGTGATGAAGGAGCTGGCCGTAGAGGAATGGGCTGGGGCGAGCCCCCTGTATGGCGCCCGGCTCCGGCAGATCATGGACATCGAAGGCGACGGAGTGTCGGCCATCTTCAAGGTCCTGCAACTCGACCCGGGATTTCCCCACCACTACATGGACGTCCACTACGAAGTGGTCGACGAGCGCCACGGGTACTTCGAGCTGGCCCACTGCGGTGCCCTTATGGATGCGGAGCCCTTCGGCGACGTCATGGTGACAAACATGTGTCACCACATCGAGGACGGCACCTTCGACGTCACCGCGCAAGCGGTCAACCCGAAGGCGCGAATCCGACCGGTCCACCGTCCACCTCGGCTGCCCTCCGATCGCTCACCGCACTGCCGGTGGGAAGTGGTCATCGATGACGACACCGAAACCCTGCCCGTCGCCGACATCACCCGCATCACGGCCGGCACCACGGCCGCCACGTTCGAGTTCCCGCCCATGCGCGACGGCACGCCCCACGTTCCCGAGCCGGAACCCGCCTCGTGATGTACCCCTCGACCCTGCCCATGGACGAGACTGACCATGCCGAGACCACCCGTCGGCGTCTGACCGTCAAACAGGCGGAGATCGTCCAGCGGCTGGTGGATGCCGCCGCCGACGAAGCACGCGACAACGGATACGAAGGGATGACGGTACGCAGCGCGTCCCGGCGGGCCGGCGTGGCCCCGGCCACGGCATACACCTACTTCGCCTCGAAGGATCATCTGCTGGCCGAGGTACTCTGGCGGCGGTTTCATGCCCTCCCCGCCGTGGTCGCCCCGGTCGGAACCAGCGTGGTCGACCGGTTGACCGGTGCACTCGGCGACCTCGGTTTGTTCATGGCCGACGATCCGATGCTGGCGGCGGCCTGCACCACGGCGCTCCTCGGGAGTGGTCCTGACGTCCGCGCCCTGCGCGTCCGGTTCGGTTCCGAACTCCACACCCGCATCGCCGCCGCCCTGGGAGATGATGCCGACCCCACCGTCGTACTGGGACTCGACCTCGCCTACTCGGGAGCAATGCTGTGGGCGGGCATGGGCCACATGCCTTACGCCTCGGTTCCCGAGGCCCTGAGCGACGTCGCCGGGGCCCTTCTCGGAGCCGTCCGATGACCGCCGACACCGTCGCCCCACTTTGCTACAGCCCGTACGACTACCAGATTCACGAAGATCCCTATCCCACGTACGCCCGCTTACGCGAGGAGGCTCCTCTCTTCCGCAACGACGACCTCGATTTCTGGGCACTGTCGCGTCACGACGACGTCCTAGCTGCATTCCGTAACCCCTCCCAACTGTCGAACCGCTTTGGGGTATCCCTCGATCCCGCCGCCTACGGGCCCGACGCGCACCGTGCCATGTCGTTCCTGGCCATGGACCCGCCCGACCACACCCGTATGCGCTCTCTCGTCTCCAAGGCATTCACCCCACGTCGGGTGGCCGAATTGGAGAACGGAATCCGTCGCCTGGCCGTCAAGCATGCCGAGACGGCAGTCGCCCGCGGGCACTTCGACTTCGTCGCCGACTTCGCCGGGCTGCTTCCCATGGACGTCATATCGGAAATGATCGGCGTTCCCCGGGCCGATCGGGCCGAGGTCAGACGTCTGGCCGATCTGCTCATGCACCGCGTCGAAGGTCTCAACGACGTCCCACCCGAAGGAATCGAGGCCGCCCTCGCCATGGCCGGGTATTTCGACGAGATGGTGCGTCAACGCCGCGCCCATCCCGCCGAGGACTTGACGTCGGCCCTGCTCGGGGCAGACGTGTCCGGCGATCGGCTCGACGACGAGGAAGTCATTTCATTTCTCTTCCTGATGGTGGTGGCCGGTAACGAGACCACCACCAAACTGCTGGCGAATTGTTGGTACTGGGGTTGGCGATTCCCCGATCAACGGGCAAAGGCATTGGCCGATCCCGGACGGATTCCCGACTGGGTGGAGGAGACGCTGCGCTTCGACACGTCGTCACAGATGCTGCTTCGGGTTACCACGGGAGATGTGGAGCTGCATGGTTCGGTTCTTCCCGATGGCGAACGGGTCCTGCTCCTCGTGGGTTCGGCCAACCGCGATCCCCGCATCTTCCCCCAGCCCGATCATTACGATCTCGATCGCGACACTTCGAAACTGGTGAGCTTCGGGAGTGGGCGCCACTTCTGTCTCGGTGCCGCCCTGGCACGGCTCGAAGCACGGGTCGGCCTGCAGGAGCTTCTTCTCCGTATTGGTGACTACGAGATCGACCCCGGCGGAGTCGAACGGGTCCATTCGATCAATGTGCGGGGCTTCGCCCGGCTGCCCACCTCCGTCTCGGAGCGCTGAAGGCTCCCTCGACCGTGTCCCGCCACATCCCTCATCCCGAGCATCGCCCCACTATCGTCACCGGTGCCTCCGCCGGCATCGGCTTGGCCACGGCACGGGCCCTGGCCGGGCGCGGTCATCCGGTCGTTCTCGGTGCCCGACGCGTCGACCGCTGCCGGGAGATCGCCCTCGAGATCGTCGCTCAGGGGGCTGAGGCGCACGCATTCGAGCTTGATCTGGCCGACGAACGATCGATCACGTCTTTCGTCGATCAGACGCGAGCCGCCGTCGGGGAGATCGACATCGTCGTTTCGTGCGCCGGCCAAAACCTCCCCGACGCCATCATCGACGGATCGCCGGGTTCTTTCGCCGCTACGGTCGGGGTGAACCTGGTGGGCGCCCACCAGCTCGTTGCTCACCTTCTGCCTGGCATGAAAGAACGCCACCACGGCGATGTGGTTTTCGTCACTTCCGAGGTCGTACGTTCACCTCGACCGTTGAACAAGGCCTACGTCTCGTCGAAGTGGGGGCTCGAAGGCTATGCCCGGACCCTGCAGATGGAACTCGAAGGCACGGGTGTCCGGGCCTCCATCGTGCAGCCCGGTCAGACCCTGTCCGAGATGGGGTCCGACTGGGACCCGGAGGCAACCACCGAGATCCTGGGTGAATGGGTTCGGTGGGGTCTGGCCCGACATAGCCATTTCCTCGATCCCGGAGCGGTGGCCGACGCCGTCGTCACCGCCGTTGAGGTTCCCGTCGGGACGCACCTGACCATGATCGAAGTTCAACCAGAGGCACCCGTGCGTCGGGACCGACCGGAGAGCGGAGGCAGAGAATGAGTACGAGCGTCGAACTACGCGAGCCGCCACAGGTATCGGGGGGGGACGACGAACACGGGCACCTCGAAGAGCTCCGGCGCGACCCGATCGGACTCATGCAGCGTGTGCGTGAGGAATGCGGCGCCGTCGGGCAGTTCCGGTTGGCCGACCGCGATGTGGTACTCCTGACCGGTGCCGAGGCAAACGAATTCTTCTTCCGGGCCCCGGAGGACGTCCTCGATCAAGCCGAAGCGTATCCCTTCATGACCCCGATCTTCGGGGAAGGTGTCGTCTTCGACGCTCCCCCCGAACGCAGACGGGAGATGCTTCACAATCAATCTTTGCGGGACAAATTCATGAGAGGCCACGCATCGACGATCTCGGACGAGGTTGAGACCATGGTCTCCGATTGGTCCGACTCCGGCACCATCGATCTGCTCGACTGGTTCGCCGAACTCACCATTTACACATCGTCCGCCTGTCTCATCGGGCCCAAATTTCGCCGAAATCTGGACCAACGCTTCGCCCGGCTCTACCACGACCTCGAGCAAGGCACCGATGCCCTCGCCTACGTCGACCCCTATGCCGACATCGATACATTTCGTCAGCGTGACGCTGCTCGGATCGGGCTGGTGGAGCTAGTCCAAGCCATCATGGACCGCCGGCGGACAGGGGCGGCGGCCACCGATGATGACCGGGATCTCCTCGACGTCCTGATGTCGATCCACGACGACGACGGCGCACCCCGGTTCTCCACCGACATGGTGACAGGGATGTTCATCTCCATGATGTTCGCCGGCCACCACACGACATCGGGAACGGCGGCCTGGACCCTGATCGAGTTATTGCGACACCCCGAGGCCCTGGCCGTCGTCACCGACGAACTCGACCAGCTGTACGCCCATGGCGAAGAAGTCAGCTACCAGGCGCTGCGGGCCATGCCTCGCCTCGAGGCGGCCATCAAGGAGGCACTGCGACTCCACCCACCGCTTATCCTGGTTCTCCGGGTGGCCAAGGAGGAGCTCGAGGTCGAAGGCGTTCGCATCGCCCCGGGCAAGCTCGTCGGGGCCAGCCTATCCGTGTCCAACCGGATCCCCGAGGACTTTCCCGACCCCGACGCCTTCGTGCCCGAGCGCTACATCGAGCCCCGGGCCGAGGACCGGGCCAACCCCTGGACGTGGATCCCGTTCGGTGCCGGTCGGCACCGGTGCGTCGGCGCTCCCTTCGCCATGATGCAGCTGAAGGCCATCTTTTCGGTCCTGTTGCGCGGCTGGGACTTTGAGTTGGCCCAACTCTCGGACAGTTACAGAAATGATCACTCGAAGATGGTGGTGCAACTGCAGCAGCCTTGTGCCGTGCACTACCGTCGACGCCGTGTCCCGTCTGAAGTGGTCACCGCGTGAGGATCGTCGTCGATCGAGACCTCTGCCAGGGGCACGGTGTCTGCGAGTCAGAAGCACCGGCCGTGTTCTCGGTTTCCAAGAAGGGCGTCCTGACCGTCGTCCATGAGAACCCCGCGGAAGAGATGCGACCCATGGTTGAACAGGCCGTGGCATTCTGTCCCACCAGTGCGTTGCGAATTGAGGAGGACTGAGGCGTGTCGTCATTTCCGTACCAGGAGCTGAACGAGATGGTGAGCCGGTGGCTCGAGGCCAATAGGCGGGCCCAGGACGTCGATGACTGGCGAGGAATGGCGGACCTCTACACCGAAGACGCCACTTATGGCTGGAACATCGGACCCCACGAAGAATTCATGGCCGTTGGACGCACGGAGATCCGCGACATCGCCCTCGGTCTCGAAATGGGCGGCCTCGACGGATGGACCTACCCGTATCAGAAGGTTCTGATCGATCCTGAGCAGGGTGAAGTGATCGGCCTATGGAAACAGATCGCCGATCAGAAACGGTCCGACGGCTCCGCCTACGAAATCGCCGGCATCGGCGGCAGCTGGTTCCGCTACGCCGGGAACTGGCAGTGGTCGTGGCAGCGGGACTTCTTCGATGTGGGCAACGCCACATCGTTGTTCATCGAGATGATCAAGGCTGATGCCTTGTCGGACGGGATGCGTCGCCGGATCGAGCGCGCCTCCTCGGGGGAAATGTTGCCCGGCCATTACCCATTGGGCCAGGCACCGGCCGATCTCTGGGACTGACCTCACAATTCCCTAACAGGACCAGCTTGGCTCTCTCACCTGTCGAGGATTCACTGGCGACGTGCAACCAGTCCGGACGCTTCGCCCAACGCCCTCCCGGGTGGAGCGGACATGACATGGCAGGCTTGTACCGTGACGACGGGCTCCGACACGATCATCGTGGTCGAAGATGACCACAACATCTCCGATCTGGTCACCATGTACCTCCGCCGTGAGGGGTTCCGGGTACTGCAGGCAGACGATGCGGAACACGGCCTCGGCTACCTCGAAAGGGAGAGTCCCAAACTCCTGATCGTGGACATCGGGCTACCCGGCGCGCTCGACGGATTGGAGATGTGTCGGCAGGTCCGCAAGACCAGCGAGGTCCCCGTCATCATCCTCACGGCCAGAGATGATGAGATCGACAGGGTCCTCGGTCTGGAGTTGGGTGCCGACGACTACGTGACCAAGCCCTTCTCCCCTCGTGAACTGGTGGCCCGGGTGCGGGCCATTCTTCGTCGGGCAGGACCTGTCACCGGAGGCAGGACCGAGCCAGCCACCACCGAGATCGGGAACATCGTGGTCGACTCCGGACGGCGGGAAGTCCTCTGTGCCGGGGAGGTCGTAGGCCTCACCACCCGGGAGTTCGACCTTCTCGCGTATTTGGTGGACAACCGTGGTCTGGCGCTCTCGCGGCGACAGCTGCTCGACGGGGTGTGGGGCGAAGACTGGTACGGCGACGAACGGACCGTCGACGTTCACGTTCGCCAGCTGCGCAAGAAGCTCGGCGACGAACTTCCCCTCACCACCGTGTGGGGCGTGGGCTACCGGCTCGGTTGAGTCGGTCGGATCCACATGCGTCGACGCCTCACCATAGCCATTGTCGCCCTGGTCACCGGAACGCTGGTGCTCACCACGGCCGGCAGCCTGTTTCTCGTCCATCGGGCGGGGACATCCACGGCCGGCTCCGAAACCACCCACGAGGCGACGGTCGTGGCGGGGTCGCTGTCCCAAGGATCCCTGGCCACCGACGTCGGCGTTGGCGCCCGGGTCCGCGCCGCCAAAGTGTTGTCGGCCCTGCAGGTGGTGGGCGCCTACGACTTCTTCCGGCCGGTCGGACTCACTCCTTCGGGCGACTTCACCGCCCTACCGTCTCCCTTGTCATCGGCGGTACTAAGTTCCACGGCGCTCCTGAGCGGTCAAACGGTGTCGGGCAATGTTGGTCACGTCGTCTTCGCTGCCGTTCCCGTCGCCCTCTCAGCCCGGCAACGGCTCAACCTCGGGATCGGGCGGGGTGAGACGGCCGTCCTGCTCGCCGTCAAGACCGTGCGCGACCCCGTCAACGGGTTGATCTACTTCTTGCTTGTCGCAGGCGGGGCCCTGCTGGTCGCCGCCGTCGTCGCCTCGGGACTCGCCCGCGGCATCAGCGCCCCCCTCGTCCGGGCCGTCAGCACGACCAGGCGGTTGGCCGGAGGTGATCTCAGCGCCAGGGTCCCGGTCAGCCCTCACGACTATCCCGAGTTGACGGAGCTCGCGGAGGCCATCAACACCATGGGCGACAACCTGAGTCGTTCGCAGAACCTGGAACGGCAGTTCCTTCTCTCCGTTTCCCACGAACTGCGGACGCCGCTCACGTCGATCATCGGCTACGCCGATGCCATTGCCGATGGAACGACCGACGACATCGCCGGCGCCAATGTCGTCATAGGAACCGAAGCCCGCCGTCTTGGACGGCTCCTCCAGGATCTGCTCGATCTGGCCCGGCTCGACGCCCAGCGGTTCTCCTTCGACGTCCGACCGGTGGACTGCGCCGAGCAAGTCCGGTCGACGTCGGCCGCCTTCCGGCCCGAAGCCGAGAACTTGGGTCTCGAATTGGTGACGGCCGTTCCCGACGAGAGCCCCCTGTGGGTCGACGCGGACCCCGACCGACTGGGCCAGATCATGGCCAATCTGACGGAAAATGCCTTCAAGCATGCGGTGACTCGTGTGGTGGTGGGCGCCGGCGTGGTAGGCACCTCGATCGCCGTCTGGGTCTTGGACGACGGTTCCGGTATCGCCAGCGACGATCTCCCCCACGTCTTCGAACGGCACTTCACCTCCGATCGGGTGGCCAGCAGGCGGCTGGGATCAGGGCTGGGCCTGGCCATCGTGTCCGAGCTGGCCGCGGCCATGCAAGCGGTGGTGACGGCCGAATCCCCTGTTGTCGACGGCCGGGGCACCCGGATGACGCTCTGGCTCCCTCCTGCCAACGCCCGCCCTTTGGCCTGACGCCGGTACCCGGATTCCCGCCTTCGACATGGAAGAGGGACCCAGCGTTGAGTAAGCGATGGGAATCGCTTGACCGGATTGTGTCCCAGGGATGTCACGCTGCCAGGGTCAGAACCGGCCCGTCGGGGCAGGAGGGGTGAGCGTCATGGAATTCAGGTTGAAGCGGTTGCTGCCGCGGAAATTCATCGGCTGGCAGGGCAAATATATGATCGAGGACGATCCCGACGCAGGGTGGCGTGACTGCCGGGTCATCGACGTCTCGAAATTCGGCGCCGGGCTCGAGCTGACCGATGCCTCGGCCGACGAGACATTGGGACGGAACATCATCCTGGCCGACAACCTGCGGGGCGAGGTCCGGCACTCGGTCGCCGCCAAGTCCGAGGGCGTCAGGGTGGGAATCGAGTTCGTCGACCTGACCGAGGCGGAACAGACGTACCTCAGTTCTCTGGTGACACTCCAAGCCGCCTGGTAGGCCCGCCGTCGAGATGGGTCGTGTCGTTGAAACGCCGGACGATCCATCTCGGCCCGCTGACGACGATCTCGGAAATCGACCCGTTGTCCGCTCCCGTGAAGGCGAACGGATCCGATCCCGTCGCCTGGGCCAGCAGCTCACCGACGACACCGCCGTGAGTGAATAGCGCCACATGCTGGTCGGGGTGGGCGACGGCAATCCTCTCCAGGCCGCGGCGGACGCGACCCGAGAATGTCGTCGCTGATTCGGCACCGGGGACGATCTCCCACCGCTGTTCGGCAAGGACGCGTCGCGCCAGTGGGCCCTGCTCCCTCATCATCTTTCTCAATAATCCACCCTCCCACTCGCCCAGGAATACCTCACGCAGGTCAGGCTCGACGACAGGATCGAGACCCAGACGCTTGACCAGCGGTGCCGCCGTCTGCACCGTGCGACACAACGACGTGACATAGACGGCGTCGACGCCCTCGAGGACCAGGCGATCGCTCACGCGATAAGCCTGCTCAATTCCCTCGGCGGCCAGCGCCGGATCGCCTTGACCCTCGATCAGCGGAAATGGTCGATCGTCGTCCAGCGGCTCCGACTCGCCATGGCGGACGAGAAGGACGGTGGTCGCCCCGGGAGGTGGCTCGAACCGGAGTTGGCGGTATTCAGCCATAGTCGGTAAATGAACGGTCCCGGGATCCCGACTCAGCCCCGACGAACATACGCCCGACCTTCATCGCCAACCAGGGCGACCAGATTCCCGAGGGAGATGTTGACGTCGACGAGGTGCAATCCCCACGTCGGTCCGATGGTCTGCTTGACGATGGGCCGAGCGTCTCGGGGATGGACCGGACCACTCACCTGCAACCAGCTGGCACCGTCCTCGTACATGCACTGACCTGTATACAGGCCAGGTTGACTGACCCAGGGCGTCCTCGCCTTCGGCACCTGGGCGCCGTTGGCGCTGAGACTGGCCGACGTCTCGGCCGACGGGAAGTACGGCAAGAGTGGTCCGACGCCGCCCGACGGCGATGCCGGGTTCACACAGAGGACCTGCAGCCCAGTGGTGGGTCGCCGCTTGAGGTCCGGGATGAGGCCGCTCACGCCGGCACCGGGCCGGCCGAAGAGGCTGTTGGAGGGCGGTGGCTGGTCGAAGGACGAATAGGCGATCACGCATCCGGTCGCGGTGATCGACGTGCACGCCCGGATGTGTTGGAAGCTGCCGCCCACCGTCTTGCCTACCGGAACGGTCACGTTACCGCCCAGGATGATGGCCGACACAAGGCGTCGACGCACCGCCGCGTCCCCGTCCACCTTCTGGCTCAACAGGGCAATCAGCATGGCCGCACCCTGAGAGTGGCCGATGACCACCACTCCCCGCCCGTCGTTGTAGTGATCCAGGTAGTCCTGCCATGCAGCCACCACGCCGCCGTAGGCCTTCGCCAGATTGGCGACCGTCAGGTCAGCCGCGTCGCCGATGGCCTTGAGGGTGAGCTGGGGGTAGATGGGGGCGAACACGCGGCACTGTTGAGAGAAACGCGAGGCCTGGTACTGCGCTACCGCCGTCTCCGCGGGATCGATGGCCAGGGTGGCGTTGGCCCCCGATTGCCCGCTGACCGTCGGATAAACGTAGAAGCAGTCGACGGCGGGATGAGTGGCATCCGATGCCCGCTGGATGCTGGTCGGACCCGACTCGGGCATCACCGTGGCCGTCAAACTGTCGTCGCACGGATCAGGGACTTGTCCTGGCCGGCAGAGCCACTCGACCCCAGCCGTATCGGTGTCAGCGGCCACGGCGCCGTCGGCGAGCGCCGCGCTCTGCGCCGGCGTGGGCGATTGGGAGGACGTGGCCGTGCTGGCGGGCCCCTTCGACTTGGTTGTCGGCACCGTTAAGGTGGTTGCAGCCGAGGGCGTCGCCGAGCCCGAGCTACAGGCGCACAAGATGAGCGCCATGGTGAACACAACACACGGGGCCCCACCCAACCGTCGAGAGAGTCCGGGCCCGCGCATCGGCCGATGCTACGTGCCCGACCGGCGACCTGCCGAGAGCCGGGGCCCGTTCTCGCGCGGGTCGAGCTGGCTGTTCGGCGAGGACAACGGCCAATCGGCGACGGGGCCAGGCGGGACCACGGCGATGATGACGAAGGGGACCAGCGAGGAAGACTGTGAAGAACAACATCCCCATGAGGCTCAGGTGGAGATCATGGCCGGAGCCGACCACGTCACATTGGCCCCGACCTGCAGCAGGCAGGTCGGGGGGGTCGCTCCGTCACCCGGCGGTAGCTGACCGGCATCATGCCGGTCAGCTTCAACCGTGCTGCCAGAATCGATTGGCGATCGTGCGGATCCCAGGAAGAGCGGCCTCGTCCAAGAGGGCGACGTCATCGGCGTCGAGAGTCCAGCCGAGGGCGCCGGCATTTTCCTGTGCTTGGGAGCGACTCTTGGCCCCGGGGATGGGCACGGCACCTTTGGCGATCACCCAGTTCAGCGCCACCTGGCTGGGGGTCTTTCCGCCGTGCTTCTCCCCGATCATCCGCAATTTGCCGACGACGGTGTCGACGATCCCCATCGGATGATTGGAGAAGTTCCGCTTGCCCGGAGGAGGGTGGCCGGTCGAGTACTTGCCGGTCAGGCGGCCCTGACCGATGGGTGAATAGGCGAGGGGAACGACGCCGAGCTCGGCGCAGGTGGCCAAGAGTCCTCCGGTCTCGGGGACGCGACGCAGCAGCGAGAATTCGATCTGGTTAGTGGCCAACCGCATGCCCCGTTTTGCGAGTTCGGCAGCCATAGAGCGCGTCTCTGACACCGAGTAGTTGGAAACACCGACGGCCTTAACCAGACCGGCCTGATGGACGTTGGCCAGCGCATCGGCCAGCGCCGCATGCGAGCGGAGACTGATGGGCCCGTGTATCTGGTAGAGGTCGACGGTGGTGACACCGAGCCGGCCAATCGAAGCCCGCAACGATCCCAGGAGCGCTCCCTTCACATTCAGCTTCCACGGCGACGGCATGAATTTGGTGGCGAGGGCCACTCGGGAGGCGCGCTCCGGATCGCTGCCGAGCATTGCGCCGATGATCCGCTCACTCTCACCTCCTCCGTAGACCTCTGCGGTATCGAACAGGGTCACGCCGGCGTCGATGGAGGCGTCCCACGCCTCCTGGATCGATGCGGTGGTGAGTTCGGTGTCATAGCCGCCCATGCCCCAAGTGGAACGATCACCCCAGGCCCAGGTGCCTACTCCGAGGAGAGGGATCGAGACGTCACTCCCGGCCAAGGTGTAGCTGTCAAGGTTCATGGAGACGCACCGTAGTTGCCGGCGCTACCCCGTCGTCGTCGAGGTGGCGGGGACGACCGTGATGTTGACCCCGAATTCGCCCGCCCTCAGGTCCGTGCTGACGGCCGATGAACTACTACCTATCTCGACCTGGACCGTCCAGGCGCCATTCTGGGCAGTGAACGACGCCGCCGTGAGCGTCATTGTGGTGGACGTGGCATTCTGAGCCGAACCCGAGAGTTCGGTGGTCGCAGGGGAGCTGATATTGCTCACCGTGAACCCGGCCGACTGGAATTTCGCCTCGTAGGCTTGTGCCCCCGTCGACACCGTTCCGGGCACGGCGAAGATGGCGTCGTAGCCCCCATTGGTACCGGCCCCCCCGATGACGCGGGCACTATCGGGCAGGGGGACATCGGTAGGGAATCCCGACGGCAGGCCGTGGAGGGCAGCGGAGAAGTGGTGGCCGGCGATATCGCCCGAGATCCCGTTCTTCGAGATGTGGATACCGCAGGCCGATACCAGGATGCCGGAGGCGCCAAGGCCGACCAGCGCCGACCTCCATCCGGGACTTCTCACAATCCTTGCGCCTTTGGGCACGCGACGACCCCCTCCCCGATCCGCTGACAACCAGCGGATCTCCTTGCCGCCTCACGGTACCGTCCGTTCGACCTGGGATCGAGGACCGGTCGGCCTACCAGCCGCGGAGATCCACGGACCAGGTGTCGAGGATCTGCTCACCTTCGACCACGAACATCCGCTCGTGGCAGGCGACTGTCGGATCGACATGAGCCGGGCTGACACGGATGCGCTCGCCGACTTTGACCGGTCGGTGCGGTGCGAAGGTGACGTGCTCGTCCGAGCAGAACCAGACCTCCGCACCCTCGATGGTCGGATTCCCGTGGTCCATGGAGAGGGCCTTTAGGCCGCAATCGGCCACCGCCCATCCGGACGACACCGAAATGACTGTGGACTCGAGCGAAAGGGCCTGGCCAAAGGGCAGACCAAGTTCGGAATAGGCCGTATCCATGAGTGCGTACGACCCGGCCTGGATCTCAGTCGCCCAGGTGTTGATGTCGTAGGTGCCGGTTCCCCCGGCGGATACGAGTTCTCCCCCGACATCGGCATGGGCGGCGAGCAACGCCTCCATCGCCGGTCTGACCATCTCCACGCGCTTGGCTCTTTCCGGCAGTCCAACGATGTGGCCCTCGTACCCCATCACGCCCCGCACCGCCAGCCCTCCTCGGCGTGCCGTCTCGGCCAGTCGTCCGGCGTCTGCCGGGTGGCATCCACAACGTGGCAGGCCGACGTTCACGTCGATGACGACTTCTTCGACGCCGCCCGCCAGAGCGGCTGCCACCGTTTCCGGAGAATCGACAGCCAGCGTCACTCGGGAACCGGCCCGAACGAGCGCCCCGAGGCGCCGGGCGTCCACGATCTCGTTGGCCAGGAGCAGGTCGTCACCGAGGCCGGCCCGGGCCATTCCTTCCATCTCGGTGACGGTTGCGCAGGTGAACGCATGGTGACCGTGAGCCAGCTGACGGGCGGCCAGCGATGTGCATTTATGCGCTTTCACATGGGGCCGGAGCCGGGATCCCGGCAAGGCGTGACTCATGGCGGCCAGGTTGGCCTCGAGCAGGGCGGCGTCCACGACGAGCGCCGGCGTGGCCACGTCGCCGATCTTCACCGGATCCCCATGGGACGAGCGTATCGGCCTTGTGGTCGGCGCCATCGCTCTCCACGATGGCAGGAACAGGCCGTCACTTTTCCCGACCCCACCAAGGCACGTCAGACTGTTGGCTTCGGCGCGAGCCGGGGCGGCTCGACGGCAACGAATGGGAGAAGACTCGACGATGAGCAGAGACGGGAGGGTGAAGGCACCGGACCAGAGGCGGCCGGCGACCGACGACAAGATCAATCGACTGGTCGCCAGACTGAGCATCGACGAAAAGGTGTCTCTCACGGCCGGCCAGGATCTGTGGACGATACCGGGGGTTGAGCATGTCGGGATACCCACCGTGAACGTCACAGACGGTCCCAACGGAGCCCGAGGGACCACGCTGCCCGGTCCCGAGGCGAGACCCACCACCTGCGTACCGTGCGGTTCGGCACTGGGGGCCACGTGGGATTCCGAGTTGGTCGGGCGGGTCGGTGCCCTTCTGGGCGAAGAAGCCCTGGCCCGGGCCTGCCACGTGTTGCTGGCACCGACCGTGAACATCCCCCGCTCACCTCTGGCCGGGCGCAACTTCGAGTGCTATTCCGAAGATCCCCTGCTCTCCGGTGTGTTGGCCGCCTCCTTCATCCGGGGAGCCCAGTCGCAGGGGGTGGCCACAACGGTCAAGCATTTCGTGGGCAATGACGCCGAGTTCGAGCGTTACACGATGAACTCGGTGATCGACGAACGCAGCTTGCGCGAGATCTATCTCGTTCCGTTCGAGCACGCCGTCCGCAGCGGAGGGGTTCTTGGAGTCATGACCGGATACAACCGGCTGAACGGGACGTGGTGTTCAGAGGACAAGCGGCTTCTCACGGACATCCTCCGCAACGAATGGGGCTTTGACGGATTCATACTTACGGACTGGTACGGGGTGGCGTCGACCGTGAGCTCGAACGACGCCGGTGTCGACCTTGAGATGCCCGGGCCGGGACGCGCCTACGGACCAGCCTTGGCCGATGCCGTCCGCAATGGTTCGGTGGCGAAAGACGCCCTCGACGCCCAGGTTGCGAGGCTGCTCACGGTCTACGACCGCCTCGGTCTCCTCGAAGAGGAACCGAAAGGCCAAACGCCGGAGCGACCGGCCGCCGAGCGACGCCGCGCCATCGCCCTCGAGGCGGCCACCGGCTCCATCGTGCTGCTGAAGAACGACGGCGTCCTGCCCCTCACGGCGACGATCAACTCAGTCGCCCTCGTTGGTCCCAATGCCGATCGGGCAGTGATTATGGGCGGGGGGTCTGCCGGGGTCGAACCCGATCACCGGACGAGCCCGCTGATGGCACTGCGGGCCACCTTGGGAGAGAAGGTGACGGTGGCCCATGAAGCGGGAGTCGATCTGTCGCGGACCACGTCGGCGCTGCGGATCCCGCTCGTCGTGGAGTACAGCAACGGACTCGACGGCGTCGGCGGGGTTGTGCACCGTGAGGATCGGCAGGCCACGGAGATCTCCCTCTTGGCGCCGCCCGCTCCCGTCGCCCAAGGGCCTTTCAGCCTCCGGGCCACAGGTACATACCGACCGGGCGAGGCGGGCCGCCATCTCTTCACCCTCACCCACGTGGGACGGGCCCGGGTCCTTGTCGAGGGGGCGGTGGTGATCGACGGATTCGACACAACCCTGCCCCGGGGCCCGAGCTTCCTGGGCCTGGGCTGTGAGGAGATGACACACGAGGTGGAGCTCGAGGGGGGTGACGTCGAGATCAGTGTCGAGTACGACACTCTCGGCGCCCAGGGTCTCTTCGCCTTCCGCATGGGGTGCCGATGGATTCCCCCCACCGATCTGCTGGACAGCGCCGTAGCCGCCGCCGGACAGGCCGACGTCGCCGTGGTCGTCGTGGGAACGTCGAACGAATGGGAGTCGGAGGGCTTCGATCGCGACGGGCTGCACCTTCCCGTCGACCAAGATGAGCTCGTACGACGCGTGGCCGCCGTGAACAGTCGAACCGTAGTGGTGGTAAACACCGGGGCTCCGGTGGCCATGCCCTGGGCGGACGATGTCAGCGCCATCCTCCAGGTCTGGTTCGGGGGCCAGGAGATGGCTCAAGCCTTGGCCGACGTTCTTGTCGGGCACCAGGATCCCGGTGGACGCCTGCCGGTCAGCCTTCCGCTGCGGATCGAAGACACGCCGGCCTTCGGTTACTTTCCCGGCGAGCGCGACGAGCTGCGCTACGGAGAAGGTCTCTTCGTCGGCTATCGCTGGTACGAGGCGCGGCAACTGGCCGTCCGCTTCCCTTTCGGACATGGGCTGTCCTACTCGACCTTTGTTCTGGGCGAGCCCGAGCTCTCGGCGGAACACTTCGCCGCTGACGACGGGCTCGTGGTCAACGTGCCGGTGCGCAACACCGGAACGCGGACGGGGACCGAGGTCGTGCAGTGCTATGTCGCACCACCCTCGGGCGATCTGGTGCGGCCGGCCAAGGAGTTGAAGGCGTTCGGCAAGATCCGGGTCGATGCCGGTGAGACAGGTCTCGTGACCCTCCGCTTGTCAGACCGGGCTTTCTCGCACTGGGACCCGGGAACGAACGAGAGCCAGGAGCTGCGGGCCCGGACGCCGCTCGGGAACATGGTCAACGTCGCCTCGGGCGAAGGACGGCCGGCGGGATGGCGGCTCGACCCGGGCCGGTACCTCCTCCACATCGGTCGGTCGTCAGACGACATCGCATGGTCTATTCCGGTGACGGTCCAGTCACCGGCGTCCGAGGGCTGAGACACCCGGTCGCGACCGCCTACGGCCGAGTTCGGCGCAGCGCCGAGGACGGATCGCCACGCTCGCCGGCCGACTGGCAACGCATACACAGCGCCCAGGGAACGGCCTGCAATCTGTCCCCCGAGATGGTCTCACCACAGGACCGGCAACGACCGAAGTGGCCTCCGTCGATCAAGGTGAGGGCCTGGCGAATGGCCAGCGCCGTCTCCGCCAGACTGTCAGCCAGCTGATTGTTGGTGCGGTCTTCGACGACCTGGGCGACATAGTCGCCATCTCGCTTACCGAATCCCGGGCGTTCCGATCAGGGAGCCGCCGCTCGGCGTCGGTCGACCAGTTCGGCCTCGATCCGGGCCAGATGCTCCTCGAGAACGCTCCGGTCGCTCGACATGAAAAATCGGCTCAACTGAGACCAGCGAGCTCTTCGCTCACTTCCCACAGGCGCCGCGCGGCGTCGACGTCGATGGCCGCCTTCGAGGTTGCTCTCGGCCGGCAATTCACGAAATAGCCACCGGTGATCGCCTTCGCCTCGTCCGATGCGGCCAACCAGACGGCCGTGGCCGCTCCCTTCTGCGGTGAGCGGGCGAAAGGACGGGCCACGACGATGCCGAGCCGAAGCCAAGCTGTATCGCCGTCCATGGCAAATCCGCTGGCCACGAAGCCGGGGTGGAGGGCGTTCACGGTCACCTCGGTGTCGGCCAGACGTCGGGCCAATTCGAAGCTAAAGAGGAGATTCATCAACTTGGTGGCGCTGTAGACGAACGATCCCCGGTAAGGCCGGGTCATCCACTGGAGATCCTCGAAATCGAGGCCGTCGCGAGCCTGGGTATGCCCCCAGGAGGAGACGACGACGATTCGGGCTGGCGCGCTTTGGCGCAACCGGTCCATGAGGAGATGGGTGAGAAGGAAGTGGCCCAGGTGATTGGCTTGGAACTGCATCTCCAGGGAATCCTCGGTCATCGTCCGCTTGGCCAGGACGCCCCCGGCGTTCAAGTCGAGCACGTGGATCTTGTCGAGGTGGGAGAGCAACTCAGCGGCACAGGTGCGCACCGACGCCAAGCTGGCCAGGTCGAGCGGCACGCATGAAACGGCGTCGTTGCCACTGTGACGGCGGATGTCAGTCACGGCCGACGCACCCTTCTGGACATCACGGGCGGTGATGACGACGCGGGCACCGAGGCCGGCGAGCGCCATGGCCGTCGCCCGGCCGATGCCGCTATTGCCACCGGTGATGACGACCGTGCGACCCGTCATGTCGCCCAGATCCGCACCGTTGCCGGTCATCGAAGCCACGTTAGTGGGGGACCCCGACCGACGCATCGGGAAGTGATGATGGCCAGCAATGCCGATGACCGCTCCCTACACTCTCGGTTTCGCCGGGATTCTCGCACCACCGGTCGGCCGGAACTACCCTGGCCCGACTGACAGCGGTGTCACAGTTACGGCTCTGTCAGAGATGCGGACTCGAGGAACTCCGGAAGTCAGGGGAGGAGAGCCATGCGACGAGCAGCGGGCCAGGGCCAGCGGCCGCAGTCGGCGCGGCGGGTGACGGGGTGTCTCGTCGGAGTCTCGCTGCTCCTCGCCGCCTGCAGCAGCGGAGGCAACACCCCCCGTGCCACCTCGAATGCGGGGACGCCGGACCCCAACGGCGTCCTGAGGTACGGGGTCGATCTGAACAGCGGATTCTCGAACGACTTCGATCCGGCCACCGGCACCAACGACTGCTCGTTCCAGGAACTGTCACAGATCTACTCCAGCATCACGTACGAGCCCCCGGGCCAACAGGGCAACGAGGCGATCCTTCCCGGTATCGCCCAGAGCTGGCAGATCTCCGGGTCCACACTGACTCTCCACATTCGTCCGGACGTGACCTTCTCCGATGGCGCACCGGTCGACGCCAACGCCGTGATGCAGAGCATCGAGCACATCCGCAAGAGCCCCCTGCGCACATCACTATTGGCCATCGACAGCATGAATCCCACCAACGCCACCACCCTGGTGATCCAGTTGAAGCAACCCCCCACCCCGGGCGACCTCTTGCTCGCCTTCAGCTTCCTCGACGGCATGGTGATGGCCCCGACCTCTCTGTCGAATGCCTCCACCACGCCCATCGGGTCGGGACCGTTTGTGTTGAAGAGCTACCAGCCCGGCTCAGAGATCGCCATGGCGGCCAACAAGAGTTACTTCGACAAATCGGCGTACAAGCTGGGCGGGGTTGACTTCGTCCAGCTGTCCGCCGGGCCACAGGCCATCGGCGCGCTGATCAACGGATCCGTGGACATGATCGAGCTGATGCCCACCGACTACAAGACGGCGAAAGCGAATCCGAATATCGGCATCGCCATCACCCAGTCCTATCAGTACATGCTGATGCAGCTGCGTCAGAACACTCCCCCCTTCAACAACCCCAAGGTCCGCAACGCCCTCGAGTACGCCATCAACCGCCAAGAGATCAACAAGGTCGTGCTCGACGGACTAGGACAACCGGCCTATCAGCCGTTCCCAAGTTCGTCGCCGGGCTACAACCCGACCGTGGGGAACACCTATAGCTACAAGCCGGCCACGGCCAAGGCCATGTTGGCTAAGGCCGGGTTCCCCAAGGGAGTGAGTTTCAGCCTGGTCTTCCCTGCCGGCGAGGCCGATTTCCAGAGTGCGGCGACCATCATGCAGAACGAGCTCGCCCCGGCCGGCTTCCACATGTCCATCACCCAGATCCCGCCGGGCGATATCTATACCCAGGTGTACGAGAAGAAAGAGGGAAACGCCATCCTCATCGAGAACTCCTCCAACGGGCCCGACCTAGCCAACAACTTCGAGAGCGAGTACGAGAGCACGGGATTCGTGGCCACCGCCCTCGGATCGGTCAATGCCTCCGTAACCTCCCTGGTCCAGCAGGCGTCGGATTCGATCGATGCCAACGTGCAAGGGCCACTGATGCAGAGGGCTTCTGCCATGGTGATGTCACAGGGTCTGGAGATTCCGATCGCCTTCATTCCGGAGATCGTGGGTTACAACAAGACGCGCGTCGGAGGCAAGGTGGTCGCCCCCATCGGATTCTGCAAAGCCGATCTGGCGGGCATCTACATCAAGAAGTGACCTCATAGGCACACTTTGGGCCTCCGACCTGGTCTTTCCTTGGAAGCCCCAGCACAGACGCCCTCCACGCATCAAATCGCAGCGTTTGATCCCTACTACCAGCACTTTCGTCCACTTCCGTGTTCACACGCCTGGAAGTTCCGGAGCCATTTTATCGTTACGTTCTAGACATAGACGACACCTCGCATTGACTCAACGAAAACCTCCGCGTAGCCCTATACGTTGCCTCACCCAAGAATCTCCGCTTCGAGGCGGTGATCCCCGGCCTGGCGATGGCCAGGGGTTACGCCTTCGTGATGGAGCTTTCGATGAGCCAGCGCCAAGCCGTGACCAAGAAGTTGGCGGCCGCCTACAAGCGGGCTACCAGGGCCGATAAGACCCGGATCTTGAACGAACTGGTCGAGCTCACGGGCTGGCACCGGGACCACGCCCGGGCCGCTCTGAGAGACGCTGGGACCCTCAAGATCGTGAAGCCCCGCCGGGCTCCGGCGCCGAAGTTCACCCCCCACGTGATCGCCTGCCTGGCCACGTGCTGGATGCTCACCCGGGCCCCGGCCGGCAAGCGCCTGGCGCCCATGCTCGCCACCGTGGTGCCGATGCTGCGCCGGGACGGCGAGATCACCCTGAACGACGACGAGGCCGCTCTGCTCGTGTCCATGAGCCCGGCCTCCATCGACCGCCACCTGGCCCCGCAGAGGGACAGGCTCGTGTCCCGAGGCCGCTCCCACACGAAGCCGGGGACCCTGCTCAAGTCCCAGATCCCCATCCGCACGTGGGCCGACTGGAATGAAGACCTCCCCGGCTTCGTGGAGATCGACCTGGTGGGCCACGAGGGTGGAAACTCGAGCGGCGAGTTCTGTTTCACCTTGACGGTCACCGACATCGCCACCGGCTGGACCATCAACCGCTCGGTCAAGAACAAGGCGGCCGTGTGGGTGTTCGACGCCATCAAACACGTGATCGCTCAGTTCCCGTTCCCCATTCTCGGCATCGATTCGGACAACGGTTCTGAGTTCATAAACGCACACCTACTTGCGTTTTGTGTCGACAACAAGATCACCTTCACCCGGTCACGGTCGGGCAACAAGAACGACGGGGCCCATGTCGAGCAGAAGAACTGGACGCACGTGCGAGAGCTCGTCGGCTATCTGCGCTTCGACACCGAAGCCGACCTCGGCGTCCTGAACCGCATCTGGGAGCTCGACCGGATCTACACCAACTACCTCCTGGCCCAGCAGAAGCTCGTCTTCAAGCAGCGCCACGGGGCCAAGGTGACCAAGAAATACGACCGGGCCATGACTCCCTTCGGCCGCACCAGCGCCCGGCCTGAGATTACGCCGGCATGTCGTCAGGCCATGGAAGAGACCATGGACAGCGTCCGCCCCGGGAAGCTCTACCGCCAGATCCAGGACCTCACCTCACAGCTCGAGCGCATGGCGCTCTCGAAGGCTCCGGCAGCGGTCAAACCCCGGGTGAACAGGGCCTTCAATGCCAGCCTCTAGCCGGAGGTTTTACGTGAGGCAACGTACCGGCCTTGCCGGAGGTTTTGACTTGAGGCACCTATTGGCTCCGTATTGGAATCGCACGTGGCGGCGGACCGCTACTAGGCGTTGGAAGACTGGCGCCGGTCGCTGGTCATGCCCTCCCTGGGCTCCCAGGTCTGGTCCTGCTGATCCCTGGTGCTGCATCGCCCCTCGACGTTGTGCCAAGCCCGATCACAAGCCAGATCGAGAGGTCCGTGTAGAGCGCTATCTGAGGAAAGATCGTCGTTCGATCCACACTGTTCCGCAGCCACCAGTGGATTTCGAGCGAGCCAAAGAGGTAAGTGGCCAAGAGCGCAGAAAGGTAGAGCAGGCAGGCCATCCACAACCACGCCGCATGACCCAACGCGTTTAGTTCTCGATCCCTTCGCAGGAGGGCGCTTCCAGCGACGAACACCGCCACAGCGATAGGTAGGACGAGAAGATGGGAGGTTATGCCGTCTATGGCAGGGCCGAAGCGTGCACCTGGTGATTCCGTCGATGGGGCCCCAAAGAAAGCATTCTTGAGCCCGACTTCGCGAGCCAGTCCATCCCAGGCAAGCCCAGGCAACGCGGGAACCAAAATGAAGGCCGCACGCTCGGCCCAACCCCGGATCGTCATCGATGTCCGAACGTCCGTGTTGTCCCGATTTTCCGGATGACGGGTTGACCGGCGGAAACGAACCAACGCAAGCGGCCGATATCGAAGGGTGATCAACACGAGGACGATGAGAGCGGCTGTGAGTCCCTCGTTCTTCGTGAGGCTTGCCACGGCTACACAGATCCAAGCGGTGATGAACGCACGGTTGCTTCGAGGCAGGACCAAGCCCCAGATCACTGCTCCTAGGGCCGCCGCCGACCAGAGTAGGTCCGTGTATCCATCGACGGCATAGTCACCTGCGACGGCGAAGCCCACCATGCACATGGTCCCGGCGACCACGATTGCGATCAGGCGGAGACGAAGAGAGCCCTTACTCCCCACCGCCGCGATGCCCATGCCCACAATGCCGAGGGCACACGCGTTCAACAACACGGTTATCAGTTCGGCAATGTACAGATCCCCTCGTCCGAAGAAGGCGAACGCTAAGGCCCCGGCAGCAGGCACAAGCGGTGGATAGTCCGGGTTGGCGGTCGTGACATTCTGTAATCCCGAGAGCATGGCTTGATGCCCCCCTGACACCATCAATGTGTGCGGCAGCCAGATGGCGCTGACGTCATATCCCAGCATCGGGGCGCGCAGACCGGTCAAAGGGACGATCATTGCCCCGAGCATGACGACCGCTGTAAATGTGAACCACGTCCACGGTGGGTCGTCACGCCCTAAGGAGCTCCTCGTAACCAACCACCACGCGGCTACTGCCATGTTGGTCGCTACTGCGATGATCACGTACCACATCACGAGGGAGCCATTTGTTCCAAGCTCTAGCTCGGCCGCTACCGCCGCCATGGTTGCCCCAATGAATGGAGCGAGAAAGATGATTACCGGTGAACGGCGCACAACGGCGAGGGCAGGTAGGGCGCCCGGGAGAGCCAAACCTACGATCAGCACTACTAGCGCCCGGATCATGTGCGACTGACCTTCAGCGACACCCCCGAGCAAGCGATGCCGGGAACCTCCGAAATCTTCCATCCTGCACTGGTGGGCGCCGGTTGCGGCACCGCCCATAGCGTCGATAGCTCAGCCAGGATCTGAGCGGCATAGCCGCCATTGGGATCGATGTAGATGGAGGCACCCTTAGGCAGGTCCGTCCGGATGGCATGGTAAATGCACTCCTGTTGGCGGTCGAACGTCTTCCAGGTGCTCACGGAGGCGGGGCTCCGCTCGGCCGCGGTGATTTCCATACCGTGGTGGACGGCCAACGCAAGCGTCACAGAAGCGACAAGACAGATAACTGCGCGGGGAAGATTGACGATGACGCGAGACTTCCCGCGTCGACGGCGGCGAGGAAGATAGCGGGCCATCGGCTTGATCGTAGGCGGTCGTCCTCCTACCTCGTCGCATTTGACGACTCCATCCGGGAGCCACAGGAGTCTTGAAATGAGGCACTGCGCGGATGAATACTGTCTGGTCCGGCCATCTAGAACAACTCAATTCGACTTCTCAAGCGCCGTGTCGACCCGGATGCTTCCCCTTGGTGTCGGTTAACCGCCGCATCGTACGGTGTCTCTCGGATGGAGGAAGGCCCAGGTCCCATGGCTGGCGGAGTCTCCATCAAGAAGTGACCTGAGCGTCCTCTCCATGGCGTCCGGTGGGTCGTTATTCACGTTCGTCGCCCGACGACTTCTGATCACCGTCCCGCTGTTGTTCATCATCTCTCTAGCCGTCTTCAGCTTGGTTCTTCTCCTCCCCGGAGATCCGGCACTGGCCCTGGCCGGTGGCCTCCACGCCAAGGCATCCACGGTGGCCCAGATCCGGCGCCAACTTCACCTGAACGAAGGCTTCTTCGCTCAATACGGATTGTGGTTGGGTCACGTACTGCACGGCAACCTGGGGCATTCACTCTTCTCCCCCGCCAGCGTCCCGAGTTCAAGCGTCGCCACGGGCATACGGATCAGGTTCCCGGTGACACTGAGCATTGCCGTAGGGGGCATGGTCACAGCGGTAGTGATCGGTCTGCCTGCTGGCATCGCCGCCGGGCTCCGGCCCCGCTCGTGGACTGACCGGATCGTCACCTCCGTGAGCAGTCTGGCTGTCGCCATGCCCGATTTCTGGCTGGCCATGCTGCTGGTCATCCTGCTGGCCATCCACACCCACGTGCTGCCGCCATTGGGCTACACGCCTTTCGCCATTTCGCCGTGGTCATGGTTTCAACATTTGCTGATGCCGTGGCTGGCCTTGGGATTCGGCGGTGCGGCCACCGTGGCCCGGCAGACCAGGGGTTCGCTGATCGACACCCTCGACCAGGACTACATGCGGACAGCGGCGGCCAAGGGCCTGAAACCTCGGAACATCATCGTCAAGCATGCACTCAAGAACGCAGTGAGTCCGGTGATGACCGTCGTGGGCATCCAGTTCGGATATCTACTCGGAGGCACCTTTATCATCGAGAACATTTTCTCGTTGCCAGGTCTCGGCACCTACATGATTCAGGCCATCGGAACCAAGGACCTCCCCGAAGTGCAGGGTGTGGCCCTTCTCACGGCGGCGGCCTTCGTGATCGTGAACCTGGTGGTCGACGTCCTGTATGCCTACCTCAATCCGAAGGTACGGCTGGCATGAGCATCCTGCCGCCCGGTAGCGGTGACCCCGTGGTGGCCGACCTTCCGGCGGTCACGACGGGGACGCCCCCCCAGCACGAGGACGGGGAACGGGCACACCGCGGCGGCGCCCTGCGACGCTTCCTGCGCGACCCCCTGGCCGTAACCGGGTTCGCCTTTATCCTGGGCGTCATCGTCACGGCCATCGCCGCACCTCAGATCTCCCCCGATGGTCCCAACGTCCAGGACCTTCTGCATATCAACGCCGGACCGTCGGGCGCCCACTGGTTGGGGACTGACGACCTCGGACGCGACATCCTGAGCCGACTCATCTTCGGGGCTCGACCTCCACTCCGGGCGGCCTTCCAGATCGTGGGGGGCGCTCTCGTCCTCGCCCTGCCCCTGGCCCTGGTGGCGGGTTTCGTGCGGGGGTGGGTGGACATGATCGTGATGCGGGCTATGGATGCTCTCTTCTCGTTCCCGCCTCTCGTCCTGGCCCTGACCGTCGCCGCGCTGCTGGGTCCGAACCTGAACGACGCGTCCATCGCCATCGCCATCGTCTTCGTGCCGAGCTTCGTCCGGCTGATCAGAGGCGAAGTCATCGCTGTGCGCGAGGAAAACTATGTCGAGGCCGCCCGGGCCACCGGCGTGGCTCCTGGGCGCCTGATCCGCACTCACATCCTGCCCAACGTGGCTTCTCCTCTCATCATCCAGGTCGCGCTGTCTCTCGGCTACGCCATCCTGATCGACGCCGGTCTGAGCTTCCTGGGCGTGGGAGAACAGCCTCCGACAGCCAGTTGGGGCCTCATGTTGACCGAGGCCTACCGCTTCATCTTCTCGTCCCCCCTGACCCTCGTCTTCCCCGGTCTGGCCATCCTCTTGACGGTGCTGTCACTCAATCTGGTGGCCGACGGTCTGCGTGATGCCCTCGGACGTGAACGCTTCGGGGCGAAACAGGGCCGGCTCAAGGGCGCCGGGCGCACCGTGAGCACCTTGGCGAGGGCGACGCCGTCCGACGGCGCCGACACGCCCGAGAGGGAGGCGCCCGGACACCCGACGAACACCGAATCGCTTTTGCGCGTCGAGCACCTCCGAGTCGAGTTCGCCACCCGTTCCGGCTGGCTTCCGGTGGTGGAAGACGTCGGCTTCGATGTCCTGCCCGGACACACGCTCGGGCTGGTAGGCGAGAGCGGTTCGGGCAAGACGGTGTCCGCCCTGGCCATCATGGGACTCCTTCCCCGGCGCGAGAGCCGGATTGCCGAGGGGTCCGTACGTTTCACCGGGCGGGAGCTCACCCAGCTGAGTCCCGAGAGGATGCGGCAGATCCGCGGCAACGAAATCGCCATGATCTTCCAGGAGCCGATGACAAGCCTCAATCCGGCATTCACCGTGGGCAACCAGATCGCCGAGCAGGTCCGGGCCCATGGCCACATGGGACGAAGCCAGTCCTGGGCGCGCGCCGTGGACATGCTCGGCCAGGTGGGGATCCCCAATCCGTCACGGCGGGCCAAGGACTATCCCCACGCTTTCTCCGGCGGCATGCGCCAGAGGGTCATGATCGCCATGGCCCTGTCCTGCGAGCCCAATTTGCTGATCGCCGACGAGCCCACGACGGCGCTGGACGTCACGACCCAGGCGCAGATCCTCGAGCTCCTGAGTTCGCTGCAGCGTGAGCGGCACATGGCCATGATCTTCGTGACCCACGACCTAGGTGTCATCGCCGACATCGCCGATCACGTCGTCGTGATGTACGGCGGTCAGGTCGTTGAACGCACCGAGGTGGCCGAACTCTTCGACCGGCCGCATCATCCGTACAGCGAGGCTCTACTGTCCTCCATGCCCCAGCTGGCGGCACCGGGCCGGGCGTTGAAAGTGATCGCCGGTCAGGTGCCTAGGCCCGATGACATGGTCTCTGGTTGCCGATTCGGGCCCCGGTGCGACTACGCCGTCGATGCCTGCCGCTCGGGCCCGGTGGCCCTGGAACCGGTGGCGTTGTCAGGCGGCTTGACCCGCTGTTTGCGCCACCACCAGCTCACTCTGGGCGGGATGGGCCAACTCCATGGGGGCGCCGATTCGGCAGTGGACGACCGCCGCGCCCCAGCGGCAGCGCTCCTCGACATCAGCGGTCTGCGGATGGACTTCCCCGTCCGCACCGGGGCTCTGCGCCGCGTCACCGGGACGGTGAGGGCGGTGGACGGGGTCGATCTGCGAGTTCCCGTCGGCCGCACACTCGGCCTGGTGGGTGAAAGCGGTTCGGGAAAATCCACTCTGGCCCGGGTGATCCTGCGACTGATCGACCCGTCTGACGGATCGATCGTCCTGGACGGGAATGATCTCATCCAGCTCGGCAGTCGGGAATTGCGTCACCACCGTCGTTCGATGCAGATCGTCTTTCAGGACCCCTATTCATCGCTCGACCCCCGCATGCGGGTGAACGACATCGTGGGAGAACCGCTCGAGATCTACGACGGCCTGACCGGCAGAGAGCGCGATGACCGGGTCACCGAGTTGCTCGACCAGGTCGGTCTCGGTCGCTACGCGCTGTACCGGAGGCCCCACGAATTCTCAGGCGGGCAGCGACAACGGATCGCCATCGCCCGGGCGCTGGCGCCTCGGCCCCGGCTGCTCGTGTGCGACGAGCCGGTCAGCGCCCTCGACGTCTCCACCCAGTCCCAGGTCATCAACCTGCTCACGGATCTGCAGGCCCGATTGGGCCTGGCTTTCTTGTTCATCGCCCACGACCTGTCCGTGGTCCGCCACATAAGTGACCGGATCGCCGTGATGTACCTTGGGCGCATTGTCGAGGAGGGACCGGCGGAGGAGGTCTACCAACGCCCTCGTCATCCCTACACCGAGGCCCTCCTGTCGGCCATCCCGGTCCCCGATGTCCATCGACCGGAGCCTCTGAAACGGATCGTGCTGACCGGCGAGGTGGCCAACCCGCTCGACCCACCCGGAGGATGCGCATTTCATCCCCGGTGCCCTCACGCCATGGCGATCTGTTCATCGGTCGAACCCCAGCCGTTCGTCTCGTCGAGCGGTACGACGGTGCGCTGTCACCTCCACACGAGTGGGCCCGTCCTCAATGGCCGACCGGTGACGACCGTTTCCCCCCCGAGCGGAGCCACGCCCGCCAGCACCCATTAGCGGAGCGAGACCTCGTCGAGGTACTCCTCTTTCCAGTGGGTGAAGCGCTCGGCCGGGAGTTGCAGACAGTGGGTGGGCTGAAGAGTCTCCACAAAGGCACGATCATGGCTGACGGCGACGATCGTCCCCGGCCACCGGCTCAGCATGTCCCCCACCGCCTCGGTCGACGCCGGATCGAGGTTGTTGGTCGGTTCGTCGAGGACGAGAAAGTTGGCCTGACCGGCTGCCAGCATGGCCAGGCCCAGCTTGGCCCGTTCACCGCCCGACAGGGTGTCCGGCATCTGGTCAACGAGCTTGCCCGAGAGTCCGAAGGAGCCGAGCAGGGCGCGACGCTCGGTGATCGACTTGAGAATCGAGTCATCGATGTTGTCGAGGGTACAGAGACCGGGATCGACCTGTTCGTGCTCCTGAGCGAAATAGCCGAGGACGACATTGACGCCGAGCTCGAGCTCCCCGGTCGTGGGCTTCTGAACCTCGGCCAGGCAACGGAGCAGACTCGACTTGCCGGCCCCGTTGCGACCGATGACGACGACCCGGTCACCACGACCCAGTGAGAAGGTGACGCTTCTCAACACCGGTCCCGCTCCGTAGTCGACGCTCAGCCGGGACACCGACATCGGAGTGGCCGCCGAACGGCGCGGCTCGGGGAGCGAAAAGCGGGTCTTGCGCTCCCTCTTGTCGACGACAGTCCGCGTCGTTTCCAGCCGGCTGACACGCGAGTCGATGGAACGGGCGATACGCGCCCGGCGGACGGTACTACCTCGCATCGAGTCGGCCAGGGTGGTCAGCCGAGTGATCTCGCGACCCTCGAGGGTGGCCGAGCGCTCGCGCTGAGCCTGATCGGCGGCCAGCTGGGCCCGGTAACTCGTATAGGTGCCCTTGTATTCGCGCAACGAGGCGTCGGACAGGTGCAGGACCTTGGTGATGGCGCGGTCGAGCAACTTGATGTCGTGGCTGATGAGCAGAAGAGCGCCGTTGAACTGTTCGAGCTCGTCCATAAGCCACTTCTTGGCGCCGAGGTCGAGGTGGTTGGTAGGTTCGTCGAGGACCATGATCTCGGGCTGCTGGAACAGGACCCGGACCAGATCGAGGCGCCGGCGTTGCCCTCCCGAGAGATCGGCGATGTCCTCGAGCAGGAGGTCCTGACGCAGGCCCAGCCCGTCGGCCAGACGGGCGATCACGCCCTCGACCTCGTAGCCGCCATTCTCCCGGAACTGCTCTTCGAAGTCCGAGAACCGTTCGATGGCGTCGGCCGTCGGGTCCTCGGCCATGGCTTGCCGGGCCCGGGTGAGCCCGTCGTCGAGCACGTCGAGACCCCGTGCCGAGAGCACGTGGGAAAATCCGGTCGAGTCGAGCCCCAGTCCCAGGGGAGCCGGAACCTGAGGAAGGAATCCGACTGTCCCGCGCGTCCGGGCGTTGCCACTCACCCGGACACCGGGCGCGGGCACGCCGAGGACGGCGGAGACGAGTGTCGACTTGCCCGTTCCGTTGCGCCCGACCAGACCGACCTTTTCGCCGGTGCCCACGGTAAACGAGGCGTCGCGCAGCAGCACCCGGCTACCGATTTCGATGGTCAGTGACGATCCGGCGATCATGGTTCTCCGACGCTCGGTCGAGCGGGTGGTCCCCGGTGGCGACCGATCAGGCGCGCCGTTGCGGCTGGCGCTTCCGGCCGTGCACCGGCGGGCGGCGGCGGCGGCGGGGCGCGGTCGCCCGCGCTGTCCCGCCCCCGGCGGCGACCGTACCGGCACTCCCGGCGGTGGCGGGAACAGGGGTCCGGGCCAGTGGTTTGCGACGCGGCACGGCGCCGGTGCCACTCGGCAGCGACGCCAGGTCGGGGCCGACCACCCCGGTGGGGACACCGAGATCGTGCTGCAACTGCTTGACGGCCTTCGTCTTGTCCGGGGTCACCAGCGACACCACGATTCCCGTCGCTCCGGCGCGCGCCGTGCGACCGGAACGATGTACATAGTCCTTGGCATCGGCGGGGGGATCGAAATGGACTACGGCAGCCACTCCGTCGACGTGGATACCCCGGGCGGCGACGTCGGTGGCGACGAGCGCACCGGCATGACCGGCCGCGAAAGACGACAGTGCCCGTTCCCTCTGGGCCTGGCTGCGATCCCCGTGGATGGCCACGGCGCGGACCCCACGCGCCATGAGCTGGCGGGCCGTACGATCTGCCGAGTGTCGCGTCCGGCAGAAGACGATGGTCGGACCGGAGACGGCGGCGATCTGCGCCGCCATCTCAGCGCGGTCGGTGGACTCGACGCGCCAGAAGAAGTGCTCGGTGTTGGCGTCTTCTTCGGCACTTCCGACCAATTCGTGACGGACCGGGTTTCGCTGGTAGCGACGAACGAGGACGTCGACGGCACCGTCAAGTGTGGCCGAGAAGAGCAGGGTCTGCCGGGTGTCGGGCGTCTGATCGAGAAGGCGACGAACGTCGGGGAGAAACCCCATGTCCGACATGCGGTCGGCCTCATCGACGACGACGATCTGGACAGCGTCCAGGCGGATGTGCCGTCCTTCGATGAGGTCGGCCAACCGGCCCGGACAGGCCACGGCGATGTCGACGCCCCGGCTGAGGGCCTTGATCTGGCGGTCGTACCCGACACCGCCGTAGAACGTCGCCACCCGCTTCCCGCGGACGTTGGCCAGGGTGGCCAACTCCGACGCCACCTGGGAGCAGAGCTCCCGGGTGGGGGTCAACACCAGGACCTGTGGTTGGCGTGGCTTGGCCGGGGTCTTGTCGAGACGGGCCACGGCGGCGATGCCGAAGGCCAGGGTCTTCCCCGACCCGGTCGGGGCCTTGCCACAGAGGTCCCGGCCGGCAAGGGCGTCAGGGATGGAGACAGCCTGGATCGGGAACGGCTCAATGATGGAACGGCGGGCCAGAGCGGCCACGAGATCGGACGGGACGCCGAGATCGGCGAAGGAAGGGGGCATGATTGCGCTTTCGAGCGGAGGAGGAATACCTGCCGCGACGACTCGCAGATCAGGACAGTGGCCAGTTTAGCGGGTGAAACGACCATCCTCGGCCATAAGTCAGCGGACGGTCACCAAAGTGCCATATGTGAGGTAGGGCCAGATGAAGGCGGCGGCAGCAAATGGCACCGCTAGGCAGCCCAAGCTCTGAGGAGTGCCGAAACTGGCCCGGGCGAAGTAGTGGATGGCGTCGCTGTTGTGAAAGTAGGCCACCCACTGCACCGGATCGGCGTAGTGACCACCACCGGGGTTCGTCCCCGTCATGATCTGGGCCCGTAGGCGCTCGTACACCGGCCAGGTACCGCGCAAGGTCGGCGCCGTCGACTGGCCGGTGTTGGCCGCCGTGACGTCGATGACCACCCCGTAGTGCCAGACGGTCAAGGTCTCGGGGATCGCCTCGCTGGCCACCGCATACGTGTACCCGTCGCCATTGGCCCCGGCCGCCGGGTCGGCCGCCGCCCCTTGCAGGTCGGCGGATTCGGCAGCCGAGATGTTGCCGTCGAGGGGTAGTCCGACGTGGGCCTCGAACGCAGTGATGGCGCCGCGGACCACCGCCGTGTCCACCCCGGGAGCCCACATGAATCTCAGGGCGAGCGGCGTAGCGGGCCAGCGCCACAGAAATCCCGAAGGCGTCCATCGACCGGCAGATAGCCGAGCATGGCGAGAATTTGTTGTTGACCAAGCACCGTCGATATCGGGGCCGTCTGGCCGTAGGCCACCCAGTATCCGCCGGCGCGCGCCGCCATGCCCACGGCGGGAGCCTCGAGGGATCCTCCCGTCCCCGATCCGTCAAAGGGCGCGTCGCCGAAGCTGAAGATCCCACCGTCGGCCGCCACCGTCCAGTACCCGTGGCCGTCCGGAGTCGCCGCCCTGCCCACCACCGGGGCCGCCAGAGGAACCCCGACGAGTGACCCGTAGGCGACGGCGTCGCCCTCGGCGGCGACGGCACCGGCCGAGCTCACCGTCCAGTAGCCGCCCCCCTCAGGCGTCGAGACGATGCCCGCCACAGCGCCGGGGGGACGGGCTCCGCTGCCGATGGATGCGGCCGATCCGAAACCCACAACGGCGTCCGGCCCGGGGGGCGCACTGGCGCCCGCCGTCGTCGCCAGGCCGACGGAGACAGACAGAGCCGCCGCCACCAGCACAGCCAGGGCCAGGTGAGCGGTCAATCCGGGCACCGGCCGACACCGGTCCTCGGCCCGATTGCTACGGATCATCGTCAAGAGCTCCCGGCGTCGATCCACACGCGCCCGCCGGGCACGCAGCAGAGGCGGCGCCTGCACGTTAACGCCGGAGCGCAGCATGGTCGGGGCAGTCGTATCGTGTGCGGCGATGACCGCCCGCCACCCCGTGCCCTCGACCTCGGCACCGTTCCCGACCCCGCGTCCGGACCCGGGTCGATGACCACCCCGCCACGGCCGTTGGCTCTGGTCACCGGAGCCAGTCGCGGGATCGGTCGCTGCGCGGCCATCGCCCTGGCCCGTGCCGGCTGCGACGTGGTCATCACCGCCCGCACGGTCCGCGAAGGAGAGGGTCGGGCCGACTCCACTTCGGGACCCGTCACTCTCCCGGGAAGCCTCGACACGACAGCTCGTGACGTGGCCAACGCTGGCGGACGGGCCCACGCCGTGGTCATGGACCTGCTCGACCGGCGTTCAGTCGAGGCGATGGTGGCCGCCGCACTCGACATCTCGGGGACCATCGACATCCTGGTCAACAACGCCATCTATCAGGGCCCGGGACCGATGGAACTTCTGGGGACGCTCTCCCTCGACGATGCCGAGACCACTATCCGGGCCGACTACCTCCATCAGTTGTTGCTCATTCAGCGCGTGCTACCGCAGATGCTCGCCCGTGGCCGAGGATGCGTCGTCAACATGAGCTCGGGGACGGCCTACCTCGATCCCCCGGCCCCGGCTGGCCGCGGCGGCTGGGGTGTCGCCTACGCGGCGTCCAAGGCGGCTCTGACCCGCATCGTGCCCGTCCTCCACGTGGAACACGGCGCCGACGGAATCCGCGCCTTCAACGTCGATCCCGGCTTCGTGGTGAACGAGCGGATGCGGGCGACCGCCGGGGCCGGTCAGTTCACCGACGCCGGGTTCCGGGGTGTCCCCCCCGAGGTACCCGGTGCCGTCATCGCCTGGTTGGCCACCGATCCGGCGGCCGACGACCATGCCGGGACCCTCGTCCACGCCCAGAAGCTCTGCCGCCAGCTCGGGCTCGTCCCCGGGTGGCCGCCGACGCCGGCCTCATAGTCCTATCGGATCATCCGCCGCCTCCCGCTTCTGGTGGTCGGCACCGATGCGACCGCCCTCACTCCCTGACCCCAGACACGCCTACGACGTGTGGCAGGGGGCCTCGGGCGACGGGGGCACGTCCAGGGCCGGGTTGCGGGGGAAGAACCCCACCGGCGCCAGGGAGAACCCGGCGTACTCGACCGGCATCACCGGCCAGTCCTCAGGTCGCGGGATGTGGGTGGCGCCGAACGTGTACCAGACGACGATGTCCTGGTCGACGATGGATCGGTCGCGCTGCGTCCATCGCGCCAAGCCGTCTCCCCCGGCGTGCTGATTCGGATAATCGCCGCCGGCCCGCCGCTCGTCGGAAGCAAAAGGGGTGACCCACAGGTTGCGGGTGGTGAACCCGGCGCGCCGACCGACGCTCGACTCCTCGGCGGCCAGAAGCGTGGGAGTGGACCCGGGCACCAGTTTGTAACCGACGGCCTGTCCCAGGCGGTTCACGGAACCGGTGTTCACCACCTTCCAATAGCGGCTCCGGGTCGGGTCGACCACGCGGCGGGCCTCCTGTTCGGTCCGCAGCAGCGTGGCCACCGATTCGAAGGCGTTGGACCAGGGATTGTCCGGACCGGGTGCCACAGGGAGCGCTTCCATCTCGTACACCGAGTTGGCCGGCCCGTCGACCTCCATGTCCATGCGCATGTTGAAGAGATGTTGATGGAACGGCGCCGCCAGCTGCGGGGCGATCATGGTGGCGAAGCGCGGGCTCTCCCCCGGAGCCACGGCCATGGTCGAAAGGATTCCCGTCATCTTGACTTCGAATTGGATGGAACCGTCGAGATAGAAGTACCAGAAGAAGCCGTATTCGTAGTTGCCCACGGTGGCGATCGAGCTCACCACCAGCCGACGCGACCGCCGCACCTCGGTGCGCCCAGAACGGGGGTCGCTGTGCTTCCACAGCATCCCGTAGTCCTCCTCGTGTAGACAGACGGCGTTGGGGACCGTGTACGGCTTGCCCTGCTCGCTGGTGAACACGGCGTCGAAGTAGTGGATCACGCCGAGACAGTCGCACCCGAGGGTCAGGGAGTTGACCATCCGGCCGAGCCCCCACTCCCCAGCGTCGAAGGCGTTCTTCCAACCGTGCATGGGCCCGGGATCCCCGTAAGGCACCACCATCTCGCTCACGGCGGCGCGGTAGAGGATGCTGCGCACCCGCCCGTCCTCCTCGTAGCCGACGTCGTGGATCACGAGTCCCTCGACGGGGTCCATGGTCACTCTGAGCGACCAGCGCTGCCACTGCACCAGGTTCCCGTCCACCTGGTAGCTCGGCCCTTCGGGTTGGACGATCTCGAGCGGCTTGAGATCGCTCCGCAACGGCCCCTGGTCCTCGGGGTAGTAGCTCCCACTCTCGGGCGGAAGGGGCACCACGCCGGTGTCGACGATCTCGAGGACCTCGCCCCGGGCCATGTCCACGAATCCGATCACCCCTTCGACGGGACGGGCGTAGCCGTTGTCGTCCGGGGTCTGACGGACGTAGGACAGGCAACGGCATATCCGGCGCCCCACTTCGTGGGCCACGTCGAACGAGCCCGCCGGCCACGGGTCGATCTGCACGCTGTCGAAGTCCTCGATGCCACGACGAAGCATGGCCGCCTGCCATTGGGGATGTTCCTTCAGCGCCAGGATGGCCAAGAGCGACTCCTCGAAAAGCAGCCCCGGCCGCATGCCGTCCACCTCGACGAACGAACGCACGTCGCCCGTGGACACCGACACCACGATCTCGATGACCTGGACCTCGGGACCGGTGACCACCACCATCCGCACCAACCGATCCACCGGATCGCCGGGCGAGAATCCTCGCACCGTGGCCTTCGGCGGCTCCTCGAGTCCCACATAGGCGAAGCGCCATGTCTCGGTGAAGCGCTCGTCACCGCGGACGATGGCGGTGGCGGCACTGATCTCCTCGGCGGTCAGGGTAGCCAGCGGATGCCCGATGCCCGAGGCCGTGGCCGTCACAGACGCTGTCACCGCAGCTCCCCTCGTCGGTCAGGTCCGCCCTTGCGACCGGTCCGGTCACGACGCACCACCCCCGCCACGGTACGGCCGGTTCCCGGGGAACGGCAAGAATCGTCCTTCCCTGCCCCTGGCCAGGTCTCCGGCGCCCGGCGGGAGCTCGACGGAACTCCTAACATGACACCCGTGTCAGTCCAAGGGGATCGCATCCGCCTCGGCGTCATCGGCGCCGGGAACATCGCCGCCATGAATGTGGCCGGCTATCTGGACCACGAGCGCTGCGACGTCGTCGCCGTCTGCGACACCGACAAGGACCTGGCCGTCTCGGCGGCGGCTTCGTGGGGGGCACCACTCGTCTTCACCGACCTCGACGACCTCTTGGCCGAGCCGGACATCGACGCCGTCGAGATCCTCACCCCGACCCACCTCCACCACGACCACGTCCTGGCCGCCGTGGCCGCCGGAAAACATGTGTCATGCCAGAAGCCCCTGGCCAACACCGTGGCCGAGGCCCGCAAGATGGGCACAGCGGCCGAGGAGGCGGGTGTCACCCTGCGGGTGAGCGAATGCTTCTGGCACTACCCGCCGCTCGAGCGGGCCAAGCAGCTGATCGCTGACGGGGCCATCGGACAGCCCACCAACGTCCGCATCCGGACCATCGTGGGTCAGACCGACGCGCCATTCCAGGCCGGCCTGCGGGCCGGGGGCTACGTCTGGCGGCTCAACAACCTGAGCCCGGGGGGCCATCTCTTCGACGACATGGTCCACAAGTACGCCCTGGCCCTCTGGCTGTTCGACCAGGACATCGTCTCCGTCCAGGCGGTGGTCCGCCGGCGTGACCTCTTCTTCGAACCCTGCCAGGCCATCTTCGAATACGAGGATCCCGGGCTCCTCGGCTCCATGGAGGTGAGCTACGCACCCAAGATGTGGATGCGAAGCACTTACTACGGAGCCGACGAATTCGTGGAGGTCCAGGGCGACGAGGGCTTTCTCTGGGTCACCCGCTGCACGGGCGAGATGCTCGACCTCCCGGCCGTCATGCTCTACCGGGGCGACGAGAAAGAACGCTCCATGACCGGATACAGCGACCTGGACGCCGACTGGGGCACCGGATTCAAGCGCTCATCGGCCCATTTCGTGGACTCCCTGCTGGCCGGTACTGAGCCCGACATGACGGCGCAAGAGGCGGCCAAGGTCCTTCAGCTCTGCTTCGCCGTCTACCAGGCGGCCAACACCCGGCAACCGGTCGACCCCCGCTCGATCGAAGGCTCGGTCACACCGACCGGCTGGGCCGACTGGTAAGTGCTCCGGCCCGGGATTGCCTTGCCCGGCCGTCATGGCCACCACTGCCAGCGGGTGGCCTCCACGGCGACGACCGCACCAGGGGGCGGCACCTCCCGGTACTGCCGGTACTTGGCGGCCAGGGCGGCGACGGCTTCCTCACGCCGGGCTCCGGACTCCCACAGCTGGGCGTCGCCGTCGACCCGGACCCACCACAACTCGCTCCACTCCTCGTCGTAGTGGTCGACCAGCAGGGCCACGGTCGGATGGGCCCTGATGTTCTCGAGCCGGCGCAGGGCCAACGTGCTCTTCGGCTTGGTGTCGACGGCGGAGTAGATCCATCGCCCCACCAGGACGAAACAGCAGGGCACGACGTGCGGCCGCCCGTCGGACGTCACCGTGGCCAGATGCCCGACGGGGGCTCGAACCACCCGTTCCCGGGCCGTCTGGGCATCCACGACTCTCCACCCTACCCCCGGCCACCCCCCTGATTTTCTATAAATCCGACTTGTTTAATCATCTTTAGCGCCTTGCCGTGGCTCCGTGGTGGACCTGGCGGAGCCTGGCCGGGAGAGTCGCACACCTCTCGGCGGTCATCGTCCCGGCCCTGCCCCCTCCGGGACGGTCATCACCACACTCGTCCGGATCTCACCCGACCGACGCCGACCTGGAACCGGGCCGGTGGCTATCGCGCCTGGACAGCCTGGGCGGGCCGGACTGCGCTGGCCCGAATCGCGCCGTCCCCTCCCGGTCGCCGCCCTCCCGGTGGCGAGGTTCAATGGGGGCAGATGGTGGTGGTGATCCCCGCCAGCCCCGTCGGGGCATAGGGATCGGGATTGGCCACTCCCGAGAACCGGTCGGCGATCCAGTGGGTCATGTCGTTGAACGAAGGCGCGATCACCCCGGCGTGGCTCTGGCCGGGATAGATCCACCGTTCGAGATCCTGGCCCACCCCGCACAGGTGCGTGGCCAACAGTTGGGTGGAGACCACGGGTATCTGCTCGTCGTTCCCCCCCTGGATGATCAGCAGCGGCACGCTGCTGGCCGCCGAGAAGTTCTCGGGATCGTTCTGTTGCAGAAGCGTCTTCCACTGGGGCACGGTGAACGGGTCACCGGTCGAGAACTGCGAGACCTGGTACTTGTCGATGATCTTGGCGACGTAGTCCGAACAACCCTTGTCGAGCACCGGCAGCAGCTTGATCCCGAGAGGGGTGAGCACCTTGGACACGGGTGCGGCGCTGTTCCCATACGCCGACTGATAAGCCCCGGCCACCATGAACAGGTAGTACCGGAACGGGCTCGTCTTCAGGAACGTGTAGATCACCCCGAACTGCGACGGCGGGGCCCCCGCCACCACCCCCTTCATATGCAGCTCCGGCGCGTACGAGGGACCGATGTGCAGCGTGAACATCGCCGTCTGGCCCCCTTCGGAGTGCCCCCAGACCACGTAGTCGGCGCTGGCATGGGCGGCCGGGAAGTTCCGGGCCGCCCGGACGATGTCGATCGTGTTCCTGGCCGCGCTCACCCCGACGATGTAGGGCAAGAGCCCCGGCGTCCCCTCACCCTGATAGTCGCTGGCCGTCACTTCCCAGCCCTGGTCGAGCAGTCCGTTCGTCTCGGGCACGGCCTGGGTGGGATCGAGCGACGGTGCACACTCGTCGGCCATGCCGTTCGTCCCGTGACCCCAGCTCACCACGCGATAGCCCCCGGCCGGGGCGGGCTTGTCGGGGACGATCACGAGACCGGTCACCACCACCGGCTTGTTGCTGACCGACTCGGACTTGTACATGACCCGGTAGACGGTGCCGTGCAGGCCGCTCACCGCCACCTTCTCGGGGGCCTTCACCAATGTTCCGGGCCCGCCGCCGGGCAGGGGTTGGGGCACGGAATAGAACGCCGGCAGCCCCTTCGGCGCCGGAATCGTCGTCACCGTCTTCGGAGACGTCGAGCTGCAGGCGGCGAGGGCGCCCAGGAGCACGAAGGCCCCCACCACGGGCAGCGCACCGGCCCCGACCCGACGCCGTCCACCGTCACTGGACCGCCCGCTGCCCATGGACTTCGCCATCTCTCCCCCGATCTCGCGCCAAGCCGTGGCGAGGGTCGGCCGTGGCGCGCACTGACGGCCAGGACGTCCTGCGGTCCTCCCCGAGGCCGTGTCTACCAGAACGCACCGGCGCCGGCGGGTACCGGCCTCAATCCGTGCAGCGCGTCCCCGCCGCCGGCAGGGTGCCCGCCACCAGGTAGGCCTGGTCGATGGCCCGGACGCACGGGCTGTAGAAGTAGGCCACGTGGTTCTCCCCCACCCACGTCACCAGCTCTCCGTGCGCAAGCTCCCGGGCCAGCGCCACCGCCCAGGGATAGGGCGTGGCCGGATCTCCCGTCGTTCCCGTCACCAGGATCGGCGGTGACCCGGCCGCCTTGATCGGTCCGGGCGTCCGCGTGGGTGGGACGGGCCACACCGCACACTGCAGCAGCCCCCAGGCCAGAACCGGGCCGAACACCGGCGCCGCCGCCCCGGCCCGCCGGGCGAGCCGGGGATAGGCCGACTGGTCCCGGGGGACGGGGTGGTCGAGGCAATTGATGGCGTTGTTGGCGTCGCCCCCGTTCGTCGACCCCCCCGACGCGTAGCTGTCGGACAATCCGATCAGCGCGGTCCCCTTCCCGGCCGCCGCCTCGGCCAAAGCCTCACCGAGCGACGGCCACGACGACCGGGCGTAGAGGTCGTCGAGCAGAGCGTTGTAGAACTCACCTGGCCCCGCCGACCGGCCATCGCTGCCGGGCAGCGCCGTCCTCCGGCTCCCGTTGATCAGCGACAGCAGGGCCGACGTCGGGTCGGATCCCGGGCTCCACGGGCAGGCCGACGTCGACGCGCACCACCGGAAGAAGTCGTCGAGCACCGACTCGAAGCCCTTGGCCTGGTCGATCACCATCTGCTCGGTGCCGAGAGCCGGATCGATGGCTCCGTCGAGCACCATGGCCCGGACGTGGCCGGGGTACATCCCGGCGTACACGGCGCCCAACAACGTCCCGTAGGAATGTCCGATGAAGGTCAACCTCTGATCGCCCAGGGCGGCCCGGATCCGGTCCAGGTCGCGCGCCGCGTCCACCGTGCCGACAAAGGGCAACACCCCATCCGAGTACTCCCGGCAGCTGGCGCCGTACGCCCTGTCCTCGGCCACCGCCGCCACCTGGCCGGCGGTCGTCACCGGCACCGGGTCGGGCAGTGGTGTCGACGCCGGCGTCGTGGTCGCCGGTGACGGCGAAGCCGTGGACGGCGCACCCGGCGACCGGCCCGCCGAGCAGGCCACCGGCGCGCTCCGCTCCACCCCCCGGGGGTCGAACGAGACGATGTCGAAGCGGTCGAGCAGTCCGGGCGTGAGCACGCTCAGTTCGTTCTCCATATCATCGATCCCCGACGTCCCCGGACCCCCGGGGTTGATCACCAGAGAGCCGATCCGTTGCCCCGGTTGGGCCGCCGGCCGCCGCTCCACGGCGATCTGGATCATCCGACCCCGGGGCTGGCTGTAGTCGAGGGGAACGCCCACCGAGCCGCACTGCAGATCACTGCCGCAGCCCGACCACACCACCGGCGCCACCGACCCGGTCGGCGTCGTGGTGGCCGGCCTCCTCGAGCCCCGGTCGCCCGGGCCCGCAACGGTCGACCTCGGGCCGCCCGTCCGGACCGGCGCCGCCGGACCCGGTCCCGTGCAGCCCGACACCATCATCACCGTGCCGAGCATCGCCATGACGAGCACCGAGGCGGTCATCGTCAGCACCGGGCCATCGTGTCGGGCGCCGGCGTCCACCCCGCCACTGTGCCATCACCCCCGTCGTCTTCGATGACACGGCCCACCATCATCGGCCGGCCGGCCGGCCGGTCGACGTCGCCGCCCGCGCTGGGCATCATGGGCCTGTGCCCGAGCTCCCCGAGGTCCAGGCCCTGGTCGACTGGCTGGCCGGCCGCATGAGCGGTCAGCGAGTCGCCCGCTGCGAGCTCGGTGCCATCGCCGCCCTCAAGACCTTCGATCCCCCTCTCGTCGATCTGGTCGGCCGCTCCTTCGTCACCTGTATCCGCCGGGGCAAGTTCCTCTGCTTCGACTTCGACGGCCTCTGGTTGGTCATCCACCTGGCCCGCGGCGGCTGGATCAAGTGGTGGGACTCCCTGCCCACCTCCCGCGCCCGGCCCAGCCGGAGCCCGATCGCACTCCGTATGGGTTTCGACTCGGTCGACCTGGCGCCCTCGGCCGGCTTCGACGTCACCGAGATGGGAACGGAGAAACGCCTGGCCTTGTGGGTGGTCCACCAACCCGACGACGTCGAACCGCTGGCCGCCCTCGGTCCCGACCCCCTGGCCCCCGGCTTCGACGTCGCCGCCCTGGGCCGCATCCTCGCCTCGGCCCCGGGCACCCTGAAGACGGCACTCTCCACCCAGTCACTCATCGCCGGCGTCGGCAACGCCTATTCCGACGAGATCCTCCACGCCGCCAGGCTCTCGCCCTTCAAGCCGGCGGCCAAGTTGTCTCCCCCGGAGCTCGACTCCCTCCACACCGCCATCCTCACCATCCTCACCGAGGCGACCGAGAGGGCCTCGGGCCGGGCCGCCAACGAGCTGAAGGGCGACAAGAAACGGACCATGCGCGTCCACGGCCGGACCGGTGAGCCCTGCCCCGTCTGCGGCGACACCGTCCGGGAGGTCTCCTTCGCCACCAAGTCCCTCCAGTACTGCGCCACCTGCCAGACGGCCGGCAGGCCGCTGGCCGACCGCCGTCTGTCGCGCCTGCTCAAGTAGCCCCCTAGAGTCCTCAAGTAGCCCCCTAGAGTCACAGACGACTCCGGGGTGCGACGACCGCCAGACCCCGGACCGAGCGCCGCCGAGGAGGACCCATGGACGACCAGGAACTCGTCAACCGCATCAACGAACTGGCCGAACATGAGCACCACCTCGAGGAGGCCCACGTCGGCCAGGGCCTCTCCCCTGAGGAGGAGGAGAGGCTCCGCACCATCGAGGTCGCCCTCGACCAGTGCTGGGATCTCCTCCGCCAGCGCCGGGCCCGCCGCCAGGCCGGCCAGGACCCGAACGAGGCGCAGGAGCGACCGGCCCCCGTGGTGGAGCGCTACCAGCAGTAGGGGGTCCGTCCGGCGAGACCGTCACGCAATAGGCTGCGCCTGCGCCGGCACCTGGGCCATGGCGTCACATCCACGACACGAATCGCGAGGTGGTCGGTGAGCGGGGAGGAATTCAACCTGGGCCAGGTCCACGAGACGGTGGCCGCCACCGTCGCGGACCGCGAGTGCATCGTCTGGCGGGACCGCCGCTTCACCTACGCCGACATCACCGACCGCTCGCGACGGCTCGCCTCGTTTCTCTACCGTCACGACTTCGGCGTCCACGCCGAACGCTCCACCCTGGCCGGCCACCAGTCCGGCCAGGACCACCTCGGCCTCTATCTCTACAACGGCAACGAGTACCTCGAAGGCATGCTCGGCGCCTACAAGGCCCGGGTGGCCCCCTTCAACGTCAACTACCGCTATGTCGAGGAGGAGCTCCGCTACCTCCTGCGAGACGCGAAGGCCCGCGGCCTCATCTACCACGCCACCTTCGCCCCCATCTTGGAACGCGTCCTCCCCGAGCTCCGTGACCTCGAACTGCTCATCCAGGTGGCCGACGAATCCGACGAACCCCTTCTCCCCGGCGCCGTCGACTACGAGACGGCCCTGGCCTCGGCCCCGCCGGAGCTCCCCCCGGTGGAGCCGTCGCCCGACGACCTCTACATCCTCTACACCGGCGGAACCACCGGCATGCCCAAGGGTGTCCTCTGGCGCCAACACGACATCTTCCGCGCCGCCATGGGGGGCCGCACCTACGGCACCTGGGAGCTCATCGAGAGCTCCGAGCACCTGGTCAGCCGCGTCCTGCCCACCGACGGGGTCCGCGTCATGTCCATCCCCCCGCTCATGCACGGCGCGGCGCAGTGGGCCAGCTTCTATTACATGACCATGGGCGCCACCCTGGTCTTCCCCACCAACACCCGCACCATGGACGCCGTCGACGTCTGGAAGACGGTGGAACGGGAGCACATCATCGGCCTCTCGGTGGTGGGCGACGCCATGGCCCGGCCCCTCATCGAAGAGCTCGAACGCGGCGACTACGACACCACCGGCTTCCTGGCCTTCGGCAGCGGCGGCGCCATGCTCAGCGAAGGCATGAAGACCCGCATCCTGGCCAAGCTGCCCAACATCGTCGTCTCCGACGTGGCCGGCGCCTCGGAGACCGGCGCCCAGATGGGCACCAACTCCACCTCCGGCTCGGTCTCGACCGGTCGCTTCGTCCCCGGCCCCGGCGCCACCGTGGTCAGCGAGGACCTCACCCGGGAGATCAAGCCCGGCGACCAGGACCTGGGCTGGCTGGCCCAGAAGGGATCGGTTCCCCTCGGCTACCTGGGCGACGCCGAGAAGACGGCCCGGACCTTCCCGGTCATCGACGCCGTCCGCTACTCCGTTCCCGGTGACCGGGCCCGCTACCTGGCCGACGGCGAGATCGAACTGCTCGGCCGCGACTCGGTCACCATCAACTCGGGCGGCGAGAAGATCTTCGCCGAGGAGGTGGAGCAGGCCCTCATCTGCCACCCGGCGGTGGCCGACGTCGTGGTGGCCGGCCGTCCCTCCGAACGCTGGGGCCAGGAGGTGGTGGCCATCGTCCAGCTGGTGGACGGCGCCTCGGTCACCGCCGATGAGCTCCTGGCCGAGGCGGGCACCCACGTGGCCCGCTACAAACTGCCCAAGGCCTTCGCCTTCCTCCCCGAGATCGTCCGTTCGCCGTCGGGCAAGGCCGACTACCGCTGGGCCAAAGAACGCGCCCTGGACGCCTGACCGGCGACCGGGCCGGGCCGTCGGGTGGAAGACCGCATCACACCGGGCCTCTATCTCGAGCTCGGCGACGCCGCCCCGGCCGACTACGCCCGTACCCGGGCACCGGCGCTGCTCGCTCTCCCCGGCGTCCACCGTGTCACCTGGTGGGCCACCACCCGGCCCGGACGCGACGAGCTGCCCATGGCCATCCCCGACGGCACCCTCCTCGGCGTGGCCGAGACCGACGATTCCTTCACCGCCCCGCCGGCCCTGCCCGGCACCACGGCCCGTCATTTCCGCCGCTACCCCCGGCCCTCCCAGGGCATCCTCACGGGACGGCCCACCACGGGACTGCTCGTCGTCTGGATCAGCCCCACCACGCCGGCTCTGGCCCAACCGTTGCGGGACTGGGCCGACTTCGTCCACATCCGCACCATCGCCGCCGCCGCCGTTCCCGGCTACACCCAGATCACCGCGTACCAGAACGCCGACGACACCGATCCCCGCTTCATGCACTTCTACGAAATGGACTCCGACGACCCCGAGGCCACCTTCCAGACCATGGCCGAGAACCTGCGCCTCCTCCTGGGCGGTTACCGGACACCGGAGTTCCAGAAGTGGGCCGACTGGTCGGCGGCGGGGGCCGAGATCATCTACGTCAACACCTTCCGCCTTCTCGGTTCGTCCGACCCGGCACCCGTCTGACAACATCGGCCTCCATGGCCTTCGTCGTCGTCGACCTCCCCCGTCCCGGTATCGCCCTCGTCACCTTGAACCGTCCCGAGCGGATGAACGCCATGGCCTTCGACGTCATGATCCCGTTGCGCCAGGCCCTCGAGAGCCTGAGCGTCGACAACGACATCCGGGTCGTCGTCCTCACCGGTGCCGGCCACGGCTTCTGCTCCGGCGCCGACCAGGAGGATGCCGGCGTCATCCCCCACATCGGGGGCCTCACCGTCCCCACCATCGCCCTGCGGGCCATGGAGCTCCTCGACGACGTCATCAGGGCGCTGCGCCGCATGCACCAACCGGTGATCGGCGCCATCAACGGCGCCGCCATCGGCGGTGGCTTCTGCCTCAGCCTGGCCACCGACATCCGCCTGGCCTCGGAGGCCGCCTACTTCCGGGCCGCAGGCATCAACAACGGCCTCACCTCGACCGAGCTCGGCCTCAGCTACCTCCTCCCGCGCGCCATCGGTTCGTCGCGCGCCTTCGAGATCATGCTCACCGGTCGCGACATCGACGCCGCCGAAGCCGATCGCATCGGCCTCGTCTCGAAGGTGGTCCCCGCCGCCGAGCTCCTCGACTCCTGTTACGCGCTGGCCGAGCGCATCTCGTCGTTCAGCCGGCCCGGCATCGAGCTCACCAAACGCCTGCTCTGGAACAGCTTCGAATCGGGCAGCCTCCAGGGCCACATGGACGCCGAGGGACAGGCGCAACTCTTCGTCCGCATCACCACCCAGAATTTCGAAGAGGCCACCCGTGCCCGCAAGGAGAAGCGTCCCCCCGAATTCAAAGACTGAGAGCCACCGGGGTCCTGTTGCCCGCCTGTTGGCTCGATGGTGGGAAGGGATTGTCGGTCGCCGTCGTCACTCCTCAATTCCGACGATGTGGCCCAGAACGCCGTCCTCGTACGATGGTTGCCCTACTCCATTCCCGGAAAGCGGACATCTTGAGGCGCCGGCGCACCCGACAGTCACACGCACACCCCTTCCAGATCCGCCCGCCCGCCCGCCCACAGGCACGCCCCGGCTTTGGACGACCTCGGTGATCGGACGCCGGCTCGTCACCGCAGCAGCGGCGGTCACTTTGCTCACCTTCTCTCTCGCTTCCCTCTCGGCCCCGGTGGCCGAGGCCGCCACCCCGTCCGTCATCAACTGCAACGACTCCGGTGCCGGTTCCCTGCGCCAAGCCGTGGCCGACGCCGCCGTCGGCGACACGATCACCTTCGGCCCCACCCTCTCCTGCTCGACCATCACGCTCACCGGTGGCAATCTCGTCCTGTCGAAAGATCTCACCATCAGCGGGCCGGGGGCGGCCAACCTGACGGTCAGCGGAGGGGGCACGACCACGGTCTTCCGGGTGGGACCGGGGGTCACCGTCACCATCTCCGGTCTCACCGTTGACGACGCCACCAGCGCCAACGCCGGAGGCGCCATCGTCAACCAGGGATGGCTCACTCTCCGCAACTGCACCGTGTCGGGAAGCCGGGCCCCGGGAGGCGCCGGCATCTGGAACCAGGGCCAGACCGGTACCGTCACCAGGCCGACCCTGACACTCACCGACAGCACCGTCTCGAACAACACCGCCACCGGCGCCGGCGGTGCCATTCTCAATTCCGCCGGGACGGTGACCATCAGCGACAGCACCCTGTCGGGGAACACCGCCACCACGGCCGGCGCCATCCAGAACAACGGTTCGCTCAGCATCTCCGACAGCACCCTCTCGGGCAATGCCGCCACCTTCGGCGGCGCCATCTACAACGGTGGGACCGCCGCCATCGCCAACAGCACCCTGGCCGGCAATACCGCCACCGGTCGCAGCGGCCACGACAGCGGCGGTGGTATCTACAACGACGCTTCCCCGGCGGACCTGACCATCGCCGCCACCCTCATGGCCGGCAACGCCCCGGGCGACGACTGTTCCGGCGGCGGCACCGACCTCCACGACAACCTGGACGACGACGGGACCTGCGGCTTCGACGACGCCACCGACCACTCCGACACCTCGGCCGGTCTCGATCCCTCGGGTCTCGAGGACAACGGCGGACCCACCCTGACGATCGCCCTCCTGGCCACCAGTGCCGCCGTCGGGGCGGTCGACAACGCCTCGTTCTGCTCGGCCCCCGACCAACGGGGGGTGGCCCGGGCCACGCCCTGTGCCATCGGGGCCTACGAGCCGGACGCCGGCGATCAGCCCCAGAGCATCACCTTCACCTCGACCGCCCCGTCCGGGGCCGTCGTCGGCGGGTCCCCTTACGCACCGACGGCCACTGCCTCGTCGGGACTCCCGGTGGACCTGACCGTGGACGCGTCGGCCGCCGCCGTCTGCTCATGGGCTGCCCCCAACGTCACCTTCACCGGTCCGGGCACCTGCACCCTGGACGCCGCCCAACCCGGGGACGCCACCTACGCGGCGGCGCCCGACGTCCACCAGAGTTTCGGCGTCCAGGCGGCCACCGCCCCCGCCTTCGTCATGCCCTCTGTCCGATCGGTCCGGGCCGGACGCCCCTTCACCTGGACCCTGGTCACCACCGGCACTCCCCGTCCCACTATCACCGTGGCCCCGGCCTCCGCCCTCCCCACCGGTGTGACACTCACCGACAACGGAAACGGCACCGCCACCCTGGCCGGCACGCCTCCGGTGGGCCGATTCCCCTTCTCCCTGACGGCAACCAACGGAGCCGGCACCGAGACCATTCCCTTCACGCTCGTCGCCCACCGACGCCGGCACCATCACTAAATCGAGCCGGACACCCGGTCGTCCCCGTCGCCCCCGTCGTCTGCCGCGTCGTCCCCCTCAGCCGCGTCGGCCCCGTCGGCCCGTGGCAGGACTCGCCTAGCGGGGCAGGAAGTCGAGCAGCAGCCTGTTCACCACGTCCGGCTTCTCGAGCTGCATCCAGTGGGCCACCCCGTCCACCCGCTCGTACCGCCAGGGTCCGGTCACATAAGCGGACGATCCCGTCATCTGGGCTTCGGTCAGGGCGAAGTCACCCGTCCCCCACACCCCCATGGTCGGCGCCGCCACCGCCGGCAACTCGAGCGGCGGCCCGATCAGGGCCTCGGGCGGCACGTTGGCCCGATACCAGTTGAGCCCGGGAGTGAGCGAGCCCGTCCGTTCGAGATCGGCGATCACGGCGTCGGCATCGGGGTGGTCGCCCCACGAACGGAAGTTGGCCCAGTCGTCGTTGGACAGCCACTGCTCGGCGACCGGCTCGAATTGGAACAGCAGCATGTACCACGACTTCTCCTGCTGCTCCCGACCGACGGCCCGGAACGACAGCGGATGGCCCACGGACAACGCGGCCAGATGATCGACCCGATCCGGGACAAGTGAACCCATGACCCAGGCCAGCGCCGCCCCCCAGTCGTGCCCCACCACGTGGGCCCTCTCCACTCCCAGCTGATCGAGCACACCGAGCACGTCGCCGGCCAGGAAGGGAAACGAGTAGGCCTCGACTTCCTTCGGCTGGTCCGAACCCCCGTACCCGCGGAGATCAGGCACGATCACCTGGAAGCCGGCATCGGCCAGGGCGGGGACCTGGTGCCGCCACAACCGGCCCGAGTCGGGAAAGCCGTGCAGCAGCACCACCGGTCGGCCCTCGCCCGTCACCTCATACTCGATGCCGACCCCGTTCACCTCGACACGCATCGTCGCCTCCATTGCTCTTGCGCGGTCATGGCGACACCATGGCCAGCAGCTCCCTGCGGCTCGGTCCGAACCGCGCGGCGTGGCGCCACCCGTCGCCGAGAGCCACCACCTTCTCGAGGACCCCGGGTCGGGCCACCGCTTCCTCCGCCGACTCCAGCACGCCCACGATGCTCAGAAAGGCCCGCAAGCAATCGGGGTCCTGGCCGGCGGCGAACCGCAGGCCCTGGCCGATATCCCACACGGGGTCCCCGGGCCGGTAGGGCTCCCCCCGGATCTCGGCGTCGATCTCGGCCAGCCGGTGACGGTCGAAGGCCACCGTCGCCCGGTACCACGGCTCCACCGTCTCCTCCGTCACATCGGACCAGGCGCCCATCAGGGCGACCGGGTCGTCGCCCGGCGTCTGACGCAGCGTGTCGCGCAAGGCCAGGGAGTGCAGAAACCCCATGGAGATGCCGCGTCCGAGTGACGGGTTGGTACAGGCCCAAGCATCGGCCACAGCCGCCACACCGGTGGCCACCGGTTGCCCGTCGATCATGAAGGCCCGATGCCGGTCCTCGATCTTGGCCATCATCTGAATCCCATCCTCGAGCGGTTCACCGTCCAACCAATGGGCGGCGAAAGGCAGGCTCCGCACCACGGCGTTCCAGGAGTCGGTGTCGCGCAGTCCCCGCAGGGCGCTGTCGGCGGCGCTTCCCACCATGACGATCCCCCACGTCCCGTTGTCAGCCGGCAAGGTGAGCACCGAGATGCTCCCGTAGTTCTGCAGCAGCGGACCCATGATCGGGGGAAGCGATCCGTCGGCCGAGCGGAAATGCCGCCCGTAGTAGATGAACCCGCTGTCCTCGAGCTCCTCGTCGGGCCGCCGGCCTCCCGCCGCCTCCAACCACCCGGGCAGAGGGGACCGGCGACCGGCGGCGTCGACCACCAGGTCCGCCCCGATCTCCTCGCCGGCCTCGGTCCGGATCCCGGTCACGTGGGGGACACCGGCCCGAGCCTTCGATCCGGTCGTCACCCCGGCGATGGCCACCCCCCGGCGCACCGTCACGCCCGGCGTGTCGTCGGCACACGCGGCGATCACCGATTCGACCACCGGCCGCCGGGCGGTCACCACCTCGAAGTCCCCGTCCCCGGGACGCGTACCCCCCGTCAGCTCGGTGGGGGCGTCCATCACGAAATTGAGCCGCAGGGCGCCGGCGGCCTCGAGGGCGGTGATCACCCGCGGCAGCGCCATTTCGGCCTCCTTGCGGAACCGTGGTTGCAGGATGTGCGCCAACCGGAACTGGACGACCCCCCGGCGTTTCCACGTCCCCCACGCCTCGGCGGGGGGCGGTGGGACGGCCGGATCACGTTCGAGGACGACAACCTGGTGGCCGTCATCGGCCAGGAGCATGGCTGTCGTCAGCCCCGCCATCCCCGCTCCCGTGACAACGATGGACGCCACGGCGTACCTCCACCTTGTTGCTGGTCGGTCCGAAGGGGCGAACTTACCAGCCGGTCAGCCACGCCCCCCGGGACGCCGATGGGGCCGCGCCAGGGCTCTGATCAGGCCTGGACCTCGCAGCTGCGCGGTCGGTCTGGGATGATCGACGGACGGACGAGAACAGGGGGAGCAGATGCACGTGCCGCTCACGATCGGCGACTTTCTGGAACGGGCCGCCTTCGTCCACGGGGACCGGTTGGCCATCGTCGACGAGCCCGACGTCGCCGGGTCCCTGGGCTCGATCACCTATGCCGACATGCACGCCCGGGCCCAGGGCATGGCGGCCGCCCTGGACGCCATGGATGTCGGACCGGGCGAGCGGATCGCTCTGGTCAGCCCCAATTCGGGACGCTTCCTCATCTCCTTCTTCGGCGTCAGCGGCTTCGGTCGCGTCCTCGTCCCCATCAACTTCCGGCTCAACTCCGACGAGGTCGGCTACATCGTCGAGCACTCGGGGGCGAAGGTGCTCCTGGTCGATCCCGAGATGGACGACCAGCTGGCCGGTGTCGGCGCGCCCATCCGCATCGTTCTCGACGGCCACGACGATGCCGGCCTCTTCACTCCCGCCGCCGATGCGCGACAGCCCCGGCCGTGGACCGGAAACGAAGAGGCGGCCTGTTCCATCAACTACACCTCGGGTACCACGGCCCGACCCAAGGGAGTGGAGCTCACCCACCGGACGTGCTGGCTGAACGCCGGCAGTTTCGGCTGGCACACCACGGTCACCGACGGCGACGTCCTGCTCCACACCCTGCCCATGTTCCACTGCAACGGGTGGGGCATGCCCTACGCCGTCACCGCCATGGGCGGCCGCCACGTCGTGCTCCGCAAGGTCGACGGCGAGGAGATCCTGCGCCGCATCGAGTCCGAAGGCGTCACCCTCCTGTGCGGCGCCCCGGCCGTCGTGGCCGCCATCCTCGCCGCCGGCGCCGAACGGGTGGCCGCCGGCCGAGAAGTGCCCGGCCACGGCACCGTCCGCATGGTGGTGGCCGGTGCCCCTCCCCCCTCCAAGACCATCGAAAGGATCGAGACGGAGCTGGGCTGGGAGTTCATCCAGATCTACGGCCTCACCGAGACGGCGCCGCTTCTGACCGTCAACCGCGCCCCCTACGAGTGGGATGGCCTCGACCCGGCCGAACGCTCCGTCCGGCTGTCGCGTGCCGGGGTTCCGGCCGTGGGGGTCCGGATGCGGATCGACGAGGAAGGTGAGGTCCTGGCCCGCTCCAACCATGTCTTCGCCGGCTACTGGCAGCAACCCGACGAGTCCGCCTCGGCTCTCGACGGGGGATGGTTCCACACCGGCGACGGCGGCTACCTCGACGGCCCCTACACCGTCATCTCGGACCGCAAGAAGGACGTCATCATCACCGGGGGCGAGAACGTCTCGTCCATCGAGGTCGAGGACTGTCTCTACCAGCACCCCGACGTCGCCGAGGTGGCCGTCATCGGTGTCCCCGACGAGAAGTGGGGTGAGACCGTGAAGGCCCTCGTCGTCGCGCGCCCCGGGGCCACCGTCACCGAGGACGAGCTCATCGAGCACTGCCGCGCCCACATGGCCCATTTCAAGGCACCCCGCTCGGTCGAGTTGCGCGACGCCCTCGTCCGTACGGCGACCGGCAAGCTCCAGAAGTACAAGCTCCGCCAGCCCTACTGGGAGGGACGCCAGCGCTCCGTCAACTGACGGCTTCCCCGACCGCGGCCGGGGGCGACACCCCTGGATGACAGCAGCGGCCCTGGGCGGTCCGACCATCGGGCGCTGGGCGAGCTGTGGGGACGAGCCGACGGACGAGCCGGGGGACGAGCCGATCGACGGGCGCCGGGCGAGGGCGGGAGGGACGGGGCGGCCTCGATCGGGTGGCGACGGACCCCGGTAGGGTGCTCGTCCGTGGATGCACGTCACTTTCTCGGGCTCGAACCGACCGATGACCCGTTGCGCTGGCGCCTCCCCGTCACCCCGGCCGTCTGCACGCCCGGGCACTTCCTCTATGGCGGTTGCGGGCTGGCCGCCGGCATCGTGGCCATGGAGAGTGCCTCGGGAAGGCCGACCGTCTGGGCCACGGCCCAGTACCTCACCTATGCGCCGACGGGCAGCGTGCTCGATTGGGAAGTCGTCCTGGCCGCCGTGGGTGGCGGCACCACGCAGGCCCGCGCCATCGGCCGCCTGGGCGACCGTGAAGTCCTCACCGTCAACGCCGCCCTCGGCCGCCACGACCTCGAGGTCTCGGGCACCTGGGTGGAGCCACCCGTGGTCCCGCCGCCCCATGAGTGTCCCCTCCAGGAGTTCCCGGCCATGTTCGCCGACACCGTCCTCGACCGCGTCGAGCACCGTGTGGCCCGGGGACGGCTCTTCAGCGAACTCGACGGCAGCCCGGGCAGCGCCGATTCCGCCTTCTGGGCTCGGGTCCCGGGGCACCTCGAGCCTTCGGCCGCCACTCTGGCCGTCATCGGCGACTACGTCTCCGGGGGCGTATCCCAACCCCTCGGGGCCCGCACCATGGGTCGTAGCCTGGACAACACTCTGCGCGTCGTCCGGCTCGTGCCCACCACCTGGGTGCTGTGCGACATCCACATACACGCGCTGGCCAACGGATTCGGCCACGGTCTGGCCCATCTCTGGGCCGAAGACGGGACCCTGCTCGCCACGGCCAGCCAATCGATCAGCGTCCGGCTGTGGACCGAGAACACGACGTTCATACGACCGGAGGTGGCCCCGTCGCCGGGACCAGTTCCGTCGGGAGCGCCGACCACATCAGCGACGCCGAACCTGTCGGGGAGGACATGATGCGAAGGCGGAAGATCGGATCGCTCGAAGTCTCGGTGATCGGTCTCGGGTGCAACAACTTCGGAGGACGTCTCGACCTGGACAAGAGTTCCGACGTCGTCTTCGCCGCCCTCGACAACGGGATCACCTTCTTCGACACGGCCGACATCTACGGCGGGACCAAGAGCGAGGAGTTCCTCGGCCAGGCCCTGGGTAAACGCCGGGACGAGGTCGTCCTGGCCACCAAGTTCGGGATGCAGGTCGACGCCGAGCGCCGGGGGGCGAAGCCCGACTACGTCCATCGTGCCCTGGAGGACAGTCTCCGGCGGCTCGCCACCGACAGGATCGACCTCTACATCCTCCACGCTCCCGACGCCGACACCCCGATCGCCGACACCCTCGAAGCGCTCGACGCCTGCGTCAAGGCGGGCAAGGTGCGCGAGATCGGTTGCTCGAACTTCTCCGCCGACCAACTCCGAGAGGCACAGACGGCGGTAGCCGCCGGGGCCGCTGCTTTCGTGTCCGTCCAGAACGAGTACAGCCTCGTACAACGCGAACCCGAGCGCCAGGTTCTGGCCGAGTGCCACCGTCAAGGGCTCGCTTTTGTCCCCTTTTTCCCCCTGGCCTCGGGACTCCTCACCGGCAAGTACCGGCGCGGCGAGCCGCCGCCGGCCGGCACCCGCCTGTCGGGCATGCCCGCCGACCGCCTGGCCGCCCTCGATGAGAAGCTCGTCATGGTGCAACGCCTGGCCGCGTTCGCCGAGAAATCGGGCCACAGCATCTTGGAGTTGGCCGTGTCGTGGCTCCTCGGCCATGACGACGTGGCCTCGGTCATCGCCGGCGCCACCAGCCGTGCCCAGGTCGAAGTCAATGCCACCGCCGGCGACTGGGTCCTCGACGACGCCGAGTTGCACGAGGTCGACGCCCTGGCCACGCCGGACCTCTGAACCGGACGGTCGCCGGCGCCCGCGGTCTGTCCTGGCGCGTTCAGACGCCGGGTGTCGCCTCGATGATCCCGGACCTCACCGCCGCCACCAGCAGGGCGTGGTCGCGCTCGGTCTGGTCGGCATAGGCCAGGGCGAAGCGCGCGATCGCCCGATCGAACCCCTCTCCGCGCCCGACGTAGCCGTCGATCGCCGCGGCCGGGCCCGATCGGGCGTGGGCCCGGGCCAGGGTCCATCCGCAGAGCTCGAGGTAGCGGACGAAACTCCCGGGGTCGAGGGCGGCCACGTTCACCGTGCCCTTCATGTCGCGCAGCTGCCGTACGTAATAGTCCCGGCCCCGCCACGAGGCGGAGCCGAGGAAGATGTCACTGGCCGCCTGCATGAGCCGCTGACCGTCGACCACCCGTCGCCCTTGGCGCCCCTGGCCAGGTACGGCATCGACGCAGGCCTTCGCTGTGGACCCGACGGGGGTTCCGGTTGCTTTTATGGGTGCCTTGCTGTGGGCGGGCGCGGTGCCCACATGACAGGCGAGCGCCGATATCCCCGCCTCTTTCACTTGCAGGAACAACGGTTCGCCGACGTCACTGGTCAGAAGGGCGATGAAACACCGGGTCCCCACGCTGCCCACCCCGACCACCTTCCGGGCGACGTCGGTGACAGTGAAGCGGTCGAGCAGGACACGGTGATCGTCGTCGAGCGAGGCCCGGTAACTCCGCAGCAGCGGCTCCATGGCGTGGACGTCCCGAGGACCGATGTCGTGGGTGACGAGTGGAGGGTGATCGATGATCCGCCGTCCCCCGTCGTCGCTCAGCTCGGTCAACTTGGGCAGCGCCGCCTGCGATGTATGCCGGCGGGCCCGGGACAGAATGGTTTCGATCGACGGAACCGGCGCGGCGCCGATGGTGTGCCTGGCGGCGTCGGCGTCGACCCGGTCGTACCAGACGTCGAGGACACCCATCGACGCGTACCGGTGCATGTGACTGCGGTAGGAACGGGAGGCGGCCCGGGCCGCCTCCGCTCCGTGCTCGTCGCCGATCGTCGCCCGCGCCGCCACGACGGCGCTGGTAGCCAGTCGCTTGAGATCCCATTCGAACGGCCCCGGAAAAGTCTCATCGAAGTCGTTGACGTCGAAGAGGAGGATCCGTTCTGGGGAGGCGAAGACGCCGAAGTTGGCCAGGTGGGCGTCGCCGCAGGCCTGGACGGTGATACCCGAGACAGGCGTCGTCCCGAGGTCGCGCGCCATCACCAGCGCGGCGCCGCGCAGAAAGGCGAAGGGCGATTCGAGCATGCGGCCCCATCGCACGGGCACCAGCTCGGCGATCCGTCCCCGGTTCTGTCCGGCCAGGATGCCGAAGGGATCGGGACGATCGGCGGCGGGTTCCCAGTCGGCCTGGCCGGAACGCGGGACGTCCGCTCGTCGCGCTCGTCCCGACGCCCTCTCGTTCTCCCTCTGACCCTTCGCCATCGTCCCTCCGCCCCGTCCAGTCTCGTTTCCCGGCGGTCTCACTCGCGGGCGGAGGACCCATTCTGGACCTTCTTCCTGAGGGCGTCGTCCTGGGGGTCTCGTCCTGATCGCTGCGCTCGGAGTCCGGGTCCGAACGGCAAATCGCCCCGGCCGGAGCCGGGGCGATTGCGGGAAGCTCTCCGGGGTGAGCCGGATCAGACGGCCGGGCTCTCCTGGCGGGCGGAGGCCTCGATCTGGAGCTCGATACGGATCTTCTTGCTCACCATCACCCCACCGGTCTCGAGGACCTGGTTGTAGGTCACGCCCCACTCCTCTCTGTCGATCTCGGTCGTCGCCGAGAATCCGAGAGCCGTCGTGCCCCACGGGGTGACGTTGGCGCCATCGAACTCGACGTCCAGCACCACCGGGCGGGTGACCCCACGGATCGAAAGGTCGCCTGTGACCTTCCAGGTGTCGCCCTCACGCTTGACGCCGGTGCTGCTGAACGTCCACCGGGGGTGGTTCTCGATGTCGAAGAAATCCCCGCTGCGCAGGTGGGCGTCGCGCTGGTCCTCGCCTGTCCGCACGCTGTCGGCTCCGATGGAGACCTCCACGGTCGACTCCTCGGGCACCTCGGCCACGGTGATGGTCCCGACGACGTCGTCAAAACGGCCACGGACCTTGGAGATCATCAGGTGGCGAGCGACGAACTCGACCGACGAGTGCTTGGCATCGATGTCATAGACACCGGGCGCCGGTACGACGGCGCCTTCGTGGTCCCTGGTCAGTGCTACCGGTGTGGCGGTGGTTGTAGTCATGATGCCTCCTAAATCCTTGCGATCGCAACCTTGTCCTTACAAGAGTTGTACTGTATAACCTTTGTAATGTCAACGATTTCCCCACCCGCGGTATTCCCGTGGCGCCCCCGGCCGCTGACCGGCTGTGGTCGCCTTTGGCTAGCGTACGCAGGGCTGATGAGGGCCGGAGAGGGAGGAAAAGTGGGATTGGGAGACAAGGCCAAGGCGCGCCGGGAAGCGACCGAGCTGGCCGAATGGCAGGCCCAGAGGATGCGGATCCAGTCCTTCCGGGCCCGGGCCCAGACGTTCGCCGGGGCGACGAATGCCGAGGCCGCCACGCTTCCGCTTCAACTCCGCCAGGGAGAGCGTGCCCTGCTCGTCCTGGCATCGGGCCGACTGATCGAACCCCGGCACCTCCCGGCGCACTTCATCGGCGCCATCAGTGGTTTCACATTTCTCGTGACCGGCCGGACGACCGACGAAGAGTCCGCCCCCATCGACTCCGGCGTGGTCACCGTGACCGACAAACGCATCGCCTTCGCCGGCGGTCTCCACACCCGCATCTGGGAGTACGCGGACGTCACCGGCTACCTCTCCAACGTCCACCCGCCGTGGACCGCCATCGCCGTCTCGGACCGCCAAAGGATCTCGGGAGTCAGCTACGACGCCGTCCACGCCGAGGAGTTCCGCTTCGCTCTGGCCCTCGGTCTGGCCCGTTTCCACCAGGCGGAAGCGAGCCTCGTCGACGACCTGACCAGGCAACTGGAGGAGTTGGACGGAGTGCGACCCCACGGGGCACCCGCCCCGGGAGCGCCCGACCCGATGTCGGTCCCCGCTGTCCCCGCGGCCACGCCGACCATCAATCCCGATGGGGTCGGCCCTGCCGCGGCTGCCGCGGTTCCCGCCGGCCCCGCCGCCCCCACCGCCTGGTCGGCCGCCCCGGCGTCGCCGGTCACGCCCCCGGTCACGGTGACCGAGGCACCCCTTGTAGCCAGAGCGGCCCCGGTGACCTCAACTGCGCCGGCGAGCACACCGGGTTCGGTCCCGGTTCCTCCCGGCCCGACGTTGCCACCTCCCGGTTGGTATCACGACCCCTATCGCACCGCTCGCCTGCGTTGGTGGGACGGGCACTCGTGGACGGGCCATGCCGCGCCCTGAGCCGTCACCACGCGGATGACGAGAACGGCGTATCGGGCGAAGAGGCGGGTTCAGGCCCCGATGCGCTCGGGGAAGGCTCGGACGAGTTCATGGGCAGGGACGGGCCGTGAGAACAGGTAACCCTGGGCGAAATCGCAGTCGAGCCGCTGCAATTCCTCGAGCTGGCGCTCCGTCTCCACTCCTTCGGCGATGACCTGCAGACCGAGGGCGTGCGCCAAATTGATGACGGCGGCCACGATCTCGGAACCCTCGGGAGCCGCACCCAACTCGTCGACGAATGTCTTGTCGATCTTCAAGATGTCAAGGGGGAACCTCTGCAGGTAGCTGAGCGACGAGTAGCCGGTGCCGAAGTCGTCGATAGCCAAGGTCACGCCCAGGTCTTTGAGGGCGTGCAGAACTTCCAAAGCGGCGGCGGCGTCGTTCATCAGCGCACTCTCGGTGATCTCGAGAGTCAGGTTCGACGGCGCCAGGCCGGTGTCGGTCAGGATGTTCTCGACGGTGGCCACGATGGCCGGATGGTCGACCTGTCGGGCGGACAGATTGACCTCGACGGCGCCCTGCAGGCCGCCGTACCTCTTCGTCTGCCAACGCCGGAGCTGCCGGCAGGCCTCGTGCATCACCCAGGCGCCGATGGGAATGATCAGTCCGGACTCCTCGGCGACCGGAATGAAGCTGTTGGGGCTGACGAGGCCTTGGTCCGGATGGTCCCAGCGCAGCAGAGCCTCCACCCCGACGGCACGGCTGTTCTTGATCTCGACCACCGGCTGGTAGAAGAGTCGCAGCTCGCTGCGCTCGAGGGCCCGGTGCAGCGAGTGCTCGGTGGTCATGCGTTCGAGAACCCGCACCCGCATGGCCTCGCCGAACACCTCGACGCTGCCGCCGCCTCTCTTCTTCGCCTGGTACATGGCGGCATCGGCGTTCGACAGCAGAGACGTGGCCTCGGTGACATGTGCGGTTGTGCTGGCGATCCCGATGCTGGCGGTAATGAAGACCTCGTTGGAACCGGCCGTGATGGGATTCGACAAGGCGTCGAGGACGTGCATCGAAAACCTCTCCGCTTCGCGTTCGGCATTCTCACCGTCGAACAACACGAGGAATTCGTCCCCCCCCAACCGGGCGACGACCTGAGCGCTGCCGTTGGCCGCCTCGAGGCGACCCGATACGGCGACGAGGACCTCGTCGCCGACCTCATGACCGAGGGCGTCGTTGATGGCCTTGAACCGGTCGAGATCGAGTACCAGGAGGGCCACGGATCCCGGTGATCCTTTGCCTTTGGCCAAAGCGTAGGAGAGACGGTACGTGAACAGAGTCCGATTCGGCAGGCCCGTGAGCGAGTCATACAGGTAGGCGTGGGCGAGGGCCTCCTCGGCCGCCTTCTCTTCATGCCGGTCGTGCAGGAACCCCCCGATACGGAGCTCCGACCCCGACCCCATGATGTACGCCGTCACCGAGACATGGATCTCATGGCCTTCACGGTGCAGCAACCTCATCTCGCGCGGCTCGGTCCGCTGGGTGACGGACGGCGCCCGCCGAAGCGACTGGAGGTCTTGCCCAAATCGGCCCACGAAGCGCTCGGGCACGAGGAATTCCGTCACCGGTCGACCGAGGACCTCGTCGCGCGACCACCCGAAGAGCAATTCGGCCTGGCGGTTCCATTCGGTCAGGACCGACTGGGCGTCTGTTTCCACAAAGGCGTCACGCGAAAGGTCGAGGAGATGCTGGATGCGCGTCCCCGGAGGGCCCACGATGGGCCCGGTTGCGAGACCATCGGGCGTGCTCACGGTGTCACGTCTCTGCTCGTTCAACTGTGACTCCCGTCGCCGTCGGTGCCATCGCGCCGGGGCGCTTTTCCCTGGCCAGACGCTCGCGCCCGCCCCGCGGGGAGATCGACGCGTCGCCAGTTACAGAGATGCCGGCAGATTGGTCATGGTAAAGGTCTGCGTTTCCTGTGGTCAATGAAACTGAAGTGAAAATAGTCAAATGAACTCCCAGTGTGACGGATGCTGGGCCTCTCGTCACTCTCCGTGCTCACACTGACACTGGTTTGTCGGACGATTGCTCCGCCTGGGTCCCCATCCCGCTACCCACCGTCGTCTTTGGGCGCCTCGGGCGACCGTGCCCGGAGAGAACCACCGGAACCCGCGGGAACCTGCTGAACACATCGGACCCAGGCGGACCCAGGCGGGGCCTCGGCAGATCCGGGCCAACCGGGAACGACGAAGAGTCCGGCCTCCACGTCGTCCCGGTGATACTTCCCGGCTGGTCGGTCGAGCCTCCGGCGCCTACGGTGCCCGCCCATGGTCCGTGTCACCGGCGTGCTGCAGAAGGAGTCCTGGGACCGCAACGTGATGCCTCCCGTCGAGCAGGTTCGTCCAGGATTGTGGTCCATCCCGGTCCCCATTCCCGCCAACCCCTTGCGCTACGTCCTCGTCTACGCCTTCGAGCTGGACAGCGGCGTGGCCATCGTCGACGCCGGGTGGAACACCGACGACGCCTGGTTGGCGCTGACCAACGGACTGACCGAGGCCGGCGGGTCCATCACCGATGTCCGGGCCGTCCTGGTGACCCACATCCACCCTGACCACTACGGCCTGGCCGGTCGCGTCCGGGAGGAGTCCGGGGCCTGGATCGGCCTCCATCCTGACGATGCCGACATGTTGCAGTCCCGCTACATCGACACCGACGATCTCCTCGCCCGGATGAAGGTCTTCCTCGAGGATGCCGGCGTCCCCGCTCTGAAACTGCCTGATCTGAACATGGCGTCGATGATGATCCGGGATCAGGTGATGATGGCCGAGCCGGACGTGATGTTCGAAGACGGCCGGATCGTCGATGTGCCCGGTTGGGACCTCCAGACGGTGTGGACGCCTGGTCACTCACCGGGTCACGTCTGCTTCTACAGCGATCGTCACAAACTCCTGTTGTCCGGCGACCATGTCCTGCCCCGGATCACACCCAACATCGGTGTGCATACGCAACAATTCCCCAATCCGCTGGGCGAGTACCTCGAGTCACTTCTGAAAGTGCAAAATCTCGATGTCGACGAGGTCCTCCCGGCCCATGAGTACCGCTTCGCCGATCTCCGTGGTCGCCTCGACGACATCATCACGCACCACGCCGAGCGCCTGACCGAGATCGAGAAGGAACTCGAACAGAATCCCGGATCCACCGCATGGGACCTCTCGGTACGGCTCACCTGGTCCCGGCCATGGGACGAGATCGCCGACTACATGCAGCGAGCGGCCGTGGGAGAGACGGTGGCTCACATTGTCCTGCTCGAGAAGCACCAGAGAGTGCGCCGCCAGGGAGACATGCCGGCCCGGTACTACCTCACCACCGACTAGTACCGGATCGGTGACCGGCGCACTCTGAATGGCTACTCGTCGTCCCCGGGGCCGCTCGTGGCCTTCGACCGCCTCTGGCGGCGGCGCAACATGAACGCCAGCCAACCCGCCACGACCAGGGCCACCACCACGACCGTGACCTTCCCGAACGTATTCGTCACCTTCGTGTACGACGTACCGAGGACGAAGCCGACGAGCACCCAGAGCGTGCCCCAAGCGATGGCGCCCGCCGCGCTGTACAGGGCGAAGTGCCGGCGGGACATACCGCTCATTCCCACCAGGGCTGGCAGAACAGCCCGGACGACGGCCACGAAGCGTCCGGCCACCACCGCCGGCCCACCACGGCGCGAGATGAGATTCTGCGCCTTGTCCACTCCCGCCTGTCCGGCCAGCGGTCGGCGGGCGAACAGCCAGGGGCCGATCACCCGACCGACCTCGTAGCCGACGACGTTCCCCACCGTGGCCACCACGACCACCACGATCACCATGAGCACGACATTGGCGTGGTGTTGGCTGGCGATCACCCCGCCGATGATGGCGGCGATCTCACCGGGGACGAAGAAGCCGACGACCACGGCGACTTCGAAGAAGACGAGAAGTCCCACCACCACGTAGACCACCGGGCCATGGAGGTTCAGGAGCCAGCTCTTGATGCTGGCGACCACTCCTAGGCGCCCACGCAGGGCGCCATGGTCAAGATGACCACCCTGACCATGAACTGCTCATCCACGTCCGCCGGCGACAGGCGGGACAGGTCATGAATCTCGTATAGCCGCGTCCCGGACGCCAGAACCACAAGGGCAGATGCAACACCACATATTCCACCAGGTCCACGTGCGACTGGACCCGGCACGAGGAGCACTGCAGGGTGAGAGACCCGAACATGCCCGAACCGGTCGGGCGCTCGAGCTCGTCGGGGCGGCGGCGTTCAGGGCGCCCCGGGGCAGGCCGTTCACCTGTCGGACGACGATTGGCGCGGTGACTGGTCTTTCCCCGCTCATCGCGCGCCGGCCCGGGCAGGGCATCGCTCAAGATCGCACCCGGCGCCGCGTTCCCCGCACCGGCATCGGAGAACAGCGCATGCTTTCCGGGGACGACGGTCTCGTCGGCGTTCCTGGGGCCGTCCTCATGCCGTTCGGCGGGGGCCCAGTAGAGGGCCCGCTTACCGAGAGGGTCGGGGGCGTCGGACACGGGGACCCGTCCTTCCTCGGGCGACGGCCTCAGCGGACCGCACGCGGATCGGCGTCCAGCTGGCGGGCGATGGCGCGGTAGGCCTCAGCGCCCGGCGAGTGGGGCGCATGCTGCAGAATGCACAATCCGCTGAGGGGGGCTTCGGCGAAGCGGATGGACTTCCGGACCGGCGGGTCGAAAACGGGAAGCCCGTAGCGTTCTTTCACGTCGTCCAGCACGGCCCGCGAGTGACGGGTCCGCTCGTCATACATGGTGGCCACCACTCCGCGCACCTGCAGATCGGCGTTGGCGAACATCCGTACGTCGTCGATCGTCTCAAGCAGTTGGCCCACACCGCGGTGGCTGAGAGCCTCACACTGGAGGGGAACGAGGACTTCGTCGGCCGCCGTCAGCCCATTGATGGTCAGGACCCCCAGAGACGGCGGGCAGTCGATGAGGATGACGTCGTAGTCGTCCGTGACCGGGAGTAAAGCACGGGCCAGGACGTGTTCTCGGCCCGTCCTGGTCAGGAGATGGACTTCGGATCCGGCCAAGTCGATGGTGGACGGCAGGATGTCGACTCCCTCGACCCCGGCCAATGTCCTGCGAGCGTCGGCTGCCTTCATCTTGCGGACGAAGACGTCGTGGAGCGAGTGGCCCAGGGTGTCGGGGTCGATTCCCACCGAGTAGGTGAGACACGCCTGGGGATCGAGGTCCACCAGCAGCACACGCCGTCCCAGCTCGGCCAAGGCGAATCCGAGGGCGTGGACCGTCGTCGTCTTGGCCACACCCCCTTTTTGGTTGGCTACCGCCACCACCCGTGCCACGGCGCGCAGTCTAAACAGGAACGCACGTCGGGGCGCCACGGCGGCCACAGCCGGATCCCGGGCAGTCGGCGGGGACGACGATCGCCAAGGATCTGTCACCCCGGTGGGTGCGGCGACAGCTCTGGCCTGCGGGGTCGTGCACGCTCAGGCACGGCCGGGGGCCGTCGAGTCCCGGCACCTTCCTACCGAAAAGGAAAGGTGGGGTCACGTGGCATGCGCCCGCGCTCCGTGCCCCGGGTGTACGCCATCTACGCGGCGTCGAGCCTCGTCACGGTGGCCGCCCTGGGATTCCTGCTCGCCACCGGTTACGGTCCGAGGCACGCCAGCGGGGGCTGGCCGAGGGTCGGTCCGAAGCCCTGCTCGTCGCCGAGACCGCCGTGGATCCGCTTCTCGACGGTCGACCTCTCGGTGGGCAACTCGATGCCGGCGAGATCCGGGACCTCAACCGAGTCGTGGCCCAATCGGTTCACCGCCACAATGTCCTGCGCCTTCGGCTGCGGGACCTGACCGGGAACGTGGTCTTCTCCGACGACGGCTCGGGATTCGGAGCCGAGCCTGAAGAACAGGCCGTCGAGGCCGCCCAGGGGGCCATCGTGGCCCGCTTCACCCACTTGAACACCGACGTCTGAACACCGACGTCAACGATCACGGCGGCAACCAAGCCGGCTGCTGTGGGGGTCTACCTCCAGCTCCGGCCGGATCTCCGACCCACCCGGTGGGAGTCCTTGAGATCTATCTCCCCTACACACCCATCAATGTCGACGTGGCCTCGGGGCTCCACCAGCTCTATGGCGACCTCGCCCTCGGTCTCGGCGTGCTCTACCTCATCCTCTTCGCCCTGTCCGTCACCCTCAGCCCGGGGCTCCGTCAGCAGCTGACGCGCAACCGCTTCCTGGCCGAGCACGATGTGCTGACCGAGTTGCCCAACCGAGCGCTCTTCCATCGCTGCGCGCAATCGGCGGCGGCCGACGCCGTCCGACACCGGACGCACACCGCTCTCGCCATCATCGACCTCGACCGGTTCAAGGAGATCAACGACACCCCGGGGTCACCACAACGGTGACGAGCTGCTGACCAAGTTGGCACGACGGCTGTCGGCGTTCACCCGGCCTCAGGATGCCGTGGCCCTTGGGTGGTGACGAGTTCGGCGTGATCCTGTGTGATGTCGACGATCCCGACGACGGGCGGCGTCGGTTGCGCGAGGTCATCGAGAAGGAGGTTCAGGTCGGCGGATTGCCTCTGTCAACGGTCGAGGGCTCAGAACTCTCGCAGCTCGCCGTCTCGATCAACGTGGCGGCCCGGAACCTCGGCAGCGGGGAGTTCGCCACCCCGGTGCTCGCCGCCCTGCGGGACCACGCCGTGTCAGCCGATCGCCTCACCCTCGAGATCACCGAGACGGCTCTGCTCACCGATCCGGCGCACGCGGCCGACGTGTTGGCCGAGCTCTCGGCTCACGGTGTCCGGATCAGTATCGACGACTCCGGTATCGGACAGACCTCTCTCGGCTTCCTCTCCTCGCTTCCTGTCCACCAGCTCAAGATCGACCAGGCATTCGTGACCGACATGACGTCGGTTCCGGCGCACTCGGCCATCGTCCGTTGCATCGTGGACCTCGGCCACGCCCTCGGGCTACGGGTCGTCGCCGAGGGCGTGGAGACGCAGGACGTTCTCGATGAGCTCCGGCTCATGGGATGTGACGTGGCCCAGGGCTGCCTCTTCTCCCGACCGCGACCACTCGTCGCTCTGCAGACATGGATGTCTGCCCGGGGGACCCGCTCCGGCTCGCCGCACTAGCTGCCGACGGATCGGTGGCGATGACGGGGAACCCCGGTGATCACCGGGGGCGGCGTCACCCCCAGGGTGAGGATCACGACGGCATTCGTCGTCGAGCCCACCGCCCAGCACGATGCCGGGGAGGGGCACGAGACACCGAGGACGGAACCCTGATCTTCGGGTAGGTCCTCGGACCTCCAGCGCTTTCCGCCGTTCGTGGTGGCCAGGATCCCTCCGGAAGTGTCGTTGGAGGTCACGACTCCGGGCCCTTTTCCGGCCCCGGCCGACGTGTTCAGGCTGCCCGTGACCCAACAGGACGAGGGGCTACCGCACGAGATGGCCTTCAGATTCCCGAATCGTCTCGGGACCTTCTGAACGCTCCAGTGCTTCCCCCCGTCGGTCGTGGCCACGATGACCCCGACGGGGACGGGGGTGCCGCGGCCGACGGCCCAACAGTCCGAGGTGCCGGCACACGAGATGCCGTCCAATTGTCCGACCCCGTGGGGCTGCGCTTGGAGGTGCCAGCTGATTCCCCCGTCGGTGGTGCGCATCACCGCTCCCCTCGGGTGACGATGATCGAAGCCTGCGGCCCAGCAGGACATGGCCGTCGGGCACGAAATGGCGTCGACCACGCCGGTCGGAGACCCGAGTGGACCGGGGGCGCCCTGCGAGTTCCAGGTCGTCCCGCCGTCGGTGGTGGAGACGATGACGGCGCCGCCTTGGCCGTACCCGACGGTCGAGCAGTCCAGCCCGGTCGGGCACGAGACGCCGGTCAGAAGCCCGGTCCCGGGGGGGAGGCGCTGAGGGGCCCATGTCGCCCCCCCGTCGGTCGTGGCCTGGACCACGCCGTCGCCTGTGCGGCTGTCGACCCCCACCGCCCAGCAATCCGACGTGGTGGGACAGGAGATGCCGGTCAGAACGGCCCGGGGATCGGGAAGACCCTTCACACTCCACAGGGATCCCCCGTCGGTGGTGGAGGCCACATCGTCGGTTCCGGAGCCCACGGCCCAGCAGGCCGACGTGGTGGGACACGAGACGGCGTCGAGTATGCCCGTAGCGACGGGAAGAACCCGGGAGAACCACGAGACACCTCCGTCAACGGTGGAGTCCACCGCTCCGGAGAAAGTATCGGTGACACCGACGGAGACGCAGCTCGACGTGGAGCCGCACGAAATGGCGTCGAGCAGTACCGCATCGACGGGGAAAGTCTGGGGCTTCCAGCTGCTCCCACCGTCGGTGGTGGCCACCACGGCACCCGAAAGGCTTCCGTCTTCCCCGACGGCCCAGCACGCCGACGCCGTGGCACACGAGATTCCGGTGAGGTCGTACGAATCGTTCGGAAGGTTCTCGGTGGTCCAGCTGGTTCCCCCGTCGGATGTGGCGATCACGCTGCCCGGTGAACCGTAAGTGCCGGCGACGGCGGCACATGTCGAGGCCGTCGGACAGGAAAGGTTGACGATTCCCCTGATCGTGCCCGGGAGCGTCTGCGGGTTCCAGGTTGTACCGCCGTCGGTGGTGGCGATCATCACTCCGGCCGGTGCCCGTTCGTTGATGCCCGACACCCAGCACACGGACGGCGTCGGACACGAGATGTCGGTCACGCCGTACGCACCATCAGGCAATGCTTCCGTGCTCCAGGTGGAACCACCGTCGGTGGTGGCGATCACCAGGTTGCCGAGGGTGGAACCGTTGCCGGTACCCGTTGCGAAACAGTCCGCACTGGTCGGACACGAGATCCTTCTGAGTTCGGCCGTTCCACTGGGAATGGCCTCGGTGTTCCAGGTGCCGCCCCCGTCTGTGGTGTCAACGACGACGGCGCCGTCCGCCCCCAGTCCGGCCGCCCAGCAGCTCGAGACGGTGGGACACGAGATGCTCGTCACGTACTTCGTCCCGCTCGGAAGGGTCTCGTTCGCCCAGGTGACACCGCCGTCGGTGGTGGCGACAACGGCACCGCCGTTCACGGAGTTGATTCCCACCGCCCAGCAATCCGAGGCGTCGGGGCACGACACCGAGAACAGAGGGCCTGTCGTCGGCTGATACTGCTGTTGCATGGACCACGAGACCGGCGGTTTAGCCGCCCGGGCCGGACTGGCCCAGGCGGAACTCATCACCGCACCAGAGGCAAGACATGCGCCGACCACCCGCAGCACGGTCCTTCGAGCCGGACCTCGGCCCCTCACACCGCGGTTCAGACGATTGCGACGCGCCTTGCGGCGACGAACACCCCGCACACCTCCACCTTCCCCCCCGAGAAGCTCGGAGCCGACGAGTCGACCCCACCAGGCCATGTCCATCCACCGCACAGGCCACGCTGAGCGATTCTCAGTTTACCGTTCGTTCGCGTTCGCCCGAAGTGCCGTCCACACAATTTCCGACCAGGACGATAACCACAACGGGGATGCCGAGACGACGAAAACGACGTCACCAATCACCAGTTGTGACTAGGACACCCGACCCATGGAAAGTTGTGACTAGGACGCGCGACCCAAGAACGGCCTCGGGAGCCAACGACCTGCCAACGCGCGATCCACGACGGCCCAAACTTCGACCCGCCACGGCGGCGATGCACCGATCCGAAGGAGGTCTCTTACGGTCGGGACAAGACAAATCCCGGACCCCGACGGGAGCGAGATCCCTCCGGCCCAGGGGTCCGACCGGGCGTGGCCTTGGGACCTACTGGTGAAGCGATGAAGGGCGGTTTGAGATTTCGGCCTTCCCGACCTCACCGGAACCGGTGATCGGCGCTGTCCTGGCTGATCCCAGTTTGCCGCCGTTTACGACAATGTAGACGTCCCTGCCTTGATGGGAGAGGGAGCCGTCTCAACGTACGTGCTGGACCTGGCGGTCTTGGTCCCCAACAGAGCCAGGTTCTTCCCGTAGGCGGTGATCCAGGTCGTTCCTCGCGAGACCATGATGCTCCCCGTGCCGGGCACCGTTCCCCGGGGTGTAGGTGCCGACCCCCTTGGCGTTCACGCAGAAGAGCCCCGTGAAGTTCCCACGGCGCGACGTGGCCATCAGGACGTGGGCCTGGAGCCCTGGGCCACACGGGGACGCCGCCGACACCACGAAGCCGTGGGTGACCCCGACGTAGGACAGCACGTAGCCCGGAGCCGATGGGCTCAACCCCGAGCAGGAGGACCCGTCGAGCGTGTACGGCCCCGGGATCAGACTCCCCACGGCCACACCCCCGGCCGTGGCGCAGGAGAGCGGGCCGGAGAGGGTAACGCCCCCCGGGGCGTTACCCTCTGGGAGAACGACGGTGCCGAGCCGACGGTCTCGGTGCCCGAGACGTTGACGGTGATGACCACGTCGTCCGGGCATGAACTGGCACCCCGGGTCGGGCTGTAGGTCCCGGCCGGACACGGCGTGGGTGAAGCGTTGCCCGTCCCGGCGTCGTAGGAGCCGGCCGGAGCCGGTGTGCAAGGTGTGTGACCGGTGGCGCTGTTGTAGGAGCCGGCGGCGCACGGGTTCGCCGTCCATTGGGCGTAGAGGACGACGTTGGTGGCCGGCATGGCGAAGGTCGCAGACCCACTCGCCGAGTAGCCGGTTCCCGTACCGTCGGCCGCGGTGTTCCAGCCGGCGAACGCATAGCCGGTCTCCACGAGGCCTCCCGTGTTGGCGAGGACCGTCACCGTCGCCCCAGGGATATAAGGACCGGCAGCGTCAGCTGGGACAGCGCCGCTCGTCGACCCGTTGCCGTCGTAGGTGACGGTGGAGGTGGGGCACGCGTCGCGTCAGCGACCCCGCCGTTGCCACCGGTCGTGTTGCCGGCACCACCGATTGCCCGCAAAAGCGCGGCACCACCTGACCGGTGTTCGGCGACCCGGCATTGCCTCCGGTCCCAGCCGTCGTCGCGCTGCCGGTCCCTCCGCCACCGCCCCCTCCCACGAGGGGATGCAGACGGGTCCTGACGCTAGACGACATCTGTCCTGTCCCGCATCGTCGATCCTGAGGAGTTGTCCGCCCTGTACTCGGGGTAGCGCCCACCGCTTCGTCCGACACGGCCGACCCGCAACTCGTCCTACGGAACTGCGGCCGGCCGGGGCCACGCGCTCATAATCGCGACGTCGAGTGATCCCAGCCGGTTCGGTCGTCGTCAGGGTGGATGCCGCCCGCGTCCTGTTTCGTTCCCACGATGCAGCGCGCCACGCCCGGAACCCGGACCTTGCCGTCCTTCTCGAACGCGCTCACCTTCGCAATGGCGTTTGCCCGAATCCGCTCCCGAGCCAGTTCGTCGACCTGCTGAAGCGCCGAAACGGCGAGCGAGACGTGCTCGCTGATCATCTCCCAATACTGTGCGGGCGATGGCGTCACGAGTTCGACGTCGACGTCCCACTCGGCAACGTCGCGCAGCCCCGCGCCCTCGTACAGGGCACTGACATATCCGGGGGCAGCGCACCGAAACATATTCGGCCCGTCCGGATCGGGTGGCGCCACCACCGCCTCGGTGGCAATTGCCTGCATGGCGATCGTCGTCCACGGGTTTTCCTCGGGCTTGACCCATACCGACGAGCAGAGACGTCCGCCCGGCTTGAGCACGCGCGCGAACTCGGCCGTCGCCTTGCCCATGTCGGGGAAGAACATGTACCCAAAACGCACCGAGACGCTATCGAATGTGGCGTCGTTGAACGGCAGATCATCGGCGCCACACACCTTCGTCTCGATATTGGCGATCCCCTGCGCCCTGGCTCGTCGCGCCGCTACGTCCAGCATCTCCGCTACGAGGTCGGTCAGCACGACGCGTCCTTTCGGCGACAGTCTCGCTATGCTCAAACCCGGTTCACCCGTACCCGCGGCAATGTCGAGATGCTGATGATCTTCAGCGATCTCGAGACGCTCGATAATCGCTGCGCCGACCGGGCCCAACTGCTCCATGATGACCGAGTCCCACTTCTCCCAGCCCGCAGAGAGCCCGGCCCACGTCGCTCGCTGAACGTCTCGGATCTCATCGGCGCTCGGCATCGGCCCTCCCGCTATCGACGCATCCACCGAACACGAAGGCACTCTTTGTCGGCAGTGCATAATGCCCGGTCGGGGATCGTTCTGCCACCCGCTCAGGCCGCAGACAACGACGAGGGCAGAGTGCGCCCGACCCGCCTCTGCAAGCGCCATCGGACCGGGCAGAAGTTGCCTGACAGGCCACGAGAACGGGCCGTCGTTCATTCATCGGGACGGGGCCGGAAGCCCCCTACCTCCTACGGGTCGGAGGTCGGATCGGTGATAACCCAGGGTGCACGATCAGGGATCCCGAGCCCCCTATCGGGCATTTCGAGTCGGCCAAGAGCTGTCCGACAGGTGGACGCGAGGCCGGTGGAGAACCCGAACCATATTCTCGGCGCCGTCAGGACCCGTGATGTTCACCGGTGCCAGACTCCCGGCCCGCGCTTCCACGACCTTCGCCACCTCCACCTGACGTTGTTCCTACGGGGGTAACCATGGAGCTGATGTCTCGAACCGGGCACTGCACGCCGTGAGCCGCTCGCCTGCCAGCATGCGGCCCAAGACCGCGGCCGGGTGCTGGCCGGCGCTCTGGCCGGACTGGTGACGCCCGTGAAACTCGTCCTTGATAACGAAGAAAACGCGATCCGTTCGCGCCCAGATCGCGCCCGAGAGTTCGGCCGGTCAACCGGCTACATCGGCTGATCAGCACTTTTGTGCCCCGGCAGTGTGCCCCCGGCAGGAGTCGAACCCGCAACCTGGTGGGTAGAAACCACCTGCTCTATCCAGTTGAGCTACGGAGGCGGGAGGCCCCGGCCGGACAACCGCCGGACCCTTCGTCCCGTCGGACCAAGGCTACCTCTCGGCCCGGCTCAGGCCAGGTGTTGCGTGTGTCATGCTGGACCGGCACGGTGGCCGTAGCTCAGTTGGTTAGAGCGCCAGGTTGTGGCCCTGGAGGTCGGGGGTTCAAGTCCCCTCGGTCACCCCAATGATCGTCGTGCTGTCCGTACCACGGCTCGGGCGTCATCTTCTACACTCATCGATGCGCCTCTAGCTCAACGGCAGAGCAACGGACTCTTAATCCGCAGGTTTCGGGTTCGAATCCCGAGGGGCGCACCAAAACCAAAAGACCAGGTCAACATGGTCGATGAGCCACAATGAGGGGTATCGGCAACCTTCCGCATTCGACCCCGATACGCCGATTGAACGCCTGTGGACACTCGACGCTCCTGCTGAAGCCCGACGGAGCAATCACTCCCCTGAACGCCCGATCGGTCAAGATGCCTTGGCGATTTGGGCAACTCGTTGGTGTGACAGGCCAAGAAGCTCAGCCACATCCCGGTAGCTAACCCCCGCCTCCGTCAAGGTCTTGACAGCCTCATCTCGGCGATGGCGATCCGCTTCAGCATGAGCCATGGCTGCGCGTGCTTGTTTGACCGATCCAGCCAGGACCCCAAGATGGACATCCCAGTCGATCTCGAATTTATCTGGCTCCAAGTCGAACCAGAGCGCCACTGCTTCCTTCCCGTGACGCTTCGCCTCAGCCAATGAACGCCCAAAGGTATGGGCCCCCGGCTGACCCACCACATTCACGAGCCAGGCTGTGCGATCCTCCGGATCGCGTCGAATCGTGACCTTAAAGCGCTTCATTCCCACCACCCCTCTCCCAAACACGGCGCGAGCGCCGATCGGATATCGGCCCAGGTTCCTGGGGCCAAGTCTCTGGAATGCATCGGTATCAGAGTTCGACACTCCCCACACTGGACAATGATGTGCGAACCACGTTGACGGAGAACCACACACAGTTGAACCTCCTGCCGGTCAGCAACTTCAGCAGGGTCTTGCTTGTCATCCGCCTAGTATAGTAGACAGAGGGGGTCTGGATAGGCTGCCCGGTACAGCCGCCCCTCTACTTTGATTTGGCACCCTACGGAGGGGCTTCGTGTGCGGAGGGGCTTCGTGTGCCCGCCACGGTTGGCCCCCGCTCGCAATCGCGCAACACGAGCGTTTGCGCGCAGGTTGACCGGCCGGGTGATCGGCCCCACGGCTGCATAACCGGCAATAGCGCGTGGGTAAATCTGGCCTCGATTTGCCGGAATGCGGCGCATTATTGAGCGCCATTTGGTAAGCGCAGTCAGACGTTATGCAGGCCGAGGTACCGAAGCGAATACCGAGAGCGTGAACCACCGCGGCAGGGATCGCCTAAGCACCTCGGGGCCGCTCACCTCGATTGCGCCTGAGCCCAGAGCCTCCGACCACGCCACATCGCCACGCCAGACCTCGACCATACGGCGCAGGCTGGCGCTCACCGTCACGTCGACTGGGTGACCAGGGTCCACATCGCACACGTCGGCGTCTTCGGCGGTAATCACCATCCACCAGTGACGGGCCTTTACCGGTGCGTCCGGGAATCTGAACCGGACCACGGTCCGTTCACCTGGGACCGCGGCGTGGTCGATGTTCCGGTGCATGTCCCACAACAGGAGCTTTGGGTCGAGGTCCTCGTCACCGAGTTCGCCGACCCAACGGACCCCCCAGGCACCCAATGCTTCGACCACCGGCCGCAACTCCTGGCCCGCTGGGGTAAGGACATAGCGCACGCCACCGCCGTCAGTCCGCCGTTCCACGATGCCGGCACGGACCAGCTGTTGCAGACGTTTGGACAGCAACGACGGGGACATCCGGGGCAGGCCACGGCGCATCTCGTTGAACTGTTGGCTCCCGCTCACCAACTCGCGCACGACAAGCATCGTCCAGCGCTCGTCGAGCAACTCCATCGCCTTGGAGACGGGGCAGAACTGGTGGTATCCGGACCCCACGCCGGCCAACTCTACTGGTACTGATCTTGCACTAGGCCCACGACCTGCCCTTCTTTACTCTGGGTCCGAGGGCAGTGACCAAGGGAACCGACAGGGGACGCCAGCTCACGGCGTGCGGCTCGGCCCGCCGTCCGCCCAGAGGTGCTGTTTCACGGCGATAGGAGGCGAAAGACATGACTGTGCCGAGCGATAACGACCAGGCCCTAAAGGCCAAGCATCGGACGATGTGGGCCCTGGGCGACTACCCCACAGTCGCCGCCGAGATCATCCCGGACCTGGGTGCCGTATTGGTCGAAGCCTGTGGGGTGAGGCGAGGTGACCGGGTGCTGGACGTGGCGGCCGGGTCGGGCAACGCGGCGATCCCCGCAGCCTTGGCCGGAGCAAGCGTTGTGGCCTGCGACCTGACTCCGGAACTGTTCGACGCGGGCCGAGAACAGGCCGCCCGGCACGGCGTTCGGGTGGAGTGGCGCGAAGCGGACGCCGAGGCACTGCCATTTGCCGATGGCGAGTTCGACGTAGTCCTGTCCTGTGTCGGGGTCATGTTCGCCCCCCACCATCAGGCCGCGGCCGACGAGCTGACCCGGGTTTGTCGCCCCGGCGGGACCATCGGCCTGCTCAGCTGGACCCCGGAGGGGTTCATCGGTCAGATGCTCGCCACGATGAAGCCCTACGCACCCCCACCCCCGCCGGGGGCGCAGCCTCCACCGCTGTGGGGAAACGAGAACCATGTGCTCGCGCTGCTTGGCGACCGGGTAACCGACATAAGCCCCCGTCGCCAGACGGTCACAGTCGACCACTTCGCCAACTCCGAGGCGTTTCGCGACTACTTCAAGACCCGCTACGGCCCGACCATCGCCGCCTACCGGGGCATAGCCCAGGATCCCGACCGGGTAGCTGCGCTCGACCGCGACCTCGCCGAGCTGGCCCAACGTCACGACCGGGGTAGCGAAACGACGGTCATGGACTGGGAGTACCTGCTGTTCACCGCCCAAAATCGCATCTGACGAGCCGATCTGCTTCGGTCCGGCACCGTCACGTCGGCGCCCATAGTTGGTAGACACCGATCGCACAACGTGTCTTTGTCTGGCCCGCGTTGGAAGTGCCGGTTGCCAGGGGGCAGCAGTGGCCACTCATTTACAAGCCGACCGCACGATATCGCTCCAAGCTTCTCCGATGAGGTTGTCCCGCTGAGCGGGACAACCTCTCGCAGAGCTAGCCTCGCCGCCATGGCTCGTCCGCAGCGACACCGGACACCGGGAGGCAGGCCGTGAGTGAGCAAACACAGACGAAGAGCGAAAGCTACGACCCGTTCGACGCCTTCGACGACGTGATCGGCGGTGATCTGCGCGACCCCTACGCCGACTTCGCCGAAAAGAGGGCGGAGACGCCGGTCTGGAAAGGCAGCCTCGTCAGCGTGGACATGATGCCCGAAGGCATGATTCCGGCGGAGAGTTGGACGGCATTCCGCTTCGAAGACTGTTCGCGCATCCTGCGCAGCGCCAAGGCCTTCAGCTCCGCCGGCTACGACAACACCATCGGCATGGTCATGGGTCACATGATCCTCGGGATGGACGACCCCGAACATCGGCGGCACCGCAACCTGGTAGCCAATGCCTTCCGGCCGGGTAGAGCGCTGGCGCGGTAGCCACTGATCGACAGCTGGGTCCCGTCCAGGCCATCGTGGTGGCGTTTCTCAGCACACCGGCCCGGGACCCGCAGTTGGCTGTCGGGCAGCCCCGTTTCCAGCGCCCCCCCAAAGA
>DATLQU010000015.1:0-5744 GCA_035535015.1 Acidimicrobiales bacterium | reverse complement strand
TTGACGCAGTGGTCCTGGGCCCAAGCCGGTGTCAGCATCCCCAGGGTGGCTGCTGACCAGTACGACGCCATTCCCCATGTTCCCCTCAGTGACATCGAGCCCGGGGACCTGATCTTCTGGGATGACGGAACCAGCAGCATTCAACACGTCGCCATCTATATCGGCAACGGCAACGTGGTCACAGCTCCCGAAACCGGGGAGCGTATTCGTATCCAGCCGATCTGGAACAACGGGCTGGTGGGTGCCGGCCGGCCCTGAGCGATCGGCGCGCTGACCAGGACCCGACGTGGGCGCATCAGGAAGGGCCAGGTCCACCGGGTCCTCGACCGCGGGATTGGCCATCGATGTCGATGAGGTGGTCACGAAGAGGAATGGGCGTGGGGATCTGCACCTTGCGCAGCGAGGAACTGGGTAACTCGACTCATTTGCTCATAGACCAGGGAGTCCAGCCGTGCTGTGGTCATCGATCCAGTGCGGGTGGGCGATGTTGTGTCCTGGATGGCTTCCATCAATTCAACGATGTTTGTTGGCGTTTGGCGGTAACGCCCGGTTCAACATGATGGAGCGCTGGCTCAGGGACGTCGTCAGCCGACACGTCCGCTGGCCAGGTTCTCCAGAATAGCGGTGAGACTGGAAGACTCGCATCCTCCAGCGGGTTACTGCCGTGTGACATCACTGACCGACGCGGGCATCCTTGCCAGGTCCAGGGGGCCCCGAGAACGGAGCAAGCACCATGGCGGACTATGACCTGATCGTGGTCGGAGGGGGCGCCGGCGGGTTGGCCGCGGCGCGAGCCGGGGTCCGTCGTCGGGCCCGGACCCTGCTGGTACAACAAGGCCCACTCGGTGGTGACTGCACCTTTACCGGCTGTGTCCCCTCCAAGGCCCTGATCGAGGCGGCGGGACAAGGCAAGGACTTCGCGTCCGCCATGGCTGCCTTGCATCGGACCATCGACACCATTGCCGCCAGCGAGGACGACGCGGTGCTGAGCCGGGAGGGCGTAGAGGTACTCCACGGGTGGGCGCGCTTCCATGGACCGGGCGAACTCGACGTCGACGGCTCGAGGATCCGGGCCCCCCGGGTGATCCTCGCCACCGGAACCCGACCCGCCCTACCACCGATTCCAGGACTGGAGGGCATCGATTACCTCACCAACGAAAATGTCTTCGAGCTGAATGAGCGTCCCCGATCCCTGGCGGTGTTGGGTGGTGGGCCTATTGGTTGCGAGCTGGCCCAAGCCTTCGCCCGTCTCGGCACCCAGGTGAGTGTGCTCGAGGCCACCGAGCGGTTGATCACCAAGGAGGAGCCCGAGGCGTCAGATGTAGTGGCCAGCGCCCTAAGAGGCGATGGGGTCGATGTTCGCCTCGGCCAGAAGGTCGTTTCGGTTACCCCGAGAGAAGCCAAGGGAGCCGTTGGCCTTACTCTGGGATCCGGGGAGATGCTCGAGGCGGACCGACTGCTGGTGGCGGTGGGACGGAGCGCGCTAAGTGAGGACTTGAATTTGGCCTCGGCGGGGGTGCAGACCGAATGTGGCTTCATCAAGACCGATGATCACCTTGCGACCACCGCCAAGGGGATCTGGGCGGTTGGGGACGTGGCCGGCCGGTTGCAGTTCACCCACGCCGCGGATGAGATGGGACGCATAGCGGCCGCCAACGCCCTGTCCCGGCTCCCCCAGCGCCGCTTCCAGGCGGGGCGGATCCCATGGGTGACCTTCACCCGTCCTGAGGTGGCCCGCATCGGGGTCACCGAAGCCGAAGCCGCCGCCCAGGGCGGGATGGTCGCCTATCTGCCAATGACCGAGGTGGACCGGGCCATTGCCGCGGGTCAGACGGAAGGCTTCGTTAAGTTGATAGCCGGGCCCCGGCGGCTGGGCGGCCGGATCGGGGGCGGCCGCCTAATCGGGGCCACGGTGGTCGCCTCCCGGGGGGGTGAGCTCATCGGGGAAGCCGCCCTCGCCATGCGCACCCACATGTTGGTCGCTCGCCTGGCCCAGACGGTGCATCCCTATCCCACTTGGTCCATCGCCCTCCAGGCCGCCGCCGCCCAGTTCTTCATGGAAATCGGCGGCCGCCGGGCCCACCCGGCCGGCGGGAGCCCGAGAGGACACCAAGGTTGGAAACGATGAATGGGACGAGGTAATCGAGCAAGATCCGCGCCACCAACACCGGAGCGACATCGCCTCGAAGCAAGGGTCCACTCTGGTTTATGCCAACCAAGAGGGTGCCCACCACCAACGCGATGCCGACGGTACGTCCCAGGTTCGGTCGGTGCGCACAGACCGCCAGCGCCTCGGGCAACCGTTCCCACGTAGGCGGTACGCGAACCGCGGGTTTCGACCTCAGCCCCGCGGAACCACCTCGAGGCCCACGAGCGCCCAACTTCACGTCGGGATCTAACCCTCTGGGTCGTCTGGAGATTCCATAGCCGGTTCGGATGCCCAGGTGAGGCCGACGACAGGCAGTAGTCCATGGTCCGGGTACGGAACTGGAGTTCCAGATATTATCTGGCTGTCCTGATGCGATGGCCCCGTCCTCCAGCACCCTTGCCCGAACCCTCGCCGCTAAGCGGACGACGGCCCCGGGCAGCGGGGTCGTCCCGAAGGACGGAGACCTCCTGTCGGCGAGGGTTCGGCTCTTCCGGGTCCTCGGGGACCCGACCCGTCTACGGATCCTCGAACTTCTGTTGCAGGGTCCCCGCACCGTCTCGGAGCTGGTCGCCGCGACCGGGGTTCCTCAGCCCCGGGTGTCGACCCATTTGGCCTGTCTGCGCTGGTGCAAGTTCGTGGAGGCGTATCCCGAGGGCCGTCGGGTCACCTACTCGGCACGCGACCGTAAGGTTGCCAACCTGTTGAGGGTGGCCTCAGCGCTGGCCGGGCCCGACGTGGAGCACCTGGCATCCTGCCGGCGCATCGGCCCCGACTGGGTGTAGGTGTGACCAGGCCTGGCTTCCGGGAGCGTCGGGCGGTCGTTGTTGGCGTGGTCGTGATGGCCCTCTGTTGGGGGGGGATGCGCCTTGCTGGGAGCCGAAGCAGTGGATGCGTTCGCCTGGGCCGCGGGCCTCGGCGTGCCAGGCGCCCTCCTGGTGGCGGCGGGCGTGTGGTTCGTGATGCGGCGCCATCGGAGCCCGACCTGGCAGTCGGTCGGGACGCCCCGGGCCAGCCAGAGGGTCCACCAGGACGGAGAGGGAGGGGTCGCATGAGGCGAATGCGGATGGAGGAGCCATCCTTCGTTAGCGGATGTTCGCGCCTCTGTTCAAGCGAAGGCCGTGGTGTACTGCCTATCGGTAAAAGCAAACACCTTCCCCCAGAGTGGAAGGTGAGGTCTGCTCCCGACATGCTGCGCTCACAGCCCTCCGACCACCGGCGCGCCAACGGCGACGACGAAGGCGACGCCGATGACGAGCGCCAGGGCGACCACCGTCAGGACCGCGCCGGCCCGGGCGGTGAGCGCCCAGTGTCGCAGCCCGGTCGGGGTGAGTTGGTGGAGAGCGGAGACCGCCGCGCGGGCGAGGAACCCGGCGATGTCTTTGGCGAGCCCGGTCGACAGGCGGGTGGCAAAGGAGTTGGCGAGCACGATCGACACCGACGAGATCATGGCGATCATGGCCCAGGTGGGCTGGACGAGCCCAGTGACCGCGAGCGGCACGCCGATCCCGTTGAAGGCGAAGGCGATAGCGAGGTTCTGCCGGGTCTTCTTGAAGCTGCTGGCAGCGATCTCCCGGGCGTCGGCCACGGCGGTGAGGCGGTTGCCGACGAGGACGACATCGGCGGACTCGACGGCGATGTCGGTGCCGGCCCTCATGGCGATGCCGATGTCGGCCTGGGTGAGCGCAGGGGCGTCGTTGATGCCGTCGCCCACCATCACCACCCGGTGCCCTTGGCCTTGCAAGTCCCGGATGATCTGGGCCTTCTGGTCGGGGAGCATGCCGGCATGGACCGCGTCGATGCCGACCTCGGCCGCTACGGCTCGGGCGGTGGCGTGGTTGTCGCCGGTCACCATGATCGGGGTGATCCCCGCGGCCCGCAATCGGGCGACGGCCTCGGCCGCCTCGGATTTGAGCGCATCGGCAATGCCGACCAGGCCAGCGAGCTTGCCGTCTCGGGCGACGGCGACGACGGTCTGGGCGGCCCCTTGCATCGCTTCGATGCGGTCGGCCAAGGGTGCTAGCTCGGCGCCGTGAGCAGCGACCCATCCCGGCTTGCCGACGGCCACGCTCCCCCCGGCGATCTGCGCGGTGACGCCTTGGCCGGTGGTGGAAGAGAACCTGGAGGCGTCAGGGATCTCGAGGTCGCGACCCTCGGCGGCGGCGACCACGGCTCGGGCGAGGGGATGCTCGGAGGAAATCTCGACGGCTGCCGCGATCGCGAGCAGGTTGTCTTCGGTAGTGACGCCGGTGGTCACGATCTCCACGACGCTCGGCTTGCCGGCGGTGAGCGTGCCGGTCTTGTCGAGCATCGCGGTATCGATCTCGGAGAAGACCTGGAACGCCTCACCTGAGCGCATCAAGATCCCCCGCTCGGCGGCCATGCCCCCGCCGCGCATCATCGCGAGTGGCGTGGACATGCCCAGGGCGCACGGATAGCCCATCACCAGCGCGGCGAGCGCGGCGAAGATCCCCCGGGAGAGGTCGACTTGCCCGGTCGCCGCCCAGTCACCGAGCGTCCAGATGAGAAGCGACAGCCCAGCCGCGGCGAGAACGACGGGCACGAAGACCTTCAACACCCGGTCGACGAGCACGATGATGCCGGGCTTGAGGGCGCGGGCTTCTTCGATGTGGCGGGCGACCTGGGCCAAGAAGGTGTCGTCGCCGACCTTGGTCACCTCGACCACGAGCACCCCGGCGGCGTTGACCGACCCGCCGATGACCTCGTCGCCGGCGGTCTTGTCGGCTGGTAGGGGCTCGCCGGTCACCATCGACTCGTCAATGGCCGAGACACCTGAGACCACCGTGCCGTCGAGGGGGACCCGCTCGCCGGGGCGCACCCGGATCTGCTCGCCGAGGGTCACCTCGCCGAGGGGCACCTCGACCTCGTGCCCGTCGCGGATCACCCTGGCTGTGTCGGGTTGCAGGTCGAGCAGGCGACGCACCGCGGCCGACGACGACGAGCGCACCAGCGAGGACACGTACCCAGACAGCAGGTGGTAGGTGGTGATGAACACCGCCACTGACAAGAAGTCCGCGGCTGGGAACACTTTGGGGGCGACGAACAGCCCGAGCAGCCCTCCGATCAGGCCGCCGAAGGCGCCGGCTTCGAGCAGCACGTGCTGGTTGAAGATGCGCCGTCGGGCACTGGCGACGGCCATGGCGAGGATCGGGCGGGCCACCACAAAGATCATCGAGACGGCCACGCCGAGGATAAGCCACGGACCGTAGGCAAAGAGGTGGCCGCCCCAGGTGACCGACAGGGGATGTCCGGTCACCCACACGTAGCTCATCAACCCGAGCGTCACGACAGTGAGGAGAAGGCCGACCTGGAAGCGGTCCCGCTCGGCGTGCAGCTCAGCCTGCTCCTCCTCGAACAAGCCGACCTTTCGGGGGTCGCGCACCGAGTAGCCGACCGCACGCAGCGTGTCGACGATGGATTGCGGTCCGACGGCCTCGGGGTGGAAGGTGACCAGTCCCTCCTCGTGGGCCAACGACACCGAGACCGCGTCGACCCCCTCCAGGCGCCCGACGGCCTTCTCGATGGTCGAGACGCAGAAGCTGCAGTGCAGGTTGCCGAGCTTCACCTGCAGCCGAGC
>DATLQU010000014.1:0-101019 GCA_035535015.1 Acidimicrobiales bacterium | reverse complement strand
CGCTATATCCGCGAACGCTTCCTCACCGAAGCCGAGGCGAAAGGTATCGAAAGCTTCGAACAATTGAACGACCTCTTCACCTCATGGGCCGAGCAGGTGGCCAACTGCCGTGTCCACGCCGAGACCAAGCAGCGCCCGATTGATCGTTTCCTGGAAGGCGGTCCCCCCGAGCTGCCGGCGCCAGAGCTCCTGCGCGAAGCCTTCCGATGGTCCGTGGTGCGGCGAGTGACGAAGACGGCGACAGTATCGATCTTGGCCAATCGCTACGGCGTCGACCCATCGCTCGTGGGCCAGAACGTGGAACTACGCTTCGACCCCGAGGATCTGAGCGCCATCGACGTCTACGCCGACGGCGTGTCTGTGGGGAAGGCCGTTCCGTTCGTGATCGGCCGCCACGTGCACCCCGCCGTGCCCCAGGCGGCCCCGCCCGCCCCCCACCCGGCCGAGGACAGCGGCATCGACTACCTGAAGATCGTGGCCGCGGCCGAGGAGGAGGCCCAGGGCGCCGGGCGCATTGACTACCGGGAGCTGCCGCTGCCCGGTTTCGAGGGTGACGACCACGACGAGGAGGAGCAGGTTCGATGACCGCTACCACTGACATCTGGTCAGCGCACTTCGGATTCACCCGCACACCGTTCACGAAGGCGGTGCCGGCCGACAAGCTCTTCGAACGGGCCGCCCACCAAGAGGCCGTGGCCCGGGTCCAGCACTGCATCGCCGAGTCGGCCCTTGGGGTGATCACCGGTGACGTGGGGGCGGGCAAGACCGTGGCCCTGCCGGCCGCGGTGGCCGGGCTCGACCGCACGCGCTACACGGTGGTGTACCTGGCCAATCCTTCGGGTGGGTGTCGCGGTCTCTACGTGGCCATCACCACAGCCCTCGGCGCCACACCGCGGTTCCACAAGGCCGAGGCGATCAACCAGGTGGCCAGCCTATTGGCGGCCGAGGAGGCCGAACGTCACCGCAAAGTGGTTTTTATCATTGACGAAGCTCACCTCTTATCGCCCGCTCAGCTCGAGGAACTCCGGCTCCTGTCCAATTCGGACATGGACTCGGCCAGTCCTTTCGCCGGGCTGCTCGTCGGGCAACCCACGTTGGCCCATCGTCTGCGCCAAGGTGTACTCGCCGCGCTCGACCAACGCATCTCGGTGCGCTTCTCCATCTCGGGCATGGACCTGGCCGAGTCGGTGGCCTACCTGCGTCACCACCTGGCCCTGGCCGGTCGGACCGACCCGCTCATCGCCGACGACGCCACGGCACGCCTGAACCGCTACGCCAACGGGCTACCGCGAGCGCTCAACAACGCGGCGACGGCGGCCCTGATGGCTGCCGCGGCCGACGGCAAGGGTCTGGTGGATGACCTTTGCGCCAAGAAGGCGGTGGCCGAACTGACCCGAACCTGATCCCCCGGCGTTTCCAGCTCAATCCGGCACCGGCGCCGGTCGGGACGATTGGTCACCGGCCGGCGCCGCTGCGCGTCCCCACGCAGACCTGCCGAATCGTCCTCGCTCAATCCAGCCGTTACGTCCCCACCTAAACCTGCCGGCAACACCAGGACGACATCCTTTCCATTCTCCGTGCCGGTCGCTCCCTCGACGAGGCGTACATCGAGCATTGGGTAGGGGAGTGGGACGTCTCCGATCGCTGGGACGAGGCCCGGCGCAGCCGCTGATGACGGGTCCGGCGACATATTGCGTGCGCTATCCGTGCGCGTCGCAACGCGCACGACCGGTCTTGAGCGGTATCCAACGGTCAGTCAAAAGGGCCGTTGAGTAGAGAGAAGGTGTAGGTGTCCTGGTTGTGGACAACCCATAGGACTCCCTCTCAAGGGGGCACGGTTAGAATCCCGTTGGGACTGCCAGGAACTTGGGCCGCGTTGGCCGGTCATGCGCTCTTGAGCGGTGTGATCTCATCGAGCGTGTCAACGAGGCGATCCCGCTCTACCTCTAGATCGTACCGGCCCTGTAGATTCATCCAGAATCGCTCGGACGTGCCGAAGTAGCGCGCCATGCGAAGTGCGGTATCGGCGGTGATCCTACGCTTTCCGTGGACGATCTCATTGATGCGCCGGGGCGGAACCCCGATGGCGACGGCCAGACGGTGCTGGGTGACACCCAGAGGCTCCAGGTATTCGTCCATCAATACCTCTCCTGGATGGATCGGGGGCATGACCGGGGGCGTGTTCACGGGATTCTCCTCTCAGTGATAGTCGACGAGTTCAACGTCTTCGGCGCCTGCGTCGGTCCACCTGAAGCAGATCCGCCACTGCTGGTTGACTCGGATGCTGTAGGAGCCGGCACGATCGCCTTTCAACTTCTCAAGCCGATTTCCAGGTGGCACTCTGAGGTCGCCGAGCACCTCGGCGGCGTCGAGAATCAGTAGCTTCCGGAGAGCGATCCTGTGTGTGCCGTCGTCGATCTGGCGGGTTCGCTGCCTGTTCCAGATCCGCTCGGTCTCCTTGTCTCGGAACGACCGGATCACATCGGCAATGATAACGAGACTCGTTAATAACGTCAACCGTTATGTTTTGGAGACCCTCCGGATCCCGCACGAGCGGTTCTTGCCCGTCCGCCTGCTCATCCACTCGGGATGACCACGGTTGAAGGGGCATAACGCACCAGACTGCGTACCTACTGTGAACAGGGACAATCAGACACAAAGCACCTGAGCGGACGGACCGATTCACGCTCTCAAGGTGGCGACACGGGTTCGAATCCCGTTGGGACTGCTCATTCGGAAATAGGGCCGATTGGCAGAGATGGCCAAAATAGCGCTCAAGAGCCATCACGTCCGGTCACTGGTGGACAACCTCGAACAGCGACCCACCCGTCACGACAGGTCTTCTCGATTCGTCGGAGTCCGTCTGTGAAGTGGTCCACTGCCGACGGTACTTCGGATATCGATTGTGATCGGCGAATGCTTAGTCAATCGTGAAAAGTGGCGTTGGAGGACACGATCGCCGTGACGGCTTTCCGACCGAGCCCCGATACGTCGGCGAGTTGACGGATCGACGCTCCGGCTCGATGGGCTAGTCGAATCATGTCGTCGCGGAATACCGATTCCTTGGCGGCCCGTGCTGCACTGAGGCCCACCACGACAAGAGCGGCGCCAGCCTCGCCATCTTCGCCGCCTCTGTACTTGTCCATTGCGGCATTAGCTGTTGAAACCTCCACCTCGCTATAGCTCAAAGTTCCTCCCTCAGTCCGAGCGCGAGTTTGTCCCGGATTGCCATCAGCAGCGGCACTCGCGGTGACGTTTCGGCTCTGGCTTCGGCATCGTTGAGATGAGCCAAGGTCATCCCAAGAAGCTCAAGTGCCTCGATTCGTTCAAACTCAACTCTGATCACTGGTTCTATTGTAGCCACTAGTGGTCCCTATGGGGCCAGGGCAGAGGACCTTGCTCATCCGTCTGCTCATCTACTTGGGACAACGAGGGTTGACGGGGGATAACCAACCAGACTGCGTAGCTACTGTGAGCAGGTATAACGTGATAGGAAGTACCTGAGCGGACGGGCCGGTTCTCCCTCTCAAGGTGGCGACACGGGTTCGAATCCGGTTGGGACTGCCATTTCTGCCGGAGCTACTCATGACGGGTGTCCAGATGTGCCCGGTGACGATAGAGAATCGGAAGAACTCGAAGATCTTTCGGGCGCCCCGCGGCCTCCTTCGAGCGGATGACATCACTGAGGTCGGCGATGGGAACTTCAATTCCGTCGATGAGCACTGAGTGGGACCTAACGACTAGGTCGGCGTAGCCATTCTCGAAACCGCTCGGGTGAAAAGAGATGTCGAATTCGCCGTAAGGGCAGATCAAGTTCCAAAACTCGGCCTGTCCGAGAAATTTGCCGTTGTGATCGAAGGGCAGTCCACCTTCGACGGCGTCAGTACGAATCTTGGCCCGCAACTCTTTGAGTGCTGCCGACAGGCGATTGAGATTGTCGATGGTTGACTCCGGAGTCATGTCGATGTCTCTTGTCACCGGAATCGGAGCCTGCTGAGCAATAGCGGCGAACGCGCCGATGACCACGAAATTGACGCCGTTGTGGACGAGGACTTCGACAATCGCCGCCGCATTCAGAGAAGGCTCGCCTTGAGGATTCATTTGGTAGTCGCCGGCTCGGCGTGGCGCCATGCTGCGATTTGCCGATCTCGGCGACTCCGCTCGCCTGGGGGACGTTTGTCATCAAGGTTGGCAAGTACGTCGTCGTGATCGTCGAGTGGGACAAGCTGCATACGCAGATCGAATCCAGCTGCTCTGAGCAGTCGCAAGAGAGTCGGCAAGGTTGGTTGGCGCTTGTCGCGCTCGTAGGCCGAGATCATGGTCGCGGGCACACCGGCGAGCTCGGCCAACCGTCCCTGGCTGAGGCCAGTCTTGAGCCGGGCTAGTTGCAGCAGTCCGGCGGCAGGCGAAGGTGTGACATACGAATGTGTCATGATACGATTGTATCACGGTGGCAGACAGGACTCTCCGCTGGCTAATCCGATGGCGGCAGGCACCCAACCTGCGTTCAAGCCCACCTGCGTGGGGCGTCTCTGTGAAAGACCCCACCCGCAACACTGGCCCCGGCTCCCACACCTGCGCCACGCTCTGGCACCCCGTTCATCAACCGTGACGATGCCCCCGCAGAACGTGACGGGCCACAGTGGATGGATGCACCTTCATCGCCGTTCTGTCCGCCTCGTCGCTCTAGGAGCGTGGGTCAGAACCTGTCAGGTACCTTGCGGGGCTGAGTCCGTCGCTTGACACAGGAATTGGGGTCTCGATTCGCGAAATGTCCGCTGGTGGGCGAGAATTTGCCCATGGCGAATCAAGGCTCTGGCGACAAGCTCTTCGAGGCTGAGGCACAACAGATTCCGGCGTCGAGCAGGGCACCGGCGGGAACAGCCAAACGCTTTCGTGACTACGACCAGTCCCAGTCCTTTCTTCTTCCTCCCTCTCTTGACGACTGGCTTCCTGAGGACCACGAGGCCCGCTTCATCTCCGAAGTCGTCGACAACTTGTTGGATCTGTCGGTCATCTACGACTCCTATGTCTCGTGCGACGGAGCCCCGCCCTATGACCCGGCCATGATGCTGAAGCTCCTTCTGTTCGGCTACTCCACGGGGGTGACGAGTTCACGGGAGATGGAGCGCCGTTGCCATGTCGACGTGGCCTTTCGCTGGCTGACGGCCAACGCCGCTCCCGACTACCGCTCCATCTCACGCTTCCGGCGTCGCCACCTGTCCGCCATCGACACCTTGTTCATCCAGGTCCTGGCCCTGTGTGCCGAGGCTGGGCTCATCAGCCTCGGTCGGGTGGCCCTGGACGGCACCAAGCTGCGGGCGTCGGCCAGTAGACACAAGGCCATGAGCTACGACCGTCTGGGACCCCGCATCGAGAAGCTCGAGAAGGAGGTGGCGGAGATCCTGGCCGAGGCCGAGGCCACCGACAGCGCCGAGGACGCCGAGTTCGGGGCGGACAAACGGGGCGATGAAGTCCCCGCCGAGTTGGCCCGACGAGAGACCCGCCTGGTGAAGCTCCGGGCCGCCAAACAGGCCATCGAGGCCGAGGCCAGAGACAGAGCGGCCCATCAGGCGGCCGAAAAGGCCCGGGAACAGGGAGCGAACGAGGATGAGGTCGCAGGTCGCGCCGAAGCGGCCCGAGAGGCGGCGGTGCCCAAAGGCTCGGCCCAGCGCAACTTCACCGACCCCGAGTCCCGCATGATGAAGACCACCGACGGATTCCAATACACGTACAACGGACAGGCCATGGTGGACGAGGAGGCTCAGGTCGTCCTGGCCCAGTCGGTGAGCAACCTGGCCGCCGACGCCCCTCACCTCATGGACATGATCGACACCACCCACGAGAACCTGGGCGCCGCCGACATCGACGACGATCCCGACACCATCATCACCGATGCCGGTTACTTCTCCGAAGCCAATGTCACGAACGCCACCGACGCCGGCACCGACGTCCTCATCGCCACCGGGCGCATGAAGGACGAAGACCGTGTCTCTCAAGCACCGAGAGGTCCGATCCCACGAGACGCCACCGTCAAAGAGAAGATGGGCAGGCGACTGCGGACCAAGCGAGGAAGAGCCGACTACGCCCGACGCAAGGCCATCGTCGAACCGGTCTTCGGACAGATGAAGGTCCGACAACGCGCCGGGTTTCTCCGTCTACGCGGCCTCGAAGGCGCCCAAGGTGAGTGGGCCCTCCACACGATGTGTCACAACCTCCGCAAGCTGGCCCACACGGGCTGAAGCGGGCACAAAGCCCCTCAGCAGGCGGACATCGGCTCCGAGAACCACGCCACCAGTGGTCGTCGAGATTCTCGTCCACCGCCGTGAATCGCAATTTGAGGCCCGGCGGTCAGTTCTCAGGCGTCAAACCAATCCCGTTGGCCGGTTCCGACCCACGCTCCTAGCCGTGGTCGTCGCCCTGCCCCTGCTCGGCACGTCCGGCGTGGCCACCGCCAAGGTGAAGCCCAAGGGCTGTCACAAGACCCACACCTGCCGAAGCGGTGGGGGCACCGGAAGCGGCACCGGCGGTGCCCCGGCCCCCATCACCATCCAGATCGACCCCAACCCAGTCTTGGAAACCGGGACGTCCAGCGTCGTGGCCGTTATCCAGGTGGAGACGTCCCCGTCGTTCGCTGGTGACCTCGTCAACATCACCTCGTCGCAGTTCTTCGCCTCGTGTGCCGGATCCCCAGGCTTCGACACTTTCTTCAAAGTGCCAGGTCGCCCAGACAGCATCCAGGTGCCCCTCGACAATGACGGGAACGCCACGGTGTTCATGGGAGGCTTCGACTGCGCCCCCGGCCCGAGCGTGATCGAGGCTGACCTCGTGGCTGCTCCGTACTACACAGTCCTCGCCACCCTCAACGTCTCGCCCCCCGTCGTCACCCCGCCCGGCGTGTTCGGCTATCCGACGTCGAGCGGCACCGTGCCTGGGGGTGAGGTCGAGACCGCCGACACTGGCGCTCTGCTCGGCGGTTCCTACGTCTACGCGGTGTTCTTCGTGGAGACCAACCCCGTCTACGCCGAACAGACGGTGGAGATCAGCTCGGCCCAGCTCCAGGCCCGATGCGGGACGCAGTGGTTCTTTGGTTCCTTTGACGGACCGGGACATGGCAGCGACGGCGCGGGCAGCGTCCTCAGCCCAATCTCACCCGCAACCGCCACGGCCACGCTCGACGATGACGGAAATGCCGAGTTCTACTTCGCCGGGGCCTCGTGTGCGGCGGGGACCTCCGAGGTGATCGCCGACGTGATGGCAGGGACGCACCCGACCTACACCACGACGTTCACTGTGTTGCCTCCGGCACCGACGATCTGAGGGGTCACGCTCCCGAGGGTCTACTGAGGAGCACGTCAGGCGGTATTCGGATCCCGAGACCCTCTGGTCCAGGCGGGCTGGGTGCACTGGCACAACCTCGACCGGCTCCACGGTTACCCGAACGAGGTGTCCCCAGTCGAGTTCGAGGCAGCCTACTCTGCTCAAAAAGCCGACCAGCAAATGGTCGGAATCCATTAACCAGAGTCTCCATCAAACCCGGGGCGAATCAGCCTTCGTTCTTGACGGCGCGGGGGCCGATGTCGTCGCGAACGGCATCTCTGGAGAATAATTCGAACTCGCGTCCGTGGGGTCGCACGAAGCACACGGCTCACCCGTTATCTTTCGCTCGGTTCAACAAGATGTCGGCCGCCAACAAGCGTGACCGTCGGCCACGTGCCCGGTTGCTCGGTGCGGTCCTGGCGAGCCAGGGCGATCTGGATGGTGCACCACTGTTTGTTGTATAGCTACAATGGCTGTATGGCTACTACTACCGGCTCACGAACCTCGCCCAGGGCTCAGACCGACCGGTTGGCCGACGCGGTCCTCACCGCCAGCCGGGTTCTTGTGGCCGTGGCTGCCCGGTCCCTGGCTGAGCACGAGTCGGAGGTCTCGCTGCCCCAGTACCGGGCTCTCGTGGTCCTCGGGTCCCGGGGTTCGCAGCGACCCGTCGATCTGGCCCAGGCCCTCGGAGTGGATCCGTCGACCGCCACCCGCATGTGCGATCGTCTGGTTCGTAAGCATTTGATCACCCGACGGCGCGACGTCGTCGATCGGCGGGTGGTCCTGTTGGACCTGAGTGCCGCTGGCCGGCGTCTGGTCGACCGTGTCACCCGTCGGCGGCGCCAGGAGATCGGGCGCATCCTCGAGGCGGTGGACCCCGCCGAGCACGGTGCTCTGGTCCGGGCCTTCACTACCTTCGGCCAAGCCGCCGGCGAGGTCCCCGAAGACGACTGGCAACGCAGCTGGGACCTGTGAGTTTCCCCCGTTTCGATGGCTTGCCTGGCGGCCTTGACAATCGTCAATCTTCAGAAGAGTCCGCCAATCAGCACGTCTCGATGACCGAGCGATCTTGGCTATCCCACTGGCGCGACGTTGAGATAGCCGCTCAGGGTTTATCGGCGATCGGAGGCGAACGAGATTGGAAGAGTCGTACGATGCCGTTGAACAACAGGTGGTCGCGTCTCGTGACGCAACGTTGACATGGTCCCCGTGACTGCTGAAGACGCGGACGCGTCCCCGATTGCCAGGAAGCACCCGTCTATCCGCTTAGCCTTGGGAGTCGTGTCGACGTGGCTTCGGGGTTCACGACTCGGGCTGGTCGTGATGGCTCTGGTCGTTGGGGCAGGTGCTGGCGTCGGTGCCGGCGGGTTTCGGTGGCTGATATTTGCGTTTACGTGGCTGGCCACCGGGCACCAGCAGTTCGGACAGCAGGGTCGTGTCGCCAGCCTGCATCTGCCCTGGCTGGGAATAGGGTTCTTTCTTCTGATACCGGTCGTCGGCGGGCTGCTCTACGGGCCGTTGATTCAGCGCTTCGCCCGGGAGGCCAGGGGCCATGGCGTGCCCGAGGTGATGCTGGCCGTAGCCGAGAACGGCGGCCGGATCCGTCCCCAGGTGAGCATCGTGAAGGCACTGGCCTCGGCCCTCTGTATAGGTACCGGCGGATCAGTCGGACGCGAAGGTCCCATCGTCCAGATCGGGTCGGCCTTCGCCTCGTCGCTGGGACAGCTGGTCGAGATGTCGGAGTCCCGGCTGCGCATCATCGTGGCCTGTGGGGCGGCCGGTGGGATCGCCGCCACCTTCAACGCGCCGCTCACCGGGCTCTTCTTCGGGTTCGAGATCGTCCTGCGCGAGTTCTCTCTCGACGCCCTGTTCGCCACTGTGCTGTCAGCCGTCACCGCCGACCTCGTCAGTCGCGCCTTCTTCGGTTCGGCGCCATTCTTCAACCAGATACCGCACGATCTCTCCATCGCGCACGATTCCAGCTATCTGCTCATAGGCCTCCTCGGGCTCCTGGCTGGCGTCATCGGTGTCGGCTTCAAGACCTTCTTGTACGGACTCGAAGATGTCGCCGACAGGTTCTGGAAGGGTCGACCGGAGTGGGCCAAGCCGGCGGTCGGCGGTGTGGCGCTCGGTGCGCTCCTGCTCGCCCTGCCTCAGATGTACGGCGTGGGCTACCCGGTGATGAACCAGATCATCGCTGGTCACGACGTCCTGTGGTTGATCGTCGTGCTCATGGTGGGAAAGATCGTGGCCTCCAGCCTCACCCTGTCCATCGGAGGCTCGGGCGGGGTTTTCGCTCCGTCGCTGTTCACTGGGGCGGCGGGGGGTATGGCCTTCGGAGTGACCGTCCACCACATCTTCGGATCGGTCGTCGGACCGCCGGCCGTCTATGCCGTGGTGGCCATGGGTGGGGTCTTCGCCGCCGCCGCCCAGGCTCCGCTCACGGCCATCGCCAGCGTGGTGGAGATGACCGGCAACTTCACCCTGGTGCTTCCTGTCATGCTGGCCGCCGGCATCGCCGCGGCTGTCTCGAAGAGGTTCTCTTACGGCAACATCTACACCACCAAACTCCTACGGCGCGGGATCGACATCGAGCGACCCAGGGCCACCGGCGTGCTGCAGTCGCTCACCGTGGCCGACGTCATGCAGCCGCTTCCCCAGGGGGAACGCACCAACCTCGTGCGCGATGGGCTCGCTCCACCACAACGCGGTGTGACCGACGAAACGCAGTGGGAGGCGCTGGTGGGCCCGGTGACCGTGACCCGCCGGCCACAAACCCTTTTGTCCAACGAGACCCTGGAGCAGGCCCTTCGACAACTCGACCTCTACGGGCTCGTGGGCCTGCCGGTCCTCTCGCCCGACCGTCATCATCTCACTGGCTGGATGACGCGCCGAGACGTCATACGCGCCATCGCCCAGAGCCTCAGCGCGTCGGCGAGTGAAGCGGAGAAAGGCACGCTGGCCGCCGACTTCGCCATCGACGACGCAGCGTCGCATGTCCACGAAGCCCCTAATCCCTTGGAGGGCTACGAGGTCGTCGAGATCACCTTAGGGCCCGGATCGCCCCAACTGGGGCGCCGCTTTGCTGATGTCCCCTGGCCGCCGGGATCCGTGGTGGTCGCCGTCGCCGAACGGAATGAGATCATCGCTCCTCGAAGCGACAGCGAACTGAGCGTCGGCGAGCGCGTGATCTTGCTGGCCCCGACGACCAACGACACCGGGACATCGCAGGAGTCCGACATTTCCCACCACGACCAATGAGCTCATGGTGTGTTCACCTGGAACCGTCCCACGCTCCGCGCCGCGGCTTCCGGGTTCTTTCTCCAAGTGGCGGCTGGGCTGGGTATTCGGCCATCGCTTGTGATGGCGCTCATCCATAGGGGTCGGCGAACCGGCGCTCCACCAGACGGTGGTCGAGGTCCTGCATCATGACTCTTCCTCCGGCGAAGCAAGGCCCCGTGGTCCTCTCGTCGACCGGTGCCGCCCGGTACGGCGGTGAGGATAGATCCCGCACCGAGCGATTAGCCGACGGTGCCGGGCGAGCAGCGTCTCGGGAGTCATCGAGAAGCAGGACCACGAAGAGTGGGGGAGGAGGCGGCTCAGCGCCGCCAGGAGGACACGATCGGGGGGCCGGTGGGCAAGATGTCCGACCTGGAATCTGAGAACGGCGATCTCGTGGCGCAGGGCCAGTCGTTCGACCTGGTTGGTGTTCTCGAGTGTAGGAGGACGAGCACCAGCTCGAGTACGCGGCGAAGAGCGAGATAGACGAAAAGCCCGTAGCTCTCCGCTCACCTGGTGTCGCCAAATCCGACGGACGGAAGTCCGTGCCATCCGATTCGGAAACTCCCAGTTCAGTGGCGCAATCGAGTATGTGGACGGTACGGGTCCGTTGCCGTGAACAGGTCGTGCCTGAAAGGCGTGGAATACGCACTACGGTTCGGTCCCTCCGAAGCCGATACCAACGAGGTGGCTTTGGTCTTCGATGGGCGGCGAGACGATGCGGAGCTAGCTCTCACCGCCGAACACTCATCGACGGTGAGCCCTATGCCGACAACCGCCGGGGGTCCGAGGTGATTGGGCCCGGGAGAGTGGGTTGGCTCGGATCTACTCGGCCCCGACCCCATTTCTCACAATCAGGCAATGGGCAGCTACGTCGGGCTCTTCGGCCCCATGGAACCAACTAAGGGCAGAGATATGACCAACAGGGTGAAGAACGTTCGCGTCCTCGCATTACTCGCCATTTCGGGCATGGTCATGGCCGCGTGCGGCTCGAGCTCGTCCGGCATCAACAGCAATGCCACCGCTTCGACCTCCAGGAGCGTCAGTGCACTGGCGGCTGCCGACGAGGCCACGGCCAAGGACTATGCCGGCACCAGCCGGCCTGTGAGCTCGGTGTCCCGGCCGGCGGCGAAGGGCAAGAGTATTGTCATTGTCTCAGCGAGCATGGCGGCCAGCAGTAGTGCGGTGCCGGCGCTCGGCGCCCAAGCTGCAGCTAAGGCCATCGGCTGGAAGGCGACCATTCTCGACGCCCGGCTGAATCCATCGAACTTCGCGCCATTGATCCGCCAGGCGGTCGCCCTCCGCCCCAGCGGCATCATTCTCGTGGCGATCGACTGCGCCACCGCCAAGGCGTCACTGCGGGAGGCGAAATCTGCCAGCATTCCGATTGTGCCCGTGACCGCGTTCGACTGCACCGACCCGGCTGCCGGAGGCGGGTCGGTGCCATACTTCACCTCGTCCATCAACTTCGGAAAGCAGAACCCGAGTCCCGACAAGTTCGACCAGTCCTACGGGTCCGCCCAGGCGAACTACATCATCAGCAAGTCCCACAATGAGGCCAAGGTTATTGTCATCCAGGACCCCGAGTTCACGGTTCTTTACTGGACGCTGAAAGGCTTCAAGGACACCATCGACTCTTCAGGCGGATCGCAAATCGTCGATACCCTGACGGTAACGAGCACCGACCTGCTGGACGGGCAGATTGTTCCCAAGATCCAGGCCGAGCTGCTCAGATTTCCGCAGGCCAACTGGATAAAGAGCCCGTATACCTACGTCACCACCATCGGGATCGCGCCAGCATTGGCGAATAGATCCGGCCACATCAACGTCATGGGCGGAGAGGGCTTTACCGGTGAGCTGGATCTGATCCGAAAAAACAGCATCACTGCCACCAATGCCATCTCGTCCGACTGGGCTGGTTGGGCAGCCGTCGACACGATGAATAGCATCTTCTTGCATCGGGCGCCGGTCGACAGCGGGATCGGGTGGACGCTGGTCGACCTCCATCACAATCTGCCACGGTCGGGCGATTGGACACCCCGAATCCCGTACCAGTCCGAGTATAAGAGGGCGTGGGGAGTTGGCGGTTAGCCGAATCGACGCGAACGATCGCAGGTCACCCGAACTGTCGAGAGCCAGACCGGTTAGGCTGGAGCATCATTAATGTCGTTGTCGGTCAGATGAGAACTCAGAGCGATTGCCCGTGCGCGTCGCAACGCGCACGACTGGTCGTGAGTCGTATTCAATGGTGAGCCTGAGCTGGCCAAATGCGCATAGCCCTGCCTGTGGACAGCCCCCCGGTTTCCTTTCAGGGGACACGGGTTCGGTTCCCGCTGGGACTGCCAACTGATTGGCTCCTTTGGGCGGCCCGGGCTAACGCGGCCGGGAATTCAGCTGCGCGAAGGTCTTCGTAATCGGTGAGTTCAGGTAGAGCGGAGCCATCGAACCATTTGGCACCTGGGGGCCACGGTGGACCCGGAGCGTCATTTCATGAAAGCTGGCGTGACTCGCCACCATCGGCATTGGCCCGACCCGGAACCATCCCAGAATGAAGAGGCTCGGCACGTGTCACGGGGCCAGTTGGCGCAACATGCGCTTGTGCTCGATGACCACTTTTCGATCCTTGGGGGCAAGGGCGCGCGCTCGTTCGATCGCTCGGGAGACGACCTCCTCCTCGGGCGCGAGTTCGTGGGCGATCCCGTGGCTCAGCGCCTCTGGTCCGCTGAATCGTCGTCCGGTCAGGATCGACTCCCGCAATGTCGACCTCGGTAGGTGGGCCGCGACCACCTGGAACATGGTCGCTGTCAAGGGGAGTCCGAGGTCGACCTCGGGCAGACACCAGTAGCCGCGGTCCTGTCGCATGATCACGAAGTCATGGGCGGTGGCCAGCATGGCCCCGGCGGCGAAGGCGTGACCGTTGACGGCGGCCACCGTGATGGCGGGAAAATCGAGGATGCGAGTCAGGAGATGATGAACGTCGTCAAGAAAGCTCGCTTCTCCAGCGCCTTGTCCGAGCATCCAATCGAGGTCAAGGCCATTTGAATAGAACTTTCCCGAGCCCGTGGTGACCAAGGCCAATGGTCCGTCACGGGGTTCGATCTTGTCGAGAGTGGCGTGCCACTCATCGAGCGATGCGCGATTGAATCTGTTCTCACCGTTCTCGACCCGGACGAGACAGACGTCGTCGTGTTGCTCCATTGTGATCACTGTGGTCCGCCTTTCTGGCGCCAGGCCAGCACACCGGTGACGTCGAGTCCGACGATGGTCGACGTGACCTTCTCACGAGTCTCGGGCCCTCCAATCTTGACTAAGAACGTCGGATTTGTCAGGGTTGGCGGAGAATCACGTCCGGTGAGGGCGACCCTCCGTCACCCGGGACCTGTCTAAAGGAGGCGACTGCTATGGCCGAATGGGGCTTCGAGACCCGCCAGATCCACGCCGGAGCTGTGCCTGATCCCACGACCGGGGCCCGGGCCGTTCCCATCTATCAGACCACCAGCTACACCTTCCGGGACACGAGCCACGCGGCGGCGCTCTTCGGCCTGCAGGAGTTGGGCAACATCTACACCCGGATCATGAATCCGACCCAGGCCGTCTTCGAGGAGCGGATCGCCTCCCTGGAAGGCGGGGTCGCCGCGTTGGCGGTGGCCAGTGGCCAGGCGGCCGAGACGATCGCCCTTCTGAACCTGGCCGAGAACGGCGGTCACATCGTGTCCTCGGCGTCACTGTACGGCGGGACGTACAACCTCTTTCACTACACCCTCCCGAAGCTCGGTATCGAGGTCAGCTTCGTCGACAACCCTGACGACCTGGACGCTTGGCGCAGCGCCATCCGGCCCAATACCAAGGCCTTCTACGCTGAAACTCTGGGGAACCCGAAGGGCGACGTGCTCGACTTCGAGGCGGTCTCCGGCATCGCCCATGAGAACAAGATTCCCCTAGTGATCGACAACACGCTGGCCACGCCGTACCTGGCCCGGCCGTTGGAACTCGGAGCCGACATCGTGGTGCACTCGGCCACCAAGTTCATCGGCGGCCACGGCACCTCGATCGGCGGCGTGATCATCGACGGCGGCGCGTTCGACTACGAGGGCAGCGGGCGCTTTCCCGCCTTCACCGAACCGGATCCGAGCTACCACGGGCTTGTCTTCGGGGAGCTTCCGGAGGCGCTGTTCCCTGCCCGTTACGTCCTGAAGGCGCGCCTGCAGTACCTGCGGGACATCGGGCCGGCGATCGCCCCTCTCAATTCGTTTCTTTTTCTCCAGGGTCTCGAGACCTTGAGCGTGCGTATGGAGCGCCATGTGCAGAATGCCACCGCCGTGGCCCAATGGCTCGAGGCACGTGACGAAGTGTCGTGGGTGACTTATCCCGGATTGACCTCGAGCCCCTGGCACGAGCGGCAGAAGCGCTACCTCCCGAAAGGAGGCGGTTCCATCATCGCCTTCGGAATCTCCGGAGGGGCCGAGGCCGGTCGGAGATTCATCGAGGGCCTTGAGCTTTTCAGCCATCTGGCCAACGTGGGAGATGTGCGGAGCTTGGCCATCCATCCCGCCTCGACCACTCATTCGCAGCTGACAGAGGCGGAGCAGACCACGGCGGGGGTGACCCCCGACCTGGTGCGTCTTTCGGTGGGGATCGAATCGATCGAGGACATCCTCGCCGATCTCGAGGCGGGGTTCCGCGCCGCCAAAGGGGCGTGACGGGTAGCGCCTACCCCGGCGTCTGGTTGCCCGGTGACGATCCGGGAGAGCGTCACTTCGCCCGGCTGTTCGCTGACGGGAGCGATGGGCTCACGCTGGAGGCCGGAGGAAGGCTCCCCGAAGTCACGGTCGCCTACGAAACATGGGGCGAGCGCCATGCGCGAGGGAGCAACGCCGTCCTGGTCCTCCATGCTCTCACGGGAGATTCCCACGCCGTCGGCCCGGCAGGTCCGGGTCACCCGAGCCCAGGATGGTGGGAGCGTCTCATCGGTCCCGGCGCCCCGATCGACACGGACCGGTATTTCGTCGTCTGCCCGAACGTGCTCGGTGGGTGTCAGGGCACGACAGGCCCGGCGTCGCCGGCACCGGACGGCGCCGCCTACGGTTCCCGCTTCCCCGTGATAACCATCCGCGACCAGGTGGCGGTGGAGGCGGCTCTCGCCGATCACCTGGGCATCGAGCGATGGGCCGGGGTGGTGGGGGGCTCGATGGGTGGGATGCGGGTCCTCGAGTGGTGCGTCGGGTACTGCGACCGCGTGGAGCGTGCCGTCGTCCTCGCCGTCGGGGCGGCTGCCACGGCCGATCAGATCGCCCTGTGCTCCCTGCAGATTCGAGCCATAAGGTCCGACCCGTCGTTTGCCGGCGGCGATTACTACGGCACGACGAAGCGGCCGGTGGAGGGACTGGCCATCGCTCGCGGTCTCGGCCAGGTGGGCTACCGAACGGCTGACGAATTCCAGAGTCGGTTCGGTCGCATGGCCCAGGCTTCGGAGGATCCCCTGAAAGGCGGCCGGTACGCCGTCGAGTCCTACCTCCAACACCATGGGGACAAGCTGGGCGGCCGGTTCGACCCGAATTCCTACATCGTGCTCAGCGAGGCCATGAATCATCATGACGTCGGCCGAGGGCGAGGAGGGGCGGCCGAGGCACTCGCTCAGGTACGCGCCGCGGTCACCGTGGGAGGCATTGCGTCAGACCGGCTCTACCGGCTCGAACTGCAGCGCGAACTCAGCCGGCTGCTACCGGGAGACCGACCGCTGACGGTGATCGAATCGGCGTCCGGCCACGACGGATTCTTGTTGGAAATCGAGCAGATCGGCGCATTGGTGGCGTCGGCGCTGAGCGAATAGGTCCTGTCGCCCGCTCACGCAGCCGGTCCCTCGACCAGGTCACGCCCCGGCCAGCGCCACACCTGGTCCGAAGCCCCGGGCCATCACACCGTCTTCGAGCGCACCGGCCGCCGTTTCGACCTCGGCGCGATGACGGGTGGCCCAGCCGGGCCCGCGCAACACGTAGGAAAGGCGCTCTCTCCAGCTGCTCGAGTGGGCCACGTCACGCAACATCGCCGCGTATTCGTGCGAGATAATCCGACCGGCGTTGAAGCTGTTGATGTTTTTCGTGAGGCCGTAGACGACGCGTTCGTCCTCCCGCTCGAACGTTCCGAAGAGCCTGTCCCAGATGATCAGGATGCTCCCGTGATTGCGATCGAGGTAGCGCCCGTTCGATCCGTGGTGGACCCGGTGATGCGAAGGCGTGTTGAAGGCGGTCTCGGCCGGGCCCAGTCGACCGATCGTCTCGGTGTGGATCCAGAATTGGTAGAGGAGATTGACGCCGCGGGCGGTCGTGATCAGCTCGGGACGGATACCGGTCAGACACAAGGTTCCATAGGGCAAGGTGGTGCCGAAAACGTCGGCGACGGGTTGTCTGAGCGCAGTCGACAGGTTGTAATGCTCACTGGAGTGATGAACCACGTGCAACGCCCACATGTACCGGCTCTCGTGCATGAAGCGATGGTTCCAGTAGTAGATGAAATCCCAACCGGCGATGGCGAGGAGAACGGACAGCGGTCCGGTGCCCGATGCCGGAAGGACCCGGTGTCGCCAGAATCGGTCGGGGGTCGTCCGCCAGGCCCACGTCGTCGTGACGGCCACGCCCCCGGCGACCACGGCAGTCACGCCACCGACGGACGCGATCTGCCGGGCCCGCCGCCCCACCACCGTGCGCCTCCTGCTGGTCTCGCCGTGATCCTCGGCCGGCTCGACTGAGACAGAAGGACCGTCCGTCTCCCGGTCGGGCCGTGACATTGGTTCTCGAGCGCGACGGGCGACAGCGTCTGCCGCCGTAGTCACCGCCGCCGCTCCGAGAGCGGTGCCCAGAAGGAGCTTGCCGTGTCGTCCCCGACCGGGTGTGAACGGACGCAGGAGCTTGGGAAGGACCAGGGGGGCCAGAAGACTCCCCACTCCCATGGCCAGGCTGGCTACGGTGTCGCGGCGTTCGTAGTCACCGGCACTCGGTCCCTGACGACCGGCGCGGCGGCGCAGCCAGACGTACTCGAGGGCCATGCTGGCGAAATAGAACGGCACGGCAACGACGGTGAGGTCCCGGGGGCCGGTGCGTTCTCTGCTCACCCCACCCATTGTGCGGCCCCGACGGTCCCGCCGTCGACCGGTTCGCCATCTCTCAGCCGTCGGGCCGTCGCCCTCCCGGAATCTGATGACCGAAAAGGCCGCCCCGGAACCCCGGGGCCCCGAACGGCCCGGGGTGTCGAGGACGTAGTCTTTGGACATCGTGGTCAACTCGATACCGTTCTTCGCGCGTGTGGCTGTGCGTGGGATGGTCACCGCCGCCGACCAATTGGCGTCCTCGGCCGGCATCTCGATGTTGGAGCGTGGGGGCTGTGCGGCCGACGCCGTGGTGGCCGCTGCGGCCGTGATGGCCGTTGTCGCCCCGCATCTCTGCGGTCTCGGCGGCGATGCCCTGGCGATGGTCAAAGAGCCGGGCAGACGACCGGTGGGTCTCCTGGCCGTGGGGAGGGCCGGGTCGGGAGCCGATCCCGATCGCCTGCGCACCGAGGGACACTCGGACATGCCGCTGCGCGGCGACATCCGGACGGTGCCCGTCCCCGGTGCCGTCGACGGATGGTTGACGCTCCATGCCCGCTACGGCCGACTGCCGTGGAGTCTCGTTCTCGAGCCGGCCGTCGGGCTGGCCGAAGAGGGTTTCTCGGCCTCGGTGATCCTCGCTTTCGCCAGTTCCCTGGTAGCCCGCGTCCCGGGCGCATCGCAACTTTGTCCCGACGGGCCACTCGGTGTGAGCCAGGTCGTGCGGCTTCCGGGTATCGCCCGCACCCTCCGGGCGCTGGCGTCTGACGGCAGGGAAGGTTTCTACGGCGGAGAGTTCGGTCGGTCCCTCATCGAGATGGGCATGGGGGAGTACACCACAGAAGACCTCCGACAGTCGTATTCCGAGTGGACCGAGCCGCTTATGCTCCGTGCCTTCGGCCATGACCTCTGGACGGTTCCCCCACCTTCCCAGGGGTATCTCACCCTGGCCGGAGCGTGGATTGCCGAACAGGTCGGTCTCCCCAGCGACCCGGCCGACCCGCTTTGGCCTCACCTGATCGCCGAGGCAGGGCGCGTGGCCAGTTGCGATCGTCCCGCGGCCCTCTGGGAGGGTGCCGACGGCGCCGCGCTGTTGGCCTCCGACCGCCTCGGTCCCAGGGCGGCAGGCATCGACCCCGAGCGGGCAACACCCTGGACGGAGGCGGATGTCCGGGCGTGGTCCGGTGCCGCCCTGTCGGGCGACGGCGACACCACCCACCTGTGTGCCGTCGACAGGGACGGTCTCGGTGTCTCGCTCACCCAGTCCAACGCCTTGGATTTCGGCGCCCATCTCGTCGCCGGCGAGACGGGCGTCTTCCTCCACAATCGCGGTGTGGGCTTCAACCTGCAACCCGGTCATGGCGCCGAGTACGGTCCGGGTCGACGTCCGACGCATACCTTGTCCCCCGCATTGGTGACGCGTCCGGACGGGTCACTGGCCCAGGTGTTGGGAACGATGGGAGGAGACGTGCAACCGCAGATCATCTTGCAGCTTCTGGCTCGACTACTTCACTGCGGCCAGGACGCGGCCACCGCCATCTCGAGCGCCCGCGTTGTTCACGAAGCCCCCGGAGCTCCTCCGTTCCGGCTCTGGCAAGCCACGAATCAGTCGTTGCTGATGGAATCCGATGCACCTGACACATGGCGTGAGGGCCTCGAGTCCCGAGGTCATCGCGTCCGGATGATCGGGGCGTGCAACCCGGTCGACGTCGGCTGTTCACAGATCATCTCGGTCGAGGAGATTGGCGGCCACCTCAGGCTGACCGGCGCCTCCGATCCCCGCAGTCCTGACGGGGCCGCCGTGGGCCGGTAGGCGTGGGTTCCCGCGGTAAGCGTCGGCGGAAGACGAGACGAAGGCTTCCGAGTCTCGGCGGTGGGCATTGGGAGAAAACCATCGATGAGCCACCCGTGATGTGCTCAGCGGTTGGTCCCGGTTGTGAAGCCGATCTGCTCAGCCCTGCCGGCGAGATGCAGGCGTTCTGGCCTCTGACGGGGAGGGGGAGTGACCGAAACGAGACGGAAACGGCAGGGCGCCGACGACGCAAGAGCATTGGTCGGCTCAGTCGCTTCGTGCTTCACCCCCTCGGCTACCGCCGTCGCGTCCGCTGAGGACTCGAGCGGCCCGGCAGCTCCTCTGACGGCCAGGCAGGGACGGGACGCGCTGCGTTCTGGCGCCTGCGTCTCAGGCGTATCTCATGTGGTGGCGCCGTGCGCTGCCCAATAGCGGTTGAGTCGCCCCTGGGTCTTGATCAGCCAGACGAATCCGCCCACGATCGGGAGGAGGACCCAGAAGCCGGTCACTCCGCTAACCGGCTTCTCCTGACCTTCGGTGGCGTACAGATTCCCCACCTCCGCAGGCATCAGGAAGATGTTGACTATCCCTAGGATGATGGCGAAGAGCAGGCCCAAACCGCCACCGATGCCCGTCCCGGAGTGATCCTTCATCTCTTTGAAGGTGGCGTACTGCCAATAAAGGCTGTAGATGCCGAGGGTGATCAACGACAACAGGATGACGATCCAGGGTCCCCGAATCTTTCCCACCGGTCCACCCGCCATGACAATCCCCTCTCGCCGCCGCTGAGCTCGCTGGGCCAGGGGGGGACGCTACAGGAGCAACGGCGGCGGCGGTGCTCACGGCCACCGGCCGGTGTCGAGATGGTGGGGGGCGGCGAGAGCAAGGGGGGCGGTCACCGGGCCGGGAGTTGTACGTGGTCGAGCGATGGCGTAGGCAGGGTCCGCAGGGTCACATCCATCCTTCTCGGCACGGCGCATGACGCCGACTGATCCTCGTAAATCGCGCCCCGGTAAGGGTCCGACGAGGATTCCGCCTCGCATCGCACCATCGTGAACCAGGTCGACGTCCTTTAGAGGCCGACGGCTTCATCACCACTGCCGCGAGGCCCTGTTCCGATCATGGCGGGTTGTGTATTCGTACTCAAAGTGAACTAATACCAAGAGTGAACGTGTCGAGACCTCGGAGCGTAGCGATTTTAATGACGGGGCGAGGTGACGAGTCAACTACGAAGAGACACAATTCTCTCTGGCCTCGAACGATTCACGTACATACCGTTAATACTCGACCGCGTATTGCTGCCTGGCGAGGACTTATGTCGCAAACAGTGAAGATACTCACGCCAACAGTCTTTACCTGATCAAGACAGAGCGATGAGTTCTTGATCTGTGACTCGGTTACTTCCGAGAGCGACTCATCATCTATGACGATGGCTTGTCTATCCGCGTCGGCCGAAGATGACGTCACTAATGTGCTGTGAACTCAAGTGGGTTACCTCACCCGAAAGTGACAAGGAGCAGGTCCATTGATTGGTCGTCGAAAGATCGTGCGGTTGATTTCACTGACCGTCGTCATATGCATGCCCCTTTTGGGCATGTCCGGAGTCGCGTCGGCAAAGAAGAATCACGTGGGTTCGCCAGCATGGTGTCTGCATCATCCGAAGAAGGCCTTGACCAATGCCAAGTGCATCGCCGCGGGTGGCGGTCCTCCCGGAACCCCGAGCCTGACCATCGCTCCCAACGCGTTGGTGGAAACAGGACAAGCTGAGGTTCATGCCGTCATCGAGTTCGAAGACGTGGCCGCAGCGGGTCAAACGGTCTCCATCGACTCGTCGCAGTTGACAGCGACCTGCGGAGGCACTGTCACCTTCAGCGATCTCCAGGGTGTGCCCAGCGGCCCCACGATCGCGCCGGTCACATCCACGAACCACGTATTTCTGGTTCTGGACACCGACGGGAACGCCAACGTCGTGGTTTCGGGAACGGACTGTGCGCCCGGCACGGACCGCGTCGATGCCAGTCTCGTCGCCGCGCCCTTCACGACCGTCCCGGCCACGTTGACGGTGAGTCCTCCTGTGCCCACCCCGGCCGGCGTCACGGCGGCTCCGCCCACCGAGGTGGAGACCGGCAACACGCTTCCGAGCGGCGATTCCGATGTCTATGCCGTCTTCTACGTCGAAGCCGACCCGGTGTTCGCCGAACAGCAGGCGGAGATCAGCGATATCCAGCTCGAATCCAGCTGTTCGGGCGGGTGGCTCTGGGAGCCGGGGAACACGACGCTGGCCGGTGGTCTGACCAGCGGGGATGTGTCGGGTAATCCGCACAACACCGGAGGTCCGGGGAATCTCACGACGACGTCGGGTAACGAGCCCTTTACGACGATCGACGATGACGGCAACGCCGTGTTCGTCTTCATGGGGATCTCGTGTGCGGCGGCCGCCACCGGTTCCACGGCCATCGCCGATGTGGCGTTCAACATCCCCGGGAATCACCCGAGCTACCAGGGAACGTTCATCGTGAAGCCGCCTCAGGTCACATGAGGTTTCCCAGTCCCGGCTGACCGGGGCAACGGTTCCAAGCGATCCCCGGAACTGAGGGGATCGCCCGATCTCACCTCCTTGTCGACGGTGAGAGGGAGAGGGGGCAGGGGCGCTTTGCGCCCCCCTCTCCCCAATTCGGGATCCGAGTGTCTGTTGAGCCGGACCGGCTCCATTCCGCCATGATGGGCGCCATGAAGCAGGTGGTCGACCTCTGTCACTCTGAAGACGCACCATGAACACCGGCGCGCCGACCGGTGAGCGGGCACTCGGAGCCGTCGTCGTGGGAACCGGGTTCGGGTGCTACACACACGTGCGTGCCCTGCGGGCGGCCGGATTCGATGTCGTGGCCGTCGTGGGTCGTGATGCCGCCAAGACGGCGGAACGAGCCCGGATGTTCGAGGTCCCGACGGCTTGTACGTCTTTGGCCGAAGCTCTGGATCGCCCCGATGTGATAGCGGTGACGATCGCCACCCCACCACTCACCCATGCCGATCTCGCCCTCGAAGCCATCGCATCCGGCCGGCACGTGTTGTGCGAAAAGCCCTTTGCCGCCGACACGGCAGAAGCACGCAAGGTCCTGGCCGCCGCCGAGAACGCCGGTGTCGTGCATCTCCTGGGCACCGAGTTCCGCTACGACGCTGGTCAAGCTCTTCTCGCTCGAGCCGTCGCCGACGGGGAGATCGGAAGACCGCGCATCGCCACGTGGCTCATGCATGTCCCGATGCTGGCCGATAGCGATGCCGAGATTCCGCCGTGGTGGTCGGACGCGAATTCGAGCGGCGGATGGTTGGCGGCACATGGATCGCAACTGATCGACCAGATCAGGGCGACACTGGGCGAGTTCCAGGGCGTGAGCGCCTCTCTCGTCCATGTCGTCGATCGGCCCATGAGCGCTGACGACGGGTTCGTGATCCACTTTCGGATGATCAACGGCTGTGTAGGGACGCTCCAGAGCACGGCGTCGGACTACGGAATCATGGTCGAGACCCGGGTGACGGGATCGTCGGCCACCGCCTGGATCGAGGGTGTGGGGGCCACTGTGAAAGTGGCATCGGCCGCCGGCCTGAGGACACTGCCGGTCATCGAGGACATGCCGATGGTTCATGCACCCGCCCTTCCTCCCGGTTCGGTGACCACCACCTACGAGCGAATGATCACCTTCGGGGTTGAGTACGGGCCGTACATGAGGCTGGCCGCCAGCTTTCGGGACCTGATCCTGCAACGCCCACTGCGTGGTCCCCGGCCGGCCACCTTCGCCGACGGCGTGGCCATGATGACCGTTCTCGATGCCATACGCCGATCAGCCTCTGACGGGGGTGGGTGGACCGACGTCGAGGTGTCGCCGGCGGCCGGGGGTTCGTAGGCGAACGGGATCGGCGGCGGCTACTGCTCGACGCCTACGGTCCGATGATCAGACCGGGCATGGACAGGTCCACGGCGCCGCGGCGCAGGATCTCGCCTGCCGCGGCATCGCCCTGGCTGGCATAGGCCCGCAGGACGAGCATGTCGGTCACACTGTTCGCCTCTCGTGGCCGGTCCGGGAGTCCTGACGTGTCGCCCACGATCTCGGCCCACAGTGCCGCGGCGGCTGCCGCTGTCGTGGTGGCATTCAGAGCTCGGGCGGCGGCTGACGCCCGTTCCACCCACGGCCTCGCCTCGTCGACACGTCCGGCGAGGACGAGGGCCAGCGCCTGAAAGACCCGAGCCAGATCAGCCAGTGGCCCGAGTTGCGGCCGTTCGATCGTCTCGACCCTTTCGAGGGTTTCGCCCACCCGGCCGGCCATGGTCAGCTCGGCCTCGATGACGATCTCGGCCATGCCCACAACGGGGTCGCGCCAGGTGGGCGGCGGGAAGGGAGGAGCGGCGCCGACCGCGCCACGGGCGACGGCCACCACATAGCTCGCCGCCCATCCGAGCCACGGCTCGTGGCGCTGTCCACCCGAGACCCGTTGCAGGGAGATGGCGTGCTCGGCTGCCTCATCGAGACGTCCGCTCAGTCGGGCCATGATCGTCAGAAGGCTCCAACCCTGGATGGCCTGGTCGCGGGCTCCGATCTCCTCGGCGACGTCCGTCAGGCGCCGGGCGAAACCTTCCGCTTCCGCCATCTCCTGTGTCGCCCCGCAGAAGGAACGGATGAAGTGATTCCAGGTCAAAGTGGTGAGCACGTTGATCTGTCTCGACCGGTCACCGGCGGCATCGGCGAACTCGAGTGCCTCGGCCAGCCAATCCGGGACCCGGGGATCAGCGGGCTTCACCAGGCACAGGAAAGATGACACGGCCACTGTGCCGGCCTTGTCGCCTGTGTCGGTGAATATCTCCAGTGCCTGTTCGAGCTCGATCGCCGCTTGTTCCATGAGGCTCAGATTGAAGGAGGCCACACCGAGGTTGGCCCGTGCCCACGCCTCCTTCGTAATGTTGCCCAGGGAGCGCCATTGTCCGGCTGCCTCTCTGAGACCGGGCAGAGCCGACGAGGGATCGGCGAACATCCTTGACGCCGCTGCCGTATGGTCGCGCTCCACGGCGATGGTGGGGTCGCTGGGGTCGTCATCGATCAGAGACAGCGTCTTCAGAGCATCCTCGTCGCGGCTGCACAGCGCTTGCATCTTGGCCAGGGTCAGAAGCGCGGCAGATTCGAGACAACCGAGCGCCTGGGCTCGCTCGAGGAGCCGGGCCGCGTCGAGATGGCGGGAGGCCTCGGCGAACGCCTGGCCGGCCACCACCAGCGCCTGCACCGCCTCGGCAGCCACGTCCGGGTCGTCGGCCAGGTAGACGACGGCGCGTTCGAGGTGGCGGGCTCTCTCCTCGGGCGTCGCCACCATCACGGAGGCCTGTCGATGGAGCTCGCCCCGGACGTTGTGGGGGAGTGTTTCGTAGGCGACCTCACGAAGCATGGCGTCGACGGTGTCAAACCGTCCCTCGGGACTGTGGCGCAGCAGGCCCACCTCGACCAGGGAACGCAAGGTGGAGGCGGCATCCGAAGATCCAAGGCCGGCCACCTGCTCGACGGTGGCCGCTTCCCCCACCACGGCGACATGCTGCAGTCCGAGCTTCTGGCTGGGCTCGAGGGCGTCGAGCCGGGCGGCCAGGAGGGCCTGCAGCGTGGCGGGGATGGTGGCGTGGGTGGCCAGCCGGTACCGATCGCCGTCGTCGACCAGTGATCCCCGGGAACGGGCCATGGCCACCAACTCACGGAGGTACAGAGGGTTACCGCTGGCCCGGTCCACCAGGAACTCGGCGGCCTCGGCGGCCAGGGGCTTTTCGCAGACGAACGCATTGGCCAAAGTCGTCGCATCGACCCGGCTGAGCGGCCCGATGCGCACCGTGGTGGCCGCCGGGAAATGGGTGAGCCACTGGCCGGGCTCGGTTCGGCCGGCCAGAATTGTGAGGAGCGCCACATTGCCGAGCCGGCCGGACAACTCGCCCAGGATCTCGAGTGTCCGGTCCCCGCTGTGGTGCATGTCGTCGATGATGAGGAGCAACGGCCGGTCAGCCGCCTTTTCCTGCAACAGCCGGGCAAAAGCCCACATCTGCTCCTGGGGGATCCCGGCCGGGTCGATCGCCTTCAGAGACGGGTCCAACTCGCCACCGATCGAGCGGAGTCTGGCGGTTACCTCATCGTCGTGCGCCGGCCCCAGCTGGCGAATGACTTCGGCCGCCACGCGAGTCCCTCCCATCGAGCCGTAGGCCGGGTACGTGGTGCGAATGACCGTTCCTTCCGCGGTGACGGCGCGCGCCAGTTCGTTCAGCAACCGCGTCTTACCGGAACCGGCCTCGCCACACAGAAGAACATCGTGATTTTGGTGATCACGTCGCACCCGACGCCATTGCGCCATGAGGAAGGACAGTTCGTCATCGCGTCCGACGAGGGCGGGACCGTCGACGATGGGCTCGACGTCGGCAGGGCGAAGGGCCACGGCCTCCCAGACGCCGACCGGCTCTTGCTTGCCCTTCAGGACGACGGGCTGGCGTTCGCGAAACCAGATACGTCGACCGGCCAGCTCGGCCGTGAGCCGACCACAGAGGACCTCGCCTGGCGCCGCCACCTTCTCGAGACGGGCCGCCACGTTGACGGTGTCGCCGATCACCGTGACCGCACCGCCGGCACCCACCGCCGTGGCCATGACCTCTCCCGAGTTGATCCCGATCGAAAAGGCGAGATCACCTCCGAGTTCCCGTACGGCCAAGCCGGCGGCCACGGCCCGCTCGGCGTCATCGTCGTGGGCGACGGGGACTCCGAAGACGGCCATCATCGAGTCACCCATGTATTTGTCGACGGTGCCACCGTGATCGGCCACCACATCGGCCAACTCGCGGAAGGCCGTGTCCACGATTCGGGCCACGACTTCCGGGTCAGTTCGTTCGGCCAGTGAAGTGAAGCCCACGACGTCGGCGAAGAGGACAGTCGCCAGCTTCCGCTCTTCGACCGCCGGGACGATCCCTTTTACCGATCCGGCGTCCAGGGGTGTTCCGCACTGGCCGCAGAAAGGCTGTCCGACGGGATTGGGGGCGGAGCACGAAGGGCAACCGGTGGCGTCGAGCGGTGTTCCACACTGGCCGCAGAAGACGTTCCCGTCGGGATTGGCGGTAGTGCAATTCGGGCAGACGGGCACGACCTCAAAGTAGCCGTTCGCTGAGGTTTTTCAGGTCCGGTGACACTCACAGGCACAGTGTCGGCGTTGTCATCGACGCCGGTCCGCTGGAGGCCGATTCCCCGCCCGCCACTGCCACGACCTTGTACCAGTAGACCGCCCGGAGGCCACCGACGGTCGTGTCCGTGTAGCTGACCACCGTGCGTGGAGTCACGCTGGCCACAGTGCTGTACGACCCCGTCTTGGTGCTGCGTCGGAGGATGGTGTCGCCGGTCACCCGGGTCGTGGGGCTCGACGTCCAGGTCAATGTCGCTTCGGGCGCCAGGATCAGGACCTGACAGCCGCTTTTCACCGTCAAGGAGCCGGGGGCGACGAGAGGTGGCGGAGCGGTGGTCGTCGTCGTGCTCGAGACCGGAGGGGATTGGCCGATCGTGGTGGTCGGCACGGTTGGAGGCGAACCCGACGCCACAGTGGTCGTCGTGCCCTCACCGCTCCCGCTCGGGTCGCCTCCCCCGGGGACAGAGCCGGGGGCTCCTCCGCCTGTTCCACTCCCGTTCGGTCCGCTTCCCCCGTAGCCCGAACCTGTCGGCGCCTTGCCGACGGGGCCGTTCGCCATGGCCGTCGTCGATCCCGGACGGGGAGGGCTCGACGATGACGTCCCTCGACCGCCGGAGCCGACAGGCCGGCCCGACGACGCTCCCGCGCCTGTCGAGGGTGTGGTCCCGGTGTCGTGTGCCTGGCTTCCGGCATTGCCATTTCCACCACCGCGTGTCGCCATCAGGTCGGTCGGGTGGGTCGAGGCGACGGCGCGTTGTCCCGCGGCCAGGCCGACGACTCCCACGGTGGCGGCCACGCCTGCGACGCCCAGCCGCCCCCCGGTGGCGGCCAAACGGGCCAGCTGGGGTCCCAGGTTCCCGAAGGGGAGCGAGCCGATCCATGAGAGTGGGGCCACGGCGTGCAGCCGACCGACCGAGACATCCAGGAAGGCACGCACCTTGACCGGGTCGAATTGCGTGCCGGCGCAGACGGCCAGTTCCGCGCGAGCCTCTTCGGCGGTCATCGGCTTCTTTGTAGCTGCGAAGACTGGTCATGGTGTCGTAGCAGTCGGCCAGGCCGACGATGCGGCCACCCGTGGAGATCTCGTGGCCGGCGAGCGCAAAGGGGTAGCCCCGACCATCGAAGCGCTCGTGATGTTCAGCGATCGTGTTGGCCCAGGGCCCGAGCCATGCTGCCAACGGCGCCGTGAGCCGAGCGCCTTCGAGTGGATGCTGACGCATGGCTTCCCATTCGTCGTCGGAGAGCGCGCCGGGCTTGTTCAAGATGTCAGCGTGGACGGTCAGCGTGCCGACGTCGTGCAGAAGGGCGGACCACCGCAGTCGGTCGCGACCGTCGTCGGGGAGACGAAGTTCTTCGGCCATCAAGTCGGTGAAGGCGCGCACTGGCTCTGCGTGCCCCCGGGTCCTTCGGTCGTGGGCGCTCAACGTGGCGGCTAGGGCCACGATCTGTTCGGCGGCGATGGTCGGCTCGTCGGATATGCCCAGGTCCCGGGCTTCGTCGATGCGGCGGCTCAAGTCTCTGGTCGTCCCCGTCCGCCGGGCAACGGAGAAGCGCTTGGGAGCTCGTCCGGGAAAGACCATGCCCCATCTTCAAGAGGACGCCGAGAGGCAGGGCTCGGCGCGCCAGGCGTTCACCGGCGACGAACACCATGGTCGAGGTGCCCAGGATGGCCACCCACCTCACGAACGTTGCACCGGTCGTCGACGTGGGTCCCCACAGGAACCCCACCAATGCCACCATGGCGATCGAGAAGGCGACCGGGGTGGCGAACACGACGACGACCACGACGCCGGCCAGAGGCCGGACGTGAACGCCACCGGTTGCCGTTGTCGGTGTGCTCACCCACGAAAGATCCTCCCCTGGGACGGCGCCGGGACACGGAGCCCGGCACTGACTGAGCAGCGCGCCAGTCTCGATATCGGCTACCGGTAACTCGGTCTTGAACACGCTCACCCGGGCTACGGTGGGGATGGTCGGATCTCTCGGAGCCGACTGCCGGAGGGGGTGCGGGGGTGACAGTCCACGAGGTCGTCACTGAGCATTCCGCCGTGGGTGACGGCGTATCTGCCCGGGGTGTCCGGCGTCGCTTCGGAGCCGTCGAAGCCCTCCGGGGAGTGGATTTCACCGCCGCCTATGGCGAAGTCACGGGAATGGTGGGTCCGAACGGAGCCGGCAAGACGACACTGCTCCTCGTCCTCGCCACCCTCTTGGCTCGGGATGCAGGCGATGTCCTGGTGGCCGGTCGTGATCCCGACCGCCAGGCGCGAGCCGTGCGGGGCCAGATGGGATGGGTGCCGGACGCCTTCGGCATCTACGACAATTTGACTGCCCATGAGTACCTGAGGTTCGCCGGTGCCGCCTATGGACTCGGGCGGGAGTCGGGTGCCCGAGCCGACGAGCTTATTGAACTGGCGCGGTTGAAGGAGTTTTCGGACCAACCGGTCCATGTTCTGTCGCGTGGGCAGAAGCAGAGACTCGGTTTCGTGCGAGCCCTCGTCCACCGACCCCGGGTTCTGCTCCTCGATGAGCCGGCCGCCGGACTCGATCCCTACAGCCGGGTGGAGCTCCGTGGCCTCGTCCGGCAGTTGGCGGCCGCGGGCGCCGCTGTCGTCGTGTCGAGCCATGTGCTCTCGGACCTGGAGCAGATGGCGGATCGGGTCGTTTTCTTCGATCATGGCGTGGCCGTGGGGGAGAGGCGGATCGATGACGCCGTCCGGGTCGCCGGCCCCCGCCTGTGGCGTCTCTGGGCTTTGAATGCCGCCGAACTCGTGGCCGCCCTCGACAGTCATGGCTATGCCCACACCCCGCCGACGGCTCTGGGTGTCGACGTCGAGTTGGACTCCGACGTCGCCGCCGCCGGTTTGCTGGCCGGTCTCGTCCGGGACGGGGTTCCGGTGGTCTCTTGCGCCCCTCTCACCAGCACCCTCGAGGCGACGTACCTGCAACTGACCGGGGAGCAGGCATGAGAGGCGTCCTCACGGTGGCGCGGCTCGAACTCACCGTGCGTGTGCGAGCCGGGCGATGGCGCTGGTTGCTCGCGGGATGGTTCGTGATTCTGGTCCTGTTCACTCTCCTGCTGCGATTGGCCGTCGGCCGTTCGCCCGATCTGGCCGGTAGCTCCGGAACCGTGATGTACGGCGGCTTGCAGCTGTTCCAGTTGGCCCTCGCCCTCCTGGTTGTGCCGGCGCTTACCGGGCAATCGATAAACGGGGACAGAGAACGGGGGACCCTCGGCGTTCTCCAGGTCACGAACTTGACCCCCTTTGATATTGCCGCCGGGAAACTCCTCGCCGCGTGGGGAACGGCGTGCGTGTTCCTGCTCACATCGGCGCCGCTCGTGGCGTGGTCGATGATCGAGGGGGGCGTGCCCGCTGTTCGAGTCGTGGCCGTCACCGTCGTGCTGGTCGTGCTCTTGGCAGTGGTGTGTTCGATCTGCCTGGGTCTGTCTTCGCTGCTGGCCCGGAGTACCACGTCGAGCGTCCTGTCGTACCTGGCCGTCTTCGCCCTCACGATCGGGACGCTGGTGGTCTTCGGTCTGGCCACCGCACTGACGGCACCGGGGAATTCCGGCAGTGGGACCGAAACCACATGGGTATTTCTCGCTCCGAACCCCTTCGTCATCCTGGCCGATGCCGCGCCGGTCGCCCCCCTACCCCCGGAACATTGTCATTACGTCGTGCCGGACAACGGAATGGGCGGACAGTTCCCGTCGATAGCGGCGGAGGTCTGCACGTCGGTGTCGACGAATGTCGACCCCCTCGGCACGATCAGCCGCTCCGTCCGGCAGCTGCGGACCGACCCCAACGCCTCGTCGTTCTCCCCGCAACCGGTCAGAAGTGGCGGCCTGGTGTGGCCTTACGGACTGGGGTTCGACCTCTGCCTCGGGGCCCTCATGCTCGTAGTGACCACCCGGCGGCTGCGCACCCCTCGTCGAGTGCTCGCCCGGGGCGTCCGGCTGGCGTAGGGGAATTCCGGGCCCACGCCGTCCCAGGCCGCTGCCTGCGCCACGTCGGAGCCGTTGTCCGTGGTGGAACAGAGCCGAGGCGAAGGGCGGCCCCCTTCGGCTCTTCTCCAGGCACGGCCGGCCGTCGCCCAGGGCCCGAATGGCCACGACATCGACCCCGTCGTTCAAGTTCGGGCGGTCTGCATGTCGATACACACGACACAGTTCGTGATGTCGACAACGTGCCTGGTGAGAGGGGCACACCACTGGTCGCAGAGGTCCAGGTACGGGATCCGGACAGGTTCAGATTCGACGATATGGCAGCGGCACGATCGCCCCTGGGGAAGAGTGATGACAAGGACAGAACCGGTGAGCGACTGGGCCACCGACTTCGACATCCTCGAACCGGCGTACGTGGCCGACCCGTTCGGGATCTGGGACGAGCTGAGGCAGCGGTGCCCGATCGCCCACAGCGGTCGACGAGGTAGCGATTGGCTCCCTACCCGTTACGACGACGTGACCGCCATCGCCCACGACACGGAGAAATTCAGTTCTCTTGACGTCGTCGTCATTCCTCTCGAGATTGATCGCGCCGAGGGCCAGGTTCTCCCGTACGGCTTCCCTCCCATCTCGGCCGATCCGCCCCTGCATACATGGACGCGGAGGCTTCTGCTTCCCTGGTTCTCCCATCGACGGGTCGAGGAGTACGAAAGCCTGACTCGCGACCTCTGTCGCGCCCTACTCGACGAATTCATCGGTCAGAATCACGCCGACGCCGCCGCCGACTATGCCCAGCAGATCCCGGTCCGGGTTGTCGCCCACATTCTCGGGGTCCAAACGGAGCTGGCCGACACCTTCACCGGATGGGTCCGAGACGTCCTTGAATTTGCCGATGACATGGACCGGCGTCTCCACGCCATCGAGGAAGTGATCAAGTACTTCAACGGGCAGATCGCCTACCGACGTGAGAACCCGGGCGACGACCTGTTGAGCTATCTGCTTCAGGCGGACATCGATGGCGATCCGATCGACGAGGGTGTGGTCCTCGGAGTGGCGGCACTGATTCTCATCGCCGGGGTCGACACCACGTGGAGTGCCATCGGCTCTTCGCTGTGGCACCTGGCCACCCACGACGCCGACCGGGAACGCTTGGCCAAGGACTCTGGCCTGATGCCCCTCGCCGTCGAAGAGTTTCTGAGGGCGTACTCACCGGTGACCATGGGGCGAGTGGTGACGAATGACTTCGACTTCGGCGGCTGTCCGATGAGAGCAGGAGACAAGGTGTTGTTGAATTTTCCGGCGGCCAATCGCGATCCTGAGGTGTTCGAGGACGCCGACACGGTGGTGCTCGACCGGACCTACAACCGGCATGTGGCGTTCGGATCGGGAATCCACCGTTGTGCGGGATCGAACCTGGCACGCATGGAATTGCGAGTGGCTCTCGAGGAATGGCTGACCCGCATCCCGCAGTTCCATCTGGAAGACGGAGCCGAGATCACGTGGGCGGGCGGGCAGGTGCGCGGTCCGCGTGTTCTTCCCGTGGTGTTTCCCTGACGCTGCGCATCGACCTTTTCGAGCACGAAACCTCCTCCCGCCCACCTCCGCCCGGTCGACCATCGAGCGGTTTCGGTTCGAGCACGGCGACGTTCCTGACGCGACGTCGGGATCTGGGAGTGGTGCCATGAGGAGCTCGTGAGGGGTGAGGAGGCCCGCCGCCGGTCCGTGCCGGAGGTCCGGTTCCCGGTCGTCGCCGCCCTCGAATCCGGGCCGAAGGGCGCCCCTGGCCCGTCGGTGGAAGCGTCCCGGACCCGGTCGTGACACCCGGGCATCGGGCGCTCGATGCGGAGAAGCACCATCGGGCCGTTCGGTTGGGACACAATAGGGCCCATGAATAAACGAGAGCTGGCAAAAGCAGTAGCTGTTCAGGCGGATGTGGACCTGAAAACGGTGTCCACGGTCCTCGAGGGATTCACCGACGTCGTCACCGCGGTGGTGTCCAAAGGGGAGCCGGTGGCCATCACCGGGTTCGCGAAGTTCGTCAAGGTCGACCGTCCCGCCCGGATGGGCCGCAACCCCGCCACCGGAGAGACGATCAGGATCAAGGCCTCCAAGAAGGCTCGCATCACCCCGGTGAAGGCGTTCAAGGACGCCGTCATGTCTCCCGGCGGTGCTCCGAAGCTGAACCGGGGTGTCTGGCCCACCAGTGACGAAGCGGTTCGGGCGGCCGGAAAGAGCGTGGCCCCGGCACCGGCGGCCCGCAAGGCCCCGGCCAAGAAGGCCGCGGCCCGCAAGGCCCCGGCCAAGAAAGCCGTGGCCCGCAAGGCCCCGGCCAAGAAGACGGCGCCTCGGCGCGCTCCGGCGCGTCGGCCGGCGGCCAAGAAGGTAGCGGCCCGCAGGCGCTGAGCAGCGGGACCCGAGTCCGCCCTTACGGAGTGGCCGGCGGTGTTGCCGGCGGCTGTGCCGCCGTGGTCGGTGTGGTCGCCGGCACTGTCGTCGACGGAGTCGTGGTGGCGGGCGGGTTGGTCGGGACGGTTCTGGGAATGGTGGGTGACGGCTGCCCCGGAAGGGGCGGGCCGTCGCCCACCTGGAACGGTCCCACCTGGAAGCCGGCGGTGGCATAGGTCAGACGCAGGGGCGGGGAGACGAGGAGCGGGCTCGTCGCCTGCGGCGGCGTGACCTCGAGCCAGGAACCGGCGTAGCACTCGTTCGGTGTCCCCGTGGCCGGTACTCCTGGGAGGAGGACCCGGTCGCAGACGTTGGCGAAGCTGAGCACGAAGGAGGCCCGGGCGCCGTGGACGAGGATGACCGGTCCCGACGCGATCGTGGATCCGACGGGCTCAGGACCCCCGATGCTGGCCAGGTGGTTGGTCGGAGCCGGGAGGGGTGTCCCCGTCTGAGCGGCGGCACCGAGTGTCGGGTACCCGGTGAGCGAGCACGGTGCCGCTGAGATGTTCGTGAGAGACACCTTCTCTTCCACCGTGCCGTTGGACTCGTTCCAGTCGGAAACCGTGGCGCTCAATTGCGGGCTGTCACAGCGTGCCGGGCCGGGGACCGTGGTGGCCGTCGTCGGGGTGACGCCCTTCTTGGACCCGGTCACGTGGATGGCCGGGTGGTGATGCTCGACATAGAAATTGTGAACGGCCACGGCCAGGCGATCGACGCCGAAGGCGGCAGCCAGAACGGCGACCGTGGCCGTGACGGACAGGATCGCGATCCGGGCCCGACGCCACCGCCGTCGCCGGAGGACCTGGCGCCTGACGCGGTCCTGGACCTTCAGGGGGTCGTTCACGAGACGGCCAGGGTCGATTCGGGTGCCGGGGGCGCGCCGACGAAGGGGTCCGGCGGACGATCAGGCTCGAAGACTCGGCTGGGCGTGGCGCTCCGCATGGGGGGGCAGACTCGACAGGCGTAAGAGCCCGTCCGAATCAGGCGAGTACGACCTGACCGTAGGTACTACAGAGGCCCCAGGCCTCGATCATGAGAAAGGCCAGGACGATGGCCACGATGACCGGGGTCCGCCAGCGGTTTCCGCAGCTGGCCGTGGCTGGCGGCATGTACCAACCGGGGAGGATGGCCGGAACCTGCGCCAGGTAGACGGCCAGCGGGACCGCCTTCGCGTCCAGTGGTTGATCGGGGTCCGCCGCCAGAGCCAGGGCGGTCAGCTCTTCGTCGCAGATCGGTTTGTCGCACTCGGGATCCTCGGTGACCGACCTCGTCGGGTCCCGACTGATGGCAATGGCCACAGAATCGCTGCTCTCCACAGGAAACCTCTTCGTCGGGACCGGGAATCCTTCGGACACCCGGATTTCACGCCTGGCTCAATCGTAGCGGCCGGTCGATCTGGGCACCGGGCAAGCATCTGGGCACCGGGCAAGCACCGGGCAGGCACCGGCCCTCCCGCCGGCGGACCGCCCCCGTTGCCGGATTCAACCGTGAGGAACAGATGTAGACTTTCTGTTCACCCGGCCAGCCGGTATTCTGGTTCGGCGGTCTGTGGTCTGGGGGGGGTGTCGTCGATGAAAAGACGACAAATACGGTGGATCTCGGCGTTCGTTGCTACGGCTACGGCCTTGGGGCTGATGCTCGCGGCCCCCCTGAGTGACGCCATCCCGGCCAACGCATCCCCCGGACCCTTTCGCCCGGCCGCCGCTCCCGCTCTCGATGTTGCGGCCTTCGACGCCTTGACCGTCCCCACCGGGGTGATCCGAGGGGTGAAAACACCCAACTACTACTCGGGCTACTACGCCAACATCGTCGGATCGCAGATCCTGACGGCCACCGTCGTCGTGCCCACCGTGAAGTGCACGAACAGCGCCACCTGGGGCGCCACAGTGGGCCTGCTGGCCCTGATGGACTCCGGCATCGATGAACACGGCGGTGGCGTCGAGGTCGGGTGCGCCCCCGGAAACGGCACGCCCACCTATTCGGCTGCGCTGTGCGACCCGAGCTTCCAGAAACAGTGCAGCGCCCTGGCCGACACGGTGGCGCCTTTGGACACGGTGGTGGTGACCGTTGCGGCCAGCGGCGGATGCCACCCCACGTGCGGATCGCTGACCGTGACGGTGCACGACACCACCCAGGGGTGGAGCGAGTCGTCTCCCGGCGGGACGTCGAATTCGGACTTCGACACCTTCGTGGTCGCCTTGGGCTCAGCACCCCTCCCCGATTTCGGAAAGGTCACGCTGAGCAACGTAAGCAGTAGCGCGGTGAGTTTCCGCTGGCGGAAGTTCAATCTGATCGATGCCGCCGGACACGTCCTGGCCCGGGCGGGGGGCTTCACCAACGCCCGGAGGAGCTTCAACGTGAAGTGGGTCCGTTCGTCGTAGACCGGCACCAGGTCGGCCGGGATCGCTTCGGGTCGGCCAGGACCGCAGCGAGACGACAGGCGCCTTCGACCAGCTCCCGCGGTGTGACCGTGGCGAAAGAGAGCCGAAGGTACGTGGGGTGCGGTCGCTCGACCGAGAACGCCGATCCCGGCACGTAGGCGACCCCCTGGTCGATGGCCCGGGGGAGAAGCTCGTGGGTGTCGATGCCCGATGAGCGGACCCGGGCCCATAGGAACATCCCTCCTGTCGGGGGAGTCATCTCGAGGGTGTCACCGAGCTCCGTGGTGAGCGCCTCGGCCAGGGTGGCCGCCTGCGCGGCGTAATGCGAACGCAGGGTCGCCAGGTGGCGGGCCAGGAACCCCGGTCGGGTGAGGAGCCCGAGTGCGACCTTCTGGGTCAGGGTGGCGGTGTGCAGGTCGACGGCCTGCTTCAGAAGGGCGAAGGTGGGGGCCAACGGCCCCGGGGCCACGATCCAGCCCAGGCGGAGCCCGGGGAAGAGCACCTTGGAGATCGTCCCCACCGTGAGCACCCGGTCGGTGAAGGTCGACAGCGCCGGAGGTGCCGTGCCCGAGAAGCGGATCTCCCCGTAGGGATCGTCCTCCACGATCAGGAAGCCGTAGTGATCGGCCAAGCGGGCGAGTAGGCGGGTGCGTGACGCCGAGAGGGTGGCGCCGGTGGGGTTGTGGAAGTTGGGGACGACATAGACGAGCCGCGGACGGAGTCCTTGTCGGAGCTTTTCCTCGAGGGTCTCGACGGCGAGCCCTGCCTCGTCGGTGGGGAGGGCCACGAGGTGCCCCCCGCTCAATCGCATGGCCTGGATGGCGCCGATGTAGCCGGGATCGGCCAGGGCCACGTGGTCGCCGGCGTCGAGGGTGACGCGGGCGATGAGGTCGAGGGCCTGTTGCGAGCCGTGGGTGATGAGGACCTGGTCGACCTGCGCCCCGTGGCGGGCGGCCACCCACCTGCGCAGACCTCTGTCGCCCTCGGTCGAGGAGTACTGCAGGACGTCGGGGTCGCTGAGCAGGAGATCGGCGACCACGGCCGAGGTCTGGTCGATCGGAAAGTGACGGGCGGACGGAAGGCCACCGGCCAGGGAGATCACGCCCGGCCGGCCGGCCACGGCCAGGAGCTCGCGGATGGCCGAGGAGGTGATCCGCCCGGCCGCCACCGAGACGGCTTGACCGGCGCGCCGAGATGTCACGGGCGATTGCTCCATGGGGCTCAATGTGACATAAGTGGACTATGGAAGACAGATCCACTTCGGCCAAAGTGGTCCGATCGGCCGGGCTCCGACGGGTACTGGACGTTCTCGGGGACTGGGCCGTGGGTCCGGGACCGCTGTTCCGTCAGCTGGCCCGGGCCGTGGCCGCCGCCATCGAGAACGGCAGCTTGGCCGAGGGCTTCCGGCTGCCTTCCGAGCGGATGCTGTCGGCCGCCTTGTTCGTGAGCCGGGGTACCGCGGTGGCTGCTTACGAGCTGTTGGCGGCCGACGGCCTGGCCGCCCGCCACCAGGGCAGCGGGACATACGTCGCCGGCGCCGACGCCATGGGCCTGCCTGACGGCCGCGAGGGGTCTCCGCTCGTCCACCGGCTGGTCGAGCGGAGCCACGGCCCGTCGGCCGTCATCGATCTGTCGATCTCGGTCCTGCACGACGCCACCGGGTTGGCCGCCGTGACCTTGACGTCGAACGACCTCCGGTCCATGGCGCCCGAGACCGGGTACAGCCCCTGGGGGTCGTCGGGGCTCCGGGCGCTCGTGGCCGGTCACGTGACCGACTGGGGGCTGCCCACGTCGGCCGGTCAGGTGGTGATGACGACGGGCGCCCAGCAGGGCATCAGCGCCGCCGCTTCGTGCTGGTTGCGTCCCGGCGACGACGTCGTGGTCGAGGATCCCTGTTACCCGGGGGCGATCGCCGCTTTCGCCCAGGCCGGTGCCCGTCTGGTCGGGGTTCCCGTCGATGGCGAAGGCGTCCGGCTCGACGAGCTGCGCCGGGCGCTCGAAGGGCGGCCCGCCCTCGTGTACCTCCAGCCCACCGTGCAGAGTCCGACCGGGACGGTGCTCTCCCTGGCCCGCCGACGGCGGGTGGCCGAGCTCGTCCGCCTTTTCCGGGTGCCGATGGTCGAGGATCTCGCCCTCGCCGACCTGTGCTGGACACCGGCTCCGCCGCCCGTCGCCGCCTTCTGCCCGGAAGAGTCGGTGGCGGTGGTGGGTTCGTTGAGCAAGGTGCTCTGGGGTGGACTGCGGCTGGGGTTCGTCCGCGCTCCGGAAGCCCTGGCCCTGCGCTTCGCCCGGGTCAAGGCGACCAGCGACCTGGGGTCGTCCGCCGTCAGTCAGATGCTGGCCGAGCGCCTTCTGTCCGGCGGGGCCGATGCCTGGAGAGCGCCATGCGGGCATCTGCGGCATCGGTATGAGGTGCTGGCCGACGCCCTCTCGGACCGGCTGGGAACCTGGTCGTGGGACGAACCGTCGGGAGGTCTTTCGATCTGGGTGAGCCTGGACGGCGCCGATGCCGAGCGTTTCGCCCAGAGCGCCCTGAGGCACGGGGTTGCCGTGGCCACCGCCGCGCCATTGTCGGTGTCGGATCGCCACCCAGACAGGATCCGGCTGTCCTTCGCCTCGCCGCCCGCCGTGCTTCGCCAGGGGGTGGAACGGCTGCAGCGCGCCTGGGAGACGTCGCAGGGCTGAGAGGTCAGCCGGCGAGCGGCGGAAAGGGGACGGTACCCGTCATGGGTCCGGGGCCCTCTGTGCGTTTCGTGGGGGATCGGATACTCGATGCCGTACTCGTCATTCCTGACGACGCCGTCGACCGGCGCAGGAGGACGGCTGCACCTGGCCGAGTGGGGTCGGTGTCCGGTGTCAGGAGGCCGGTGAGGCGAAGCGCAGGGGAAGCCGGGCCGGCCCCCAGATGCCGAAGGTGGACGGCTTCCACTCCACCGGACCGTCGAGCCCGAGATCGGGCATGCGCCGGGCCAGCAGGGGCAGGGCCTCCTGCAGTTCGGCGCGGGCCAGGGCCGCGCCCATGCAGAAGTGGATGCCGGAACCGAAGGTCATCTGGACGGCGTCGCGTTCGGAGGTGATGTCGAAGGTCTCCGGAGAGGCGAAGACGTCGGGATCCATGTTGGCTCCGGCCAGGGCGACCGAGACGATGGTGCCGGCGGGGAAGAGGACGTCGCGATACTCGATGTCGACCGACGCCACCCGGACGGTGCCCCGGACGGCTCCCAGATAGCGCATGGTCTCTTCGACGGCCCGGGGGGCGAGTTCGGGCCGTTCGGCCAGCAGGGCCCACTGGTCGGGGTGTTCCGAGAGCAGGGCCACGCTGCAGGCCAGTTGGTTCCGGGTGGTGTCCGTGCCCGCCATGAGGACGGCCTCGGCCAACATGACGAGCTCGTCGCTCGACAGCCGGTCTCCGGATTCCTCGATGGCGATGAGGGAGCCGAGAAGGTCGTCGGACGGGTGGTCCCGACGCTCCTCGACCATCGAGAGGACGTAGGACTCGAGCTCGGCCGAAGCCCGTTCGATGGCCGGCAGGTCGTCGACCAGATTCTGGTTGAAGATGCGGAAGATGTCGGTGGCCCAGCCGGAGAAGAGCCTCCAGTCCTCCTTCGGCGCTCCCAGGAGCTCGCAGATGATCGGGATCGGGTAGGGCTCGCAGACGTCGGCCACCAGCTCGCAACGGCCCCGGTCGGCCACGGCGTCCACCAGTCCCGAGACGACCTCACGCATGAAAGGTCGGAGCCGGTCGGCGGCCGTCGGCGTGAAGGCCGGGGCCACCAGGCGCCGGAGACGGGCGTGCTCGTCGCCTTCCATGGCCAGGATGGAACGACGACGGTTCTGGAGGTACTGGTCGGGTTCGAGCCCGGCCATCTCGGGAAGAAGCGACAGAGCCGAATGAAAGCGGCGGTCGCGCAGGACGGCGACGGCGTCGCGGTAGTCGGTGAGCATGAAGCCGATCGGGGTGCGGGCCAGCCAGTGCTCGGCCCGGGCCAGTCGGATGGCGCAGAGCGTCTCGGACCGCTCGAGCCCCGCCGTCTCCAGGGCGGGTAAGGCGAGGTCGTAGGCAGAAGTGACAGGCATGACATCCCCCTCCGCGGGTTGCGGGCCTGGCGAACGCTACTTCGGGCCGGCCCGATCGGCGATCCGGTGGACGGCCCGGCCGTGCCCGGTCACCGGCTGTCCTCGGTCACCGGCCGTCCCGGGCACCGGCCGGCGTCGGCGCCGAAGGCCGCCCGGGCGGCGGCCGCTCGGAGACCGGGCCGGCTCGCGGAACCCGTCGGTGCCTTCGTCGAGCAGCTCGCGGGCCGCCCCGACCACGGCGCCCAGAGCGGCGAAGGCGAAGCCGCCGCCCACCGAGATGCGCCCGACTCCCACCGGGGCGAGCTCGGTCACCGACGGAACCCCGGCCCGGGCCAGGACGTTCACGGGGCGATCGACCGAGGTGACCGGCTGCCGGATGTCGTCCCGGCGGATCAGGCCCGGAGCGGACAGGACGTCGGCCCCGGCCTGCTGGTACTGCGGGAGCCGGGCGATGGTGTCGGCCAGGTCGTGACGGCCGTGGAGGTGGTTCTCCGCCCGCGCCGTGATGACGATGCGGACGGCTCCACCGTGGGCCGGCTCGGCGGCGGCGGCCACGCTCGCCGTGGCCTGGGCCAAGTCATAGACCGGTGCGTCGGGCCGGCCGGTGGCGTCCTCGATCGAACAGCCCGCCAGTGCCGAGGCGACAGCGCGTCGGACGGTGTCGAAACCGAGCGAGGCCAGCAGGCGGGCCGATCCGACGTCCCACGGGTTCGGGGTCAGCAACGGATGGTCAGCGCGGTGGAGCCGGAGGAATCGTTCGGCCTTCTCGGCCTGTGTCGGCACACCGGAACGCTACCGGCAGCCGCCCGGCCGTCCGGGGGCGGTCGTCGGGCGCAGGGGGTCGCGTGGGAAGCTGCCGTGGTGGCCGAAGTGGTGCTTCCCGGCGGTGTGGCCAACGCCGGTTCGGTGGTGCGTGACGGCGAGCATGTCCTGCGGCCCGGCAATCCCCACACGGCCACCGTGCACCGGTTCCTGAAGCACCTGCGGGCGGTGGGCTTCGACGGCGCGCCCGAGGTGGTGGGGGTGGATCCCGACGGACGAGAGCGGCTTCGGTTCATCGAGGGTGATGTCCCGTGCCCGCCTTTTCCCCTCTGGTCACAGACCGACGACGCCCTCGCCTCCACTGCGGCGTTGCTGGCCCGCTTCCATCGGGCATCGGCGACCTTTGCGGTCTCGGAGTCCACGTGGAGCCCGGAGATGGCCGACCCGGCCGGAACACCAGGCGCCGGGGCAACGCCCGGGGCATTGATCGTCTGTCATAACGATGTGTGTCCGGAGAACGTCGTCTACCGCGGCGCGGTGGCGGTGGCGGTGTTGGACTTCGACTTCGCCGCACCGGGGCGGCCGCTGTACGACCTGGCCCAGTTGGCCAAGATGTGCGTCCCGATCGACGCGCCGGAGGATGCGGCCCGGTTGGGCCGGGGGTCGCTCGACCCGGTGCCCCGGTTGCGGGTGCTGGCCGATGCCTACGGGCTGCCACCGGACCGGGGGGAATTCCTCGATGTTCTGCAGGAGGCGATCGGCGTGGGGGGAGCGTTCGTGGCCCGTCGGGTGGCGGAGGGAAACGCCGCATTCATCGCCATGTGGAACCAGATGGGGGGACAGGCCCGCTACGACCGCCGTCAGGCCTGGTTCGAGCGGAACCGGCCGCGGTTTCTCGACGCCCTCGGGTGAGCGGAGGCGGCCGGTCCGGTCCGTGGGTCGGGTCCGTGGGTCGGGTCCGTGGGTCGGGTCAGTGGGTCGGGTCAGTGGGTCGGGATGGTGGCGGTGAGGTCGGTGACCGTCATCGAGAAGGTGCCGTTCGACGGACGGAACCAGGGGGCGGTGCTGCCCAGGAGCTCCAGCTGCAGTGTGTCTCCGGCCGGCACGGTGTACTCGTTGGGAGCGAGTTCGAAGGTGACGTCGGTGTCGGCGGTGGTGTCGGCCGAGGTCTGGGCCGACTGGTTGACGTCGGGACGGACGATGCCCGTCTCGACGATCTGGCGGGTCTGTCCCGACGGGGCGACGTCCCACAGCCGACCGACCAGCTCCGGGTAGTTGCCGACCACGTGCAGGTGGGCGTGGATCTGGATGGCCCCGATGAGGGTGGTGGCGGTGGTGAGGCGGTGCGAGGCGAGGGCGGTACCCGGTTCCCGGGCGGCGGAGAGGGGGTGACAGAGGGTGCTGGCGTAGGCCGGGTTGAGCGCCGCGGCCACGGCCGGGTCGCCTCCGGCCGAGGTGACCGTCTGGGCGGCGGGGGCCGAGAGGGTCAAGGCTCCGGTGGCCAGGGCGGCCCACGACGAGGCGGTGAGGACCGGTGACGACGGGGCGCTGGCCGGGCAGGTCTGGCCCACGGCCAGGACCTTGGTGGGGGGAACGCCGTGGTGGAGCATGACGGTGTCCAGAAAGGTGAGGACGGCCGCGTTCTGACGGCGGACGTCGGCCGGCTTGGCCTGGGCCCAGCCGTGGCCGTCGTCGTCGAAGATCAGAAGCAGGGGATCGTGGATGTGGGCGGCGGCCAGGCTTTCGGTGAAGTGGAGCGCCTCCGAGACGGGGAAGAGGGTGTCGGTCCAGCCGTTCTGGATGGCGATGGCGGGGACGCCGCCGGCGGGGAGAGGGATGCCGATGGCCGAGTGGTAGGTCTGGAGTTCGGTGAGCGCCGCCGTGTCGGTGGCCGAGATGGGCTCTCCGGCGCCGATGGCGTTGTACCAGTCGGTGAGGTCGGCACCGGGATCCCGGCCCGGGGGGGCCAGGAAGAACTTGGTGGTGACGCCGTAGAGCAGGGTGTTCCAGCTCTGCTTCTCGACGCCGGGGGGGATGGTGTCGGCCGAGGCCGGGGTGGCCCGGGTGGTGAGGAGGCCGCCGTTGGGGGCGAGGGCGGTGACCAGGTCGTCCCAGGGCCACATGGCAAAGGCGGCCGCCACCGACATGGGGACGTGGTGGACGGGGCTCGTCCACGGAGCGAAGTGGCCGTCGGTGAGCCGGATCCGGTTCTTGAGCGCGGCCAGTTCGAGTGTCTGGCCGGCGCCGTAGGAGATTCCGGTCACGGCGATCTGGGGTCGGACCAGTCCTTCGTCGACGAGCAGACCGGCCAGGTACTGGGTGTCGCGGATCTCGTATCTCTGATCGGCCAGGTGGATCCATCCGGCGTCGCAGGCCGGGGTGGCCGCCCGGGACGCGGCGGTGCCACAGGAATTGCCGAAACCTCGGGCGCTGTACATGAGGACGGCGTAGCCGCGGGTGGCCATGGTGACGTCGTCGATGGAGCCGTCGTCCGACGAGACCTCCCAATTCGACTTGTCTCCGCCCAGGCCGTGGAGCATGACGATGAGCGGGAAGGGACCCTTGCCGGAGGGCGGGAGGGCCAGGTCGGCGTCGAGGGGAACGCCGTCGAAGCTTGGGATCCTCCGGTCGGTGCCGGCGGTCAGGCCTCCGGCGCAGAGGCGGATGCCGTCGCGGGGGGCACAGGTGAGCTTGCCGAACGGGTGGGGGACGGCCGGGGGCGACGGCTCGTGGACGACCGGCGCCGTGGCCGAGGTGGTGGGCGATGCACTGCCACCCGTCGTCGGCCCGCCGCTGCAGGCCGACAGGGTGGCCAGCACGCCGAGGGCGAGAAGGCCGGCGCGCCTCGTGAGGTGGGTTTTCCCGGTCTCGATGGGGAGCGATGCTACAGGCGCGCCGCCGGGGGACCCGGTGTCAGGCGGTGGGGGCCACCGGGTGGTCGGGCTCGAGTGGTCCCTGGGCGTAGCGGTCGATGGTGGGGCCCACCCAGCGGGCGATGCCCCGGATGCTCGCCTGTTCGTATCCCCATTCGGCGAAGGCGGCGCGCGCCGCGGCCACGATCTCGGCCCGGACGGCGTCGCTGGTGACCGATTTGCGTCGGAGGGTGATCCCCGCGGCGACGGCCGGGAGCGGGGCCAAGGTCCTCGTGGGGGGGAGACGGCCGGGGGGGGTGTGGACGCCGCCTACGGGGTGATCGTGGCCGCCGCCGTCATCATGATCTGCGTCTTCGGATCCTTCGTGATCGGCGACCCGTTGCGGGTGCTGAAGGTGTTCGGTCTCGGGCTGGCCGCGTCCATCGTGATCGATGCCAGCCTGGTGCGGATGGTGCTGGTGCCGTCGGTGATGGAGCTGCTCGGGCGGGCCCATTGGTACATGCCCCGGTGGCTCGACCGGGTGGTGCCCACGCTCGGTGTCGAGGTCGACGTCGAGGAGCAGCCGGCGGTGGCGACGGTCAGTCGCTGACGAGGTGCCGGGTCGGCTCCATGGTGGTGGGCGGAGATCCGGGTGGGCAGATCATGGTCGACTTCGCCAGGTCGACGGGCGTCGGTGAGGAGGCTGGCATCGACCACGGGGACGGGGTGGTGGTCGGGGGAACCGGCCCGCAGGAGCTGGTCGAAGACGGCGAGGTGGGTGGGCTGTGTGGAGAAGTCCCCAGGTGGCCACCGGAGGCGGTCCGGTCAGAGCCAGCTGCGTTTGCGGAACATGACGAGCAGGGAGATGGCCACGAGGATCTGGAGGCCGATGCCGAGGCCGACGAAGGTGCCCCAGCCCGTGATGTGGTTGATCATCCATCCGAAATTCTGGCCGAAGAAGCCGGTGACGAAGCTCAAAGGCAAGAAGACGGTGGCGATGATGGTCAGCTGCTTCATGACCTGGTTGAGGCGGTTCGAGACGGTGGAGAGGTGGGTGTCCATGGCGCCGCTCAAGAGGTCCCGGTAGCTGTCCACCAGATCGCTGATCCGGATGAGGTGGTCGTAGAGGTCGCGGAAGTAGCGCTCGGCGTCCGTGGTCATACCGGGCAGGGCGGCGTCGCTGGCGGCCAGGCTGGCGAAGATGTCGCGCTGGGGGGTGATCACCTTGCGCAGGCCCACCAAGGCTCGCTTCATGGTGAAGAGGGTCCCCAGCTGTTGCTCGGTGGGCTGGGCCAGGATGGCGTCCTCCAGGGTGTCGATCTGGTCGTCGAAGGCGGCCAGGACGGGGAAGAAGCTGTCGATGAGGGCGTCGATGATCCGGTAGAGCAACATGATGTTGCTTCCCCCGCCCTGCTGGCGTCGTCGCGATGCCCTCTGGCGGACCTCGTCGAACTGCGAGCACTGGCCGCGCTCGATGGTGACCAGGAATTTCTCGGAGTAGAAGCAGTGGACCTCGACGGTGGCCCCCCCGTCACCGTGGGCCCCGTGGACGACCAGGTAGAAGAAGTCGTCGTAGTCGTCGAGCTTCGGCCGTTGCCCGAACTTCTCGGCGTCCTCCACCGCCAGGGGGTGGAAATGGAAGGCGTTCAAGAGGAGGTCGCTGCCCTCGGCGTCGAGATCGACGAGGTCGAGCCAGAAGAACGTCCCGGCGGCGATGTTCTGGGTGACGGCATCGGCGGTGACGTCGGTCAGCGTGCCGTCGACTTCCATGAGGTGGCCGTTCATGACGCGAAGTCTTGTCCCTGGCCCGGGCGGCGTCGGTGACCCTGGTGCCGAGGTCGGCCGTTTCCATGCCGTCGGTTCTAGGATCCCGCCATGAGATTCAGCGTGTGGCCGAGCCCGCAGCGTCCCTGGTCCGACATCAGAGAGATCGTCCTGCACTGCGACCGGTCGGGCTGGGACGGTGCGTACTTCGCCGACCACTTCATGCCCGACGACCCCGCAGGACAGCCGGTGGACGGCGCCGTCCTCGAATGTTGGGCCGTGCTGGCCGCTTTGGCGGCCGAGACGCGCCACCTGCGGCTGGGATCACTCGTCTCGGGGAATCTCTACCGGCATCCCGCCGTCGTGGCCAAGGCGGCGGCCACCATCGACCACATCAGCGGCGGACGATTGGTGGTCGGACTCGGTGCCGGCTGGCAGGTGAACGAACACGCCGCCTACGGGATCGATCTGCTCGACGTCGGTCCCCGGCTCGACGCCTTCGAGGAGGCCTGCGCCGTGATCACCTCGCTGCTGCGCCAACGGCGCACGACCATCGAGGGCGGGCGGTACCGGATCATGGACGCCCCGTGCGACCCGAAGCCGGTGCAGAGCCGCTTGCCGCTTCTGATCGGCGGGGGCGGCGAGAAGCGGACGATGCGGATCGCGGCGCGCCACGCCGACGAGTGGAACGCCTGGGGGAGCCCCGAGGATTTCTCCCGTCGGACGGGGCTGCTCGAAGGGCACTGCGCCGCCGTGGGACGAGACCCCTCCACCATCGTGCGGTCCACCCAGGCGCTCGTCTATCTGAGTACGGACGAGGCGTGGCTGGCCCCGAGACGCCGGGAGGACCCGGGGCGCTCGCGGCTACTCGGTACCCCGGCCGAGTTGGTGGAGCAGGTGGCGGCCTACGAGGCCGTGGGGGTGGACGAACTGATCGTCCCCGACTGGATGATGGGATCGGCCCGCCGCAGCATCGACACCCTTGATCTGTTCTGGAACGAGGTGGCCGCGCCCTTCCGCTGACCGGTGTCGATCAGCCGGGCGGCGGTGCGGGCTCGGTCGAGGCGAAGGTCTGGGTGCGCAGGGGGACTTCCTCCAGGAGCCACGTCAGGATGAAGGCCACGACCATGAAGGGGACGCCGAAGAGAAAGACGGAGTGGATGGCGTGGCTGAAGGCTTCGACAAAGCCGTGACGTTGGGCCGGCGGCAGGGCGTTGATCTGGGCCGGGTTGATGGAGATGCCGCTGCTCGAGAGATGATGCAGGACCGACGCCGGCAGGTACTTCGGCAGCTCATGGAGTAGCCGGTTGTTGAAGATGGCACCGAAGAGGGCGATGCCGATCACGCCCCCGATCGACCGGAAGAAAGTGGCCGACGAGGTGGCCGTTCCCAACTGGCTGTAGGGCACGGCATTCTGGACGGCGACCACCAGGACCTGCATGACGGCGCCCAGGCCGAAGCCGACCACGAACATGTAGACCGACGAGACGGCCAACGAGGTGGTCGGGGTCAGATGCGACAACAGGAACAGGCCGACGGCCGTGACCCCGGTGCCGAAGATGGGGAATATCTTGTAGCGGCCCCACCGGGAGATGAGCCGGCCGCTCACGATGAAGGTGATGAGCATGCCGCCCACCATGGGCAGGAGCTGGAGTCCGGCGCTCGTGGGCGTGGCGCCGTGCACGGTCTGGAGATAGAGGGGGATGAAGATGATGGCGCCGAACATGATGAAGCCGACGACGAAGCCCACCGAGCTCGAGACGTTGAAGACGGAGATCCGGAAGAGCCCGAGGGGGATGAGCGGTTCGGCGGCACGGGCTTCGACGACACAGAAGCCGACGATGAGCAGAACGGACGCCACGATCATGGCGACGATCGGGAACGAGGCCCAGGCGAAGGTCGTCCCGCCCCAGGTGGTGAGGAGGACGATGGTGGTGACTCCGGCGCCGAGAAGGGTCGTTCCCCAGTAGTCGATGGCGTGCTCGGTCCGCTTGGCCGGGATGTGCAGGACGCTGGCGATGACGAAGAGGGCGATGACGCCGACGGGGACGTTGATGTAGAAGACCCAGCGCCAGCTCAGGTCCTGGGTGAAGACCCCTCCGAGGAGGGGGCCGATGACGCTGGTGGAGGCGAAGACGGCTCCGAAGTACCCCATGTACCGGCCCCGCTGACGGGGACTGATGACGTCTCCCATGATGGCCTGCGATCCCACGATGAGCCCTCCCGCGCCCACCCCCTGGAGGGCCCGGAACAGGATCAGCTCGATCATGGAATGCGACAGGCCGGACAGGGCCGATCCCACCAGGAAGATGAGGATGGAGAGCTGGAAGAGCTTCTTGCGTCCGAAGAGGTCGCCCAGCTTGCCCCACAGTGGTGTCGAGATGGTCGAGGTGAGGAGGTAGGACGTGACCACCCAGGTCAGGTGGTTCAGGCCGTGGAGGTCGCCGGCGATGGTGGGCAGGGCGGTGGAGACGATCGTCTGGTCCAAGGTGGCCAGGAACATGCCCATCATGAGGGCGCCGAGGATCACCAGGATCCGGCGATGGTCGGCCGGAGAGATCTCGTCGTCGAACGCCTGAGGAGTGGGCCGCGCCTGCTCGAGCTCAGTGACCATGGCGCACATCACTGTCGGTGTCGATGGTGGCGGCGAAGAGCTGGAGGAGCCGGGCGAACTCGGTCCGGTCGGCCGTGGGCCACTCGGCCAGTCGTTCCTCGAGCCAGAGCCGGCGGGCCGCCAGCAGCCGCTCGATCGATCTCTTGCCGTCCCGGGTAAGGAGCAGGCGAGAGGCCCGGCCGTCTTCCGGGTCGGCCGAGCGGGCCACCAGGCCGAGCTGTTCGAGCTGCTGGACCTTGCGGGTCACGGCGGGGGAGTCGATGCCGAGACGTTCGGCCAGATCACAGAGCCGGGGGCTGTCGGGCTCGATCAGCAGCTTGTAGAGCACGGCCGCCCCGGCCCGGTCGATGTCGACCCCGGCCCGGGCCCGGAGCTTGGCGTGGACCCGAACCTGGGTCATCACCCGGGCCACCGAGAGCAGAGCGGCATCGATCTCCCCGGTGGTGGTGTCGGCCGCCGCGGTGAGGTCGAGGGCCTCGGTCTTGGTTCCCATGACGGGCGCCAGTGTACAGCCAGTTACTTACCACAGGTAACTAAATCGGGTAGGTTGGGCTGCCGTTGCTCCGGGGAGGGGAGACCGGTGTTCGTGAAGGCCGGGGCCGTCGTTCGACGGCGGCGGCGATGATGATGGTCCTGGCCGGCGCGCTGGTCGCCACCTGCGGCCCGGCGCCCTCGGTCGGGCGCCGACCGGCGGTGTCCAGCACACGGCCCCTGGTCCGACCGACGACGGGGGCGCCGGCACCCACCGTGGCCTCGCCCCGTGACAGTGCCGGGACGGTGTGGCTGTGCGCTCCCGGCCTGGGCCACGACCCCTGCGCCGCCGACCGTGATCCCCCATCGAGCGGCAATCCCCGGCCGCGCCCGGTCCAGGACCGGGGTCAGGAGGAGGAGACGGTGACGGGTACGCCGCCTCGGGCGGCCGACCGGTAGGCGGCGTCCACCACGACGTGGGCCCGCAGGGCGTTGTCGAAGTCGGGTCCCGCGGTGCGGCCCCCGGTGACGGCGTCGATGAAACTCTGGTCGGGGTTGACCGGCGCCAGCTGGGCGGCCCAGACCTTCTCGCCGAGCGCGCCACCCTCCAGGCTGCCCTGCTCCTTGGTGCGCTGCCAGCGGACCGGCCCCCACCAGTCGTCGGTCTCGATCGAGCACCAGAGGTTCTCGCATATGACCTCGACGTGACGCGAGCTCTCCCGCTCGAGGACGTCGTGCCAGACCGACAGCAGTGATCCCACCGCTCCGTTGGCGAACGACATCGACAGGTTCACGGCGTCCTCGATGCCGGCGATGCCGTGGAACTCGGCCGAGAGACCCGACACGGTGGCGATGGGACCGACGAGGGATTCGATGATGTCGATGTCGTGGATGCTGTGCTCGAGAAGGGTGCCGGCGCCGGCCCGGGCCACGTCGCCGCGCCAGCTCGACTTGTACATTCCCTGCAGCGGTATGTACTGGTCGTCGCGGAAGATAACGCTCATGACCCGTCCACTGGCCGGATCGGCGATAAGCGTCCGCAGCCAGCAGAAGGCGGGGGAGAAGCGCAGAACCAGCCCGACCTGGTTGACCACTGCGGCCCGACGGACGACCTCGGCCATGTGCGTGGCCCCGGCCAAGTCGGTGGCCAGGGGCTTTTCGCAGAAGATGGCCACCCCCCGGGCCGCCGCCATGGCCACCAGCCGGGGATGCTCCGACGTCCATGTGCAGATGAAGACGGCATCACAGCCGGTCAGGACCTCATCCTCGTTCCCGCAGACGGTGGCACCGGTCTTGGCCGCGAAGGCGTCGGCCCGGGACCGGTCGGTGTCGTAGACGCCGGCCCAGCGCACGTCTTCACAGGAACGAAGAAGCGAGGCATGGACGTTGGCGATGAACCCGGCGCCCAGGAAGCCCACCCGGATACTCATGGCCACATTGTCGCTCACCGCCGGTCGACGACGTTCATGGCGCCCCGGGGGCCGGGCCTGCAGCCCGGGACCGCCGACGCGTAGGTTGGCGGTCTGACGAGGGGAGGGTCCATGGAGCCGCCAACGAGCCTGAGGCAAAGGCAGGAGGCCGTCGTGCGCGAGCACATGGCCTCGGAGAACGAGTCGCGCTTCGACGACACCCTGGCCACCTTCGCCCATCCCCGGTACGAATTGATCGGGACGGGTCAGGTCTACGACGGGATCGACGAGGTGATGTCCTATTACGCCGCCTCCCGGGCCGTCTTTCCCGACCAGCGCAACGAGGTCCGGGCCATCCATGGCACCGAGGGGACGGTGGTGGTGGAGTTCGACCTGTCGGGGACCCATACCGGATCCCTGGCCGGGGAGGAACCGACGGGCCGGTCCTTCCGCTGTCCCATGGTGGCGCTCTTCATCTTCGAAGGCGAGAAGATCGTCTGCGAGCGCGTCTACTTCGACTCGGGCACCATCTACCGACAGCTCGAGGCCGGGTAGCGGCTACGACGCCGACAGGGGGGGCCGCCGCTGCGCCCAGGGTGAGGCCTCTTCGAGCTGCGAGGCCAGCCGGAGCAGCAGACTGTCCTGCCAGGGCCCGCCGACGAACTGCACCCCCACCGGCAGGCCGGCCTCGCTCCAGTGCAGCGGCAGGCTGATGGCCGGCTGACCGGTGATGTTGAAGACGGCGGTGAAGGCCACCATGGCGAGCACGGTGGCGTCCGGGGCGTCGGGATGGGCGTGGGCCTCGGCCAGGACGGCGCCGGCCACCGGCGGTTCGATGGCCATGGTGGGGGTGACGAGGACGTCGAAGTCCCGTCCCCAGCGGGCGGTGACGGCCCGGCTGGCCAGCCGCAGGTCCCGGAGCGACTCGACCAGGGTGATCCCGTCGACCGCCAGTCCGGCGGCGTGGCCCGCGGCGTTATGGGGCTCGACCTTGGACCAGTCCACATCGGGGAAGTCCCCGTAGCCGGCGTTGACCACGTGCAGGAAGGATCCGATGGCGGCCGGGTCGAGCACGTCCTCGTCCAGGATCACCACCTCGTGGCCGAGTCCCTCGAGGATCCGGCCCGCCGCCTCGACGGCCGCCCGGGGGGCCTGCTCGACGGCGATGCCGAGCGCCGAGGTGACATTCAGGGCGACGCGCAGCCGTCCCTGGCCCGCTCCCACTTCGGCGGCGAACGGGCGCTCGGGTGCCGGGGCGTTCTCCCAGGACAGCGGATCGGGGCCGCTGATGCAGTCGAGGATGGCGGCGGTGTCGGCCACCGTCCGCGACACCACACCTTCGCTGACCATGCCTAACCATCCCGGCGCCCGGGCCGGGACGCGCCCCCGACTGGGCTTCAGGCCGACCAGTCCGCAGCACGATGCCGGAATCCGGATGGACCCGCCGCCGTCGTTGGCGTGGGCCACGCTGAACATCCCGGCGGCCACGGCCGAGGAGGCCCCCCCGCTCGAACCGCCCGGGGACCGCCCGGGGTCCCAGGGGTTGCGGGTGATCCCGTAGCGGCTGTTCTCGGCCACCGTCAGGGGACCGAATTCCGGTGTGTTGGTCCTCCCGCACAAAACGAAGCCCGCCGTCCGCAGGGCCTCGGTCACCAGTTCGCCCTCACCGCTCACCCCCTCGGCGGCGCCGCACGAGCCGTAGGTGACGGGCCACCCCTCCACGGGGGTGAGGTCCTTGATGGGAACAGGCACTCCGGCGAAGGGGCCGGGTTCGACCACGCCGCTGACGAGGGCGTCGGCCAGCGCCTGCGCCTCGGCGCGCGCCTCCTCGTCGTTGCGCCAGATCACGGCGTTCAGTTCGGGATTGAGCTTGTCGACCCGGTCCAGACAGGCGTCGAGGACCTCGACGGGACTGATGACCCGGCCCCGGACGGCGGCGGCCACTTCGACGGCGGAGGCGAAGGATTCCATGGCTATGTCCTACTCGCTGCCGGCTCCGGGCGCCGGCGCAGGACGCCGCCGCACGCCGCCGGATGTCACGACAGCAGGAGTTCGACGATCTCGTCGATGTCGTGGAGGTCCGGTCTGAGCGCATCGGGACCGAGCGCCCCGAGTTCCTCGTAGCTGGGCCGGCCCGTGGCCACGAGCAGGCAACGGACCCCGGCGGCCCGGGCGCAGGCGAGATCGTTGGGAGCGTCACCCACCACCCAGACCTGCTCGGCAGTGAAGTCGAGCCCCCGACCGGCCCGGATCTTGGCCAGGGCGATGGGGACCAGCTCGTTTCTGTCGGCATGGTCGCTGCCGTACGCCCCCAGCTCGAGGTTCAGCCATCGGTCGAGACCGAAGGCACCGACTTTGACCGACGCGTTGGGGGCGATGTTCCCCGTCAGCACCGTTTGGACGACATCGTGCTCGGCGTCGAGGCGGGCCAGGAGTTCGCCCACACCGGGCAGCACGTAGCCATGAGCGCTGATCTCGTGCGCATGGGCGGCCAGCTCGACCTCGATGTACTCCAGGATGGCGGGCACCGGGGCGGCGGGGTCGGCCAGATCGAACTGTTCCAGGTACTCGCCCACGATCTGCGGATCGGTCTTCCCGCTCATCACCACCCGGGCGGACGGGGAGGAGCCGAGAGCCTTCTCGATGGCCCGGTCGAATATCCGGGCGCCGATCTCCCCGGCGCGTACCAGGGTTCCGTCGATATCCCACAGGATCAGCCGAGGCACGGGATCAGTCTCCTCGATCGAGTCGGGACTCGGGCCCACGGTGCGACGTGTCAGGCTGGCCCTGTGCACAACAGCATCGCCGTCCTGCTGGTCGCCGTCTTCCTGGCCAGCGCCGTCGAGATGGTGGAAGCCCTGACCATCGTGGTGGCCGTGGGCGTGACCCGGGGATGGCGATCGGCCCTCGAGGGCACCGTCACCGCGGTGGTCGTCCTGGCCGGCCTCGTCGCCGCCGTGGGCCCGGCCCTCGTGCACTTCGTCCCCCTGGCCGCCCTGCGCGTCGTCGTCGGTGGGCTTCTGCTCGTCTTCGGCTTGCAGTGGCTGCAGAAGGCCGTCCTGCGCTCGGCCGGACTGAAGGCCAAGCACGACGAGGACAGGATCTTCCAGGACCAGGTGACCGTTCTGTCGACCGGGGACGTGTCCACCGGGGGGCCCCGGGCCCCGGGCCGGGATTCGACGGCCTTTACGGTGGCGTTCAAGGGCGTCTTTCTCGAGGGCCTCGAAGTGGTGGTCATCGTCCTCACCCTGGGGGCCACCGAGAACCGGTTGGCCCTCGCCTCGCTGGCCGCCCTGGCCGCCGTCGTTCTCGTCGGGGCGGTGGGTGCGGTGGTGGCCCGCCAGCTCTCGGGCGTCCCGGAGAATGCCCTGAAGGCCGTGGTCGGCGTCATGCTCGTGAGCTACGGCACCTTCTGGACGGGCGAGGGGATCGGGGTGCACTGGCCGGGGTCCGATCTCGCCCTCCTGGTGCTGGCTGCGGCCTACGGCACCGTGGCGTGGTTGCTCGGGCGCCTGCTCGGCCGGGACGCGGAGCAAGACGTTCGTGTCGCCTGACCAACATCGCCCCGCCACCGGCGACCATGGCCGGGCCTCCCAGGAGGTGACGGCCCTGGCCCCGGGGCGGCGCGCCCTGGTGGCCTTCGGGCGATTCTGGTGGGATTTCCTGGTGGGCGACACGCCGGAGTTGCTCATCGGCTCGTTGGCGGCCCTCGGTGCGGCCGCCTTGCTGGCCCACGGCGTCGGTGTCCGGTCGGTCGTCGTCGGCTCGCTCCCCGCCTTCGTGGTGCTCGTTCTCGTCCTGTCGAGCCTGCGCGCCCGAGCCCGGATCCGTGCCGCTCGTCGGACGGAGCTCGAGCGTTGACCGTCGCGCTCAGTGGGGGAACCGCGTCTCCCTGACGCCGGTGCCCACCTGGATGGCATAGCTCTGGTAGAACCGCTCACGACCGAGCCGCTGGGCTTCTCGATGCTCCGGGTGGTCGCGCCAGGCCCGGTGTTGCTCCAGGGAGCCGAAGGTGACGACCGTCACCCGTTCACCATCGTCGGCCGTGAACGTCTTGTAGTCCACGAACCCGGGCATGGCCCGGACGAGCTCGTCCATCCGATCGGCCGTCTCTTCGTACTCGGCCACGGCCTCGGGCCGCAGCCGGGACCGGAACACGGTGACCACCGCACCGGCGGGCCCGTCGCCGTCGCTTCCCGTGCCGCTCATCGAGGAATTCTCTCACCTGACGCGCCCGACCCGAGCCGAAGCCCGGGAATGGGCCCGTGAGGCGAAGGGTGGCCGCCGGATCAGAACGCCGAGGAACCAGAAGCCGCCGCCGGCCGGCGGTTTGAGAGACGGAGAGCCGGCGGTTTCAGAGACGGAGAGGTCGTATGGGGCTCGCCACCAGCTCGGGGTGGTTCACCCAATCCACTCCGGGAACGTCGATATAGAGCTCGACTTCGTTCCCGTCGGGATCCTCGATGTACAGGCTGTGGGTCACGGTGTGGTCACTGGCTCCCACCACCGTGGCCCCCGCCTCCTCCAGCTGCCCCCGTGCCTCGCGCAGCTGGTCGTCGGAGTCGCCGATCTTGATGCCGAAGTGGTACATCCCGATCCGGGGTCCATGGGGTACGGGCGCGGCGTCCTGCCCCACCTCGATCAGCAGCAGCTCGTGATGTGTCCGACCCGACGGGGCGGCGAAGGCGGCGACGGGTAAGGCCGTCGCCGCTCTCCCGTTCGGCATGATCTGACGCCAACCCAGGACGTCGCCATAGAAACGTGCCGACCGTTCGACATTGCGGACATACAGGACCACGTGCCCCAGCTCCTGTACTTCCATGGCTTCGTCTCCTCATCGGTGGCGCACCCGGCCGCCTTCCCTTGCCGCAACCGCACCCGGCCACCGGCTATTCCGCGGCGGCGCCGTTCACTTCTATGCTCCGCCCATGGAACTCGCCCCCGAGGAGATGCGGGTCCTCGGATGCCTGGCCGAGAAACAGCTCACCACCCCGGCGCAGTATCCCCTCACCTTGAACGCCCTCACCCTGGCCTGCAACCAGACAACCAGCCGTGATCCGGTCGTCCACTACGACGAGCGCCTGGTGGAGCAGACCGTCACCCGGGCGAAGACCGACGGCCTGGCCCGCTTCTTCCATCCCTCGCACGGCCGCTCGGCGCTCCGTTTCGGCCATGCCCTGGACGAGGCTCTCGGCCTCGACACCCGGCAGCTCGCCCTGGTCACCGTGCTCATGCTCCGCGGTCCCCAGACCTTGGCCGAGCTCCGCACCCGGACCCAGCGGATGGCCGAATTCGCCGACACCAGGGACGTGGAATCCGATCTCGAGGGCCTGGCCCGGCGCGAGCCCCCCCTGGTCCGGCGCCTTCTCCGTCAGCCCGGCCAGAAGGAGGAACGCTACCTCCAGCTCCTCGGGACCCCGGGCGAGCAGACGCCGGACCCGCCCTCCGCCCGCCCGGTGCCGTCGCCTTCTCTCCCCGCCGGTCCACTCCCCGCCGGCCGGTCGGAGGATCGGGCCACCTCGTGGGAGCCGTCGGCCGACGGATCTCCGGCCGGACACGATTCTCGGGGAGGGGCCGATCCCCTTTCGGCCGAGGTGGCCGACCTGCGGGCCGAGGTCACCGCGCTTCGCCGCCACGTCGACGACCTCCGCTCCCAGCTCGGTCTGTGACCCCCCGTCGTCCGCGCCATGATGGCGCTGAACCAGCCGGGAGGGAGGACCTCTGATGAGCAGCAGTACACAGCCGAGGATCGTGGTCGGGGTGGACGGCTCCGACGCCTCGCGCCAGGCCCTGCGCTGGGCCACCCGCCAGGCCCAATTCACCGGGGCCCGGCTCGAGGTGGTGGTCACCTGGGAGCTCCCGACCTCCTTCGGCTGGGTCCCGCCCTATCCCGAGGACTTCAACCCGGCGGCCGACGCCCAACGCGCCGCCGAGGACGAGGTCGCCTCGGCCCTGAAGGACTACCCCGACGTCGTCGTCCAGACCACCGTCGTCGAGGGCCACCCGGCTCCGACTCTCGTCCAGGCCTCGCGTGACGCCGAGCTCCTGGTCCTCGGCAGCCGCGGTCACGGCGAGTTCGCCGGCATGCTCCTCGGATCGGTCACCCAGCACTGTGTCACCCACGCCCACTGTCCCGTCCTCGTCTGGCGTGGCGATCACTAGCGGGCCCCGACCTCGGCGTCGCCCACCTCCGCTCTCCCGTCGCCCCTGTGGCTGAACTCTGGAGGGTCCACCCGGGCCGACGGGTGGACCCCGATGCCTTCGATCCCGGATCGACGGCCGGTGCACCGGGGGACCGGCCGGCCACCGAATTGGCCGTCCTCGATCTCCAACAGCGTCTCCGGGAGCTCCAGGTCCGTCTCTGGGCCGAAGCCCGCCGCTCTCTCCTCGTCGTCCTCCAGGGCCTCGACGCCGCCGGTAAGGACGGCACCATCAAGCACGTCTTCACCGGCATCAACCCCCAGGGGGCGCGGGTGGTCTCGTTCAAGGAACCGACGGGCGAGGAGCTCTCCCACGACTTCCTCTGGCGCGTCCACCACAGCGTTCCCCGGGCCGGTGAGATCGGCATCTTCAACCGCTCGCACTACGAGGACGTTCTGGTGGCCCGGGTCGACGGCCTGGTCGACACCGCCATCTGGCAGGCCCGCTTCGCCCACATCAACGCCTTCGAGAACCTGCTGGCCGACGCCGGCACCACCGTCGTCAAGTTCTTTCTCCACATCTCGCGCCCCGAACAGGGCCGCCGACTCCAAGAACGCCTCGACCGTCCCGACAAGCGCTGGAAGCTCAACCGCACCGACTTCCTCGAGCGCAAACACTGGGACGCCTATACCGCCGCCTACGCCGACGTCCTCACCCTCACCTCGACCGATATCGCCCCCTGGTACGTCATCCCCGCCGATCACAAGTGGTTCCGCAACTGGGCCGTCAGCACCGTCCTCGTCGACCTCCTCGACGCCATGGACCCGCGTTACCCGCAACCACCGCCGCTCGAGGGCGTCTCCGTCGAGTGAGTTCTCAGTCCCCGCCGGAACCGAGGCTCTCGGCGTAGCGACCCACCCGCCGGGCGAAGCCGCCCACCATCCGCTGCAACACCATCCGCAGCCCCGGCCCCGTCCCCGGCACCAGCGCGTCGAAACTCCCGTCCCACCGGATCACGGTCCCCAAGGCGTCACCCTCGAGCACGACGTCGGACCGGTAGCGCCGCACGGGCAGCCCGCTGACCACCACGTAGCCCAGATGGTGTGGCGGCTCCCAGGCCACCACCTCTTCCCGGCTGCCCCCCACGGGGCCGATCCCGAATCGCCGCAGCGCCCCGACGCCGTCCGCCTCAGGGGCACCGGGCCGCAGCAGGAAGGTCCGGGTCATCCACGCCCACTCCCTCCACCGCTCGGCCTCGCCGATCAGGGGCCACACCACCTCCACCGGTGCCGACGTCCGCACCGTGGAGCTGATCTGCCATCGCCCCTTGCCCGGTGCGAGTCCCGGCCCGTCCGGAGGATCAGTCACCGACGTCAACCGCCGAGATGGTCCTTCATCGCCTGCAGGGACTGCTGGTAGATCCCCTGCATCATCTCCGTCATCTCGTCGGGCTCCACCTCCACGTCCCAGGTCACATGGCAGCCGCTGCCCTCGGGGCTCACGGCGATGGTGGCCTTGTGGTTGCCCACCCCCGGCACCCCGCCCACGATCCCGTAGACGATCGACTTCTCGTCGTCGTCGCGCCGGACCAGTCGCTCGGTGATCTCCATCCCCATCATCTTCAGGATCCGGTCGTCCCCGTCGACCACACAGGACTCGATCCCGGGCATCCATCCCCCGATGCCGCCGAAGTCTCCGGCCAGGGCCCAGACCTCATCGGCCGGCTTCTCGATCTGGATCTCTGCTCGTGCCTTTCCCACAACCCCTCCATCGTCTCAGTTCGAAGCAGCATGCCATGTCCCGCTTCGCCGCCGCCTGCCGCCGAGGCTCCTCAGACCTGCAGGTCGAGCACCCCGGCGGCCAGATCCTCGAGCTCGTCGCGCCACGACCCCGGCGCCACCAGAGGCCGGACCACGAACTTGGAGAACCCCACCTCGAGGTAGCGCTCCATCAAGCTCCGCAGCCCGGCGATCCCGTTCGGCACCAACTGGGCCAGCTCGTCGGCGCTCCGCCGACCGGCCAGCCGCCCCAACCGGGGCGGGGGAGCCTCGCCCCGGTAGTAGCCGATGCTCACCCCGAAGTGCTCGGGGTCGATTCTCCGCCCGGCCTCGGCCGCCGCCTGCTCGATCGTCCGCCGCCCGGCGGCCGCCTCGGCCGGCAGGCACATGCTCGGCAACCATCCGTCGGACAGCACCCCGGCTCTCCGCAGGGAACTGGGCACGTTCCCGCCCAGCCAGACGTCGAGCGGATTCTGAAGCGGCTTGGGCTCGACCGTCACCCCCTCGAACCGGTAGGCGCCACCGGCGTGCCCGACCTCGTCCTCGGTCCACAGCCGCCGCAACAGCGGCAGCACCTCGTCGACCAATGCCCCGCGGGCCGAGGCGTCGACTCCCATGGCCGACAGTTCCGTCGGATGCCGGATCCCGAAGACGAAGGTCAGAAGCAGCCGTCCACCGGACACCCGGTCCAAGGTGGCGATCTGCTTGGCCAACCGCACCGGGTTCCGCCCGGGCAGCACCAGGGTCGTCCCGATCTTCAGCTTGGCCGTCGCCCCCGCCGCGTAGGCCAGCCCCGTCAGGGGGTCGTCTCCGGGAAAGCTCAGCAGGTCGGCCAGCCAGATGGAGTCGAAGTGCAGCTCCTCCAGGTCTTTCACCAGCCCGCCCAGCTCCGTCCCCGACGAGGACTCCAGCCCGGCGCCGACGCCGATCCGTACCTTCACGGCTCTCGCCCCGGGAGTCGGTCGCCGCTCATCGGGCCAGGGTACCGGTTGACCCCCGCTGGTAACCTCGCCGACTTCGCCACCTTTTGCCGCCTCCGCCATCGCCCAGGAGAGTGACCCCATGGACCCCCTCGAGGCCGCCCACCAGACAACCCCCGTCATCGTCTCGCTCCCGGCCGGCTTCATGCTCGACGGCGCCACCTATCAACAGGGCGGTCAGCTCGGCTTCGACGGCGTCGACTTCTACGTCACCGGCCGCGGCGGTGCCCTTGGCGAAGTCGACGGCACCGTCGTCGCCGCCGCCTTCGTCTTCTTCAACCCCTCCTCCATCGTCCAGCGTTGGGACCGGGGCCGGGCCGTCATGGCCCCGATGGAGGCCGCCCAGGCCTTCGCCTCCTGTCTCGACACCTGGTCGGCGGCGCATCTCGGCGACGCCGTGGACTACACCCGTCTGGCCGAGCTCGAAGCAAAGCTGATCGCCGCCGCCTCCCCGGCCGGGGCACCGCTCTTCGCCGCCTGGGCCGCCCTGCCCGAGCCCAAGGAGCCGAAGGCCCTGGCCCTGCACCGCATGAACGTCCTCCGTGAATGGCGGGGGGCGATCCATGGTGCCGCCATCATCGCCTCGGCCATGGAACCCCTCGACGCGGTCATGGTCAAGACCCCGGCCATGGCCGCCCTCTTCGGCTGGACCGAACCCTTCCCCGAGCCCGACCCCCACGCGGCGGCCTGGCAAGAGGCCGAGGCGGTCACCAACCGCGCCGCGGCGCGCCCCTTCGCCGCTCTCTGCGACGCCGACCGTTGCGAGCTGGTCGAGCTCATCCTGGCCGCCCAGGCGGCGGCCACCTGACGACGGGGTCTGCTCTTCGTGCTCAGGCCTGCCCTTCGCTGTCAGGCCTGCCCGGTCAGGCCCCTTCGTTGAGCAGCGTCCTCACCTCGGCCAGGCTGGACCCCTCGTGGGGGACCACCAGCCCCGACGTCTGCAGGTCGTCGGCGGCCAGCTGCACCCCGCTGCGACGCACCTGACCGACCAGGTCGGCCAGAGAGGAGTCGAACTCCACCTCGTCCTCGCGGTCCATGGCGTCGGTCAACTGGGCGTCGAGCTGCTCGATGGCCGGCATGTCCGCCTCGGGAACGTCGTAACGGCCCTCGCCCAAAATCCGCACGATCATCAGGACCCCCCTCCCGCCGGCGCCGACGGATCGGCCGGGCCCGTACTCTCGGCTCCGGGGCTGGCGCCGGGCAGGCCGGCGGCCGGAGCCGCCGATCCCAACTCCGCCTTCAGCGCCGCCAATTCGGAATCGACCTGACCGGTCTGCGAGGTGGCGTCCAGCTGCGCCTGGATGTCGTCCTTCGCCCCCCCGAGGGCGTCGGGCAGGGCCCCGGTGTCGATCAGCTCGTCGATGGCCGCCCCCCGGGCCTGCATCTGGCTGATCTTGTCCTGGGCCCGCTGCAGCGTCATCCCGGCGTCGGTCATCGACTCCGAGATCCCCGATACCGCCTCGCCGATGCTGGCCTGCGCCTTGGAGGCCGTGTAGCTGGCCTTCAGGGTCTCCTTCTTGGTCCGGAAGGCCTCGATCTGGGTCGACAACCTGGTGGCCGTCGTCTCGAGTTGCTGTTGCTGGGCCTCGACCTGGCTGTGCTGGGTCCCGAGCTCCGTCAACTGGTCGGCCAACCCCGACCGCCGGCTCAACGCCTCCCGGGCCAGATCCTCCCGGTTCTGGGCCAGGGCCTGCTTGGCCTGGTCCTGGAGCTTGCTCGCCTGCGCCTGCAATTCGGCCGCCTGCAGCTCCAACCGCTTCTTGGCCGTGGCCACGTCGGCCAGCGCCCGCCGCACCTTCTGGAGGTTCTCGGCCTGCTTCTCGTAGGACAGGTCGAGCATGTCGGCCGGGTTCTCGGCCTTGTCGAGCGCCTTGTTGGCCTTGGCCTGGACGATCCCGGACAGCCGCTTCATCACACTGCTCATCGTGCTTGTGCCTTTCTCATGTCCGACCTCAGATCAGAGCACGCCCTGACCCGCCCGTCGAGGGCGGTCGGCCCGGCTCAGTGGGGGATCAGGCCCGATCGTCCGTAACGGTCGAATTCCTCCCGCAGACGCTCCCGGTCGGCCCCCGTCATCGCCACATACCGCGAGCCGGTCCGGTCGGGGATCCAGAAGACGGGGTCGTCGCCCTGCCAGGCCGTCCGTCGCAGAGACCCCTTGGTGATCTTCCCCGTGGCCGTCAGGGGCAGCTCGGCCATCACCCGAACGAACCGGGGCGACCATTTCGTCCCCAGGTCGGGCTGCTCGGCCAGGAACTCGGCGAACCGCACGGGATCGAATCCGGTGCCGCTCTTCAATTCCACCGCCGCCATCACCTCGTCGCCCGACCGGGGGTCGGGCACGGCGTAGACGGCGACGGCGGCCAGATCGGGGTGCCGTTCCACGATCCGTTCGATCGGCGCGGCGGCGAAGTTCTCGGAATCGACCCGCAGCCAGTCGTCACCCCGGCCGGCGAAGTAGAAGTAGCCGTCGCCGTCGCGATATCCCAGGTCCCCCGTCCAGTACCACCCGTCGTGGACCCGCTCGGCGTCACCCTCGGGGTTTTCGTAGTAGCCCTCGAAGCTCCTGGCGCTTCCCCGGTTCACGATCTCGCCGATGGCCTCGTCGGCGTTCAGCAACCGACCGGCCTCGTCGAAACGCGCCGGCGGGCACTCGCTCTTCGTCTGCGGTCGGCAGATCACGATGTCGTCGCCCGGTACCGGCAGTCCGAGCGATCCCACCGGCGTCTGCGGCGTCACGTTCAGAACGGCCCCGCCCTCGCTCGACCCGTAGCCCTCCACCAATCGGCACCCGAACCGTCGTTCGAAAGCCGCCCGGTCGGGACTCGACGCCTCGGTCCCGAACCCCTCGCGCAAGCTGTTCTCGGCGTCGTCGGCGGCCTCGGCCGTGGCCAGCACGTAGGCCAGGGCCTTCCCCACGTAGGTGAACCGCGTGGCGCCGAACCGCCGCACGTCGGCCAGGAAGCCCGAGGCGCTGAACCGCCGGGTCAACGCCACCGTCGCCCCCACCGACAGAGCCGGAGCCCACAGCGCCATGATGGCGTTGCCGTGGAACAGAGGCATCGGGCAGTAGCAGATGTCCTCACCCCGAAAGCCGTATCCGGCCGCCGCCCGACCGGCGATGGAGGCCAGCCGGCCCTGCGTGCACCGCACCGCTTTGGGATTTCCCGTCGTTCCCGAGGTGAACAGAAGCAGCAGGAGATCCGACGGCGACACCGTCTCGACCACAGCACCGTCCCCGCCTGGTGGGCTGTCACCGGCGCTCTGGTTCTCACCGGCCTGCGGGCCGTCACCGGTGGACGGGCTGTCGACGCGCAGTATCCGGTCGGCTGCCAGTCCGAGATCGAGACCGTCGAGCAGAGCCGAGCCGTTGGCGTCGGTCACCACCAGCTGACAATCGGCGAACCGGATGTCGCGCGCCAGCTCGGCGCCGCGCCGGGTGGGATTGATCCCGACCACGGTGGCACCCGACAGAGCCGCCCCGCCGAGCCAGAACAGGTACTCGGGCACGTTCTCGAGAAGGACTCCGATGTGGAACGGCCCGGCCCGCCGCAAAGTCGTGGCCCGCGCCGCGCACCGGGCGCTTTCGGCCACCACCTCCCGCCACCTCCACGACCGCTCTTCGAAGATCAGGCCCGGCCCCTCGTCCTCGGCCCGGGCCAGCAGAAGCTCGGCCACGGTGCCGGCCGGATCCGTCGTCGAGTTCGGGCGCGCGGGCACGGGGTCGCCACCTTACCGCCGACGGGATCGGGGTCCGGGTCCGAGCCTTTCCGTTGACGTTCTCGTCGGTGTCTCCTACCGTCGAAGAAGGCGAAGGGGGAACCATGCCGACGCACGCCCAAGAGCAACGGCCCACGGTCACCGATGAGGCCGTCGACGCCGTCATCGCCGCCGGCCGCACCGAGCGGCACGATCTCGTCCGGGCCGTCCAGAGTTCGACCGACGTGGCCTTCACATGGGACTACGAGCGCCACCGGGTCCCCCTGGCCAAGCTCTACGAAAAGGCCAAGCACTCCCAGTGGAACGGCTCCTGCGACCTCCCCTGGTCCACCGACGTCGACCAGCAGAGCGTGGCCCGCCAGCTCGACGGCGGGGGCCCGGCCCAGCGCTTCAGGGCGCTCTCCCAGGCGCAGGGATCGCCGCTCAAGAATTGGGGCGCCCGGGAGTGGACCCAATTCGCCGTCGAGTCGCAGAATTCGACCTTGTCCCAGATTCTCCACGGTGAGCAGGGTGCTCTCGTCTGCACGGCCAAGATCGTGGAGACCGTGCCCTGGATCGATGCCAAGTACTACGCCGCCACCCAGGTCATGGACGAGGCCCGCCACGTCGAGGTCTTTTCCCGCTACCTCGACGAGAAGCTGTCGGGCCACTATCCGATCAATCCCCATCTGCAGGCCCTCTTGGACGACATCATCAGCGACCCGCGTTGGGACATCACCTACCTGGGCATGCAGGTCATGGTGGAGGGCCTGGCCCTGGCCGTCTTCGGAGCCATCCACCAGATGACCCAGGAGCCTCTGCTCAAGAAGCTCCTCCGCTACGTCATGGCCGACGAGGCCCGCCACGTCGCCTTCGGTGTTCTCGGTCTCCAGGAGTACTACACCGAACTTTCGGGGTCCGAGCTCCGCGAACGCCAGGAGTTCGCCTACGAGGCGGCCGTCCGTCTCCGTCGCCGCTGGTTCCAACCCGACGTCTGGCAGCGCATGGGTGTCGACCCCCGGCCCGTCGTCCGGCTGATGCTCGAGTCGCCGCCGCGTGCCGAACAGGTCTTCAGCGGCATGCTCTTCTCCAAGATCGTTCCCAACTGCCGCAAACTGGGTCTCCTCGACGCCGGTGACGGTTGGCTCCGCACCCGCTTCACCGAGCTCGGGGTCATCGGCTACGAGCACGCCACCGACACCGCGGAGGACTACGCCGCCTTCGACGAGGTGGCCAAGGACAGAGCCGCTCAGGCGAGGTAGCCCCGAAGGACGGTCTGACCGGCTCTGTTCCGTACCCAGATCTCGGTGATCTTCGAGGCGGGAACGGCACAGGCCAGGTCGACCCGCACGGTCCGACCCGTCACCGTCCGGTAGGTCCCGGCGGCCCACCACGATCCGTTGCTCGTCCGCATGGAGACGGACAGGTCCTGACCACCGCGCTGGCCCGACTCCTCTATGTGGACTGCCGTTCCCCACGGCTTGGTCGTCAGCTGAGCCGACGCCTGGACACCGTTGCTCCCGTGCAGCGCCACCGTGCTCTGGCCCGGTCCGGAACCGCCCGGTGACCCGGACAGGCCGAACACCAGGGCCACGGCGGCGACCGACGCCGCGGCGGCCGCCACCAGTCCATAGCGGACACGCCGGCCCCTCTTCTCGTGCCGGGCGTCGTCGGCCAGGCGACCGAAGACGGCCCCCTGCAGGGCGAAGGGCACCTCGTGCCCGCCCAGATGGCTCGGATCGGCGGCCGGGAGGATCCGGGCCAGACCGGCCAGGTCGCCACGTTCGTCGCGACAGTCCTGGCACCCGTCGAGATGGGCGCTCAGCGCCAGACGGTCCTCGTCAGCCAGTTGGCCGACGAACTCCATGGCCACAAGGCCGTGCCACTGGTCGCACCGGTCCCTGGTCACCGGTCACCGGTCCCTGGTCACTGGTCACCGGTCATTGGTCACCGGTCATTGGTCACCGGTCATTGGTCACTGGTCCCATCCCATCTCATCGAGTGTCAGCCGCAACGACTGAAGGGCGTAGAAGAGCCGGCTGCGAACTGTCCCCTCGGGTAGGCCGAGTTCGACGGCCACCTCCCGGCCCGACCGGCCGCGGTAGTAGGTCTCCACCAGAACCTGACGGTGTTCGGGCCGAAGGCGCCGGAGCGCTTCTTCGACCTGCCACCCCACGAGAGCTCTCTCGATGTCGTCGCCCACCTGGGCCAGGTCGACGGGCAACGGACTCGTCTGGCGCAGTGCCCGCGCCCGCGCCTGGTCGATCACGATCCGCCGTTCGATGGCGAACAGCCACGTCCGCAGGGAGCCGAGCTGGGCGTCGAATCGGCTCCGGCCCCGCCAGGCCCGGATGAACGTCTCCTGCACCACCTCGTCGGCGGCACCGGCGTCGCCCAGGGAGCGCCGGGCGTATCCGTAGAGTTCGCCGCCGTGGGCCAGGAAGGCGGCCCGCAGGCCTTCCTCGTCGGCCGACTCGATCACGGGCGCGGCGCTCCAGCCCCGTCTGCCGCGATGCCCGCTGCCGTCGGCCGTGTCCCCTCCGGGAGTCGCGCCCCCTCCGGGAGTCGCCCCCCCGGTCATCGTCGCCGCGCCGCCACCCTCATCGGTCGTCCGGGCCGGGGTCAATACCCGTAGCCCCGCGACGGTGTGCTGGTCGTGGTCGTGGTCGTGGGCGCCGTGGTGCCGGAGGAGCCGGTCGACGTGGCGCTGCCGATCTTCACCACCGCCCAGGTCCCGCCGAAGCTCCTGATGCCGTTGCCATTGGTGGCGCCGGCCGTGCCGTCACCGGCGAAGGTGTAGAGGGGTCGACCGTCGTACGTCACCTGCAGGGAGCCGTCGGAGCGCGCCGTCGTGGCCAGCTTGCCCCCGGCCCCGGCCCCGGTGCCGGTGCCGCCTTCGGGGGTGACACCCGACGCCACCGTCAGCGGCGGCCAGGCCGTGGCGCAGGTTCCGCTGCACCTGCTTCTCCCGCCCGTGTCGGCGCTCAGCGTGTAGAGGGTCATGCCCGACGGGTCGACCAGGATCGTGCGACCGATCGTCGTGTTGGATTCGGCGTTCACCACCGTCTGGCCGGCGGAGGCCGGCTTCGTGGTGGCCGCCGACGGCCCGGCCGGCGACCGGGCGATCGTGGTGGGGGTCGTCGAGGCACTGGGTGACGACGAACCGCAGGCGGCGGCGATCACGCCCACCGCGGCCACCGCTCCGAGGGCTGTCAGAGATCCACCGACCTTCCGTCGGAGCGCCGGCCCCGACGTCGACGTCGCATCGGACTTCATGGGTGTCAGCCACCTCCTGAGGACGAGCCGATCGGCCCGTTGCGGGTCCGGCATCTGAGGATACGGTCGACGACGCCCGGCTGTTCACACCTTCATCACCCAAGTCTGCTCCTTCCGGATTCTCGGTCCGGTCTCGAACGGGCCCCTGTCGTCATCGACAGCCTGTGGACGATGCCTGGTGGGTCCCGCCTCGTCCGCCTCGGGGAGACTGATCGAACGCCGTCTCGCAGCCCGTGAGAGTCGGTGACCCGTCAGAGGCGAATGGACTCAGACGGCACCGGCGTCGCCTCCGACGCCCGTCGCCAACATCTTCCGCATCTTCTCCGGATAGTCGGGGAAATAGTGGCCGATCTGCTCGAGGCTGAAGTCCCGAAGGATGGAGGTGGACGGTTCGCGTTCCAACAGGAAGGCGAACGAGGCCCGGACGAGATCGGCCGCCGGGACCCCGGCGCCCCCCAGGCGGCCGGCGAGTCCGGCGGGCACCCTCACGGTGTGGATCGTCTTCACGGCGCCGTCGGTGACCACCACGGTGTAGGTCCCGCCCGACCGGTCCTCGACGGTCACCTCGGCCATGCCCGGCCACCATAACGGGCCCGGGAAGACGCCGGCCGGTCGACGCCGCCGATCGGCTCCGGAGCCGTCGGCGACGCACCGACGGGCGAGGCGCGCGACACTGGCCCGGCAACCGCAGACGACCCGCCACCGGCGGTGTCCGACCATCAGCCCCGCCGGGGCCGCAGGAGGAGACCGTGTCCGAGATCTACGACATCCCCGTCAACACCTTGCAGGGCAAGCCCTCCTCCCTCGGGGACTTCAAGGGCAAGGCCGTCCTCGTCGTGAACGTGGCCTCCCAGTGTGGCCTCACCCCGCAGTACACCGGCCTGCAGAAGCTCCAGGACACCTATGAGGGCCGCGGCTTCAGCGTGGTCGGGTTCCCCTGTAACCAATTCCTCGAGCAGGAGCCGGGCACGGCTGACGAGATCGCCGAATTCTGCACCGTCAACTACGGCGTCACCTTTCCCCTCTTCGAGAAGATCGAGGTGAACGGCCCCGACCGGCACCCGATCTACGACACCCTGACGGTGGTTCCCGACGCCGACGGCGCCGCCGGGGACATCCAGTGGAATTTCGAGAAGTTCCTCCTCTCGCCCGACGGCGCCATCGTGGGCCGCTTCCGGCCCGGCGTCGAGCCCGAGGACCCGACTCTGGTGGCGGCCGTCGAGGCGGCTCTGCCCGATTGATCGGGCGCCGGCCCCGAGTGGGTCGGCCCCCGGTTCTCGGCCCCGCCTCGGTCGGCCCGAAACGCCTGGCGCGGCGACCGGCCGTGAGCCACCGGTGCCCGAGCACTACCGTCACCCGGGTGGAGACGACGATTCTCGACATCGACACGTCACGTCGCCAGGTCGTCGACGTCACCGACGAGGTGGAGTCGTTCTGTCGCCGACGCGGCGACGGTCTGTGTTCGGTCTTCGTTCCGCACGCCACCGCCGGCGTGGCGGTGATGGAGACGGGTTCGGGGTCCGAGGCCGATCTTGTCGCCGCCCTCGACCGCCTGCTGCCGCGCGACGACCGCTACGGCCATCGCCACGGCGCCCCGGGTCACGGCGCCGATCACCTTCTGCCCGTCCTCGTCTCCCCGTCGCTCGTCCTTCCGGTGATGGCCGGCCGTCCGGCCCTCGGTACCTGGCAGCGGGTGGTGTTGGTCGACACCAACGAAGACAACCCGCACCGGCAGGTCCGGCTCAGCTTTCTCGCCTCTTCGTAGTCGGCCGCGGTCGACGTTCTCCGTCGTGGACGTCCACGGGTCCGAGCGGCTCCTGCGCCCCGGGCCCGGACGCGACACAGCGCCCCGGAGCGACCTTTCCGTCGCCCGGAGCGCTGTGTGCTGTCCCCCCCGAGACAGACCTTTACGACTGCGGCTGAGCCCGCTTGCGCAGAGCGAGCCGGCGACGCTGGAAGAATCCGAGACCCATCAGCGAGAGGCCGAAGCCGATCAGAGCCACTTCGAAAGGCTTCGATCCGGCCCACGGCTCACCGGTGTGGACCGTGGTGGCACCGACCACCGGTACCAGGGCGGCCGTTCCCGTGCTGGCCTTGGTGACAACGACGGGGACGCTGCTTCCGGGGCTGGTGGGCGGATTGGCCGGTGATGTCACCGGGGCCGTGCTCACCACCGAGGTCTCTCCGGCTGCTCCGCACAGCTCCGTGGCGCCGTTGTTGTTCTGGTCACCGCTGTAGGTGGCGATCCACCGGTAGGTGCCCGCACCCTGCGTCGGGGTGAACGAGACGGGCCCGTAGGTCCCGTCGCCGTTCACCGTGATCGGTGGTGAGGTGAAGATCGGGGTCGAGGTGCAGTTGGTGTCGGTGGGCCCGTAGAGATTGAAGATGACCGTGCCCCCGGCATTGCCGACGACGGAGATCGTCCGGACCTGGTTCACCGACGCCGTGACATCCTGCGACGTGCCGCTCAGGGTGGAGGTATCGCCGATGGGCGATCCCACCTGGGCGTTCGTGGCCGTTGTCACGATGACCGGTGACGCTTTCAACGTGGAGGGATCGAAGCAGGCGGGGCTCGTCGTCCATGCGGCCGCGTTCCCTTGCTTAACCGCCGTCTTGAAGGCGTTGGCGTTGTTCTTGTTCACCAGGTACTGGCGGCTCTTGTTGGCCGAGGGAGCCTTGCGCAGGACGTAGCTCACCACGCAGATGCTGGTGGGAAGGGAGTTGCCGTCAGCGTAGGTATGCGAATCGGACCATTGGCTGGTGACGCCGGTGCTGGCGTCGAAGGTGCCGCAGGGGCTGCCTGTGTTGTAGTGCACGCTGGCGTCGACGGTATTGCCGTTCACCGCCAGGCTGCTGCCGACGAACTGTGAGTGGGGACCACCATGGAAGTAGGTGATCTTGTAGCCGGGATCGTCGGCGTCGTTCCACACCATTCCCCATCCGACGCCGTAGTGGGCGCCGCAGGGCTTGGCGGCGCTGGCGCTCTTGATGTGTCCCGCTCCCGTCAGAGGCCAGTTCCATTGACCGGAGACATTGATCGTCACCGTCCCGTTGGAATTGGAGGTAATGGTACCGGTGGGAGCGGGCGGGTTGACCGGCCGGGGTCGGGCCGAGGCCGCGGTGGCGCCGAAGGCCACGAGCACGACCGACGTCAAGACGACCGTCGTGGCCCGACCGGCCATGCGCCGTAATGCCCGTGCGCCCGACTTCTGTCGTACGTCACTCATGAATTACTCCATTCGCCTGGACTTCCGTTGGTGGCATCGTGACGCCACGACCTCACATGCGCCCCTATGGAGGGTCAACATCTCCTCAATCCCGGAATTGTCAATGGATGCGGGACCCCTCTCCCGAGGCGTCGCTTGCCCTCAGGGCGCTCCAGCCGAGGCGCCGCTTGCCCTCAGGGTGCTCCAGCCGAGGCGCCGCTTGTGCTCGAGCCCTCCGGCGGTCGAGGATGTCGTCCATGACAGACGCCGTGGCCGCCACAACCGACTGGGCCGGACTGGGAGACAGACTGGCGGGGACGCTGCACCTGGCCGTTCCCCCCATCACCATCACCTTCACCGACGAGGTGCCGGGTTCTCTTCCGGCGTTCGACGAACCGATGTCGGATCCCACCGATGACGGGCGTTCGGGCCGCGTGGCCGCCGGTTGTGTCTTTTGGATCCGGGCCGCCGAGCGCAGCTTCAGCACCGTCCCCGCTGATCACGGCAATTGCTCGGTCGGCCGCTACACCCACGGCTTCGCCTCGCTCGAAGAGGCGGCCGGGCATGACGATGTGGCCACCCTTCTCGAGGTCGGATGGGTGGACGCCGACGCCATCGCCGCGGTGCCCGCCGTCTCGCGTCCCTCGGCCGCTGTCGCCTACGGGCCCCTGGCCGAGAGCACGGCCACGCCCGATGTCGTTCTTCTCCGGGTGAACGGTCGCCAGTTGATGGTTCTGTCCGACGCCCTGCCCGGCTTACGGATCGAAGGTAAGCCGCAGTGCCACATCGTGGCCCTGGCCAAGGATCACGGCGAGCTGGCGGCCAGCGTGGGCTGTGCGCTCAGCCGGGCCCGCACCGGGATGCGTCCCGATGAAATGACCGTCGCCATACCCGGAGACCGTCTGGCGTCGGTGGTCGACGCCGTCGAGCGCACCGCCGCCGTCGACACCATCGTGGCCAAGTACGCGGCGGACGACGCCCGTCGGTTTGCCGCCACTTCGTGACAATGTGACCGGTTGACGGTCGGGCCGCCTCCGGCGGGCCCGGAGGTCAGTACGACATGGGAATCAGTACGACTTGGGAAGATGCAGGGAGTGCTGGCCCACGAAGTTCAGGATCATCTCGCGGCTGACCGGCGCCGTGCGCATCAGACGGGTCAGGCCCCACATGTCGGCCAGACCGAATTCCGACGACATGCCGTTGCCCCCGTGGGTCTGGATGGCCTGGTCGAGGGCTCCGAGGGCGGCCTCGGCCGCCGCGTACTTGGCGAAGTTGGCCGCCTCCCCGGCGTCGAGGCCGGCGTCGTAGGACCAGGCCGCCTTCTGGGTCATGAGCCGGGCCAGTTCGACCTCGATCTTGGCCTTGGCCAGCGGATGGGCGATGCCCTGGTGCCGGCCGATGGGCGTATCCCAGACCGAGCGCTCCCGGGCGTAGGTGCCGGCCTTGTCGAGGGCGTACCGGCCGATGCCGTTGGCCATGGCGGCCGTCATGATCCGCTCGGGATTGAGCCCGAGGAAGACCTGGCGCAACCCGTCGCCCTCGGTTCCGAGGAGCCGGTCGGCGGGAACCTCGACGTCGTCGAAGAACAGGGTGAACTGATTCTCCGGCGCCACGATCTCGACCGGGATGAGGGTCTTCTCCAGCCCGGGGCTGTCCAGGTCGACGACGAAGAGCGACAGCTTTCCCCGCCCGGTGGTCTCGTCGACACCGCTGCGGGTCACCACCAGGACCGATTCGGATTCGTCGGCGAAGGAGATGAAGTACTTCGTGCCCCGGAGCCGGTAGACGTCTCCGTCGCGGGTGGCCGTGGTGGCGATGTTGTGGGAGTTCGACCCGGCATCGGGCTCGGTGATGGCGAAGGCCATCTTGAGCTCGGCCGTGGCGAACCGGGGCAGCCAGCGCTGCTTCTGCTCGTCGGAACCGAACCGGGCGATGATGGTGGCGCAGATGGCGGGGGAGACGACGAGCAACAGAAGGGGGCACCCGTTCGTCCCCAACTGTTCGAGCACGATGGCCAGTTCGCTGATCCCCATGCCGCCCCCGCCGTACTCCTCGGGTACGTTCACCCCGAGGAATCCTGACGACGCCAATTCGTTCCACAGCTCGTCGGTCCGACCACCACTTCGGGCCTTCTCGGTGAAATAGCCGTGGCCGTACTTCGAAGCGATGGAGTCGACCGCCTCCCGGAGCATCTGCTGTTCTTCGGTCTCTCGAAAGTCCATGCTCGCTCCCTTGCTCAATGTCCGGCCGGAGGGGGCGGCGTCGCGTCGACGATGTCGCCGGGGATGTCGACCAGTCGGGACCGCAGGTATTCGCCGAGGCTCTTGGCCTGGGCGTCGGGACGGGTCGATGAGGCCACGCCCTCTCCGAGCAGGTCGTGAACCACGAAATTGACGGCCAACAGATTGGGCAGCTCGTAGCGATCGATGTCCAGGGTGGCCGCCTCGGGAAGAAGCAGCCGGAGCTGCTCGACGGTGAGCGCTTTGCGCAACCAGGCGAAGGCCGCCTCGTCCCGGGCCCACAACCCCACGTTGGCGTTCCCGCCCTTGTCCCCCGAACGCGCCCCGATGATGCTGCCGAGTGGGAGCCGACGGGTGGCGGACCCGCGACGGGAGTGGCCGTTTTGGTGGCCGTTCTCCGACGAACCGTTCTCCGACGAACCGTTCTCCGACGAACGGCTCTCCGATGATGCCACCGTGGCGGACGCTGTCGGCCGAGACTCGACGGGCGGGAATCCCGGTACCGGGGACTCGAGCGCCGGGGTGGTGGGGGCGGATTCCGGGGCGGCAGTGGAGGGCGAGGTGAGCGGTGGTGGCGCCATCGTCACCCGTCGTCCGTCGTGGTGGACGGCGATCTCCGGCACCGTGTGACGGGGCACCAGGGTGGGCCAGTAGACGCCGTAGGCCACCGCCGCGCCCGGCGGGGAGGTCAGGTAGAAGCCGGGATAGCTGGCCAGCGCCATCTCCGTGGCCGCATTGGAGAACCGGCGTCCCACGGCGTCGGGGTCGGGGCTCTTCACCGTGATGCGGAGCTGGGCGCTGGCCTGTTCGTTGGTGGCGGCGTCGGGGTGGTCGGTGCGGATCAGTCGCACGTCGTGATCGGCGAACGCCTCTGTACCCCCGAGGCTCTGCCACAGGGTCCGCTCGGCCAGTGCCGCCTTGGCCTCGATGTCGAGGCCGGTGAGGATGAAGGTCATGGCGTTTCGCCATCCGCCGAGCAGGTTTATCGAGACCTTCAGCTGCTCGGGAGCGGGGAGACCGCGTACGCCCCACATCCGGACGCGGTCCGGCCCCTGCTGCTCGAGCCGGATGGTCGAGAAGTCGGCCACCACGTCGGCGTTGGCGTAGAGAGGGCCGGCGATCTCGTAGAGGAGTTGGGCGGTGACGGTGCCGACGGACACGAGACCCCCCGTGCCCGGATGCTTGGTGATGACGGCCGAGCCGTCGGACGCCACTTCGGCGATGGGGAAGCCCGGATGCTCGAGCCCGGGTACCTCGGCGAAGAAGGCGTAGTTCCCGCCCGTCGCCTGGGCCCCGCACTCGATCACGTGACCCACGGCCACGGCCCCGGCCAACCGGTCCCAGTCGTCGCGCTGCCAGCCGAAGTGCCACGCCGCCGGACCCACGACCAGCGAGGCGTCGGTGACCCGGCCGGTGACGACCACATCGGCTCCAGAGGCCAACGCCTCGGCGACGGCGAATCCTCCGAGGTAGGCGTTGGCGCTCACCGGGTCCGACGCCGAGGCCAGGGCCATGCCGGTGTCGAGGTGGGCCAGGGCGTTGCCCGCCGCCTGCAGGTCGGGCAGCTGTCCCAGGATGTCGTCGCCCTCGACGTGGGCGATGGAGGCGTCGATCCCGAGTTCGTCGGCCAGGGCCCGCAGGCGCGCCGCCAACCCCGCCGGGTTGAGGCCACCGGCATTGGCCACCACCTTGATGCCGCGGTCGCAGCAGGTGCCGAGGACATCCTCCATCTGCCGGTAGAAGGTGGAGGCGTAACCGAGTGACGGGTCGCGCTGGCGCGACTTGAGCAGGATCAGCATGGTCAGCTCGGCCAGATAGTCGCCGGTAAGAACGTCCACCGGTCCTCCGTCGACCATCTCACGGGGTGCGGCCAGGCGATCGCCGAAGAAGCCGGAGCAATTGGCGATCCGAAGCACGTCCGGTGTACTCACCCGTCCGCGTCCTGCCCCCCGAGGACGACCAGCAGCCGGCCGGCCTCGACCTGCTCACCGGCGGCCACGTGGATCTCGGTCACCGTGCCACCCACGGCGGCGCGCACCTCGTGCTCCATCTTCATGGCCTCGATGGCGATCAGCGTGTCGCCGGCGTCGACCACATCGCCGACGGAGACGGCCACCTTGACCACCGTGCCCGGAAGGGGTGCGACCAGAGCGCCGGCGGCCAGCTGTGATCCGGGCAGCGCGAATCGGGGCACCTCGTCGAGAACGGACGAGCCGTCGGGTCCGTCGACCCATGTCGTGGCCTCCAGGTGATGCACCCGGTAGTGCCTGATCACACCGTCGACCGAGATGTCCACGGCGTCGCCATCGCACGCCGTCACCTCGATATCGGGCCGGGGGACGTCGTCGATGGTCACGGCCCGGCACCGGTTGGCTCGGTCGAAGCGGTAGCCGACCCGGATCGGGTCGCCGGTACCGACGAAGGTCGTGGTCTGCATCTGCGACCAGATGTTGCGCCATCCCGACGGCAGACCGCCGAGAACTGTCGCCTGCCGGCGCCTTTCGGCCTGGCCGGCCACGGCGGCGGCCACGGCGTGGATGTGGGTGGCCTCGTCGGTGGCCAGAGGCCGGCCCAGCTCGGCCGGGTCGTGGCGCTGCAGGAATCCGGTGTCGATGTCCCCGCTCAGGAACTCGGGGTGCCGCAGGATGCGCACGAGCAGGTCCCGATTGGTCGTCACGCCGTGGACCTGCGCCGTCGCCAGGGCCCGGGCCAGGGTCCGGGCCGCCTCTTGACGGGTGGCACCGTGGGCGATGACCTTGGCCAGCATGGGGTCGTAGTACGGGCTCACCTCGGAGCCGTCCTCCACCCCGCTGTCGACCCGGATTCCGGGTCCGGCCTCGACACAGAAGCGGTGGAGGCGGCCGGCCGAGGGTTGCCAGGAGCGGGTGGCGTCCTCGGCATAGAGCCGGACCTCGATGGCGTGGCCCTCCGATCTCGGTTGGACGACCTCGGGCGGAAGGGGTCGTCCCTCGGCCACCAGCAGTTGCAGCCGGACGAGGTCGAGGCCGGTCACGAACTCGGTGACCGGGTGTTCGACCTGCAGGCGGGTATTGACCTCGAGAAAGGCGAAGCTGCCGTCGGGCAGGAGCAGGAACTCGACGGTGCCGGCGCCGATATACCCGATGGCACTGGCCGCCGTCACGGCGGTGGCGCAGATGGCGGTCCGCATCTCCGCCGTCAGTGCCGGAGACGGACATTCCTCCACGATCTTCTGGTGACGTCGCTGGATCGAGCACTCCCGTTCGAAGAGATGGACCACGGTCCCGTGGACATCGCCCAGGATCTGGACTTCGACGTGGCGGGGACGGGAGATGTAGGGCTCGAGGAAGACGGTCCCGTCGCCGAAGGCGCTGTGGGCTTCCCGGGCGGCAGACGCCACGGCGTCGGCCAGCTCGTCCGGTTGCTCGACCACCCGCATGCCGCGGCCCCCGCCCCCGGCCGAGGCCTTCACGAGCACGGGCCATCCCAGTTCGGTGGCCGCCCTGATCAGGTCACTCTCGACCAGCTGGTGCTCGATCGGGCCCCCCTCGTCGAGGCTCCCCTCGACCAGGCCGGCATCGGCCTGTGACCCCTCTCCCGTGCCACGGGGGATGCGGACGGTGGGGAGGACGGGGACGCCGGCGCCGGCCATGGTGGCCTTGGCCGCCAGCTTCGAGCCCATGGCCTCGATCACCTCGGGCGGGGGTCCCACGAAGGTCAGGCCGGCGCCGATGCAGGCCCGGGCGAAGGCGGCGTCCTCCGACAGGAAGCCGTACCCGGGGTGGACGGCGTCGGCCCCGCTGGCTTTCGCCGCCGCCACCAGCAGATCGGCCCGCAGATAGGTTTCGGCCGGCGTGTTGCCGGGAAGGCGGACGACTTCGTCGGCTTCGGCCACGTGCGGCGCCAGGGCGTCGGCGTCGGAGCACACGGCCACACAGGCGATGCCCATGGCGTGGGCACTGCCCATGATCCGCCGGGCGATCTCGCCCCGGTTGGCCACCAGAAGCTTGGTGATCACAGTCGTTCGCCGCCGGTCACATCCGGAACACGCCGTAGCCGCGTGTTCCATGGACGGGGTTGCTGTCGATGACCGACAGGCAGAGGCCGAGGACGGTGCGCGTGTCACGGGGGTCGATGATCCCGTCGTCGTAGAGCCGGGCCGTGAGGAACAGCGGCAGCGATTCCGCTTCGATCTGTGCCTCCACCGTGGCCCGCATGGCGGCGTCGGCCTCTTCGTCGAAAGGCAGACCCCTGGCCTCGGCGCTCTGGCGGGCCACGATCGAGAGCACCCCGGCCAGCTGGGCCGGTCCCATCACCGCGGAACGGGCGTTGGGCCAGCTGAAGAGGAAACGGGGGTTGTAAGCCCGGCCGCACATGCCGTAGTTGCCGGCTCCGTAGGAGGCGCCGATATTGACGGTCAGGTGGGGGACGCGCGAATTGGAGACGGCGTTGATCATCTTGGCGCCGTCTTTGATGATGCCCCGTTGCTCGTAAACCTTCCCCACCATGTAACCGGTGGTGTTCTGGAGGAACAGAAGCGGGATGTCGACCTGGTTGGCCAGCTGGATGAATTGCGTGGCCTTGTTGGACTCCTCGCTGAACAGCACTCCCCGGTGGTTGGCCAGGACGCCGATCGGGTAGCCGTGGATGGACGCCCATCCCGTGACCAGGCTGGGTCCGTACAGGGGTTTGAATTCGTCGAACGACGAACCGTCGACCACCCGGGCCAGCACGTCGCGGGGGTCGAACGGGACACGCAGGTCGGCGGAGGCGATCCCGAGAAGCTCGTCGGCGTCGAAGAGCGGCTCGTCCGCCGGCAGGGACGGGCCACAGCCGTGCTTCCGCCAGTTCAACCGGGCCACGATGGCCCGGCCCAGTCGGATGGCGTCGAGTTCGTCGGTGGCCAGGTAGTCGGCCAAGCCGCTCACCCGGGCGTGCATGTCGGCGCCGCCCAGGGACTCGTCGTCGGACTCCTCGCCGGTGGCCATCTTGACCAGGGGCGGACCGCCCAGGAACACCTTGGAGCGTCCGTCGATCATCACGATGTGGTCACTCATGCCCGGGACATAGGCGCCGCCGGCGGTGGAGTTGCCGAAGACGAGGGCGACGGTGGGGAGCCCGGCGGCGGACCGCTGGGTGAGGTCGCGAAAGCCGCGCCCGCCGGGGATGAAGATCTCGGACTGCGTCGGCAGATCGGCGCCGCCCGACTCCACCAGGTTGACGGACGGCAGCCGGTTCTCGAGGGCGATGTCGGCCAGCCGGCTGGACTTGCGCATGGTGAAGGGGTTGGTGGAGCCGCCCCGGACGGTGGGGTCGTTGGCCGAGACCAGGCACTCGACCCCGCTCACCACGCCGATACCGGCGACCAGGCTGGCCCCCACCGTGTACTCGGTTCCCCAGGCGGCCAGGGGGGCCAGCTCGAGAAAAGGGGCGTCGGGGTCGAGCAGCAGCTCGATGCGCTCCCGGGCCAGGAACTTCCCCCGGGACCGGTGGCGCTCCACGTACCTTTCCCCGCCACCGCCCCGGGCGATGTCGAGCTGGGAGTTCACCTCTTCCAGGGCCGATTCCATGGCCTGGCGGTTCTGGCGGTAGACCTCGGAGGCGGGGTCGACGCAGGAGCTCAGGACGGGCATGGTGACGGGACCGCTCTCTCGGCCCGAGGGCGCCATGTGTTCGTCCTGGTCGTCATGGACTGATCGGTCCCCCCCGTCATCGGGTGACAGACTAAACCGCATGCCCGACCGTCCGCTCTCTGCCGTCGTTCTCGCCGCCGGCGAAGGCACGCGTATGCGCTCGTCACGGCCCAAGCCCCTGCATCGGCTGTGCGGGCGCCCCATGATCCTCCACGTGCTCGACGCCCTGGCCGAGCTGTCGGCGCAGAAGGTCGTGGTGGTGGTGGGCCACCGGGGCGAGTGGGTCACGAAGACCTTGGTCGATCATGCGCCGGCGTCGTTGTCCATCTCCTTCGTCGAGCAGCCCGAGCAGCTCGGGACGGGGGATGCCGTCGCCGTCGGCATCACCGGTTTGCCCGAAGGGCTGGTCGACGCCGATGGCGACGTGGTGGTCCTGCCCGGTGACACACCGCTCGTGCGTGCGCCCACCCTGGCCAGCCTGGTGCGCCACCATCGGGAGACGGGTGCGGCGGCCACTCTTCTCACGGCCGTCCTTTCCGACCCGACCGGCTACGACCGCGTGGTCCGGGGAAAAGACGATGCCGTGGTGAGCATCATGAAGGGGTCTCTCGTCACCGACCAGTCCGACGTGGACGAAGTGGCCACCACCATCCACTGCTTCCGTCATGCGGTGTTGGCCCCGGCCCTGCGCCGGCTCCGGCCCGTGGGGGGAGAGCACTCCCTGAGCGGCATCTACGCCGTGCTGCACGATGCCGGCTATCCGGTGGAGTCGCTCGTGACCGCCGATCCGATGGAGGCGGCCCGGGTGAACGACCGGGCCCAACTGGCCGTGGCCGAAGCGGAGCTCCGGGACAGGATCAACGAGCGATGGATGCGCCGGGGGGTCACCATGTGGGACCCCGAGCGCACCTACGTGGATGCCAGCGTGCATCTCGAGCCCGACGTGGTCCTGCTGCCCGGTGTCGTCCTGCAGGGTGACTGCCGGATCTCCGCCGGGGCGGAGGTCGGGCCCGACTGCCACCTGATGGACACCGTGGTGGGCGAGGGGGCCACGGTGACGAAGACCTCGGCCGTGCGCGCCGACATCGGGCACCACGCCCGGGTGGGCCCTTTCGTCTCTCTCGGTGCCGGCGCCGAGGTGTCGCCGGGCGCTCTGGTCGAGGCGTTCACCCGGGTGGCGGGCGTGGACGGGCACGACACCAGCAACTGAGCCCGGAGCCTCCGTGGGTGTTCGCCCGGACCCATGGGCCGAGGTGGCCTTCGGCCGGGCCCGCGGGGGAGAGGTAGCGTCAAGAGATGGAGTTGGTGCCGCGTCGACGTCTCGAGCTCGTCTCCGGGAGATCGCACCCGGAACTGGCCCAGGAGATCGCCACCCATCTGGGAGTCGAGCTGAGCAAGGCCAACCTCCGCGAGTTCGCCAACGGCGAGATCCACTGCCGTTACGACATTTCGCTGCGCGGCAGCGACGTCTTCATCGTCCAGACGCACTGCGGCCCGGTCAACGACACCTTGATGGAACAGCTGATCATGATCGACGCGGCCAAGCGGGCGTCGGCCAAGCGGATCACCGCCGTCTGCCCGTATTACGGGTATTCCCGGCAGGATCGCAAGGCCATCGGCCGTGAACCGATCACGGCCAAGCTGGTGGCCGACGTACTCCAGGTGGCGGGGGCCGACCGGGTGGTGAGCCTCGATCTCCACTCGGGGCAGATCCAGGGCTTCTTCGACATCCCCTTCGACCACCTGACGGCCATGCCGGTCCTGGTGGCCGAGCTCCGTCGCTTCGGAGGCGACGACATGGTCATCGTGGCTCCCGACGCCGGTCGGGTGAAGGTGGCGGAGCGCTTCAGCCAGCACCTGAATTGCGACCTGGCCTTCGTGCACAAGCGCCGTCCCCGGGGGACGGCCAACGAGGTCGAGGCTCTCGACGTGGTGGGCGAGGTGGAGGGCCGGCACTGCGTCCTGATCGACGACATGATCGACACCGCCGGCACCATCTGCGCCGGGGCGGAGTTGCTGGCCGAAAGGGGGGCGTCGGACATCTGGGCCATGGCCACCCACCCGGTTCTCTCCGATCCGGCCCTCGAACGGTTGGAGAAGTCGCCGCTGTCGCGGGTGGTGGTCACCGACACCCTGCCTATCGCCCCTGAACGTCGTATCGAGAAGCTCTCGGTCCTCTCCGTCTCGAAGCTGATCGCCGACGCCATCGACGCCGTCTTCGAGGACACGTCGGTGTCGGAGATCTTCGGCGGTGACAACCTGGCCTGACGGCACAGGTCGGTCATCTCGGTGACATCGGCCACCACCACCACGACCACCACGACCCCCGGCGGCGTCAGGCCGTTTGCGGGGTCGCCCCCTCCACGCGGTTGCGGCCGAATTGCTTCGCCCGGTAGAGCGCCTCGTCGGCGTCCTGCAAGACATCGCGCGCCGGTCGGGGGTGTTCGGGATCGAGTATGGCCAGGCCGGCGCTGAAGGTGACGACACCGGCCGGACTGTGGCTGCGCCGTATCTCCAGTCTTTCGAGACCGACCCGCATGCGTTGGACGGCTTGAGCCCCGCTCGTCATGGACTGTTCGGGAAAGATGCAGAGGAACTCGTCACCCCCGTAGCGGTAGATCTCGTCGCCGCCGCGGGCCTGGGCGGTGAGCTGGGCGGCCACCTTCTGGAGAGCGACGTCGCCCGCCTGGTGACCGTGGGTGTCGTTGTACGACTTGAAATGGTCGACGTCGAGCAGCGCCATGCAGTACCTGTGGCCGTAGCGGTTCACCCGTGCCTCCAGGAGCTCCAGATCCTCTTCGAGAGCCCGACGGTTCCCCAGTCCCGTCAACGGGTCACGACGGGCCAGGTCGGCCAGGTCGTGGTTGACCGCCTCCAGTTCGGTGCTGTGGTCGACCATCTGCCGGTGAAGAGACGTCACCCTGGTCGCCGCGATCAGGCGGCCCTCGAGGTCGTCGGTGTCGAGGGGCTTGACCAGGTAGTCGTCGGCTCCCGCGATCATGCCTTGGTGGACCTCGTGGAGCGCCCCGAGTCTGGTGACCACGATGAAGTAGGTGGAGGCACCACGCGGGTGGGACCGGATGGCCCGGCACAGGTCGAGACCCGTCATGCCGGGCATCATCAGGTCGCTGATGACGGTGTCGGGATGCCAGGAGACAAACGCTTCCCACGCATCGGTGCCGTTGGCGACGATGAGCGAGTCATGGCCGAGGGTCTTGAGCATCACCTCGGCGATCAGACGCGACGTGGGATCGTCGTCGGCCACCAGGAGCTTCATGGCCGCGCCCTCGGGGCCGCCGAACCCGCCGAACCCGGTAACGGAGGAGGGGGTGACGGCGGAGAGGAGCATGGGACGCCCTGGCTGCGCTCAGGCGGGACCAGGGTTAGCGTCGGGGTCACGAGGGACGATCGAACCCGTTCCAGCTCCGCCTCCACCGCCAGCAGGAGTTCCTCGGCGCCCTCGGTGTCGACCACGGCCCCGTCGGTGGCCAAGTGGGCGCAGAGACGGGAGAGGGCGGCGGCGCCGAGGTTGGCACTGGCCCCGCACAATGCGTGAGCCGAATGGATCAGTGCTGATCCGTCTTCTTGAAGCAGCGCATCTCGCATGGCCGCGATCCGGGCGTCGGCGTCGGGAAGGAAGATGGCGGCCAACTGGCCGAGAAGGTCCTCTCCGGCGGCGTCGCCCAGCCGTCGTAGGCGGGCCACGACCTTGGCATCGAGCGATGGTGTCGGCCCGTCGGTCCCGACCGGTGCGTCGTCCGGGAACGCCGGATCGGGGTCCACGGCGGATTCGGAGACGGCAGGACGCGACGCCTCGGGAGCCCAACGCGCCATGCCGTCGGCCAGAGACTCGAGACTGAGGGGCTTGGCCAGAAAGCCGTCCATGCCCGCCGTCCGGCAGCGCATTCTGTCCGGAGCCGACGTCGACGAGGTGACGGCGATGATGGGAGAGAGACGTGACGCCCCCCACTGGCTGCGAATCTCCGTGGTGACGTCGTAGCCGTTCAGCACGGGGATCTGGCAGTCCATGAGAATGGCTCGGTACGGCACCATCGTCGCCGCGATGACCGCTTCTACGCCATTGTCGACGACATCGGTACAGAATCCGAGATGTTCGAGCATGGCGATGGCCACCCGCTGATTCACAGGGTTGTCCTCGACCAGCAGGACGCGATCAGACATGGCCTGGGGTCCGCCGGCCTGGGCGGCCGGATCGGTCATGGGCACGTCACCGATGTCTCCGACGATGTCTCCGACGACGTCACCCACGACGGCTCTGGGCCTCATGTCGAGCGGGCGTGGCCACTTCTCGGGCAAGGGCCTGGCGCAGGTCACGGTAGTCATGCTCCAATTCTTGGAGAAGGTCCTGACAGTCGACCAGCGAGTCGGCCGTCGCCATCCTCTCCAGTCGGCTACAGGAGAGGGCGAATCGACGACCGCCCAGCTGGTCGCTGGCACCCTTGATGCTGTGGGCCATGCGGGCCACGGCGGGGGCGTCATCGATCTTCATGGCCAGGCGGAGGTCGGCCAGAAGGAGCTCGGTGTCGGTGACGAATTGCCCGACCAGGTCGGCCAGGAATCCCTCTCCCGCCTGTTCGCCGAGGAGGCGCAGGTCGTCGAAGGCCGTCCGGTCGATAGTGACCTGGTGGACCGGGCCCTTCACCGCCTTCGGTGCCGACGGCGCCAGTGTCCCCGATGCGGCCCTACCACTCGTGACGGAGCTGGCCACCAGGGCCAGAAGCGCGTCCTTGCTGACCGGTTTCGAGACGTAGGCGTCCATGCCCTCGGCCATACAGCGGTCGCGGTCCTCGGGCCGAGCTCCAGCGGTCATGGCGATGACGGGGGTGAGCCGCCCCGAGCTCTTGAGCGCCCGTATGGCCGCGGTCGCCTCGTACCCGTTCAGCTCCGGCATCTGGCAGTCCATCAGGACGGCGTCGTAGGAGCGAGCCGCCACCGCCTTCACCGCGTCGGCGCCGTTCAGGACGGTATCCACGGTGTAGCCGGCGCTCGAGAGCATGGCCACGGCGACCTTCTGGTTGATGAGGTTGTCCTCGGCCAGCAGGAGTCGGTGACCAGAGAATGTTCCGGAGGCCGAGGGCGAGCTGGTGACGTGGTGAGCCGGGGTGACCTCGGCGTGTTGGAGACCGAGGACGACCCTCAGGCAAACGCCGAGCTGGTCTTTGTGGACAGGTCTGGACAAAGAAACACAGGCAGCCGACTGGACGGCGTTGGTGAAGTCGAGTTCCTGGCCGACGTCGGTCAGGAGCACGAGGAATACGTTCAGGGCGGGATCGACGGTGATGGCGTTCTTCAACTCGGGGCCTTCGGTTCCCGCCAGGGACCAGTCGACGATGGTCACGGCAAAAGGTCGACCTTCGGCGGCCTCCGTTCGCAGCGCCAGCAGAGCGGAGGGCCCCGATTCGGCGGTCCGGACCGACATGCCCCAGTCCTCGAGGTAGTCCGACAGGACATGGCGCTGGGTGGCCCGGTCGCTCACGATCAGGGCCCGGACGCCGGCCAGACCGGCACCGGGTGAGGGATCGGGCATCGGATGGCGAGACGGCGCCCGGAGCCGGACGGAGAACCAGAAGGTGCTGCCTACTCCGGGTTCGCTGGAGACACCGCAGGTCCCGCCCATGAGCGCCACCAGTTGGCTGCTGATGGCCAAGCCGAGACCGGTGCCGCCGTACCGGCGGGAGGTGGAGGTGTCGGCCTGGACGAAGGGAGCGAAGATCAGGTCGAGCTTGTCGGCGGTGATGCCATCGCCGGTATCGGAGACCTCGAAACGGATCACGACGTCTGTTTCTTGGGCATCACGACGATCGACGTCGGTCTGGGCCGCACGGACGACGATCTCGCCCGTCTGGGTGAACTTGAGTGCGTTGCCCACCAGATTGGTCAGTACCTGACGGACGCGCCCGGGGTCCCCGGTGACGATGTCAGGGACGCCTTTGTCGACCGCGGCGATCAGGTCGAGACCCTTGGCGTAGGCGGGACCGGCCAGGAGGTCCACCACATCCTCGACGATGCTCTGGAGGTTGAAGTCGACGTTCTCGATCTCGAGCTTTCCCGCTTCGACCTTGGAGAAGTCGAGGATGTCGTTGATGATGCTGAGCAACGCCTCTCCGGAGTTGCGCACCGTCTGGGCGTAGTCGCGTTGGCGGGCATCGAGATCGGTCTCGAGCAGCAGGTCGGTCATGCCTATGACCCCGTTCATCGGCGTCCGGATCTCGTGGCTCATGTTGGCCAGGAAGTCCGACTTGAGGCGCGAGGCCTCGGTGGCCTCGTCGCGGGCCACCGACATTGCCGCTTCGGCCCCGGCCTCGGCGGTGATGTCGGCCAGGGTTCCCACCCACCCGGCGGTGCCGCCGTCGGTATCGGGAATGGATTTCGAGGTGACGATCACGACCCGGGTGGTCGAGTCGGGAAGCCGGATCTCGAATCGACGGGGGTTCTCGGACCCATCAGAGGTGACACCGGGCAATCCGGTCACGCCGGAACGTTGGTCGGCGCTGACGATGGTGTCCCAATCTCTGCCGGCCGCGTCTTCGGCGGGGAGGCCGGTGATCTCCGACCAACGACGATTGGTGTAAACGTAACGGTTGTCCGGGTCTGTCCGGAAGATGCCGATGGGTGCCGAGTCGGTGAGAATCCGTAACTGGTCGGCCGATATCTGGACGTCCATCGCCTGGGCGGCCAGGTCACGGGCCCGGGAGAAGAGGTTGGCGAAGACCGAGACCTTGGCCCGCAGTTCGTCGGGGGAGACGGGAGCGACGATGAAGTCGACGGCGCCTTCGGCGTAGCCCTCGGAGTTCAGGCTCTCGTTGTTCTCGTCGGCCGTGAGGAAGATGATCGGTGTCATCTCGGACTGACGTCGCTGTCTGATGAGCGCGGCCGTCTCGATGCCGTCCATGATGGGCATGCGGACGTCGAGGAGGATGACGGCGAAGTCGTGGGCCGTGACGCAGCGCAGGGCCGTGACACCGGAATCCGCCTCGATGATGTGGTAGCCCAACGGCGCCAGGGCCGATGTCAGCGCCAGACGCTTTCCGGCATTGTCGTCCACGACGAGGACGGGCACGAGGAACGGGTCCACGAGGGACGGGAGTCGGGTGTCGGTGCCGTGGACCACTGGTCGTCGGATCGTGGCGGTCATGGCGTCATCGATGGTGTAGACGCCGGCAGCCAGGGTCGCAGCGCGGCCAGGAGTTCGGCGGTGTCGACCGGCTTGGGAACGTAGTCGTTCGCCCCCGCTTCGATGCAGCGCTGGCGCTCTGCGTCCATGACCTTGCCGGTGACAGCGATGATCGGCAGCGCGGTGAAGTGCTCCAGGTCCCGGATGGCACGCATGGTGTCGTACCCGTCCATCATCGGCATCATGATGTCCATGAGGACGATGTCGATGTCGGGCGTTCGCTCCAGGGCGGCCAGGGCCTCGGCGCCGCTCTCGGCCACGAAGACATCGGCGTGAGAGCGTTCGAGCAGTGCCGTCAGGGCGAAGATGTTTCGGAAGTCGTCGTCGATCACCAGGATCTTCGTTCCGTCGATGGCGCTGCCGGCTGACCCGTTGATCCGGAACCGGTCGGGCAGGGATCCTTCGTCGCCGGCCGTCGACCTCACCGCCGGAGACCGGTTTTCGTCGGTCGGTGTCGCCGGCTGCCGGGTCGCCGGCATCGCCGGCTCGATGGTGTCGAGGACCGGAGCTGATTCGGCTGACCGACTGTTGCCCGGGAGCCAGGGCCTCAGGGCGTCGAAGAGCTCGGCGGTGTCCACGGGCTTGGACACGTAGTCGTCGGCGCCAGCGTCGATGCAGCGCTGGCGTTCGCCGTCCATGACCTTGCCGGTAACGGCGATGATGGGAAGTCCGCTCGATCGATCACCGGCCCGGATCCGGCGCATCGCCTCGTAGCCGTCCATGACCGGCATCATGATGTCCATGAGGACGATGTCGATATCGGGCGTGTACTCCAAGATGGCCAGGGCCTCGGCGCCGCTCTCGGCCACCACCACGAGGGCCCGGCCCCGTTGCAGGACGGCGGAGAGGGCGAAGATGTTGCGGAAGTCGTCGTCGACGAGAAGGATCTTCACCCCGTCGACGTCGACTTCGACGTCGAGCAGACTGGCCGATCGGCTGGTGCCGGTGGCCGCGCTCTGCGAACCGTTCGAGCCACTGGCGCCGGTGGTGTGATGCCGGGGACTGACGACCGGTCCTTCATAACGGTGGACGGAGGGAGGCGGGGGTGTCGTGCCGGCCGTCTCGGCGACGGCGGCCGGTGGACCTCCCACGGGGAGGTAGACGGTGAAGAGACTGCCCTCACCGGGAGTGCTGGCCACGGTGATCTCCCCCCCGAGCAGGGCGGCCAGCTCGCGGCTTATGGACAGGCCGAGGCCGGTCCCTCCGTAGAGACGGGCCGTGGAACCGTCACCTTGGGCGAACGCTTCGAAGATCCGATGTTGCTGTTCGTCGTTGATGCCGATGCCGGTGTCGCTGACGCAGAAGGCGATGACGGCGGGAGCGGCCACGAGTGACTCGCTCGCTTCGCTCCAGCCGGATCGGGTCAAGGCAATCTGGACCTGCACCGAGCCGCGTTCGGTGAATTTGAAGGCGTTGGCCAGAAGGTTCTTCAGGATCTGGCGGAGCCGCTGGGAATCGGTGACGAAGGTGGTGGGGACCCCCACGGCCACGTCGACCGCATAACCGACGGCCTTCTGTCTGGCCACGGGCTCGAACTCCTGCAGTAGTGACGCCGAGAGCTCGGCGAGGTCGACGTCCGACGTCTCGGCCGAGATGGTGCCCGACTCGGCCTTGGCCAGGTCGAGAATGCTGTTGAGCAGGGCCATGAGATCCTGGCCCGATGCGCTGATCACGCTGGCGTAGCGGACCTGGGTCTCGGTCATGTTGTTGTCCGGGTTGTCCTCGAGCTGCTCGGCCAGGATCAGGAGGCTGTTCAGGGGCGTGCGGAGCTCGTGGGACATGTTGGCGATGAACTCGGACTTGTACTTCGACGAGATCGCCAGTTGGGCCGCCTTCTCCTCCAGCAGTCGCTTGGACTGTTCGATCTCCTGGTTCCGGTTCGATGCTTCGCGGTTTCGATCGGCCAGGAGGCTGGCCTGACGTTCCAGGCCTTCGTTGGAGGCGCGCAGCTCGCCCTGTTGGGACCGGAGCTCCTCGGCCAATGTCTGGGACTGCTTGAGGAGGGTTTCGGTGAGGGCGGAGGCCTGGATAGTGCTCAGGACGATCCCGATGCTCTCGGTGACCGAATCGAGGAATGTCTGATGGGTGACGGAGAAAGAGGAGAAGGAGGCCAGTTCGATGACGGCCTGGAGTGATCCCTCGAACAGGACGGGCAGGACGATGATGTTCAGCGGTGGCGATGCCCCGAGACCGGAGTTGATCCTGACGTAGTCGGCCGGGACCTCGGTGAGAAGGATCCGCTTCTTCTCCTTGCCGCACTGTCCGACCAGGCCTTCGCCCAGACGGAACGAGGTCGAGAGTCCCCGGCGCTCTTCGTTTCCGTAGCCGGCCTGAAGTGCCAGGACCGGATCACTGCCGTCGGTGGGACTGGTGAGGGAGTAGAAGACCCCGTGTTGCGCCGAGACGAGGGTGGCGAGCTCGGAGAGGATCATGTTCGAGACGTCGGCCAGGTTGTCCTGACCCTGCAGCATGCGGGTGATGCGTTCACGGTTGGTCTTGAGCCAGTCCTGCTCCACGTTCTGCCGCGTGGTCTCGCCCAGATTGCGGATCATCTCGTTCAGGGTGTCTTTCAGGGCGGCCACCTCGCCGCTCGCCTCCACCCGGACCTGGCGGGTGAGGTCGCCGTTGGTCACGGCCGTGGCCACCTCGGCGATGGCACGGACCTGGTTGGTGAGGTTGGCGGCCAACTGGTTGACGTTGTCGGTGAGGTCCTTCCAGACGCCGGAGACCTCGGTGGACTGGGCCTGGCCGCCCAACTTGCCCTCGACCCCCACCTCCCGTGCCACCCGGGTCACCTCTCCGGCGAAGGCGTTCAGTTGGTCCACCATGGCGTTGACGGTGTTCTTCAGCTGGAGGAACTCGCCCTTGACGTCGATCGAGATCTTCTTGGAGAGGTCGCCGTTGGCCACGGCGGTGGTCACTTCGGCGATGTTGCGGACCTGTCCGGTCAGGTTGCCGGCCATCAGGTTGACGTTGTCGGTGAGGTCCTTCCAGACCCCGCCGACCTCGATGGTCACCGCTGCGGCCTGACCGAGCGTGCCTTCGGTGCCCACCTCGCGCGCCACCCGGGTGACCTCGGAGATGAAGCCGTTCAGCTGGTCCACCATGGCGTTGATGGTGTTCTTCAGTTCCAGCATCTCGCCCGAGACTTCGACGGTCACCTTCTTGGAGAGGTCGCCGTCGGCCACGGCCCCGATGACGCGCTGCATCTCCGACGTCGGGCGTACCAGGGCCTCGATCAGGTTGTTGACCGATTCCACACTGCCCGACCAACTCGATGCCGTCCCTCCGAGGACGGCGCGTTGTGAGAGCCGGCCCTGGGCTCCGACGACCTGGCTGACCCGGGCCAGTTCCTGCTCGAGCGCCTGGTTGGCGATGATGACGTCGTTGAATCCGTCGGCCACCTTGCCGGCCACACCGGTCCACTCGAGGGGCATGCGAGCGGCGAAATCGCCCCTCTTGACCTGGGCCAGGACGCTGAGCAAAACGGTGGGGTCGAGCGGGTCGGCCAGCGCCACCGCTGAGTCGGGCATGGATGCCTCCCTGGAGGAGTCGTTTTCTCTTCGTGAAGACGAGAAACATCCGGTCCAGATCTGGAGACGTCCGTGTCCCATTTCGGCAGCCAGGCTCAAAACCTGAACAATAACTTTCGGTCCGGAAGGCCGGAACGGCGGTGAGGAACCGAACGTTGGGTGGAAGGACCCGCCGGCGGGTCCGGACGAAGAGGACCGGCCGCCGTCAGTCGGGGCTGTCGATGAACAGGTCCAAAAGTTCGCCGACGGTCCGTTCCCTGATCGCCGAGTCCCGGACGGGAAGCTCGCCCTGGATGTGATAGCGGTTGCGACGGCCGTCTCTCTCCTTCACCACGTAGCCCGCCGCGGTGAGGTCGGCCACGATGCCGTAGGCGGTGCGCTCGGTCACGCCGAGCGCCACGGCCAGGTCGCGCAGACGGGCCTCGGGGTCGCTGGCGATGAAGAGAAGCGCCCGCGCGTGATTGGTCAGGAACCCCCACTCCGCCATACGCCAATGATGGTAGTACATTACTAGAAGCAGATTGCGGGTTAATAGGCGGCGGAGGGGCCGGGCCGGCCACGGCTGCCGGGTCGGCCCCGTCGGCTCCTGCCGGCTGGGGCTTTCCGGGCCCCGCAGCAGGGCCATCTATGCTGTGTCGCCGCGTCAATCCGCCGTGTGTCGCCCGCCCCCGGTAACGGCAGCGGCGGCCGGGGCGGTTCCACTGGTCAGTCCACCCGAGGAGCGAAATTCATGGCCGAATTCACCCTGGTCGCCGAAGCTGGTCGGTCCATCGGGTCGCGGCCGGCGCGCCGGCTCCGCCAGGAGGGGCGGATCCCCGCTGTCGTCTACGGCGAGGGGGTCGAGGCCATTTCGGTGACCGTGGCCGCCCGGGATCTGCGGGCCGCACTGAACACCGATGCCGGGGTGAACGCCGTGTTGTCGCTCCAGGTGGGTGGCACCAAGCTGATGACGATGGCCCGGGAGCTGCAGCGGCACCCGGTGAAGAACACGGTGATCCACGTCGATTTCCAGGTGGTGGACCCCGACCGGGAGATCAGCTCGGAAGTGCCGATCACCCTGGTGGGCGAAGCCATCGAGCTGCACCGGGCCGACGGGATCCTCGACCAGCAGCTCTTCGCCCTGCCCATCCGGAGCCGTCCCTCGGACATCCCGCCCCACCTGGAGGCGGACATCAGCGAGCTGATCATCGGGTCCGCCGTGCGGGTAGCGGACATCGTGCTTCCCCCCGGGGTGACCACCGAGCTCGACCCCGAGGCCGTGGTGGCCGCCGGCCAGGCGCCGAGGGTGCAGGAGGCGGGCGAGGCCGTCGAGGGCGAAGGGGGCCTCGAGGGTGCCGAGGCCGCGGCCCCGGCCGGCGGCGAGCCGGCGTCCGAATCCGGCGGCGAGGAAGGCTGAGCCTGCGCCGGGTCTTCGGCGCCCCCCGGACGGGGACGAGCGTCGACCTGCTGGTGGTGGGGCTCGGGAACCCGGGCGCCGAGTACGAGCGGACGCGCCACAACCTGGGAGCCGAGACGGCTGTGCTTGTGGCCGGGCGCCAGGGCGAGCGGCTACGGGCCGAGAAGGGGACGCGGTCCGAGGTGGCCCAGCTGCGGCTGGCGGGGCGCCTGGTGGCCGTGGCCGTGCCCCAGACCTACATGAACGAGTCGGGGTTGGCCGTGGCCGCCCTGTTGCGGCGGTACGGGGTGTCCGATCTCGCCCGACTGGTGGTCGTCCACGACGAGCTCGACCTGCCCAGCGGGCGGGTGAAGGTGAAGGTGGGCGGCGGGACGGCGGGGAACAACGGGCTCAAGTCGATCCACGCCCATGTGCAGGGGCCCGGCTATCTGCGGGTGCGGATCGGGATCGGGAAGCCGCCCGGCCGGCAACCGGGAGCCGACTACGTGCTGCACCGGCCGGGCCGGGCGGAACGCGATGCCCTGGACGTGGCCGTGGCCACCGCGGCCGACGCCGTGGAGGTGATCGCCGCCGATGGGGCCGATGCCGCCATGCTGCGGTTCAACACCGAGATCAGCGCCGGACCGGCCGAAAGCTGAGAAGGCGCAGAGCACAGGGCGGGCCGTCTGGACCCGCCCGAGGGGCCGGAACAGAAGGGGGGCAGGCGGCCCCATTAGCCTCGGCCGACGTGAACCTGCGGTCCCTGCCCCCTCTGCTTCGTCACGAGCCGGCCATGGTCGACGCCCTGTCGGTGGGTTCGACGGCGCTGGCCGTTGCCGAGGCGGCCACCGCCTTCGTGATCGCCGGGGTGGCCCAGCTGAGCGAGCGGCGGCCGATGCTGGTGGTGACGCCGACGGTGCGCGACGCCGAACGGGTGACGCATGACCTGACCACCTTCCTCGGTGCCGGGGTGGTGGCGCTGTTCCCGGCGTGGGACACCCTGCCGTTCGAACGGGTGAGTCCGGAAGTGGCCACCATGGGCGAACGGCTGCGGCTGCTGTGGCATCTGGGGGTGACCGGCGGCGACGAGTCGGTGCCGGGGTCGAGCACCACCGACGCGCCGGCGGTGGTGGTCGCTCCCGTGCGGGCTCTGCTGCAGCGGCTCGGGCCCGTCGACGTGGCCGCTTCGCCGGTGGTGGTCGAGCGGGGGGCCCGGGTCGATCTCGAAGAGCTGGTGAGCCGGCTGGTGGGCCTGGGCTACCGGCGGGAGTACCAGGTCGAGCACAGGGGCGAGGTGTCGGTGCGGGGAGGGATCGTCGACGTCTTCGCGTCGACCTCGGACCTGCCAGTGCGGATCGACCTGTGGGGTGACGAGGTCGACCGGCTGACCGAGTTCGATCCCGGGGACCAACGGTCGGTCGGAGCGCTCGAGAGGGTGGAGCTCTTCGGCTGCCGCGAAGTTCTGCCCACCGACGCCGTGCGGGAGCGGGCCCGGGAGCTCGTGGGGCGCGAGCCCTGGGGGCGGGGCCAGTGGGAGAGGATGGCCGAGGGGCAGCTGTTCGACGGGATGGAATCGTGGTTGCCCTGGCTGTGCGACGACGAACGGGTGCTGCCCGACCTGCTCGGCGCCGGCGGCCGGGTGGTGCTGATCGATCCCCGGCGGATGCGCGACCGGGCCGTCGAGTTGAACGACGAGGAGGCGTCCCTGGCCGGTGCCCTCGCCGTGACGTGGGGCGTGGTGGAAGGTGCCCACGACGGTGTGGAGGAGGTCTTCCCCCGGTTGCACGTGGCCTACGAACGTCTGCTCGAGAAGTGTCCGGCCCCGGTGTTGTCCATGGTGCCGGTGGCGTCGTCGTCGGCCACGCCGTCGGTGACGGCCCAGGGCTGGGAGCCGGTCCACGGCGACCGGTCCCGGCTGGCCGGCCGGCTGGGGGCTCTGGCCGAGGACGGCTATTCGGTGACGGTGTGCGCCGAAGGGGCGGGGTCGGCCGAGCGGTTGGCCGGCGTCTTGGCCGAGGAAGGGCTGTCGGTGCCGGTGCTCGGAACGGCGGCCGACGCTCACGCGGCGGGCGACGAGCTCGGGCGTCCGGGGATCCGGGTGGTGGTGGCCCCGCTCGACCGGGGCTTCGTGCTGTCCTCGGCCAAGGTGGCCGTGCTGGCCGAGGCCGATGTGACGGGACGTCGTCGGGCGCATCGGCCGGCCCGGGCCCGGGCCCGGCCGGTGGACGGCTTCTTCGACGACCTGGCCCCCGGCGACTACGTGGTGCACCGGCAGCACGGGGTGGCACGCTTCAAATCGATGGTGACGCGGACGGTGAACGGCGCCGCGCGCGACTACCTGCTGCTCGAGTACCGCGGTGACGACAAGCTGTACCTGCCGTCGGATCAGATCGAGGCGCTGACCCCCTACAGCGGGGGCGAGGCGCCCTCGCTCAACCGGCTGGGGGGATCGGAGTGGAGCAAGACGCGGGCGAAAGCGCGCGCCGCGGTCCACGAGGTGGCCGTGGAGCTGGTCGAGCTCTACCGCAAGCGTCTCCAGGTGAGCGGTCACGCCTTCGGCCCCGACACGCCCTGGCAACAGGAGCTGGTCGACGGCTTCGGGTTCGCCGAGACACCTGATCAGGCCCGGGCCATCGACGAGGTGACCTCCGACATGGAGGCGGAGAGGCCCATGGACCGGCTGGTCTGCGGCGACGTGGGCTTCGGGAAGACCGAGGTGGCGGTACGCGCCGCCTTCAAGGCCGTGCAGGACGGGAAGCAGGTGGCCGTCCTCGTGCCCACCACCTTGCTGGCCACCCAGCACGCGCAGACGTTCGCCGATCGCTACGCCGGTTTCCCTGTCCGGGTCGAGATGCTGTCGCGGTTCCTGACGGCGGCCGAGGCCCGGAAGGTGGTGGCCGGGCTGGAAGCGGGGACGGTCGACGTGGTGGTGGGGACGCACCGGCTGCTGGCCGGTGACATCCGGTTCAAGAACCTGGGCCTGCTGGTGGTGGACGAGGAGCAGCGGTTCGGGGTCAGCCACAAGGAGACGATCAAGGCCATGACCGACGGGGTGGACGTGCTGACCCTGACGGCCAGCCCCATCCCGCGGACGCTCGAGATGGCCTTGACCGGCATCAGAGACCTGTCGCTGATCAACACGCCGCCGGCGGCGCGCCAGCCGATCCTGACCTACGTGGGGGAATACGAGGAGGCCGCCGTGGTGGAGGCCATCAGGCGGGAATTGCTCCGAGAGGGCCAGGTCTTCTTCGTGCACAACTGGGTGCAGAACATCGAAGCGGTGGCCGGCCGGATCCGGGAGCTGGTGCCCGAGGCGCGGGTGGTGATCGCCCATGGACAGATGGACGAGGGCACCCTCGAACAGGCCGTGCTCGATTTCTGGGAGAAGCGCTACGACGTGCTCGTGTGCACCACGATCATCGAGTCGGGGATCGATATGCCCACGGTGAACACACTGGTGGTGGACCGGGCCGACCGGCTGGGGCTGGGGCAGTTGCACCAATTGCGCGGCCGGGTGGGGAGGTCCGGGCACCGGGCCTACGCCTACCTGCTGCACCCGGCGGACAAGGTGCTGAGCGAAGCCGCCTACGAACGGCTGCGGACCATCGGGGAGCAGACCGAGCTCGGCAGCGGCTTCAAGATCGCCATGCGCGACCTCGAGATCCGGGGGGCGGGGAATCTGCTCGGTCGGGACCAGTCGGGCCATATCGCCGCCGTGGGCTACGACCTGTACGTGCAGATGGTGGCCGAGGCGGTGGCCGACATGAAGGGGGAACCGGTCCGGCCCGCCGTCGAGGTGAAGATCGACGTGCCGTCCGACGCCCATCTGCCCGCCGATTACGTGGGTCGGGAGGATCTGCGGCTCGAGGCCTACCGCCGGCTGGCGCAGGTGGTGGCGGAGAGCGAGGTGGACGACGTCCGGGCCGAGTGGCTGGACCGGTTCGGGCCCCTGCCGGGCCCGGCCGAGGGGCTTCTGGCCGTGGCCCGGCTGCGGGTCGAATGCCTGCGGACCGGGGTCCGGGAGGTCTCGGCCACCGGCCGGCCCGGACAGCCGGCGGTGGCCGGCCGGCGGCGGCTGGTGGCCCGGCTGGCCCCCCTGGCCCTCCCGGCCAGCGCGCGGGTGCGGCTGCGGCGGTTGCGGCCCGAGGCGCTGTACAAGGAGGAGACCCGGCAGCTCACCGTCCCCCTCGGCCCCGACGAGCCACCGGTGGAGGCGTTGACGGCCCTGGTGCTCGCCCTCGTCCCGCCGGAGGCGCCGGAACCGGTGGTCCCCGGTCCCGCCCGGACCCCGGCGGCCGGAGGTCGGGGCCGCGACTCGTCTCGGGCCGGTGCCCGCCGGTAGCATGCCGACTGCCGTGAGACGCCTTCTCTTTGTCGCCGTTCTCGGCGCGCTCGTCGTGGGGACGACGAGCTGCGACGTGTCGCCTCCGGCGGCCACCGTCGACGGGGTGACCATCTCCCAGTCGACGCTGAACGGGGTCCTGTCCGGCGAGCTGGCCAATGCCGACGCCCAGTGCGCGGCGCAGATCCTGGCCGGGCAGACGGCCTCGCCCGTCGGGATCGGCACCGAGGGCGACGGGAGCACCCCGAACGCCGTGTCACCGGCTTTCGCCGACGGGCAACTGTTCACTTTGGTGTTGCAGCAGATCGAGACACAGGTGCTGGCCCGGCGCGGCGTCGTGGTGACGGCCGCCGACGTGGCCGCCGCCAAGATCGACTACCCGGGACAGCTGAAGCAGTCGCAGTCCCAGAACGGCTCACCGACCGGGTGTGCGCTCAACACCTCGAACCCTCTGGCCAAGCAACTGCCCGGTGATTTTCTGCAGAAGCAGGCGACCATGCTGGCCGTGCAGGAGCAGTTCGAGGTGGCCATCGGTCACGTCGACGTGAGCCTGGCCGCCTTGAAGTCGTACTACGCGTCGCACCGGTCACTGGTGACCCAGGAATGCCTGAACGTGGTCCTGGCCGACAGCCTGAGTGCGGCCCAGAGCCTCCACGACCAGATCGCCACGGGGACGAGCTTCGCCACGGCGGCGACGGCGGCCGGCGCCGACCAGCAGGCCACGCCGCCCGGCGGTCAGTTGCAATGCGGCTACCCGGCCGGCCTCGACTCGCAGCTCGGGGCCACCCTCGGCGCCACCATCGACGCGCTCGCCGCCGGTCAGCTTTCGGAGCCGCTGACCTGGCAGACCACCAACCCGAGCACGGGTGCCACCGCCACCTACTACATGGTGGTGCAGATGCGGCAGCACGTTCTGGTGCCCTTCGCCACGCTGCGCAACCCCATCCGGGAGGCGATCCTGGCGCAGAACAGTGCGGCGGTGGGAGCCCTGCTGCACACGCAGGTGGCGCGGGCCCGGGTGACGGTCGACCCCCGTTACGGATCATGGAACCCGGCACACGGTGTCATCGCCCCCACGCCACCGACCCCCGCTTTCGTGCCCAACGCCAAGGCCAACGTTCCCGTGGTGCCGTTGTTCAGCACACCGGGGCTCACTGTCAATCCCGCTTCCGGTTGACGGTCGGCTCGTCGCCGTCGGGACCCGCCGCCGGCGGCCGTCCCCGGGTCGTGGTGGTGGGTCTCGGCCCGGCCGGGGCCGAGCTCGTTCCCGAGGCGGCGCTCCAGGCGCTGACCACGGCGCAGCGGAGCTTCGTGCGGACGGCGCGGCACCCGGCGGTCGAAGCCGTGGCCGAGATGGTGCCGGGCGGACTGGAGTCGTTCGACCGGCTGTACGACGGCGCTGACAGCATCGACGAGGTCTATGCCGGGATCGTGGAGGCGCTCGTCGATGCCGCCACCGCCGTGGCCGCCGCCTCGGCCCCGTCCACCGCCGGTGGGGGTCCGGGTGACCGGTCGGCCGCCTTCGTCGCCTACGCCGTGCCCGGCTCCCCGTTCGTGGCCGAACGGACGGTCATTCTGCTCCGCGGCGACGAACGGGTGGCCGTGGAGGTGATCCCCGCCCCGTCCTTCATCGATCTGGCCTGGGACCGCCTCGGGATCGACCCGATCTCGGCCGGTGTCCGGCTGGTGGACGGAGCGTCTTTCGCCGTCGAGGCGGCCGGGGAGAGAGGGCCACTTCTGGTGGCCCAGTGCCACAGCCGGCAGCTGCTGTCGGACATCAAGCTGGCCGCCGACGACCCCGCCGGGGAGGACGGGCGACGGACGGCGGTGCTGCTGCACCACCTGGGACTGGCCGACGAGCAGGTCCTCGAGGTGCAGTGGACCGAGATCGACCGGACTCTCGAGCCGGACCATCTGACCGCCTTGTGGATCCCCCGGCTCGGGTCACCGGTGGCCGTCGATCTGGTGCGGTTGGACGAGCTCGTTCACACGCTGCGGCGGCGGTGCCCGTGGGACGCCGAGCAGACCCACGGGTCGCTGGCCCGGCATCTGCTGGAAGAGACGTACGAGACCCTCGACGCCATCGAAACGGTGGCCGCCGCGGGATCGGAGGTCGCTCCCGAGGCCACCGAGCATCTGGTCGAGGAGCTCGGCGACCTGCTCTTCCAGGTCTACTTCCATGCCGTGCTGGGCGAAGAGGAGGGCCGGTTCACGCTGGCCGACGTGGCCCGGGGCGTCCACGACAAATTGGTGGCCCGGCATCCCCATGTCTTCGGCGACGTCATCGCCTCCACCCCCGACGAGGTGGCGGCCAACTGGGAACTGCTCAAGAAGAAGGAGAAGGGTCGGACGAGCGTGACCGAGGGCATCCCCGGCGCCCTGCCCGCTCTGGCCCTGGCGGCCAAGCTCCAACGCAAGGCCGAGTCCGTCGGGGTGTCACAGCCGAGCGAGTCGGGCTTGCGACAGCAGATCGCCCAGGATCTCGACGGACTCGGGTCGGCCGACGACGCCGACGCCGCCGCCGGGGAGCTGCTCTTCGGGGTGGTGGACCTGGTGCGTCGACTCGGGGTGGACCCGGAGACGGCCCTGCGGGCCCGGTCCGGGGCGTTCCGACGCCAGGTCGAGCAGAGCGAGACTCCTCGCTCCCCGTGACGGCGGGCCTGCGACAGAGCCAAAAAAGGGCCCTCGGAACGGCCTCCGCCGTGGCTGTCCGTGGCGGGCGTCTCTGATTGGGCGTTCGCCGGCTCCGGGGTTCGCACCGACGGTCCGCTGCCTGGCTGGTTCCGTGAGGCTGGCTGAGAGTCAGCCCGGACAGCGGTCGCGACAACCCTCTACGCTGGCGCTCCGCACCCCGATGAGGGCCAGCGAGTAACTTCTACAACACCAACCACAGGGGCACCACGGAGCATGAGCAGCATCGAGCAGGTTCGAGCACGGGAGGTTCTCGACTCCCGGGGCAATCCCACCGTCGAAGTCGAGGTCCTCCTCGATTCGGGCGCCGGCGGGCGGGCCATCGTCCCGTCGGGGGCGTCGACGGGGACCTACGAGGCCACCGAGTGGCGCGACGGAGGGGAGCGCTACGGGGGCAAGGGGGTCCTCGGTGCCGTCGAGCACGTGAACGGCGAGATCGGCGAGGTCCTGGCCGGTTTCGACCCCTGCGACCAGCGGGGGGTCGATCTGGCCCTGATCGACCTCGACGGGACGCCGACGAAGGGGCGCCTGGGGGCCAACGCCATCCTCGGGGTGTCGCTGGCCGTGGCCCGTTGCGCCGCCGATGAGCTCGGACTGCCCCTGTACCGGTACGTCGGCGGGGTGAACGCCCACGTGCTGCCCGTGCCCATGATGAACGTGGTGAACGGCGGGGTGCACGCCGACAATTCCATCGACCTGCAGGAATTCATGATCGCCCCGGTGGGCGCGGCGTCGTTCTCGGAGGCCCTGCGGTGGGGGGTCGAGACGTACCACACCTTGGCCCGGGTGCTGCGCTCCCAGGGGTTGTCCACCACGGTGGGCGACGAAGGGGGTTTCGCGCCCGATCTTCCCTCGAGCGAGAGTGCCGTCCAGGTCCTCGTCGAGGCCATCGAGGCGGCCGGTCGGGTGCCGGGGGAGGAGATCGCCATCGCCCTCGATCCGGCGGCGAGCGAGCTGTGGAAGGACGGCGCCTACCACCTGAACGGCGAGGGCCGGCAGCTCTCCTCGGCCGAGATGGTGGACTACTGGGTCGATCTGTGCGGCCGGTATCCGATCGTCTCCGTCGAGGACGCGATGGCCGAGGACGACTGGGACGGCTGGGCGGCGCTGACCCGGGCCATCGGCGACCGGGTGCAGCTGGTGGGCGACGACGTCTTCGTGACCAATCAGGCCCGGCTGGAGAAGGGAATCGCCCGCGGTGTGGCCAACTCCATCCTGGTGAAGGTCAACCAGATCGGGACCGTGACCGAGACCCTCGACACCATGGAGTGCGCCGGCCGGGCCGGCTACCGCTGCGTGATGTCGCACCGTTCGGGCGAAACCGAGGACACGACGATCTCCGACCTGGCCGTGGCCACCAATTGTGGACTGATCAAGACCGGGGCGCCGGCCCGGTCCGACCGGGTGGCCAAGTACAACCAACTGCTGCGGATCGAAGAGGACCTCGGTGAGTCGGCCGCCTATCTGGGCGCGGCGGCCCTGGCCACGGCGAGCGTAGGAGACGACTCCTGACCATGATGCTGCTCCCGAAGGCCGGCGCCCACCGCCGCCGCCACAAGAGCCAGCGTTCCCCGGCCCGGGCGGCGTCGTCCACCCCGACACCGTCCACCCCGACACCGTCCACCCGGACACCGTCCACCCGGACACCGTCCACGCCTGCTTCCATCCTGCGAGCGTTGCCCCGGAGTCTGCTGTGGCTCGTGCGATCGGTGATGCGTTTTCGACCTTCAGGGCGGGTGACGGGGCGGCGTCGCGTCGAACAGAGTCCCTTCGAGCGCCGCCGGGCCCGCGCCGTTCTCCTGGTCGCCGCGGTGTTCGCCTTCGTGGTGGTGCTCTTCACCATGCCCTGGTCCGTCCTGGCCTCGCAGCGCCAGCAGTTGACGTCGGACTCCTCGCAGGTCTCCGACCTTCAGGCCGAGAACCGGGTCCTGAGCGCCCAGGCCAGCCAGCTGGCCGATCCAACGGCCGTGGCCGGCCTGGCCCGACAGGACTACGGACTGGTCCGGCCGGGCCAGAGGGCGTACGACATCCTGCCGCCGGCGGGATCAGCATCGTCGACGGTCGCCGACGCCGGGCACGTCCCGCTGAACGAGGCGCCCGTGGTGCCCGGTTCGCGCCGGAGCCAGGAGCTGCTCGGCGCCGGCGTGGGCAGTGCCACTCCACCGATATCGGCTCGGACCTCCGAAAGCCAGTCGGTGGGCGAGCGATCGCTGTCGGGAAACAGCGCCCGACAGAGCGCACCGCCAGGCGCCGGCGGCTTCTGGTCCCGGGTGGGCCACACTCTGGAGTTCTGGAGCTGACCGATCCCGTCGGGACCCCGGTCAGCTCGTCGGACCGGGATGCCGTCACCCGCCTCCTCGGGCGGATTCCGAGCGGTGCCTTTGCCGTGGCCGTCCGCGGACCGGACGCGGCGCCGGCCGTGATCGTGAACGCAGCGCTTCTCGACGATGGCACGCCCATGCCGACGCGCTTCTGGTTGGTCGACACCACTCTCCGGGAGTCCGTCAGCCGGCTCGAAGCCTCGGGTGGGGTGCGCCGAGCCGAAGCGGCCATCGCGCCCGAAGCGATCGCCGACGCTCATCAGCGCTACGCCGCGGCCCGGGATCTGACGATTCCCCCCGGGCATACCGGCCCCCGGCCGTCGGGAGGGGTGGGAGGGACACGCCAGGGGGTGAAGTGCCTCCATGCCCATCTGGCCTGGTTGCTGGTCGGTGGGGACGACCCCGTCGGGCGCTGGGTGGTCGACCAACTGGCTCTCGACACGTCGGGGTATGTGGTAGAGCGGGGGTATGGCCGATAACGGCGGGGCCCGGGCTGCACTCGACTGCGGGACCAATTCCACCCGCCTGCTGATCGTCGACGAACAGGGCCGGGCTCTCGTCCGTGAGATGCGGATCACGCGTCTGGGCGAGGCCGTGGATGCCACGCAGAAGTTGTCGGCCGATGCCATGGCCCGGACCGTCTCCGTCCTGAGGGAGTACAAGCGTGTGATGGACGAGCACGGGGTGGTGCGCGCCCGCCTGGTCGCCACCTCCGCCGCCCGGGACGCCGTGAACGCCGACGAGTTCTTCGCCGCCGCCGAAGAGGCCACCGGTGTGGCTCCGGAACTGCTCAGCGGACTCGAGGAAGGGCGGCTCTCGTTCACCGGAGCCACCCTCTCTCTGCCGGCCGAAGAACGCGGTCGGCCGGTCCTGGTGGTGGATATCGGGGGCGGGTCGACCGAGCTCGTGATCGGCCGGACGCCGGGGGCTGATGAATCGGTGGCGCAAGGCGCTCCGGCGGTGGAGGCCGTGTCCCTCGATCTCGGCTGCGTACGGCTGACCGAGCGCTTCTTCGACCACGACCCGCCCCGAGCCCAGGAGCGGTCCGAAGCCCGGGCCGTGGTCGACGCCGGGGTCCGCCGGGCCCGCCAGAGCCTTCCCTCCCTGGAGCCGGGGGGGACTCTGGTCGGATTGGCGGGAACGGTGTCGACGCTGGCGGCGTTGGCCCTCCGGCTCGACCACTATGAACGCGCCCGGGTCCACCACGCCCGTCTGAGCAGGGATCAGGTGGAGCAGTGGCTGGACGTCCTGGCCGCCGAGGATCGACGGGCCCGGTCGCGCCGGCCCGGGATGGTGGAAGGACGCGCCGACGTGATCGTCGGTGGAGTGATCATTCTGGCCGCCGTGATGGCCGGTTTCGGCTCCTCGGACTGCCTCGTCTCGGAGGACGACATCCTCGACGGGATCGTGAGCAGCCTCCGCTAGGAGAGAGAGGGGGGCTTGGAGGCGGTTCAGCGGTAGGTGACCCGGGGAGGCCACGAGAGCGAGAAGTCCTCGATATCGAGCGTCAAGTTCGGGTTGTAGGCGGGGTCGTGGAGCAGGCTGTCGCCCCAGCGGGACTTGATGAACTGAATCTCCTTGGCGAACTCGTGCACCCGGAAGCCGACGTCGTCAGGTCCCCGGCTCACCGATTCGTGGTGGTAGAGCGTCGCATGCGGAGTCCAGATGATGCGCCATCCGGCTTGACGGAGACGGAGGCAGAAGTCGACGTCGTTGAAGGCGACGGCCAAATTCTCCTCCTCCAGCCCCCCCACCTGGTCCCAAGCCTCCCGCCTGACCAGCATGCAGGCCGCGGTGACGGCAGACAGGTTCTGGGCCACCAGGAGACGCCCGCAGTAGCCCGGAGCGAGGCGGTCGCTCATGCGATGCGAATGGCCGGCCACGCCGCCGAGACCGACGATGACACCGCCGTGTTGGATACGGCCGTCCGGGTAGAGCAGCTTGGCTCCCACGGCGCCGACCCCGGACATGAGGACGTGGCCCACCATTTCCGTCAGCCAATCCTCGGCGATGACCTCGGTGTCGTCGTTCAACAGACACAGCAGGCTTCCTGACACCCGGTGAACGGCGGCGTTGTTGAGAGCCGAATAGTTGAAGGGGCGATCATCACGGATGACGGTGAGGTGGTGTTCGTTTTCGCGCAGGAATTCGAGGGTGGCCAGTTCCCGGCTTCCGTTGTCCACGACGACGATCTCGAAGTTGGGATAGGACGTAAAGGCCAACAGGCTGTTGACACACCGTTCGAGCAGACGCCCGTCCTTGGTGGGGATGATGATGCTCACCAGTGGCGGATCCTCCGGGAGCCGCCATGTCACGCGATTGTGGCCGAGCGACGGGATCCGGGTGACGTCGCCATGCACACCGGTCCGGGCCAGATGCTCCTCGACCGCCCGCTGACCGGCATCGAGGGCATAGGGCTTGGCTTGGACCAGTGACGCGGTGGACTCGTCGTGCAGCCGCCAGTGATACAGGACATGGGGGACATGGACGACTTGTGACGGCTCGAGACGTTCGGTCACTCGGAGGACCAGATCCCAGTCCTGACTCCCTTCGAATCCGAGCCGGTAGCCGCCTGCCGAAACCACCAGATCGCGACGAAGGAAAAGCAGGTGGGTGAGGTAGTTCTGGCCCTGGAGCAGCAGAGGGTCGAAGTCAGGCTTGAAATAGGGGAGCTGCCGGCGACCCTCGTCGTCGATCTTGTCCTCGTCGCTGTAGATGACGCCCGCCTCTTCGTGCTCGTGAGCGGCCAGCATGCCCATGGCCAGGGCATGTTCGGGCAGGACGTCGTCGTGGTCGAGTGGGGTGATCCACATGCCGCCGGCCAGGTCCAGAGCGCTGTTGGAGGCGGCCGAGATGTGGCCGTTCTCGGATCGGGTGGTCAGCTTGATGCGTGGTTCCTGCGCCGCATAGCGGTTGATGATCTCGGCCACATGGGGCTCAGTGGAACAGTCGTCGGCGATGCACAGCTCCCAGTTGGCGTACAGCTGTCCGATCACCGATTCGATGGCCGCCTTCAGGTAGCGCGGCGGTGTGTTGTAGACGGGGAAGATGATCGACACGAGGGGTTGCTCAGGAAGCTGATCGAGCCGGTCCCGAATGGATCGGCGGTCGGCATCATCGAGGGTGTCGAACTCTTCGACCCACCGGGAGTAGGTCCGCTCGACAACCGCCGATGCCGGATCCTGGGCGGAGGGAGCGCTCTCGATCCTCCGGAGCTTGCGGTAGACCCGACGTAGTTTCGCCGTGTACCGGAAG
>DATLQU010000013.1:0-18988 GCA_035535015.1 Acidimicrobiales bacterium | reverse complement strand
TGTCTTCGCGCACCCTGGAAGCCGATGGAGAACTCGATCCCGCGGTCCCGAAGCGCCGCGAAGCCGACCCCATCTGCCCTCACTAAACGTGATGCGACACGAAAGACGACGAACAGTCTGAGTTGCGCGCAACTGCGTTGCTCATCACGCGCATTGTCATGCGCGCGAGGACAGGGCTGCGTTGCGCGCAAACGCGTTGCCAAGAACACACATCACCATTGGAGACGACGGTTCTGTGACACAAACGCATGTTGCTCACTGCGGGGAGTCCACACCTGTCGAAGGCCCCTTGGCGAATCGACGGGACACCGACTGGCCGGTCAAGCCGACGCCCAAGCCCTTCTTCAATCCAAATACCACGTCTGTTCCGGGTCTTGGCAAGCAAGCTGGAGTCGCCGGAACTGCCTGCGGTCGTCCGGTATCATCTAAAGGGGAACCGGCCCGACGATTACCCACTCTGAGGGGAGGGAGAGCACGATGGCGACCGCACCCGAGGCTCAGGGAGACGACGTTGAGGCACACCGCCTGGCGAAACGGATCAACGACCTCTTGACCAAGATGGGCTTCCCGGACGGCATAGGCACTGAGTGGTGGATGCTCACTCCCCATGAGCAACTCGGTGGATTGACAGCGGCGCAGGGCTGGTCCCTCGGCCATCATGATGAGGTTCGCCGCTTGGTGGAGGCTTACGTGTCAGAGCAGTATGCCGAGGCTCTCGCCGCCAACCCGAACGTTGCCAAGCGTCTCTTGAAGCAGCCGACGCCCTAACTCACGGGGTGCCGCACTCCGTAGATGAAGACGGGTGGATTGACCGCTGGGTTCGCAACGACCGTCCAATCCCAGCCCAGGTTGCAGTTGTTCGTGACTGGTTGCAGGGCTTACGGAACGACCCTCAGCAGTGGCCATCGGTTGCGGTCACGATGGAGCATTCACACCCGACACGTTTGCGTGCGGCATACGTCATCGCAGCGGACGCCCTCGTCACGTACACGGTGGATGCTTCTTCGCAGGAGGTGCGAGTGTTGCACATCGGCACCGAGCCTCCCGAGTACATGAGCTAGACGTGTCCAAAGTGCTCGTCGCCGCCGGTCGGGCACAAGAACCCCTAGGCCCGTGGTAACCGTCGCTGGTATCAATTCAACCTATTTCGGGGGAACACCATGTCCACGGCGTCAGCAAGATCGGTATCCGACAGGTGGATGTACCGCACTGTGGTCACGATGTCGGCATGACTCAGAAGTCGCTGGACGAGATGGATGTCGACCCCTCGGCGAAGCAGGCTGGTGACGTAGGTGCGACGAGTGACGAGATCGACTTGGTCACAAAGCCCACCTGCCACCTGATGCTTGTCTCGGCACTGGCCCACGCCAGGATCTGCTCGACCTCATGTTCGCAGTAGACCTCGGTCCGGACATGCTGGCGGTATCGCACCCGCACTTCGTCAGCTGGGTTGGGCGTAGTGACGCCCTCGTCTACAACAAAGGCGTAGAACGCACGAAGGGCGCAGCACTGATCGGCTCGACTCGAAGCCGTGATGTCGCGCGCGGAGTGGTGAAGAAGGAAAGGCCTTGATGTGAAAGGCCTTCGCTTCTGTGAGGGTGACGCCATTGTCATGCTTCTCAGGGAACCGAGAGGAGGACCGGACGTGGACACAGTACGTCGTGACGGTGCGTTTGGATCCGTCGAGGGCGACGCTGAGGTGGTCACCAAAGGCAACGAGGAGGTTAGGCTTCCTCCGATGCCGGCGGCCACGTATCTCGACGAGATTCTCGCCGTCCACCGGGCCGCCGCCGCCGATGACGACCGGGACCTCGGGGTTCTGCTCGAATGTGCCGAGGCGCAGCCGGTACCCCGCTCCTTCCGGGGGGCGCTTCTCGGCTCGGAAGGTCTGGCGGTGATCGCCGAGATCAAGCGGCGCTCCCCCTCGCGCGGCGACCTGGACCCCGACCTCGATCCCGGGGCCGTGGCCCGGCAGTACGAGTCGGGCGGGGCGTCGTGTCTGTCGGTGTTGAGCGACGGCCCCTTCTTCGGCGGTTCGGCCGACGACGTCCGCGCCGCGCGCGCCGCTTGCGATCTGCCCGTTCTGCGCAAAGACTTCACCGTGGCCGAGGCCGACGTGGCCGACGCCCGATTGATGGGGGCCGATGCCGTCCTGCTGATCGTGGCCGCCCTTTCGGACCAGGAGTTGGGCCGGTTGCTGGCGCTGGCGCGCCGCCTGGATCTCGACGTCCTGGTCGAGACCCACGACGAGGCCGAGGTGGGCCGGGCCCTGGCCGCCGGAGCCGACCTCATCGGGGTCAACCAGCGCGACCTGGCTACCTTCGCCGTCGACCACGACCGGGCCCTGCGGGTCCGGCCGGCCATCCCGCCCGAGGTGGTGGCCGTGGCTGAGTCGGGGATCCGCGACGGCGTCGACGCCCGGCGACTGGCCGACGCCGGCTACCGGGCCGTGTTGGTGGGGGAGACCCTGATGCGGGCGGGCGACCGGACGGCGACGCTGGCCGCGCTCCGGGGCCACCCGGTGGCCGGGAGCTGAGGGTGTTCGTCAAGATCTGTGGGATCACCACCGAGGCCGACGCCCTGCTGGCCGTCGCTCTCGGAGCCGACGGGATCGGGTTCGTCTTCTCCCCCTCACCGCGCCAGATGTCGGCCCAGGCCGCCCGGCGGATCGCCGACCGGGTTCCTCCCGAGATCTTGACGGTCGGGGTCTTCCGCAACGAAGCCCCGGCCCGGGTGGTGGAGATCGTGAACAGCATCGGGCTGCGCGCCGCCCAGCTGCACGGGGACGAATCGGTGGAGGACACCCGCTGGGTGTCGGAGCGGGTGCCGCTCACCATCAAGGCCTTCCCGGCCGGCCACCCGGGGATCGGCCGGATCGACGACTACCGGGTCGGCTACGTGCTCGTCGACGCCGAGTCCCCCGGTTCGGGCGAGGTCTTCGACTGGCGCTTGGCCGAAGGGGTGGTCGACCCGGCCCGGCTGATCGTGTCCGGCGGACTGAGGCCCGACAACGTGGCCGACGCCGTGGCCCACCTGGCGCCCTACGGGGTGGACGTCTCGTCGGGGGTGGAATCGGCCCCGGGTCGCAAGGATCCGGTGAAGGTCCGGGCCTTCGTGGCCGCGGCGCGCGCCGCGGCCGGTGAGGACGTCGAGAGGGCCGGGAGCGACGGAGAGGGTCCCGGCGACGGCGACGGCGACGGCAGCGACGGGCCGGGAGAGCGGATCTTCGACTGGCGGGAGCAGGGCGGATGAGCGGCGACGGCGAGGACCAGGCGTCGGCGGCGGGGCAGGTGTCGGCGGCGGGACAGGTGTCGGCGGCGGGACAGCCGTCGGTCATGGGGGAACCGTCGGCCGAGGGTCGGTTCGGGGAGTTCGGGGGGCGGTTCGTCCCCGAGTCGCTGGTGCTCGCCTGCGAGGAGCTCGAGGAGGCCTTCCGCACCGCCTGGACCGATGACGAATTCCACCGGGAGCTGGACCGGATCCTGCGGGACTACGCGGGCCGCCCCACCCCGGTGACCGAGTGCCCCCGGCTGTCGGAGAGGCTCGGCCTGCGGGTGCTGCTCAAGCGGGAGGACCTGGCCCATACCGGGTCCCACAAGATCAACAACGTGATGGGTCAGGCGCTGCTGGCCCGACGGATGGGGAAGAACCGGCTCATCGCCGAGACGGGGGCGGGCCAGCACGGCGTGGCCACGGCCACCGCGGCGGCCTACTTCGGGATGGACTGTGTCGTCTACATGGGCGCCGTGGACACCGAACGGCAGGCGCTGAACGTCTTCCGGATGGAACTGCTGGGCGCCGAGGTCATCGCCGTCCACTCGGGGAGCCGGACCCTGAAGGACGCCGTGAACGAGGCCATGCGGGCCTGGGTGTCCCGGGTGGGCGACACCCACTACTGCCTGGGTTCGGTGATGGGCCCCCATCCCTATCCGTGGATGGTGCGGGAACTGCAGCGCGTGGTGGGTACCGAGGCCCGGGAGCAGTGCCGGATCATCCTGGACGGGGCCGACCCCGACTGGGTGGTGGCCTGCGTGGGCGGGGGATCCAACGCGGCCGGCACCTTCGCCGGGTTCGTGGACACCGCCGCCATCCTCGTCGGGGTGGAGGCGGCCGGGGGGGCGGCGGTCAGCCACGGGGTGCCCGGGGTGGTGCACGGCATGTTGTCGTACCTCCTGCAGGACGAGGTGGGGCAGATCCTGGAGGCCCATTCCATCTCGGCCGGGCTGGACTACCCGGGACTCGGGCCCGAGCACGCCCATCTGGCCACCATCGGGCGGGCCCGGTACGCGACGGCCGGCGACGACGAGGTGCTGGCCGCCTTCCGCCTGTTGTCGGAGACCGAAGGGATCATCCCCGCCCTCGAGTCGGCCCACGCCCTGGCCTGGCTGGCGCGCGCCGCGGGGAAGGAGATCCCGATGGGGTCGACGGTCATGATCACCCTGTCGGGCCGGGGCGACAAGGACGTGGCCCAGGTGCGCGAGATCCTGTCCGGCGGCGCCTCGTGACCGAGGGGGCCCTAGAGGGCGGCGAGGAGGCTCTGTCCACCAGCGCGGGGGGAGGTGAGGTGCGGCTGCCCAACCCGACCACCAAGGCGGATTGGGTCCGCCAGTACGGACGGTCGCTGGTGGCCGGCCGGCGCCACCGGGGGCTGGTGGCGGACGTCGAATGCTTCTGCTTCTTCGTCGGCTATCCCCGCAGCGGCCATTCGCTCGTGGGGTCGTTGCTGAACGCGCACCGAGAGATCCTGATCGCCCACGAGCTCGATGCCGTCGGCCACGTGCAGCACCACTTCGGCCGGGCCCAGCTCTACGGGCTGCTGGTGGAACGCGACCGGCTCTTCGCCGAGATGGGCCGGCACTGGACGGGCTACGACTACGTGGTGCCCCACCAGTTCCAGGGCCGCTCCGAGAAGCTGCGGGTGATCGGCGACAAGCGGGGGCTGATGGCCACCACGCGCCTGGGCGAGGACCCCACGCTGCTCGACCGGGTCCGCAGAGTCGTCGGGGTGCCCGTGCGGGTGGTGCACATCACGCGCAATCCCTACGACAACGTGGCCACCATGGCCCGGCGGACCGCCGCCGGCCGGGAGCGCCGGGGCGAGCAGACGCGGCCCGGGTCGGCCGGTGACGTCTCCGAGGCCATCGACCGGTATGCCCAGATGTGCCGATGGGTCGATCTGATCCGGCCCCGGCTCGCCCCCGGGGAGCTCTACGACCAGGCCTACGAGGATTTTCTGGCCCGGCCCCGGGACTCCCTGGCCGCCCTGTGCCGCTTCCTCGGGGTGGAGGCCGACCCCGGGTACCTCGACGACTGCGCCGGGGTGCTGTGGCCCGAGGTCCGCCGGACCCGGGACTCCGTCGAGTGGACGGCGGGGGAGCGGGCCCGGGTCCAGGAGCTGATCGGCGCCTACCCGGTGCTCGGCGACTACTCGTGGGACAGGTGAAGGCGTCGTGGACCAGGTGAAGGCATCGGCCCGCACGGTGGGGCCCCTCGAGAGGCAGCTGCGGGCCCGGCGCGACGAGGGCCGGAAGCTGCTCGTGCCCTACATCACCGGGGGGATGGGCGACGACTGGCTCGACGCCGTGCACGCCGTGGCCGACGCCGGGGCGGACGCCATCGAGATCGGGATCCCCTTCTCCGACCCCATGATGGACGGGCCCGTCATTCAGGAGGCGTCGGTGCGGGCCCTGGCCCGGGGGACGTCGCCCGCCGGCATCCTGGCCGCCCTGGCCGGGACCGAGGTCGGGGTGCCCCTGGCCGTCATGACCTATTACAACATCGTCTTCCGGGCCGGCCACCGGCGTTTCGCCGATGCCCTGGTGGCTGCGGGAGTGACAGGAGCCATCGTGCCCGACCTGCCCCTGGAAGAGGCCGACGGCTGGAGTGAGGAGGCCGACGCCGCCGGGGTGGAGACCGTGTTCCTGGTGGCACCGTCCACGCCTGACCAGCGGGCCCGGCGGATCTGCGACCGGTCGCGGGGATTCGTCTACGGGATCGGGCTGATGGGGGTGACGGGGGAGCGGACCGAGCTGGCCCCCACCGCCCGGGAGCTGGGGGGACGGTTGCGGGCCATGACCGACACCCCGGTCTGCATCGGAATCGGGGTGTCGACCCCGGCCCAGGCGGCGGAGGTCTGCGCCGAGGCCGACGGGGTGGTGGTGGGTTCGGCCCTGGTCCGGCGGTTGCTCGACGGGGCCGGCCCGGCCGGGGCGGCGGCCTTCGTGGCCGAGCTGCGGGCCGGCATCGACGGCCGCTGAGAAATTCTCACGGTGCGCCACAGGTCCCACACAGGTGGCGGGCGTACGTTCATGCGAAGAGGACCCGTCGGCGCTCGTCGGCGCACCGGTGACAGATCAGGCGCACCGGCGACAGATCAGGCGCACCGGCGACAGATCAGGAAGGACCGGTCATGCACGAGAGCGACCCCTTCGAGGTGACCGCCGCCGAGCGGCGGCCGGGTGGGATCGGCCGACGGGTGGTGATCGCCGTCGTCGTGGTGGCCGGGGCGGCCGGGGTCGCCGTGGGAGCCACCGTGGTGGCCTCGGCGGCCACGTCACCGGCGACCACTCAGCCCGGATCGACGAGCACCACCACACCGGGACCGGACGACGGTGCGCGATCGGGTATGGGTGGCCGATTCCACGGGTCCTTCGCCGGTCCCGCCGGCGGCTCCTTCGGGCTCGACCCCAGGACAGGAGCCGTCGTCCACGGCCAGTACACGGTGAAGGGTCCGAACGGCTACGAGACGATCGACGTCCGCAACGGAACGGCGGCGGACGTGACCAACACCTCGGGAAGCACATGGTCGCTCACGGTGAAGAGCGCCGACTCGACGTCGGCGACGTTCACGGTGGACGGGTCGACGAGCGTCAACGGTGGTGAGTCGGGTATCGGCAGTGTGAAGTCGGGCGATACCGTCGAGGTGATCGCCACGACGTCGGGGTCGAAGGCCACGGCCACGCGGATCACCGATCAGACGACGTTGCAGGCGAACGGAAAGTCCTGGCTGCCCAGGCGGCCACCGGTCCCCGGCGCAACGCAGCCGAGCGCCGGTTGGCCGTCGCCGCCGGCGACCGGAACCACCTGAACACGGCCGCCGGGCGGGCGGGAGCCCGGAGGGTGACTGCTACTGTTCACTGATGCGTCGGCGTCGTCTCGTGCGCAAAGTACGGCGAACCGTACGCCGGGCTCTCGGTCGGACCAAGCAGAACCGTCTGGTGGCGGCCGAGCCCAATCCGGTCGTTCCCGATCGGCTGGACTCCTTCCGCTTCTTCGCCGTGCTCGGCACCTGGATGGAGCAGGACGTGGTCGAGGCCACGGTGAGAAATGCCTTCGCCCAGGGGGTGGAGAAGGTGTTCCTGGTCGACAACGCCAGCACCGACGCCACCGTCGAGCGGGCCGTGTCCGCCGGGGCCACCCTGGTCGAATCCTTCGAGACCCAGGTCTACGAGGAGCACATCCGGGTGCTCTTCATGAACGGGGTGGTGGCCCGGGAGTCGCTGGCCAGCGGGGCCGAGCACGTCTGGTGGCTGTGGCTCGATGCCGACGAGTTCCCCGAAGGTCCCGACGGGATGACCATCCTCGACTACCTGCGGACTCTCGATCGCCGGTTCCGGCTGGTGGGGAGCACCTTCTACAACCACTACCCGAACAGCAAGCCCGAGTACCTGCCCGGCTTCCACCCGCTCGACTTCCAACCCCTGTGCGAGCACTACATCCGGGTGCTTCCCCGCTTCTGCGAACAGTGGCACTTCAAGCATCCGCTGCAGCGTTTCGACATCACCGGTCCCTTCGCCATGAGCATCATCGGATTCCACAGCGCCAACACCATGAATCCCGCACCACTGCTCGAACCGGTGGGGGGGATCGTCACCCACCACGTGCAGTACCGCGAGGAGGGCGTCACCCGGCGGCGATTGGATCTTCTGTGCGGTGGGGTGGGTCGCAACAGCTACAACCACTCGATCGGCAATACCGAGATCGGTAAGAGATACGCATCGCTCGACGCCATCTACGCGCAGCGCTGGACCGACGTTGACAATCTCCGCATCCGCGACGCCAACCGGGGTGTGGCGCCGACCCCGTGGACCGGTCCCGTCTCCGGACGGCGTTGGTACCAACCGGAGGAGGTCGAGGCGGCCAAAGCGGCCTGGCATGAGAGCCGGACCCTCAGTCCCACCGAATAGATCTTATGCTGGGCCCGATGGCCTCGGGGGACGTCTGCATCCATGTCATCGGGATGCACCGCAGCGGCACCTCGGCCACCACCGGGCTCCTCGGCCGGCTGGGTCTGGGCATGCCCGTGGAGGACGACCTGATTCCGGCCAGCGCCGACAACGAGCTCGGCCACTTCGAGAGCCGGAGCCTGGTGCAGATGAACAACCGGCTCTTCCGGCACTTCGGGGGCCTGCTGTTCTCGCCGCCCGCGCTCCTCGACGGCTGGCAGGACGACGCCGCCCTGGAGGCGTGGCGCCCGGAGGCGGCGCGACGCTTCCGGGCCAGCTTCGGCCCCGATGTCGGCACCCGGCCCATCGCCTGGAAGGACCCCCGCTCCTGTATCACCCTGCCCTTCTGGCGGACGGTGATCGATCCCCCCACGGCAGCGGTCTTCGTCTTTCGCGATCCCGTGGCCGTGGCCACATCGTTGCGGGCCCGCAGCGGTCTGCCGCTGGTCCACGGGCTGGCCGCCTGGGAGCGCTACGTACGCGCCGCCGCCCACAACCTCGTCGGCCTTCCCACCATCGCCGTCGACTTCGACCAGATGGTGGGCGACCCCACCGCCTGGTGCGGCGCGTTGGCGGATTTCCTCGGCCAGCAAGGCGTGGTCATCGAACCGAAACGCCGCCGCGGCGCCGAGGAGTTCGTGCAGCGCGATCTCCGTCACCACGTCGCCGCCTCGGCACCCCCGCCGGGTCCGGCCGCCGGAGCCTGGCTGGTGCTCGAGGCGTTGCGGGAGCGACAGGGCTACCACCCGTCGTGGAAGGCGCCGGAGATCGGCCCCGAGCCCGAATGGGTGAACGAGATCCTGGACCTGGCGCGCCAGCTCGAGACGCTCCACATCGCCCACGCCTCGCTGCTGCGGTCGCGCGGTGTCCGGTTGGTGACCGGTCTGTGGAGGACCCGCGCCGCGTTGACCCGCCCGCGTTGACCCACGCCGGGGCGCGCCGGGTGGGGCGTCGCCGGGTGGGGCGCTCGGTCTAAGTACGTGTTTCATAACCGCCGTCTTCGCTTGCTCGCCCATGGCCGCGGACCGGGTGGCCGCGCCAGCCGGTTGAGCATCAGGCCGATCATGGCCCACTTGACGAACGCCTCATGAGTCTCGGGCAACCGTTCGTAGTCGCGTACCAAGCGGCGCCAGCGCACGAGCCAGGAGAAGGTCCGCTCCACCACCCAGCGCCTCGGCAGCACCGCAAATCCGCGCTGGCCAGCTGGCTTGGAGACCACCTCGACGGTGAGCTTCCAGTACCGCTTGGCCCTGGCCACGAGCCGTCCGGCGTAGCCGCCGTCGGCGAAGACGTGGCGCAGCGAAGGAAAGAGCTTGTGGACGCGCTTGAAGATCTCGGCCCCTCCGTCGCGGTCTTGGACCGACGCCGCGGTGACCATCACCACGAGCAGGAGCCCGAGCGTGTCGGTGACGATGTGGCGCTTTCTGCCTTGCACTTTCTTGCCCGCGTCATAGCCGCGGGTCTCGGCCCCCACGGTGTCCGCCCCCCGGAGCGACTGCGAGTCGACGATGCCGGCGCTCGGGTTGGCCTTGCGAGTCCCGCCGGCTCTCTTCTTCGACCTCGTGCGCACCTCGTCGCGCAGTGTGTCGTGCACCAGGTCGACGGTCCCGTCGTCACGCCAGGCGGCGAAGTAGCGGTACACCGTCTGCCACGGCGGGAAGTCCGTGGGCAGCATGCGCCACGAGCAGCCGCTGCGCGTCACGTACAAGACGGCGTTGACGATCTCGCGCTTGGAGTGCTCGAGCGGGCGACCCCCCGGTCCTTTCGCCTTCACCTCGGGCAAGAGCGGCTCGACGATCGCCCACTGGCGATCGGTCAGATCACTCGGATACCGGCGCTTCGCCGCCACAAAGACAAGTGCAACACGTCTGCGCACAAATCGCGAGCACCGCGCGACTGCATTCGCGCTGGTCACGCGCGATTTTCGAAACTTTCTCTCGCTCTGTGACAGAACGAGAACCGTCGAACGGACTCGACCGATCTATGAGTTATGAAACACGTACTAAGGGTGCGACGGTCCCGGCGGTGGCCCACGGAGCACGGCGTCGGGGGCCACGAGGGGCTCGGTCGACCGGCCGTAGAGCCGGTCGAGACCGAAGCCGCGGACGAGGGCCATGGCGGCGTCGACCTGCGAGGGCGCCACCGCATCGAGCCAGTCCCCCAGCCGGGCCGCACCGGAGGCCACGGGGGTGTCGCGGTAGTTGGTGTGCGACGGCCTGTCCAGGCCGGCGGGCACCCCCGGGTGCATCTCCCACGGGCCCGGGGTGAAGGTCCCGAGATACTCGCTCAGCCGTCGTAGTTCACGGCCCGGGTCGGTGACGAGGTGCTCGTAGAACACGACACAGACCCGGGCGGGATCGAGCAGCGAGGTGGGGACGGCGTTCTCGAGGCACCAGCGCAGGACGAAGCGGGAGAAGGGATCGGGGGAGTTCTCCGCCTCGGCGATCAGCGTGGCGAACGGGGCCAGGGGTCCGCGCCGAAGCGCATCCTGGGAGAGGAATTGCTCGAGACGGTCGGGCCATCCGAGTTCGGTCACCGACCAGGCACTGGGCACGGGGTGGCGCAGGATGTAGACGATGGGTGTCCGGGGATAGCGGATGGCCAGCCAGGGCAGCAGATTGGTGGCCCGGATCTCCTTGATCAGCCGGGACCGGGGGAGCCGGACGGTGTTGTACTCGTCGGACCAACGACTGCGCAACCGCCCCGTGAGCACCCGGTCGAGGACGTCGGCCACGGCCGGATCGGCCACGACGCCGGGTTGTGGGTCGAGGTACTGGCCGAAGAGGACCGGTCGGGCGGCGGGGACGTAGTCGTTGTGCAGCGGCTCGAAGATGAATCGGCAGTGCAGCGCCTCGGTCAGGAGCTCGGCCAACCAGGTGGTGCCGCTGCGGGCACTGCCCACCACCAGCAGGGACCGGCCCGGGTCGCCCTGGCGGTCGACGAAGGCCACCTTGGGCGACAGCGTCCGCCGCAGCCGACGCCGCCAGAGACTCGGCTTACGCACGGCACGGCGCAGAAACGCCGCCTCGCGTCCGATCGTTCGCCGCAGCCCCGACACCTCGGGTGCCGCCGAACCCCGGTCGGCCGACGGTGACGGGGGAGCCATGCCCATCAGTGACGGCGCCGGAAGCGACGACGGCGTCGGGCCTTCTGGTGCTGCTCCATCCGGCGCCGGATCAGATCACGACGCTCCTGCAGCTCCTGGTAGGTCAGAGAGTCGACCGGTTCGGTGATCCCGAACGAGGCCCGGATGCCGTCGAGGTCGACCGAAGGGACGGCCCCGGCGGCCAGGCCCATCTCCCGGGCGATCCGCTCGCCGTGGTGCTCGTGGAAGTACATGACCACGGCCACGATCTCGGCCAGCACGTCGACGGTGGGGGCCATGGACGCCATGGCCCCGTCGAGGAAGACCATGTCCTTCACGTAGAGCATCAGCTCCTTGGGCATCCGCGCCCCGTAGCCGAGAAGGGCGGTAGTGATGGCCCGCAGTTCGGCCGTGATCTCCTCCGCCGTGAGGGTGGTGGGGTCGATGGTGGGCCGGTCGAGTCCCAGGTCGCGGATGACGGTGTCGACGTCGATCCCCACCGGCAGCGCTCCCAGGTCGCGCAGCGCGCCGATCTGTCCGGGGATGTCGGCCGCCGCCGCCGTCATCACCAGCCGCAGCAGCGCCACCCTCTCGGTCTCGTTCAGCCGGCCGGTGATCCCGAAGTCGAGCAGCGCCACCCGGCCGTCGGCCTGCACGAACAGGTTCCCCCCGTGCAGGTCGCCGTGGAAGACGCCGTAGAGAAGCGCCCCCTCGAGGAAGGCGATCAGCGCGGCGCGCAAGACGGCTTCGGTGTCGATGCCGGCATCGCGCATGGACTGGGCGTCTCCCCAGCGGAAGCCCTCGAGCCGTTCCATCACGAGCACCCGCCGCGTCACCAGCCGGGGGTGGGGACGGGGGACCACGAGAGCGGTCTGGCCCGTCTCGGCCAGCACCCGGGCCACGTCGAGCATGTTCTGCGCTTCCAACCGGAAGTCGAGCTCCTCCACGATCGTCTCGCCGAACAACTCCACCAGGGCGGGCGGGTTGGCCAGGGCGGCCACCGGGATCCGCCCCACCAGCAGAGGCGCCAGCCAGCTCATGGCGGCCAGGTCGCGTCGGACGATCTGGGCCACGGTGGGCCGCTGCACCTTGATGACCACGCCCTCTCCGCTAGGGAGCCGGGCGGCGTGGACCTGGGCGATGGACGCCGCCGCCAGCGGCACCGGATCGACCGAGGCGAAGAGCGCGTCGAGCGGTTGACCGAGGTCCTCTTCGATGATCCGTCGGACCACCTCGAACGATTCGGCCGGTACCCGGTCGCGCAGCAGCCGGAACTCGCCCACCAGCTCCTCGGGGAAGAGCCCCTCACCGGACGAGATGATCTGGCCCAACTTGATGTACGACGGTCCCAGTGCTTCGAAGGCCTTGCGCAGCCGACGCGACAGCCCCGTCCGCGACTGCGGCCGCGTCCCCCGGCGTTCGGTCAGCGCCCAGCCGGCCACCGCCGTGCCCAGCACCGCCCCCACCCGCACCACGCGGACGCCGGGGGGAAGCCGTCGCCGGCGGGTGAGCAGAGGGGCCTGGGCCCGCTGGCGCGCCCGCAGCGCGTCGATACCGACGGTCCAGGAGAGGTCGTCGGGATCGACGAGCCAGGGGGGATGCGAGGAGAAGGCCCCGAACCGCAGATCGGCAGGGGCCGCCGGGTCCTCGGGAGGGTTGCCGCTCACTCCTCGACGGGACCGATGACCAGGGTGCCGTTGTGGCCCCCGAAGCCGAAAGAGTTGGACAACGACGGTGCCGGTTCCCAGGACCGGGCCGTGCCGTGCACGATGTCGAGGGAGATCTCGGGATCGGGCTCTTCGTAACCGGCGGTGGGCGGGATCAACCGCCGGGCGATGGCCAGGGTGGTGGCCACCGCCTCGATGGCACCGGCCCCGCCGAGGGCGTGTCCGGTAACCCCCTTGGTGGAGGTCACCGGCGGACCGGGGTGACCGAACACCTTGGTGATGGCCTGCGCTTCGGCCAGATCGTTCAGGGGGGTGGAGGTCCCGTGGGCGTTGATGTGGCCGACGGCGTCGGCCGCCACCCCGGCGTCGGCCAGGGCCAGCTCCATGCAGGCGGCGGCGCCGTTGCCACCGGGAGCGGGGGCGGTGATGTGGTGGGCGTCGGCCGTCGATCCGGCGCCGAGGATCTCACCGTAGAGGCGCGCCCCGCGGCGCCGGGCATGGTCCAGGCTCTCGAGGACGAGAGCGCCGGCAGCCTCGGTCACCACGAAGCCGTCGCGTCGGGCGTCGAAGGGTCGGGAATTCCCGGAGCTGGAGAGTGCCGTCATGTTGGTGAAGGCCCCCACCCCGACGGGGGTCATGGCCGCCTCGGACCCGCCGCCGATGGCCACGTCGCACCGGCCGCCGGCCACCAGCCGGGCGGCGGCGGCCAGGGAGTGGGTCCCCGCCGCACAGGCGGTCGTGATCGTCTCGCACGGCCCGCGCCAGCCGGCCCGCATGGAGATGTTGGCGGCACCGGCGTTGGCCATCAGCATGGGGATCAGGAACGGCGAGATCCGCCGCGCCCCCTTCTCCAAGAAGACGGCGATCTGCTCCTCGAGCGATTCGAGGCCGCCCACCCCGGTGCCGAAGATCACCCCGGCCCGGTCGGGATCGGCCCCGATCTGTCCGGCGTCGGTCATGGCCATGTCGGCCGCGGCCACGGCCAATTGGGCGAACCGGTCGACCCGACGCGCCTCCTTCGGCCCGAACCAGTTCGCGGGATCGAAGTCGCGGACCCGCCGCTCGCCGGCCGGTGCCGGCCGGTTCAATCCGTCCCAGAAGGCGTCGAGGCCGATGCCGCAACACGCCAGCACGCCCATGCCGGTGATCACGACCCGCCGCCCCGGCACGGGCCCGTCGGGTCCGACGCCCAGCAACATCAGAGTTTGGACGTGATCAACGTGTAGGCCTGGCCCACCGTCTCGATGTCCTCGAGCTCGGTCTCCTCCACCGTCACGTCGAACGACTCCTCCAACGCCATCACCAGCTCGACCAGGTCGAGGCTGTCGGCGTCGAGGTCGTCGCCGAAGCGCGCCTCGAGCACGACCTTGTCCTCGGGGACCTGGAGCACCTCGACGGTGCAGGCTCGGAACTTGGCGAAGGTGGCATCGTCGCTCATCGGTGTCTCCCTTTGCTCGGTGTTGCAGCGGACTCGGTGTTTCGCCCTACTCGGTGTCTCGTGGTTTGCGGTACTTCTCGATCACAGGCCCATGGCCAGGCCCCCGTCGACGGGCAGCACCGCCCCCGTCACGTAGCCGGCATCGTCGGAGGAGAGAAAGGCCACCACTCCCGCCACCTCGTCCGGCGTGGCGGCACGCCCGAGCGGCACCATGGACCGGAGCAGCTCCACACGCTGATCGCCCAGGTTGGCGATCATATCGGTGTCGACCATGCCCGGCGCCACCACGTTCACGGTGATGCCACGGCTGCCGACCTCGCGGGCCAGTGACCGGGCCAGCCCCACCAGTCCGGCCTTGGCCGCCGCGTAGTTCACCTGTCCGGCCGAGCCCAGGAACCCCACCACCGAGGAGACGAGGACGATCCGGCCCCGGTGGGCCCGGACCATCGGGCCGAGCGCCCGGCGCACCGTCCGGTAGACCCCGGTCAGGTTGGTGTCGATCACCTCGCTCCAGGCCTCTTCCTTCATCCGCAACAGAAGCATGTCCTTCGTCATCCCGGCGTTGGCCACCAGCACCTCGACCGGACCGAGGGCCTCCTCCACGCCGATGAAGGCCGCCTCCACCTGGACAGGGTCGGTCACGTCGCACACCACGGGCAACAGCGGGGACGCCCCGTCGGTGGGGCCGCCGAGATCGGTGGGCGGGGCCGTCCGGTAGGTGACCGCCACCCGGTCGCCCATCAGCTGGAAGCGCCGGGCGCAGGCCAGCCCGATCCCCCGGGACCCCCCTGTCACCAGAACAACCCGACCGCCGCGGCCCGCCCCGGTCACGTCCCCGTGCCGACCCGCAGCCAGGCCAACGGTTGGCCGGCCACCACCCGCTCGCCCCGATGGGCCAGGAAGCCGACCACCTGGCCGGCGAACGGGGTCCGCACCTCGATCTCCCCGACCCGTCCGAGCAGCCCCCCCACCACCACCTCGGCGCTGCCCGTCGGGGTCTCCGCCGACGGGGTCTCCGGGGACGCGGTCTGCGGGGACGCGGCCGTGGACAGGGCCGCCGAGGGGGCGGCCGAGCCTCCCGGCCCCGGAGCCGACAGGCCGGGGTCGGGAGAGAAGATCCCGGCCGCGGGCGAGACGACCACCCGTTCGGAGGTGTAGAGGTGCTCGCCCTGGTGTTCCGAGGCGTAGGTGTGCCAGGTCTCGGTGCCCGACAGGGTGTCGACCAGGACGCCGAGGTCGTCGGGGGTGGCCACGGCCAGGGCCTGGGCATCGGGCAGGGTCCGCCGGGTGAGGCCGGTCAGCACCCCGCCCGGTCCCACCTCCACCAGCTGGGTGGCGCCCAGCTCGGCCAGGGTGGCCAGGCTCTGGTGCCAGCGGACGGGGCTGCAGAGCTGGGCCGACAGCAGCGCCGGCCAGTCGTCGGCGCCGGCGTGGACACGGCCGTCGACGTTGGCCACCACCGGGATCTCGGGGGCGCTGAACGCGGTGTCGGCCAGGGCCTTGCGCAGCCGAGCCCGGGCCGGGGTCATCAGGGCGGTATGGAAGGCGCCGGCCACGGCGAAGGCCATCACCCGCCGGGCCCCGAGCTCCTTGGCGATCTCCCCGGCCCGGGCCACCGCTTCGGGGTCCCCGGCGATCACCACCTGGCTGGGGGCGTTGTAATTGGCCACCCAGACCTCGCCCTCGGCCCTCTGGCAGGCGGCCTCCACGGCATCGTCGTCGGCCCCCAGGACCGCGGCCATGGTGCCGGTCCGTTCCTCGGCCGTATGGTGCATGGCCTCACCCCGTTCCACCACCAGCCGGACCCCGTCCTCGAACCCGAGGGCGCCACTGGCCGTCAGGGCCGTGTACTCGCCCAGGCTGTGCCCGGCGCAGGCGGTCGGCTCGATCCCGACCCGTTCGATGGCGTCCAGGACCACCAGGCTGAGCACGTAGGTGGCCAGCTGGGCGTTGGCCGTCAGGGTCAGCTCGTCCTGGTCGGCCTCGAGCAGCAGCCGACCCAGATCACGGCCGGCCACCTCGGAGGCCTCGCCCACCACCTCCCAGGAGGGATGACCGGCCCAGGGCCGCCCCATACCTCGCCGCTGCGACCCCTGGCCCGGGAACGTGAACGCCAGCACCCCAGCTCCTCTCCGACCCTTCTGCACCGTGGCCCCGTCCCAGGCTGACACGGCCGGAAGGGCCCGTCACGTTACCGGTAGGTAAACCCTTGACTTCTCGTCCTGACGCTCACGTTCCGTGAGTCGCCTACCTCTCGCAGTGCGATCACCGCCCCGGACTTCGCGGGATCCGGATCGAAATAACGACGCACTGTGAGTGTTTGCCCGATTGACTTCGCGCGTGGAGTGATAGAAGCTGAATCGACGACGGGTGGCCGCTGGGGCTGCGAGACCGGGGTGCGGGAATGCAGGAAGAGGGGCCGGCGGGCTCGGAGACCGTCCTCGTCGTCGACGACGACGTCTCGACCCGGGCCAGCCTCCTGGCCGTCCTGGCCGGGGCCGGTATCGCCGCCTTCGGCGCCGCCAGCGCCGAGCAGGCCCTGGCCGTCCACGCCGAGCAGGCCCCGGGCCTGGTCGTCATCGATTTCGTCCTCCCCGACGCCGACGGCCTGGAGCTGGCCCAGGCGCTCAAGGACCGTGAACCCACCCTGCCCGTCCTGCTCCTCACCGGTCACGCCACCCTCGAGAGGGCCATCACCGCCGTCGGCCTGGTCGACGGCTACCTCATCAAGCCCATGGCCACGGAAACCTTCATCGACGCCGTCCGCCGGGGCCTGGCCCAGGGGGCCCTGGTGGCCGAGAACCGGAACCTGGCCAGCCGGCTGGAACGGCTCAGCCAGAACCAGGCCCTCTACGACCCCCTGACCGGCCTGCCCAACCGGGCGCTGCTCGACGACCGGATCAACCAGGCCCTGGCCATCTGCCGCCGCAACCACTCGGCCCTGGCCATCCTCTTCATCGACCTCGACGGCTTCAAGGCGGTCAACGACCACTTCGGTCACCACGTCGGCGACCTGGCCCTGCGGGAGCTGGCCAACCGCTTGGCCGAGGCCCGTCGCCGGACCGACACCATCGCCCGTTTCGGCGGTGACGAGTTCGTGGTCGTCTGTCCCGACGTCGAGTCGGTGGACGTCGCCTTCCGGATCGCCGAGGTCATCCTGGCCGAGCTGGCCCGTCCCGTGGCCATCGGGGGCACCGAGCACCGGCTCACCGCCTCCATCGGTATCGTCGTCGCCGCCCCGGGCGATCTCGGGACCACCGGGGACGATCTCCTGCGCGACGCCGACCTGGCCATGTACGGCGCCAAGGCCGAGGGCAAGGCCGGCTGGAAACTCTTCGACGAGACCATGCAGGCCCGCGCCGCCTCGCGTTCGGAGATCGAACAGGGCCTGCGACTGGCCATGGACTCAGACGAGCTCGTCCTCGAGTACCAGCCCATCATCGATCTCCGCTCGGGCGGCATCGTCGGCACCGAGGCCCTCGTCCGCTGGAACCGTCCCGGCCACGGTCTCGTCCCACCGTCGGAATTCCTGGGCGTGGCCGAGAAGGTGGGCCTCACCGGTCCCCTGGGCCGCTGGATCCTCGACCACGCCCTGGCCGATCTGGCCCGGCTCCGGGCCTCGGGCACCCTGCCCGACGGCTTTCACATGTGGGTCAACCTCTCACCGCGCCAGCTCGCCGATCTCCACTTCGCCGAGCTCGTGCTCGAGCTGACCGCCGCCCACCAGGTCCCGCCCCTGCTCCTCGGTTTCGAGATCCCCGAACACGCCATCCGCGACGTCGTCACCACCGACAACGTCCTGGCCGCTCTCCACGATCTGGGCGTCGCCGTCCAGGTCGACGACTTCGGCTCCGGCCAGTCCAATCTCTCCTGGCTCCTCGACCTCCCCGTCACCGGCCTCAAGATCGACGCCGAATTCATCGCCTCGCTCGACGCCATCCGCGAACGCGACACCGGGGCCATGGTCCGCGGCCTCATAGGCCTCGGCCACGAGCTCCGCCTCACCATCGTGGGTGAGGGCGTGGAGACCTACGCCCAGGCCGTGGCCCTGCGGGCCATGGGTTGCGAATTCGCCCAGGGCTTCTACTTCGGCCGGCCCGGTCCCTTCGAACAGTTGGTGGAACCCGTCACCTGATCGGCGGACAGGGTTCGTCCGTTGCCGGTTGCCGGTTGCCGGCGCCCAGCGCAACCCTCTCGGTGAACGTCGTCGGTGCACATCGTCGGTGAACGTCGTGGCACCGATCTCCGACCCATCCCGCGTCTTCTCCACATGAATCACACATCGTCTCCACCCGAATCACACGTCAGCGGACTGGCATGGTGGTGCGAACGGGACCCGGGGGGTTCCTCGTGTAACGGTGTGCCGACCAGCATCGTTTGTATGGCGAAGAAGGACGATGTCGTTCGAACACCCATCCAATGAGGAGGAAACGTGAAGTTCAATCGTAAGGTAGCGATGGCGGGCACGGGCGTGGCCCTGATGCTGGCGTCGGTGGGCGTGGTGGGCACTGGCGCCGCCTTCGCCAAGGGCAAGGCGGCCTCGCCGGGAACGGTGACCTGTACCAGTGTCAAG
>DATLQU010000012.1:0-11048 GCA_035535015.1 Acidimicrobiales bacterium | reverse complement strand
CCGGGTCGAGCCATCCGCGACGTCCGCACCAACCGGTCCTCGTCCTCGACGTCGATGCGGTCACGACGATCGGCCACCCGCCGGAGGTCCTTCGGTCCGAAGTGCACCTCGGTGAGCACCGATCCCACCACCGGGGCCGAGATCCGGCGCAGGAAGACGCCCGATCGCGTGGCCTGGTCCACCCTGGTCCACCCCGACTGGACCACCATCAGGACGACGTCCACGGCGGGCACCAGCGCTTCGGCGTCATGGAGGGCCAGGAGCGGGGCGTCCACGATCACCACATCGGCCACCTGTCGGGCGCCGGCCATGATGGCGGGCGCCGACGAGGCCAACTGGCCGGGCCCCCCGATCAACCTGCTCAGGGCCAGGCTGCGGACCCCCGGCAGCTCGGTGGGGCGTGTGGCGGCCGCGACGGACTCCGCCGTCGGCTCCCCGCCCACCGCGCCCATCACCTCCGTGTCCTGACCGAGATCCCCTTGGCGCAGGTCACCGGTGGTCACCACCAGGGCCTGGTCCCCCGCCTCGGCGAAGGCGGCCGCCAGGTTCGTCACCACCAGGGCCCGTGAGGGCTCGACGCCGGCCGAGACGACGAGAACGACCTGCCGGGCACGTCCACCGGTGGGATCCGACTCCCGGGCCGAATCACCCCGATCAGCGGCCTCGGGTCCGGTCCACGGCGCTGCGTCCGCCGGGCCCGACCGCGGGCCGGTGGCCACGGCGCCCGGTCCGACCATGGGTTCGAGCAACACCGCCGTCCGCAACATCCGGTACGCCTCGGCCACCGCCGATGTGGGTTCGGTGAAGGTGGCGAACACCGGTGACGCCCCCATCGAGGCGCCCGCCCGGGCCCGTCCGGGCTTCGACCTCGGGGCCGCCGGTATCTCGGCCAGAACGGTGAACCCGAGGGTCTCCTGGGTCCGGGTGGCGCTGCGTATCCGCTTGTCCAGGGCGTCGAGCAGGAAGATCAGGCCGATGCCCAGGATCGCCCCACCCAGGAGGCCGATGAGGGCCCGAATGCTGTGGTGGTTGAGCGTCGACGTCTTGGCCGTGATCTTCTTGGCCTGGCCGGCCAGCGCCGGTTGCAGGTCGGTGATCCCCGACGTGGGGGCCTTGTTGTCCTTCAGATTGGCCACGGCCTGGAGCGCACTCTGGTACGCCGTGGTCACCACGGCGGCCTGTGCCTGGAGGGTGGCCAGGTCGGGATTGGAGCTGTTGGCCGTGAGGCGGGCCATCGACCCCGCCGGCGGCAGACCCGTGGGAGCGACCGTGGTGGTGGTCGCCTTGGGCGGGGGGGTGGTGGTGGTCGTGGTCGTCGTGGTAGTCGTGGTCGTGGTGGTGGTCGTGGGAGCCTGCTGGGCCTTGAGGGCGTCGATCTGGTTGAGCAGATCGGACAGCTGGCTCGAGAGGTTCGACACCTTCTGTTCGGCGTTGCGGAGGGCCTGTTGGTGCTGGGCCGCCAGTTTCTGGTTGATGGCGTCGCTGAGGGCGGTGACGAAGGCGTTCGTGAGCTTGGCCGAGCGTCGGGCCGACGGCTGCTTCACGCTGATCCTGAGGGTGCCCGCCGGCGTCAGCGACTTCTTCTTCTTCTTCTTCGACGAGTCGATCAGGACGTCCTTCTCGAGCGACGTGGTCTTGCCCTTGATGCCGGCCGATTTGGCCGCGGTGGCGATGACCTGCTGATTGGCGGCGAAGAAGATGATCTGGGCCAGGCTCACGGGAGCGCCGATGCTATTGGCGCCCGAGGACGATCCCGGGGTGACCCCCACCAGGGCCGACGCCTCGTACTCGTCGTGCGGGGGTGGGTACGGCACGTGCACGGGGAAGAGTCCCCCGATAATGGCTCCCACCAGGGCCATCGCCACGGCTACGGGCCATCGACGACGAAGGGCGTCTCGGAAGTTGATCGGCTCCATGGACCGTTCCCGTCTCCTACGGACTGCCTCTTTGCCCGGTTTCTCTCCGGTTCCGGCGGTTCCTCGTCGCCCAAACGCGCTCCGGTCCTGCTGTCACCCCGGAACGGCACCAAGTTAGTGCACGGCCGTGCCAGAACGGTGACGCGCGGTGGGGGAACTTCCTCCCCCCGGGTCCGGGGCGTCGTCCCCCGTCTCATGAGACAATCATGTCCTGGCCAGGCGTCCGGACCGGCACCCGGGTGATTTTGACCATATGTTGACGGACCATCGGGCATCCCTTGACGGCGACGTTCACACAATGGGTGAACCCGCGGCGACCGGCCGCAGTCGTGCTCAAAAGGCAGGCGAAATGCACCCGGATTCCTCAATCGTGACGATGCCACGAGGGCCCAGGCTTCCTAACGTGGACTTCGTAAAGTGAAAAGTGTGAGACGGACCGCAGCTACCTACTGTGGAACGGTCGTTGGGGACGTGAAGGAGCAGGTCAGGGGGCTAGGGGGCGAGCGTCCAGGAATTTGGATGCAGACACCCGGTAGCGACGTGTGGAGTTCAGGCTCCGGCGTCGGCGGTGGATTTCATGCTCGGAACGAGGAGGATGGCTGGGACACGGGTTTGGCAGGGGCACGCGCTTCGAATTTCCGAGGTGCCAGGACTTTCGCCTCTCCCGCTTCCGCTGCCGGGCCCACGGCCCGGCGACGAGCGGAGAGTCTGACTGGGGGGCATGCAGCTATGGCGGGGTGGGACCAGAATCCCGGCTCAGCGGTTCGTTCACGAGCACAGGACAGTGGCTCGGTTAATGGATGGCGGGCGGAAAAGACCGTAGGTCTTCACGACCACACGGCGACCGGTTCGTCGGCGCGCGCGGCCCGCTCGCAGCGGCTGGCCATGGCCGCGTCGCGGGTGCGCTCCCGGATGCTCTTCCTCGTGCTCGACGCCCTGGTCCTGGCTGTCTGCTACAGCCTGGCCGAGGTGGTCTATTTCCGTAATCGGGAGCCCGCCCACTACGCCGGCCGGTTCGCCGCCTTTCTCCTCCTCGCCCTCGTCGTCCAGCTCACCGCCAATCAGGTCTTCGGCCTCTACGGCCGCATGTGGCGTCATGCCGGCATCGAAGAGGCCCGCCAGATCCTCCTGGCCTCGGCGGCCAGCCTGGCCGCACTGATCGCCCTGTACCCGCTCGGGCGGGTCACCCACAGCTTCGAGGCGCCGGTCGGCGTCATCGTCGTCGGCGCCGTCTTCTGCGCCATGGTCATGGGCGTCCTGCGCTTCCACTCGCGGCTCTTCGCCTGGCAAAGGGGGTCCCGCCGACTCGGTCTGCGGGTGGCCGTGATCGGCAGCCGTGACGCCGGGGCCGCCGTCGTCCGCGACATGTTGCGCAACCCCAAGGCCGGCCTCATGCCCGTCGCCGTCTTCGACGACGACGCCGGAGCCCACGGGCTCTCGCTGCTCGGGGTGCCCGTGGTGGGCGGCATCGACGACATCGAGAACGCCGCTCCCCGCTTCGACATCCAGCAGGTCGTCCTGGCCATCCCCTCTCCCCCGGCCGAATTGGTGGAGCGGGCCCTGCGGGCGTCGGAAGCCGCCGGGGTGGCCATGAAGATCGTGCCCGGGGTGCGCGAGATGGCCGGCACGGCCGGCAACGCCCCGCCCATGGCCCGGGTGCGCTCGCCGCACATCGAAGACCTCCTGGGCCGCACCCAGGTGGCCACCGATCTCGACGCCGTCCGCCGGTCCATCGCCGGACGCCGCGTCCTCATCACCGGAGCCGGGGGCTCCATCGGCACCGAGATCGCCCGCCAGGTGGCCGGGTTCGAGCCGTCGCTGCTCGTCCTGCTCGACCACGACGAGACCCATCTCTACGACACCGCCGCCGTCGTCCCCGGACCGGTCGAGCAGGTCCTGCTCGACATCGGCGACCGCAAGGCCGTGTTCGAGGCCATGCGCCAGTACCGGCCCGAGGTCATCTTCCACGCCGCGGCCCACAAGCACGTCCCGCTCCTCGAGTCACACCCGCTGGCGGCGGTGTCCACCAACGTCTTCGGCACCCTCAACGTGGTCGAGGCGGCGGCGGCCTGCGGCACCGGGCGCTTCGTCTTCATCTCCACCGACAAGGCCGTTCGCCCCCGCAGCGTCATGGGGGCGTCCAAGTGGACGGCCGAGCAGGTGGTGCTCAGCCGGGCCCCCGAGAACGCCCCGTACTGCGCCGTGCGCTTCGGCAACGTCCTCGGCTCCCGAGGCAGCGTCATCCCCACCTTCGCCCGCCAGATCGCCAAGGGGGGCCCGGTGACGGTGACCGACCCCCGGATGACCCGCTTCTTCATGAGCGTGGAAGAAGCCGTCCAGCTCGTCCTCCAGGCCTCGGTGCTGTCCAAGGGCGGGGAGATCTTCATGCTGGAGATGGGCAAGCCCGTCTCCATCCTCGAACTGGCCGAGCGCATGATCCGCCTGTCCGGCTACGCCGTGGGCACCGACATCGCCATCGAGATCACCGGGGCCCGCCCGGGTGAGAAGATCGACGAGGACCTGACCGCCTCGGGCGAGGAGCTGCTCTCCACCACCCACGAGGCCGTCTACCGCCTGCTGCCCTCGGCGCTGGCCCCCGAGGACCTCGACATGGCGCTACTCGAGCTCGACGAGTACGTGGCCACCCGCAACCCCGAGCTGGGCCGCAAGGCGCTCTTCGCTCTGGCTGAGTCCGCAGTATTCTCCGAAGCGGTGGTGGACGAGGTGGCGGTGTGACATTGGCGGATCGGCCGGCCGGCTCTGCGCCGGACCGGCCCGAGACGCTTGTCGTCATCGGTCAGGGCTACGTGGGGCTCCCCCTGGCTCTGGCCGCCGTCGACGCCGGTTTCACGGTGGTCGGCTTCGACACCGACCAGGCCCGCATCAAGCGCCTGGCGGCGGCCGTCTCGTACGTGGAGGACATCTCCGACGACACCCTGGCGGCGGCCCTGGCCACCGGCCGCTACCGGCCCACCTCTGACGAAGCGGACTGCGCCGGATTCGACATCGCCGTCATCGACGTCCCCACGCCCCTGAAGGACGGCCAGCCCTACCTGGCCTACGTGGAGGCGGCGGCGGCCATGGTGGGCCGTCAGCTGCGCCGCGGAGCCACCGTCATCCTCGAGTCCACCACCTATCCGGGCACCACCGAGGAGCTCGTCCGCCCCATCCTGGAGGAGACGTCGGGCCTGGTAGCCAGCGACGACTTCTCCCTCGGCTACAGCCCCGAGCGCATCGACCCCGGCAACACCACCTGGGACCTCATCTCCACCCCCAAGGTGGTCTCCGGCATCGACGCCCGCTCCCTGGCCGCCGTGGACCGCTTCTACAGCAGGATCGTGGACACCACCGTGGCCGTCTCGGGCACCCGGGAGGCGGAGCTGGTGAAGCTCCTCGAGAACACCTTCCGCCACGTGAACGTGGCCCTGGTGAACGAGCTGGCCATGTTCGCCGGCGACCTGGGCATCGACATCTGGGAGGCCATCGGGGCCGCCTCCACCAAGCCCTTCGGCTACATGCGCTTCACCCCCGGCCCGGGGGTGGGCGGCCACTGCCTGCCCGTCGACCCGAGCTATCTGTCCTGGGCCGTCCGTCGGAGCCTCGGGGAGTCGTTCCGCTTCGTGGAGCTGGCCAACGACGTGAACGCCCACATGCCCGACTATGTGGTCCGCCGCCTGGTGGTGGCCTTCAACCGCCTGGGCAAGGCCCTGTTGGGCTCACGCGTGCTCCTGCTCGGTCTGGCCTACAAGGCCAACACCGGTGACGCCCGGGAGGCCCCGGGGACGGTCATCGCCGGGCGCCTGGCCGCCCTCGGCGCCGACGTCCGGGTGGCCGATCCCCATCTGGCGCTCGACACTGCCGGGCCCTTCACCCTGGTTGACCTGAGCGCCGACGAGCTGGCCGCCGCCGACGGGGTGGTCCTCGTCACCGACCACGCGGCGTTCGACTACACCCTCGTCACCGCCCACGCCCGCTACGTCCTCGACACCCGGGGCCGGCTGGACGGACCCCAGGTGGAGCGGCTATAAGCCGTGCCGTGAACATCCTCGTCACCGGTGGTGCCGGCTTCATCGGCGCCAACCTCTGCCGGGCCCTGGCCGGGGCCGAGGACGTCGACCGGATCATCGCCCTCGACGACCTGTCCTCCGGGAACCGACAGAACCTGAGCGGGGTCTCCGGAGTCGAACTCGTCGAAGGCACCGTCCTCGACCGAGACGCCGTGGGTGACCTTGTGGCCGGCGTCGACGCCATCGTGCACCTGGCGGCCCGGCCCTCGGTTCCCCGGTCCCTGGAGGACCCCTGGGCCTCTCACGAGGCCAACGCCACGGGGACGCTCTCAGTGCTCGAAGCCGCCCGGGCCTCGCCCCCCGAGACCCGGCCCCACGTGGTGGTGGCCTCGTCGTCCTCGGTCTACGGGGCCAACCCGACTCTGCCCAAGAGCGAGGGCATGGTGGCGCTGCCGCTGAGCCCCTACGCAGCGAGCAAACTGGCGACGGAGGCCTACACCCTGGCCTACGGCCATTCCTTCGGCCTCGACGTGCTCGTCTTCCGCTTCTTCAACGTCTTCGGCCCCCTCCAGACGGCCGGTCACGCCTACGCCGCCGTGGTCCCCGCCTTCATCTCCGCCGCCCTGAAGGGCGAGCCGCTCACCATCAACGGCGACGGCACCCAGACCCGGGACTTCACCTATGTGGGCAGCGTGGTCGAGGTCCTTACCGCCGTGCTGCGCCAGCGGCTGACGCACGACACGCCGGTCAACCTCGCCTTCGGTAGCAGGGTGTCGCTCCTCGAGCTCGTAGAGGCCCTGGAGGCCGTTCTCGGCCGCCCTCTCCCCCGCCGCCATGCCCGATCCCGTCAGGGCGACGTCGCCCACTCACAGGCCGACCAGCGCCTCCTGCGAAATCTTCTTCCCGACACCGTGCCCGTGGATCTCGTCGAAGGCCTTCGGCTGACAGTGGACTGGTTCGAGGGTGCGGCCCGGTAGCCCCACCCCAGGGCCGACCCAAGGCCCTCAGCAGGAGAAGTAGCCGGCGCTGAACGTGACCCCGTCAAATGATGCGGAGCCATTGGCTGACGGTTCACAGCTGTCGTGCGTGCTCAAGCCGAACGTGTTCGCCGTCGACACGTCGGTGAATTGGTTCACTTGCGCGGCGCCAGCCGTATAGTCGCCCGTGGCCGTAAAGGGCGTCACCGGAATGGTCGTGGCTCCCGTCACCGCCGAGGACACCAGGACGATGAGGTCCGGCAACCCAGCCTGCGTGATCGCCACGATCCGGCCCGCCGGCAGTGTCTGGGGGCTGGTGGCCGTCAGCGAGTTGTAGCTCCCGGCGGGGGTGGCTCCGAGGGTGAACGACAGACCTCCGATGGTGAGGCCTCCCCATCCGGTGAAGTCGACGGCATTGGCCACCGTGTTTGCACTCCACGTATTGCCGTTCAAGACATTGCCCGTCGTCGCCGGGCCGATGCTCGGCGGTCCACCGTATGACTGCGATGCCGTGAGTCCGCGGGCAATCAACCCGAAGGTGTTGCTGCTGAACGAATTCCCCACCACGATGTTGTCAGCGCTGTCGTAACCCGGTGATGATGGTCCGCTGCACGGAGAACAAGCCGATCCGGGCCCCGTCATCTTGAGTCCCACCTGGTTCCCCGAGGCGGTGTTGCTCTGGCCGGCAACGGTCCCTCCGATGAGGGCACAGCTGGATCCTGTGAACAGGATCCCGTCATGCGCGTTGTTCGATGCCGTGTTGCCCCGAATCACCACGGCGGCATTCTGATTGCCATCGACGCAACCATCGACGCTGTCGATCTCTATTCCTTCCCCATAGCCCGGCGTTCCGGCCGACGATCCCAGTGCCGTCGCTGACGACGCCGTGTTCCCCGTGACGGCCCACGTACCAGGAAGCGCTCCAAGCGTTACCGCCAGGCCACTCATAGTCTGATTGGCCGGTTGACTCAAAAGCGCCACGGCCGGCGAAATGACTCCGGCGATATAGGTGCCCGGATTGATCCCGTTCGGACGAGAGGGAAGAGTGAACGAGATACTCGTGGCCGAACCGGCCAGGGTGTTCGACACCAGGACGGACGTGGTGCTCAATACGGTCGAGATGGTGGTGCCGAGCGGAATGACACCGTGGAAGTCGGCCTCCACGATAGGTTTACCGACGTCGGCGGTCGTGAAGTCAGCGGAGGCGGACGTGAACGTCGTGGGGCGCATCGGGAGGTTGAAAGCGATCCCCGTCGCCGGACTGGGCGCGGCGTGCGACAGCGTTACCGTGGTCGAATTGCTCACCGCCGTAATGACGGTGTTGGCGAAGATCTCCGTCTGGGCGTCGGTCTCCACGATGGGCAGGCCCACGTCAGCCGAGGTGAAGTTGGCGGTGGCCGAGGTGAAGACGTTCGTCCCGTTGGTGACGCCGTCGCTGAAGTTCGCATTCACATTGACTGCGCCGTCCGGATAGGTGAACACTGCCGCAACCGAGCGCCCAACGTCTGAGAGCTGGAAGTTCGCCGTGGCCGACGTGAGCGTGCTTTGTCCAGCGGTCGTGATCGCGTCGGGGGTCGTAGCGGCGCGACCGGGGCTGAGCGGCGGATAGGTCGGTGGATCGGTGACGCCGAGCGCCGGATTCCAGGTGCCGTCGATGTTGATGTCATTGTTGGTCACAGAATTGCCGGTGAGCTCCACCGTCCCGCCGTTCACCGCCTTGATCCCGGCCGACGCCTCCCCGGCGACACCACCGGTGAAGGAATTGTTGGAGACCTTGGTGGAATCAATAGTGGCCGATGCCCCCAAGATCTCGATCCCGTTTTGACTGACCTGGTCGTTGGGCCCCATGCCCTGAACGGTCCCGCCGGAGATGGCGCACGAGGTCGTGGCGTTCTCACACACGATCCCGGCGTCGTCGTAGGCCGAAGCCAACGGGGTGAAGGAAACGATGGAGCCTCCGGGAGCCTGATAGGGCATGGTGCCGGTGACCGTGATGGTGCGGGTGCCAAAGGGTTGGGCCTGCAGCAGCGCCCCGTCGATCAAGACGGGGCCGCCGTGGAATTTGCAGGTCTTGCTATGCTTGATGCGCTTCACGCTGACGTATGTCCCGCTGTACGTTCCGACCGCCAACGGCAGCGCCAGGGTGGACGTACACGACGCAGCGGCAAGAGACACCTGGTTCATCGTGACCGTGGAGCTGGCCGAGCCGTCACTGGCCACATAGATGCCCCTACCCGACGTGCAGGTGTCCAACTGGTCAGAAGGAACGTCCATGCCGTTGACTTTGGCACCGGACACCGTCCCCGATGCATCGTCGAAAAAGATACCGACGTAGCTCTGCGCGCAGCCCTGGCCGTCGGTATCGAGTGAGGACACTCCGTTCGTCCCGTTCACCGTGAGCTTCTCGATGGCGACATTGCTGGCACCGCGCGAGATGTCGATGATGGCATGGACCGGGTTGACACTGTTGGGGTCGACCGAACCGGTCAGACCTGTTGCCGGGGGTTGGATCACGGTCTTCGTGGTCGAGGTCCCGACGATCGTCACGCTGCTGTTCAGCGCGCCGATGGACAACTGCCCCGTGTACGTCCCTGGGCCGACGTGGATCGTGCCGCCGTTACCGAAGATCCCCTGTTCGACCAGGGCGTGGGCGATCGTCTGACAGGGGAAGTGGTGGCTGACGCAGTCATTGCTCGCATCCTGGCCCGAGCTGGACACGTAATAGTTGGGGCCCGAGCCGCCGCCGCCCCTGGCGGAGGCCTCTCCCGCTATCGCCGAGACACAGAGCCCGGCGAGGGTACAGGCACCCAGGATCCGCAGAAAGGTCCGTCCGGTGTGGCGACCGCCCCGGTTCCATCGCCCTTGCACTCTAAAAATGCGGTCCCGCTCTGTCATAACCCCGACGCCCCCCGTCCGGTACACCCCGTTTTAGACATGGTAGACGAGCGACCAGGACATTTTTCGTCAGCTCCTGGAAGTCACCCCACGTTTGCTCTTAAGGACGCTACGAAATCCTCCTCAATCTTTGCACCCTCATTTTTGATGAAGTCGGAGCCCTGAGACCCCAATTCGCCCCCAACGGACGGCCTCGGCACGACTCGCTCGCGGCCCGACTCTGTCAGGAGAGGGATTTCGTTATGAGCTTTCCGATGTCCTTATAGCCCTTGCTATTCGCATGGATGTTGCCCAACTGGCAGAACCACGTCAGCTTGCACACCTCGACGACGGCTTTCGGGATCTTGCCATAAGGACTCAGCTTGGCCAGGGTCGTGAGAGGCGTGTAGGCGCCGGTGGCGGACGTCACGTCGACGAAGGTTCCACCGGCGGCCGCATACGCCTTCTGGAGAGCCGGATTGATCAACGTCTGGAACGCAGTCACGGACGCCGTGGCCAGGCTCTGATCGGCGCTGCTGGCCGGGAAGGTGGGATAGACCCACTCGCCCAGGAGCACGTCAGGGTACGTGAGACCGACGATGGGCACGCCGGCGCCCGCCGCGGCACGCAGGTCCGTGGCCAATGTGGTCACGTTCGTCGTGATGGCGCCCGTGGCGGCGGCCACGCAGGTGGTGGGACTGGGGTCGCTGGCGCAACTGGTGACGTCGTTACCGCCAATCGACACGGTGATCAAGCCGATCTGGCCCGGATGCGCGGTGAGAAATGCGTCAGCCGCCGCGATCTGTGTCTGCGTCGGGTACGCGACCGCATCTGTGGCCGCCGGTGGCCCGAACCCACCGGTGCATCCCACGGTGTTCAAGATCGATGAGGTCGTCGCTCCGCCACAACCGAAATTCTCCAACTGATACTTGAGCTTCTTGGCGACATACCCCGTGTAACCGCTCGTGGCGCCGGGGGTCGGGGAAGGCTGATATCCCACCGAATACGAGTCTCCCAACGACACGTAGTACTTCTTCGCGCTCGTGGTCGCCTGGCTGGCGCCGGGTAGAGCCACAACAGCAGCGATGCTCATCACCACTATCGCGGCACAGACGGTCCTCATGGCGATGCTCTTTTTCACGACGTCCCTCCCCCGGCAGGTTCCCTCCCGCCCTCCAGACATCGGACGGTGGCCTGCAACCCCAACGTGTTTGGCAGTGACTGTACTCTTCACCGTCCCGTTCTCCAACTGATCCGGCCACTCAGGACACGGA
>DATLQU010000011.1:0-240111 GCA_035535015.1 Acidimicrobiales bacterium | reverse complement strand
CCGCCTCATGCGCTTGACGTTGCGGATCGGCCTTGGCCTTCTTCGCTGTCGTCCGGCCGGTGATGCGGGCGCGGGCGGTCTGGGTCTGATAATTCTTCTTCACGACGGTCCCCTTCTTGATCGGATGTTTTTAGACGGACGACCGAGACCTACCATCAGGCAGGCATCAGGCGGGGGACCGTCATCTCAAATTTCCACGCTCAGCGGGACAACCTCTGAATCAGTCCGATGAAGACGTTGCTTCATCCGTCAACGGTGCGATTGTGCTCGTGACGAAGATTCGCCCGATTTACGGGACGGCAGCGAGACCGGGGGCGGCGCGTCATGCCCTTCGAGCGTCACAACGGCCGGCTAGTTGGACCATCAGTTTTGGCAGTTCCCTTGCGCAACCGGCCTGTTCTTGTCCGTCGAGGGTGGTCGCCTGCGATGTCCAGCATGACGAATGGCCAGACACCGCGCCCGGTACGACGTCGTAGCCATATCGACTGTTGTCCCCACGCCCTGGCCGTCGGGGAACCATCGCTCGACGCCGGTTGGAAGGCGTCGGCTTGAAGCATCGCGCTCGCAGTCCAGCGAGTCCCACGGCGCGAGCTCAGCGGAAGGCCTGAGGGGGCGTCGTCTTCAAGAAGGCGACTCTGGTCGCATGGTCACCGAGACAGCGACCTCGGTGTCGCGATGGAGCCGACCGAGACGCTGCAGCTTCGACCGCGCCATCCGGCCGTATCCTCGGATAGGCCGAGCGCATTCACGAAGATCCGGGTCAGCTGGTCCACTGCCTTGTCGAGGCTGCAACTAATGGCCCCCTGCACGAGCCATAACTCGGGAAACCCGCTTGTCATGGCGCCAAGTGCTGCTGCCGCGACCGCTGGCTCGAGTCGTGGATCCGCCAATCCCTGCTGCTGGAGGTTCCTAATCAATGTCGCGACCTGCAACGAGTAACGCTGATGGCGTTCCATACGCAGCGCGTTGATATGTTTGTCGTATCGGGCCATCTGTTCAATGACCCCGATAATCCTCCACTCCTTGCGGTAGTTCTGGAGATGCCGTCGTAGTGCCTCGCCTATGCGATCCTGCGGGGGCGACTCCAGATCCACAAACACGCCGCTCAGCGGAGCGCTAAGTCGTTCTTCAACCGATTCGGCGACCTCCCGGAATATTGCCTCCTTCGATTCGAAGTAGTGGTAGAACGAGCCATGGGAGAGGCCCGCTCGCTCGGCGATATCCGAAATGCGCGCCTCTAGGAAGCCGTCCTCTTCAAAGATCTCCTTGGCGGCCTCCAGTAGCCGCGCCCGCGTCCGAACGCCTTTCTGTGAGCGTGGCACATTGGTTTTCCCGTTTTCGCTCGGTGTCGGCAAACCGGTCCCCTTCCCTGCACGCGCGCCCGGTTGTTCACCAACCAGGCTAACGCGCTATACGAGCACTCTCATGGCGAACGCCAACTCTCGACCAACGGGCGCAGAAGGGACACCGGGCGCGTAGCAAATAGGTGAATGCTCACTTGTATACGAAGGAGGCGGTCACCGTCGCGCTAACGGGCGTCTGTCGCCGATGACCGCCGAATCCTGAACCCTTTGAGTTGCCGGGGCCTCAGCGGCGATCAACCGATGGGAGCAAGGCCGACGAGCAGAGGCGTTTCGGGGGATCCAGACTCCCCAACCGCAGGCGCCAAAGGCGCAACGTTCGGGGTCGGGCATTGGAACCGCCGCGATCTCGTGGCAACCTGGCGCGACGACGATCAGACCGTCTGGGCTTCGCTGGTCCACGTTTATGGGGATCGTCGGGACGAGGATGCCGTCCGCCGCCGAAATCGGGGCCGGCTACCTGCCGCCAGTCGACACCTGGACCTTCAAAAGCTATCCCTGAAACGCCTGTCGGCCGCTGGTCCACGAGGTCTGGCCGGAGGACAAAGTCAAGGGCGAGGCGAGTGACGGCAAGGCGAGCCTCCATCAGTTGACTTCGTCTGTGCATCCCTCAAGGGGACAGAGTCGTCGTGGACCTGAGTAGGACGGTTGCCCTCCTGGCAAGGGCGGTCGCTGGCTGGAAGGGGTCGGCGATGAGGCTCGTAGCGAGGTCGGGGAAGCCATCGCCATCGGCCACCGAACAGGGCGACGACGGAGGTGTGTACCACCCACCCGTCGTCACCTCTGCTGGAGGGGCGAGAGCCCGGCCATCATCACGGTGTGATGGACGGCCTGGGCTCGCGTCAGTGAAAGCGAACCCTCCTATAGCGTCGAGCGCATCCGATCGCGTTCGAGCCCTTGGTCGTCCTTCCAATCCGCTCCGACGAAGTTCGACTCCATTCCCACTCTCGACTGGCCTTTCCATCAGCCTGGAAAAACACAAGGTCGCCGAAATGATTCTCGTGCTCAAGGCACATCACCGCGTCAGCCGTCAGGCTCCTCGCCGACCCACCGGGCACGCTCTAGCGAGAGAACTCTCACCTCTGGCGAATCACGTGTTCACGGGAGAGCGGCTCGAAGGGCCGGCATTGCTCCAAGGTTGCTACGCGGCCACTAGGAGCTCGCTGTTGAGGTCCCGGGAATGTCAGTCCCGCAGGTGGGCTTGGACGAGACGGCCACGAATCCTGTCTTCTTCGCCTGCATGACCCACGCGCAGGTTTGCGCCGGATTGTGCCCGAAGATTGTGGAGTAGTTGAGAGTGATGGGCAGCAGCCCATTGTCGTTGTAGGACTTCAGACCACGGAGGTCCTTGATGACCGCTGCCCTGGTCGGATGGGATCCTGCCATCTCCAAGCCCTTGATCATGAGGTCTGCCCCGGCCCATGATTCATTCTGGCCGAAGGTCGGGAACTGACTCTTGGTGAAGTGCGCGTACTTCTGCATCGCGGCCTGCATCTGCGCTGTGCCGGCATTGGGCAGTGACCACGGGCGGAACAGAGACAGGAAATAGTCCCCCTGCAGGGCACTCCACGCCGGAGAGTTGATCACGGATGGCTCGTAACCGGTTGCGAAAAGAGCGGCCTTGAGCTTTACACCCGCTTGCTCGAGCGCCTCAGCGAGTGCGTAGTTCGAATTGTTGTCCATGGCAGGCACGAGCGCATTGACGTTATTTTGCTTGGCCACGAGTGCGTCACTTGTGAAGGCCACTCCACCAAAGGGAACGGTCGAGTTGAGAACACCCACCTTGCCCCCGGCGTGTTGAAATGATTGTGCGGTGCCGATGGCAGCGCGACTAGATGCGGGCGAGATCGCGTACCCGTAGGAAGCCAACACCGTGCCGCCGTGGGCTTTTAGGAAATCCCCAATTTGTGTGTTGACCGGATACTTTGGGTCGACACTGCCATTGTCGGCGGCGAACATGTTCGTGTACGGCTGCTGGCCCCACTCGGGACCGTCATCATAGGTACCCGTCACGGGAACCCCCGCCTGCTGCGGGTACTTGGCGGCGAGGAAGAGCAGGGGACTCTGCGAGACGATGCCGAAGGCCTTGGCGTCCGCCTCCTGAAGTGCGGTCGCGATCTCCGAAGGGTTGGTCTGATCGTCGATGACGAGAGGTATCAGCTTGTGTCCGTTGACACCACCCTCCGCATTTTGCAAATCAATCCGAGCATTGAATCCGGCCGGTGACGATGCGTTCTCGGAAGCACCCTGACCAGTAAGATCGGTGACGTAAGCCAAGGTGATCGGAGTGGCGGACCCCGAGGGCGCCTTTGGTGCCGTTGGTGCCGTTGACGAACATGCGGCCATGACGATCGGCAAGCTGACAACAGCACCCAGCAAGGACTTGCTCATACTCCGGTGTAAACGCATCGTTCCTCCCTTGAAGTTGGCGATAGATTCGAAGACGTCCCGGCGCCTCCGTAACCGACGTCGTTGGTGATCTTCCTTCTCCACGGCCCGCCCCGGGCTCTGTCGGGGATACGTGATTCCTCGTTCACTCCACCGAAGGTGCATCACATCTACGCTCCGGGTGTGCCAGCAGGAATAGGCACTCCCGCTTCTCCCAGGTAACGATCAATGACCTGTTGGCCTGCGTCGGAGGCGGAGCCGGACCAGCCCACTCGGCCACGAGTCAGGATCACACAACTGTCCGCCATTGTCAGCGCCCGATGCACGAACTGCTCGATCAGCACGATGGTGATCCCTGAGCGCCGAGCTTCTTCGAGGCCCTGAAAGACCGATTCGGCCATGAGTGGTGCGAGGCCGAGAGACATCTCGTCGGCGATGACGAGCTTCGGAGAGACGGCGAGAGCCCGAGCAAGTGCCAGCATCTGCTGTTCGCCGCCAGACAGGCTTCCGGCGCGCTGCAAGCGACGCGTGCCGAGAACCGGAAACCGCTCGATGGCCCGATCGATCGCCTCGGCCCGTTGAGGACGCGGTTCCTGAGCAACCGCCATTCGAAGGTTTTCAATCACCGAAAGGCCCGGGAAGATCCCACGCCCCTCCGGGATGTACGTGAGCCCCAGCCTGCGGATACGAAAGGCGGGTAATCCGGTGATATCCCGACCCTCGAAGGTCACCCGACCCGCAGCCGGAGCGACGAGGCCCGAGACGGCCCGGGCCAGGGTGCTCTTGCCGGCGCCATTCACACCCAAGACAGCCAACACCGTGGCCGGAGCCACATCGATCGAGACGCCGAACAATGCTTGCGATCCTCCGTAGCGAACGTCGATATCTCGTACCTCGAGGAGAAGCTCCGTCATGTTTTCAATCCCCCAACCGGAGCTTGTCCTCCCCGCTCGGCGAGCGGCGAATCGAGCCGCGACCGGCGAATGGGCTCTCCGTCACCCAGGTAGGCCGCCCGAACGGCGGGATCGTTACGAACCTCCTGAGGGCTTCCATTGGCTATGCATTGCCCAAAGTTGAGGACGAAGACCGTGTCCGACATGGCCAAGACGGCGGCCACATCGTGCTCGACAATGACAAGCGAGAGGTGATGGTCGCTCTTCTCGATGATGCGCATGAAGACGGAAAGCAGGTTTTCCGACGCTTTCATATCGAGTCCGGAAAGGGGCTCATCCAGGAGCAGGACGTGCGGATCGCTGGCTAAGGCACGACCTACTTCAACCAGACGGAGGACACCCAGAGGGAGTGCCGCCACCGGGGCATCGGCCACCCTCGTGAGCTTGAGGCTATCCAGCAGACCGTCGATCCGTTCGTTCTCAGCCGCTGATGATGAAAAGAGACAGCGAGGATCGAGCATGTCCCGCCACAGGCGATGGCGGGCGACTCGCGCCCTGTATGCGAGCACGAGGTGCTCGCGCACGGTCAACCCCATGAACAACTCAGGCTGTTGAAATGTTCGAGCCAAGCCCCGGTGGGCTCGTGATTGGACCGAAGCATTCGTCACGTCCTCGCCTCGCAACCCGACGTACCCCGCATTGGGCCGCAGAAGTCCGGACAGCACCGCCAAAAGAGTCGACTTTCCCGCACCATTGGGCCCGACCAGTCCGGCGATGGAGGCAGGTCTGACCTCCAGGGAGACATCAGAGAGCGCCATCAGCCCGCCGAAGCGGACGGTGATCCCCTTTGCCATGAGGGCCGGTCCTTCACCGCCGGGGCGGACAGCCTGACTCGAGATCGGCATCACAAGACCTGCTCCGCAACCTGGGGAGTCACATCGCGCCGGCCGACCTCGGTGACATTCCCGGTCACGCCCTCGGCGAGCTGCTGACCCGCTTCGTCTTCTGTCGTCAGATGGAGCAGCAAATGCCGAAATCGCCGACTCTGTTCGGCTAGGACCCCATCGGGATACTTGGCGGCCGAGATCGACCCCAGGCCGAAGAGCACGGGCATGAGGTTGGCGGTCCAGCTCGGCAGGTATGCCTGCGTGAGAGCAGGCAACATGACGAAGGCAAGCCCGCCGACCAGGGCCGCTGCATTCGAGCGCACACCGATCGTGACGAGCACCGCCAGCCACACGACACCGGCAAAGGTGGCGAACTCGTTGGGCTCGAACGTTGTCTGCGCCAGAACCAACAGCCCGCCCCCGATGCCAGCGATGAACGCGGCCAATGCTCCTGTTATCACCTTCATCTGAACCACGCTGATGCCCGATGTCCTGGCGCCGGCCTCGCTCCAACGAGCGGCATTGACGGCAAGCCCGGTGGTCGATCGTCGGAAATTGACGATGAACAGAGCCACTACCATGAACGCCCCCAAACACACGTAGGCGAACGCCACGTCGGACGTGGCGAAGCCGGGTCGATTCAGGCTGAGGCCGAGACCCTGGTTCACAAAGTTCGGCAAGGTAAAGACAAGGTTCTCCATGAGAAGCCCGAAGGTCAGCGTCACCAGGGCGACATAGAGGTCGCCGAGTCGGATGCTCAGGAACCCGACGACTATTCCCATGACGAGCGCCACGAAACCGCCGGCGGCGACGGCCGCAAGCACTGGCCACCCATGGTTGTTAGCGAGCTGGGTCGTCGTCAGCGCTCCGACACCGGCGAAGGTGATCTGACACAACCAGAGCATGCCGCCTTCTCCGGTGGCAATCGTCCATGACAGGAAGATCACGCCGTAGGCGAAGGCTTGGGCTGTCAAACCCACCCAGTACCCCTGGATGATGAGTGGCAAAGACCCCGCGATGGCGATGAGGAGCAGGGGGCCGGCATAGCGACCGAATAGGTTCAGGGAGGCAACTTCGGCCGCGCTGCTGGTGGATCCCCCAAGCCGGCTCTCACCCTGAGGCGTGATGGCTCGGTCCAAAGTGCCCCCCCACGCTCCGGCATCTCCCACCCGACCACGGCGAACAAGGTTGTAGATGAGCACGAGCGCGATGACGACGAATGGCACAGCGTCGATAATCTCGCTGGTCCACCTGCTCGCCGGCGGCAGGTACCGCTGGATGAGCGATGTAGCGATTCCCATCAGAAGCGCCACTGCAACCGCGATCGGCAGACTCCGAAGCCTGGCCGCGACAACCGCCGCGAATGACGCGGCGATGAGGAGAGTGAAATTGCCGGCGTCGAGCCCGATGATGGGGGCGGCAAGCACACCAGCCAGACCGGCGAAGAATATGCTGACCGCCCAGACGCCGACCGAGACGACCGTGGGATTGGTGCCTGACAGATTGGTCATTGCCGGTGAGTCGACCATGGCCCTCACCTTGAGGCCCACGTCGGAGTAACGCAGCACCAAGGCTCCGACGACCACTGTGAGCAAGACGCAGATGTAGACGATGACTTGGTCCAGAGTCACCGGTACACCCAGGAATTGATAGACACGCACCGGCTCGGGTGCCAGTCCTGGCGCTTGCTGGATCGCCTGGTTGCCGAAAATCAACGTCGCGACGGACGGGATGGCGACCAATAGGCCGATCGTCGCCACCACCTTGATCAGGGGCGAAGACAGTCGCAGGTGGCGGAAGAGGATGGCGTACAGGACCACCCCGAGCGCCGGTGCGACAAGGCCGATGGAGAGGATGGCAGCGGGCACGATGGCCCAGCGCTGCTGAGTGTGAAGGTAGTAGTAGAAGCGGGCGATGAAGAATGCCAACGCTCCGAACGCGAAATTGAGGATGCCCGACGAGGTGTACGTGATGACCAGGCCAGCGGAGGCAATTGCGTAGATTCCCCCAAGCACCAGTCCCGCGATCACAAATTGCAGCATGCGGCGGACCCCACCCCTGGTATCCGGCAGGTTCGCCGGGCGTTTCTGAAGTCGACGTCAATACTGATACTATCGACGCCGTTGCACCCGTGCACGGCTACCGATTCCTTCGTTGAGCTGGCCCGCGAGGTCGCCTTGGTCTGCCCCTACCTACCTCGGGCGGCCCCGTTGGAGGCGACCACTTTCGGTCCGTTGCCCCGAGACACCGCTCGGGTCGCTGCCTCGACGATCGGAACCCTGGGCCAGTTCCAAGGGCACCAATCCGCACAACCGGGGGGTTGGTTCCGTCCCCCCATCTCCGACCCAGACCCAACCCCGGTCCGAAGCGAAATCGCACCGCGCCTCGTGTCGCCCGGCGCCCGGGTCGGTGATCAGGACCCAAGAATTCGCCAGCCGGAACTCGCGACGGCACTTCCCAAAGGAGACTTCGGGACGTGAGCCGGGTGGTAGAGCGCTCTCCAAGAACAGCTCATAACAGGATCGGTCAGCGACCACCGACTGTCGCCGCGGTCGCTTAGACGGCGTGGTGTGGAATTCGGCGTACCGAGAAGCGGCGTCTCGTCGTCCGAACATCGAGGGCGCCCCCGGATGCATCGCGTGCTGAAAACCCGGCGGGCGGTAACTGGTCAAGTCTTAGCCTTGATCCAGGTGGATCGAGGCTAAGCTGGGCCGATGGTCGCCTTGCTTTACCGCCCAGCCAGGCGGCAGGATGCCTCGGCCGACGCCACACAGGCGCGAGCCCGGATCTGTCTAATGAAATTCAACATCCTCGACGACGCACGTCCGTCTCGGGTCGTCGGCGACCTGGCCACCCCGGCCATCGGGTCGACGACATTCTGCGCCGAGTGACCGTGATGTCGTCCCCGGCGACAGCGAACTGTTCGGAAGAATCGGGGCCGCACATGGCGAAGCGGGCAACAGCCACCCTCAGGATACCCACCGACGCTCCCCGTACTCGGCGTCTCACTGCCGAGGCACGACGGAAATCCATCCTGGAAGCGGCTCGCCATGCATTCAGTCAGAACGGCGATATGAACGGCACGACGGTGAAGGTCATCGCCCAACACGCCGGCATCAGCGAGGGAGTCATCTACCGGCACTTCGAGAGCAAGGACCAGCTTTTCTACGAGGCCGTGGTAGAACCGCTGCGAGATGCCGTCGACGACCTCGTGGCGTTCTCCAGCGTGATCGACCGCGACGGACCTCTCAACCGCGAGCGTCAGCTGCAGACGCTGGCTGACCTCTACCAAAAGCTGACCTCGACGCTCGAGGAGGTGCTTCCGCTCTTGGGGCTCGTTCTTTTCGGGGATCCCAAAGTGGCGCGGCGGTTCTACCACGAGCATTTCGGCGTGGCGATGGACCGGTTGGCTGATGCTTGGCGCGAGGTGGCGGACCGTCACGGCCTCGAGTTCGAGTTGCTGGATATGTCAGCTCGGGCCGTGATGGGCACAGCCTTGATCCTTGCGCTTGAGAGTCATCACAGTGACCGGTTCGACCGTGACCGGGCGGTGGCGCTGGTCAGCGAGGGGACCATGACGGGCTACTTCCCGAAATCCACACGAAAGAACCGTCGGCAGTAATGCCAGCCGTGCGGCCACCCTGCGGGCCGCAATCACCTACCACTTCGCCCAGACGAAGTCGCCTCAGTCCGAAGAAGGCAGAGGCTTGGCGCTCTTGACCACGAGGGGCCGGCCGTCGAGAGTCAACGTGCCGTCGCCCCCCTTGGAACACAGCACCTCGAGGCCGGACGCCTCATCCTCGTAACGCTTGCCGAGAAGCGTGGGATCGGCCAGCGCCGGGTCGACACCTCCGTCGCTCCCATCGGCTCCGAGCGGCACCATGTCGGCGCCACCGCAGCCGAGCCGGTGATCACCCCGGCCAGGCCGAACCACCACAATCTCCGTCTCCGACACGGCACTCTTCCATCGGGATCCTGCCGTGAGTTCCATGGTTCTCCCCATCGTAATCGGTTGGCAGACGAATCAGACCGACGAGCGCGTGATCTCATCACGCACCACCCGGCGCAAGAGCTTGCCGGTGTCCGTGTACGGCAGCTCATCGAACACCACCACGAGGTCGGGTGTCTTCGAGCCCCGCAACTGCTCCCGGACAAAGGAGCGGATGTCCTCGGGCGCGCTCGCCGCACCAGGCACGAGCACCACCGCGGCTGCGATGCGCTGGCCCCACTCCGCGTCGTCGATGCCGACCACGGCGCAATCCGCCACCTCGTCATGAGCCAAGAGCACGTCCTCGATCTCATCAGGTGCGATGTTCTCACCGCCCCTGATGATCGTGTCGTCGGCCCTCCCCTCGACAAACACATAGCCGGCCTCATCGACGTGGCCGCGGTCTCGAGTGGCGAACCAACCGCCCGCGGTCCCACCAGCGCCATCGTCTTCGCCGGCAACCTGCTCACCACGGACGTAGATGTCCCCTCCCACCCCCGGGGAGCAGGGAAGACCCTCCTCGTCGCGGATCTCGATCTCAATGCCCGGTAGTGGCAGCCCTGCCGACCCAAGACGCGCCCTCACTGCCGGGTCCTTGCTGTCGAGCGCCAGGCGGTGGTCATCGGGTCCGAGCACGGCGACGGTCGAGCTCGTCTCGGTGAGCCCATAGGCGTTTGCGAAAGCGACGTCGGGAAAGAGCCGAAGTGCCGTCTCGATCACGGCCGTGGGCATCCTGGCGCCGCCATAGGAGATGGTGCGAAGACTTGGAACGGCGGCCGGGGTGTCGCCAAGCACGGCCACGATTCGGGCCAGCATGGTGGGCACCACCATGGCGTGGGTGATCGACTGCTCCCGCACCACTCGCAGCCACAACTCCGGGTCGAAATTGTCGAGATAGACCACTCGCCGCCCCATGTAGAGGTTCGAGAGCAGATTCATGACACCGGCGATGTGATAGGGCGGCACGCTCAACAAGGCCGCTTCGTCCGACCCGGCACTGCCGAACTCCACCGTTCCGATCACGTAGGCGGCAAGGTGGCGGTGGCGCAGTTCCACCGCCTTGGGCGCGGCGGTGGTGCCGCTGGTGTAGAGGAGAATGGCGACGTCGTCGAGATCGATCGCCGTCTCGTCCGCGGCGGGTGCTGCGCCGAGGGCGGCGTCCACGAACCCTTCGGCATCGAGGATGCGCCGAACGCCGAGCCGGCCCAGCCGCTCGGCCTGTTCAGTCGAAGCGACTGACGCATCGTCGTCACTGACGATTTGCCCGAGCTGGGTGTCGGCCAGCCGGTAGTTGAGCGGCACGAAGGGGAGGCGGGCGGACACGGATCCGAAGAGCGTCACAGGGAAGGCGAGCCCGTTGGCGTCGCAAAAGGCAACACGAGTGCCGCTCGCCTGGCCCAGCAGTGTTGCGGCCCCTGCAGCAGCCGCCTGCAACTGCCCCGTGGTCAAGCTCCGACCGTCTGGCCCCGTCACTGCGACACGGTCCTCGTCGAGGGACACAGCCATGGTGAGCAGCAGGTTTAGGTCCATCAAGCGCCCGTCCCGGCGATCAGATACATGATTTCGTTCTTCCCTTCGTTCCGACCAATTCCGGCAACAGAACCGGCCCACTCCGACCCGGGTCCCGTCGCCGTGATCCCTTGCATCTTGCCATCGGCCTCACGAGCGCTCCTTTATGTACGTCTATGTACGTCGCCATGTGCCTGGCAGGTTCCATCCGCGACAGGCAGGAGTATGAGTTGGCGAATCAAGGACTCGACCCGGAGATCACGGCGGTGGTGGGGCTCTGACCAGACGCTTGCCGGACTCGTTGCTCTTTCACGGTGCGATCAGCTTCACGGTGCGATCAGCTTCACGGTGCGATCAGACTTCACGGTGCGATCAGCTTCACGGTGCCATCAGCTTCACGGTGCGATCAACCGCAGCTTCGAGCAGCCGTCGCCCATCTGACCAGGGTGTTCGTGAACACCCTGGGCGTAGCCGAGGACCCGTTCCGGGATCGCCGAAGGACCAACACGGACAGCTGCGTCGGGGCGGGGCGCGTTGCCGGATGTGCCACGCCGTCCCCGGGCAGGCAAGCGCTGAGGCTGGGGTATTCTCGCCGCCGACATCAAAGGGGGATGGCCAGCGTGAGAACCGTTGTCGTGGGTGCCTCGAGCGGTCTCGGGCGGTGCATCGCCGTAGGGCTGGCCCGGCGGGGCGATCGCGTAGCCGCCCTCGCACGACGCCACGACATGCTGGTAGAAGCGGCCAAGGAAGCCGGGCCCGGAACCCTGGCCTTCGCCTGCGACGTCACGGACGAGGAATCGTGCCGCAACGCCCTGGGCCAAGCGGCCGCCGGGCTGGGGGGCATCGACGCCCTCGTCTACACGCCGGCGATCGGCCCGCTCAAGCGCCTGATGGACACCGACGCTGAAACCTGGCGCCGCGCCTTCGACACCAACGTCATCGGCGCCTCCCTGGTCACCAAGACCGCCTTGGCGCATCTGGACGCGACACACGGTGTGGCTGCGTACCTGTCGTCGGTGAGCGCCTCCATGACCCCTCCCTGGCCCGGACTCGGCGCCTACGCCGTGAGCAAGGCCGCCCTCGACAAGCTCATCGAAGCCTGGCGCGCCGAGCATCCGCAGGTCGGATTCACCCGTGTCGTGGTGGGAGATTGCGCCGGCGGCCAAGGTGACTCGATGACACAATTCCCTTCGGAGTGGGACTGGGACCTGGCGGCCGAGCTCCATCCGATCTGGTCCGCCCGAAACTACCTCGCTGGTTCCCTTCTGGACGTCGAGTCGCTGGTGCAGATCGTGTATCAGGTTGTCCACATGGGCGCCGACGCCAGCATCCCTTCGGTGACTGTCGTACCGCGTCCGCCGGGCTGAGATCACAGCTTTCCAGACGGGCGCTCGCCGATCGGTCGGATCATGCTGTCCTGGACGAACGAGGCGACAAGTCCCCCGTCGGATCCGAACACGTCAGCCCGCCCGTAGCTGCGGCCGCGGCCGGCATATGGGCTCCGGTGGACAAGAAGAAGCCACTGCGAGGCAGCGACCGGCTCGTGGAAGGTGATCGTGTGGCTCAGTACTCCGGTCGACAACGTCACGTGCGCCTGGGACTGCCCCACGCCTTCGTGCGGGCGCATGGCCGTGCCGATGAGGAAGCCGTCGGTGGCAAAGGCAAGCAGAGCCTGGTTGAGGCCGGGATCGGCAGGGGCGCCCGGGAATGCAGTGAAAACGTCGAGCTCAGGCGGACCCACCTGCGCGGGATCGCTCAGATCCACACCACCGACGATCTGCACCACCCAGTCCTCGCCGTCGGGCCTGGCATCGGGCCTCGGCAGCTTGGGTGCCGGCACCGCGTGACGGATCAGATCCGGTTCGTCCGCGCTCATAAGCACCATCGATCGGGTGCAGATCCGGTCACCCTGCGAGATGCTCACGGTGCTGCTCGCCATCGAGCGCCCGGCATGAACCGGATCCACCTTGATCTCCACGCCCACTTCGGGCGACGCGGCGCGGGCAAAGACGGTATGGAGCGTCTTCACCGTCATCTGATCGTGGCCCTGCAGCGCGGCCACGATGGACTGGGCCAGCAGCTGGCCGCCGAAGACCACCGGGTGGCCGGTGGCGACGTTGCCGGCATGGTACCGGTCGGTACCTATCGGTACCAGGCGAAGGGAGTCGAGGATCGACCTGACGGCGACCATGGGTCACTAACGCTGTTGACCGCGACGTCAGGCAGCGACTCTGTCCGCGACCCGCATGATGCGAGCGAGGTTACCGCCCATGATCTGGGCGACATCGGTGTCAGAGAGTCCGTCAGGGAGGTGCGCGGTGAAGCTGCCGGGCTGGGCCAGACCCTCGGGATGGGGCCAGTCCGACCCGAAGAGCAGGTGATCGGAACCCAACTCGTCCACCAGGGGCTGGATCTCGTCTTCGTGGAACGGGCTGATCCAGACGTTGCGTTTGAAGGCGATGACCGGGTCCTCATCGAACGCCTGGGGCATCTTCTTGTAGACGTCGTGGAGTTGCTCAAGAAAGGGAAGGACCCAGCTGGCGCCGTTCTCGATGAGGGCAATCCGGAGCTCGGGAAACCGGCTGAGCAGGCCGTGGCAGGTCATGGCCGCGCACGTGTCCTCAATGGCACGCCTACCCATCGTGAGGGTACGAAAGGCGTCGAGTTGGAATGGCAGCATCTCCGACGGCCCCGTCCAGTCACTCTGGTACCGGGCATACCCGCTGTCGGAGGCGTGCATTGAGACGAGGATGTCGGCTTCCACCACCTTGCGCCAGAATGGGTCGAACTCGGGGTAGGCGAGTGATCGCGAGCCGCGCAGGCCCGGTACAGGCGCCGGACGGATCAGCACCGTCTTTGCGCCGCGTTCGAGCACCCACTCGAGCTCCTCAATGGCTTTGTCCACTATGGGCAGGGCGATCACCGGAGTGGCGAAGATGCGGTCTTCGTAGTTGAAGGTCCACGTCTCGTACATCCACTCGTTGAAGGCGTGGATGGCGGCATGGATCAGCTCGGGGTCGTCGCGCATGCGCTCTTCGAGCAGGCTGGCGAGGGTGGGAAACATGAGGGCACGGTCGACGCCCAGCTCGTCCATTTTGGCCAGGCGAGGCTCCGGCTCACGGAAGGCGGAGATCGCCCTCATCGGCTCCCCCACGAGCTCCCGATAGGACTTTCGCTCGGGATTGCCGCTTCGGAAGTACTCCTCCATTGCCCCGGGACGGGCCACCACCTCGAAAGTAGGGTTGGGGATGTAGTCGCTCACCACACCCCGGATCATGATCTTGGTCCGGCCGTCGACCTCGACATACTTGATGGCATCGCGGAACCGCCCCGGGAGATGCCGGGTGAAGGCATCTCGGGTCTCGTACATATGGTTGTCCGAGTCGAACACCGGGAAGTCGAACCTGCTCGTCCTGGCACCCACTGCTACCTCCAGCAATTGACGTCAACGTCAAAATCACCACCAGCCGCGATGGTAAGCTCTTCTGTTATTGACGTCAACGTCACAGCAGCTCGCGAGATAAGCGGAGCGAGGGGGTCGGAACCGGTGACGCTCACCAATGACAGCCAGGTCTACTACGACCCGTACGACATCGAGATCGACACCGACCCCTACCCCACCTGGAAACGCCTGCGCGACGAGGCGCCGCTCTACTACAACGAGAAGTACGACTTCTTCGCGCTGAGCCGATTCGAGGACGTGGAGAAGGGTCTGCTCGACTGGGACACCTACCGTTCGGGGAAGGGGTCGATCCTCGAGCTCATCCGGGCCGACTTCGAGATCCCTTCGGGCGCCATCCTGTTCGAAGACCCGCCCGAGCACCACGTGCACCGCGTCCTGATGTCCAGGGTCTTCACGCCGCGCAAGATGAACGACCTGGAGCCGAAGGTCCGTGAATATTGCAGGCGCTCACTCGATCCGCTCGTGGACGCCGGGCGCTTCGACTTCATCAAGGATCTCGGCGCCGAGATGCCCATGCGGGTCATCGGCTACCTCCTGGGAATCCCCGAGCAGGACCAGGCAGCAATCAGGGAACACCTTGACGAAGGGCTCCGCCTGAAGGAAGGGGAAGAGGGTACGTTCGGGTCCGACGCCGGCAGCGGCGAACTCTTTGCCGAATACGTCGACTGGCGGGCGACACATCCCGCGGACGACTTGATGACGCAGCTGCTCAACGCCGAGTTCGAGGACGAGCATGGCGTCACGAGACGACTCACCCGGGAGGAAGTGCTCACCTACGTGAACCTCCTCGCCGGGGCGGGAAACGAGACGACAACCCGGCTGATCGGCTGGACCGGCAAGTTACTGGCGGAACACCCTGACCAGCGCCGGCAACTCGCCGAGGACCGGTCGCTGATACCCAACGCTATCGAGGAGATCCTCCGCTTCGAAGCTCCTTCCCCCGTGCAGGCCCGCTATGTGGCCCGGGACGTGGAGCACTACGGCCGGAAGATCGCCGAGGGAAGCATCATTGTGTTGCTCAACGGCTCCGCCAACCGCGACGAGCGGCGCTTCGAGAACCCCGACCACCTCGACATCCGCCGCGAAGTGGGCCGCCACCTCAGCTTCGGCTACGGCATCCACTTGTGTCTGGGGGCAGCGCTGGCCCGGCTCGAGGGCCGTATCGCTCTCGACGAGGTCCTGACTCGATTCCCGGACTGGGAAGTGGACTACGCCAACGCCGTGCAGGCTCGGACGTCGACGGTGCGGGGTTGGGAGACATTGCCGGTGCTCATCGGCTGAACGCCGTGCGCGCGGCGTTCATCGGCCCAAGACGCAGGAGAGATTTGGCGCAGCGACTCGGTCGCGACCACAAAAGTCGTGAACGAGCCCGTGGTCGATGACACGAAGAACGACAGATCGGACTCGGCCGCTGGATTGCCACAGACCGCAGACCGCAGACTGCCGGAGTCGAAGCCCGTCACCTCCTGGCGTCGAGGCGGTCGATCAGGTCTATGACGAACTCGATGGTCTCATCGTGTCCGGCGACGACCCCCAGGGACCGTTCGAGCGAGAGCACCTGCGACAGGCCGGTCATGAGCAACAACGCCACAACGGGCGGCAACGTATCGGCAGGGACCTCCGAAACGGCCAGCGCGCTGTTCATGGCCCGCAGCTGCGCAGAACGGTAGCGCTCCGCATAGCGGGCCACCTCGGCCCGGATCGCCGTGCGGTGTTTCGCCATCGCCACGAACTCGATCGAGAAGGCCGTACCTCGGGGATCGGCGTTGAGCTCCCACAGTGTGCGCAGCGAGACGGTACCGGCCAGGGCTTGTTCAACCCGGGCCAGGTTCTCTTCGGCCCGACGTCGGAAGACTTCGATGAAGAGGTCGTCCATGGACCGGAAGTAGTAATGGACCAGCTGTGCCTTGAGCCCGGCGGTGGCGCCGACGCGCCGTGAGGTGACGGCGGCGTAGCCCTCCTCGAGCAACAGCTGTTCGGCAGCGTCCACCAGGTGGGCGCGGGTCTTGGAGTCGGGCGCACCGATCCGTCGTGCGGGCGGGGGCGAGGCGCTGGTCATGGCCACCAACTTGTCACATCCGACGCCTAATGCTAAGCAAGTGCCAAACGGGTGCTGTGCGATCGCCCAGCACGAGCCGAAGCGGCCGGGAACGGCCAGGAGGAGCCGGCGATGGGCGACTGGAGGACCGTCGACTTCTTCAGCGACGAAGGCCTGGTTGAGGATCCCTACCCGTACTTCGACGAGCTCCGCAGCCAGTCCCCGGTGCTACCCCTACCTAGCGGGGTGGTCGCCGTGACCGGCTTCGAGGAGGCCAGCGAGGTGTACCTGGACGGCAGCAACTTCTCGTCCATCAACTCGGTGATGGGACCGTTCGCCCAGTTCCCCGTGCCGCTCGAGGGTGACGACGTGGGTGCGGTCATCGACCGCTACCGGGATCAGATCCCGATGAACGAGCACATGGTCACCATGGACCCGCCGGCGCACACCCGCGAACGAGCGCTGCTCATGCGGCTCATCACCTCTCGGCGCCTCAAGGAGAACGAGGTATTCATGTACCGCCTGTCCGACCAGCTGCTCGCCGAATTCGACGACGCCGGACACTGCGAGTTCATCAGTGCCTATTCGAAGCCCTTCGCCATGTTGGTGGTGGCCGACCTCCTGGGGGTGCCCGAGTCCGAGTACCAGCGGTTCCGTGAGGGGTTCGGCCTGAGCCACGCACCGGGGACCATCGGGTCGGAGTCACCGACCGGCGGGGACCTCAACCCGCTGTCATGGCTGGACGACTGGTTCAGCCACTACGTCGAAGATCGGCGCCGCCAGCCCCGCAAGGACGTCCTCACCGAACTGGCCCTGGCCACCTACCCCGACGGCTCCATGCCCGAGGTGACGGCTGTCGTCCGCTCCGCCACCTTCCTGTTCGCCGCCGGACAAGAGACGACGGCCAAACTGTTGGCGGTGGCCCTCAAGTACCTGGCCGAGTACCCCGAGCTGCAAGACCGGCTGCGCGAGCAGAAGGATCTGATCCCCAACTTCATCGAGGAAGTGCTGCGCATCGAGAGCCCGGTCAAGGCCGACTTCCGCCTGACCCGCCGTTCGACCACCATCGGAGGGGTCAACGTGGCGGCGGGCACCCCGGTGATGCTCCTCAACGGGGCGGCCAACCGTGACCCTCGTCGCTTCGAGTGCCCAGCCGAGTTCCACGTCGACCGGCACAACTCCCGGGCCCATATGGCTTTCGGCCGAGGCAACCACACCTGCCCGGGCGGCCCTTTGGCCCGGGCCGAGGGCAGAGTCAGCCTGGAACGCATCCTCGACCAGGTCCACGATATCCGCCTCTCAGAGGAGCACCACGGGCCACCGGGCCAGCGCCGGTTCGAGTACGAGCCGACCTGGGTGCTGCGGGGCCTCAGCACGCTGCATCTCGAGTTCACCCCGGTCGAGGCCGGACGATGAGTCGTGTGGCGGTGGTGACCGGCGGTGCCTCGGGCATCGGTCTGGGCGTCGCCCGGCGGTTCGCTGCTGACGGCTACGCCGTGGGCGTCCTCGACCGCGACGGGTCGGGGGCCAAGGCAGCGGCCGAAGAGATCCGGAGGAGCGAAGCGAAGGCCATGGCCGTGGAGGTTGACGTTACAGACTGGCCCTCGGTGGACGGCGCTTTCGCCCGCGTACGCTCCGAGCTCGGTCCGGTCACCATCCTCGTCACGAGCGCCGGCATCGAGGCGTTCGACCCACTGCTGGAGATCACACCGCAGCGTTGGAACCAGGTCATCGCCGTCAACCTGACGGGAACCTTCAGCTGTGTCCAGGCCGCGGTACCCGACATGCTGGCTGCCGGTTGGGGGCGGATCGTCACCATCTCGTCGCAGAGCGCTCAGTCGGGCGCGCCCAACATGGCCCACTATTCGGCGTCAAAGGGCGGCGTTATCGCCCTCACCAAGGCGCTGGCGGTCGACCTCGCCCGGCAGGGCATCACGGTCAACACCATCGCCCCGAGCGTGGTTGACACCCCCATGGCCCGAGCGGCCACAGAGGCCGGCGACTTCCCCGGCATCGATGTCATCGCACCGATGATCCCGCTGGGCCGTGCGGGCACTCCGGCCGACATCGCCGCGGCGTGCTCCTACCTGTGCTCGGAGGAGGGTGGCAGCTACATCACCGGCCAGCTCCTCGCCGTGAACGGCGGCATGTACATCTGACCGGGTTCCCGTGGCCGGCACCTCCCGTATCAGGTCATGCCGGGCATGCCACCTACCCGTCGGGGGTCGCCGGCGCCAGCGCCATGGCGTTGAGGCAGAGCACGTTGAGCTGGACGACACCTTCCTCGAAGCTGCAATCGACCATGCCCTGGACGAACCAGGCCTCGGCGAAACGGGTCACCATGGCCATGATCACCTGAGACCCGACCGTCGGGTCGACGGCCGGGTCGGCCAGGCCCTGCCGCTGCAGGTGGACGATGGCCCCTGCCAGTCGCTCGGCGTACTGCTTGTGACGATGCAACCGGGCTTCGTGAAGCACGACGTCAAAACGCGAGACCTGCTCGATCACGCGCATGAGGCGGGCCTCGTCGCGGTACTCGGCCAGATAGCGGCGGGTGGCGGCCTCCAGCCTGGCGGGGACGGCCGTGTCGGGCGGGCCGGCGACCAGCTCCATCTCGGCCAGGACGGCAATCCCCAGCTGCCGCTCGTGGCAGGCCGCCACCTCCCGGAAGATCTCGTCCTTGGCAGTGAAGTAGTGGTAAAAGGCGCCATAGGAGAGTTCGGCCCGTTCGGCGATGTCGGAGATGCGCGTTTCCACGAAGCCATACTCCTCGAAGACCTCTTTGGCCGCCTGCAGCAGCGTCGCCCGCGTGCGCTTGCCCTTGGAGGATCGGGGGCCGACCGGCCTGTCCGCCTCCATGGTCATGACCGGCCGCTCACACCCCGTACCGCTGCAGGAGGAGCACGCCCGAGGGCGTCCCTCCTCCCGACGTCACCACGGCCGTGCGGGCACCGCGCACCTGGCGCTCTCCAGCCTCGTGCCGCAGCTGGGTGACCGCTTCGTAGATGAAGCCGAAGCCGTGGGTCCTGCCCTCCGACAGCTGCCCTCCGTGCGGGTTCACTGGGAGCTCCCCGTCGAGGGCGATGCGCTTACCGTCGTCGAGCCAATCCTTCGCCTCCCCCAGGCCACAGAAGCCGAGCGCCTCGAGCCAAGAGATCGCGTTGAAAGTGAACCCGTCATAGACAAGCGCCAGGTCCACGTCGGAGGGCCCCATGGACGTCCGGGTCCACAGATGGGCCGCCTGGCCGAGGACTTGCGGCTCGTGGGTGACCGTTCCCTGGTCCCACGAGACCCGCTCGGCGATCTGCGTGCCCACCGCCTCGACGCGGACGGCGGACCTGGGAAGGTCGGAAGCCACCGAAGCATCGGAGACGATCACGGCGATGGCGGCGTCGCACGGGACGTCGCAATCGTAGAGCCCAAAAGGCGACGAGATCGGCCGCGCCGACAGGTAGTCGTCCATGGTCAGGGGGTGGCGGTAGATGGCAGCGGGGTTGCGCGCCGCATTGGCCCGGCCGTTGATGGCGATCCACCCGAGCATCTCCCGTGACGCACCGTAGCGGTGGAGGTACTGATTGGCGTTCATGGCGATCCAGTTGGCCGCCGACATGGCGCCGAATGGTGCCTGCCACTGGCGGAAACCCGAGACCCGGCCTCCGCCCTGGCCGCCCAACCGCAGCATGGCGAACGTGGACTCCCACACGGTGCGGAAGCAGAGCACGTGGCGGCACAGTCCGCCGGCCACTGCCAGCATGGCGGCGATCACTGATCCCCCAGGCCCCGGGAGATCGCCGCCGCCGTTGATCCAGGTGGGATGGATGCGGAGTGCCTCCTCCACGGCGGCCACCCCGCCCTCACTCATGCCCATTCCGGCCATGCCGGGATAGGTGGAGAGCCCGTCGATGTCTGCCATCGTCAACCCGGCGTCGGCGACCGCTTGTAGGCAGGCGTCAACGGTCAGTGACAGTGGGTCGAGCATGAGTCGCTTGCCGATGACCGACCTCCCGATGCCCGAGAGTACCGAGCGCCGTTCGAAGCGCTCGGCGCTCACTGGCGCTCGAGGCAGGGGCCGGGTGGGCGTCTCGACGGGATCGGTCTCAGCGTCAGATCCGGTCGGCTCGAAGAGGGGCAACCACACGTCGTCGTGGTTCTCGAAACACACACGGACCTGCTGCCCGATGTGGACCTCCTCCGGGTCGCAGCCCACGATGTTGGTCGTCAGCCGCACACCAGGGTCCTCGACCAGGGCGACGATGGCCACCACGTACGGCGGCGGCAGGTCGGGCAGCCACTGATGGGCGTTGACCGTGTAACCGATGACGGTGGCCTCTCCGGAGACGGCGGTGGGCTCCCACGACCGGCTCCGGCAGTGCGGACAGATAGGCACGGGAGGGTGCACCAACCCGCCACACTCGGTGCACCCCTGCACCCGGAGGCGGCCGTCCACGCCGGACGTCCAGAACCAGGCGGTTCCCGGGATGAGATCGGGGAGTGGCCTGGTCGGCATCGAGAGCGATAACGCTACTTCGGGGGGAACCGCAGGGCGCCGTCGAGGCGGATGTTCTCGCCGTTCAAGTAGGGGTTGCGCACGATCGACTCCACAAGAAGGGCGAACTCGTCGGGCCGGCCCATGCGCTTGGGGAAGACGATGTCGCCTTCGAGCTTCTGGCGAAGCTGCTCCGGTACGCTGAGCATGATCGGCGTCCCCATCGTTCCCGGAGCGATAGCGCACACCCGGATGCCCAGAGGCGCCAGGTCCCGGGCCATAGGGAGCGTCATCCCGAGGATGGCCGCCTTGGCCGAACCGTAGGCCACTTGCCCGGTCTGCCCCTCCATGCCGGCGATGGAAGCCGTATTTACCACCACCCCGCGCTGGCCGTCTTCGTCAGGCTCGTTGCCCGCCATGGCCGACACCACGAGACGAGTCGCGTTGAACGTGCCGAGAGCATTCATCTCCATGGTCTGCACGAACGATGTCTTGTCGTGAGGTACCCCATCACGCCCGACGGTGCGTCCGCCGCCCACACCGCCGCCGGCCACATTGACCAGCACCGCAGCCGGGCCGAGCGAGCGAGCCGCGTCGATGGCAGCGGCAACGTCCTCGTCGTCGGTCGTGTCACCGCCCACACCAAGAGCGTCGCCGTTGAGCTCCTTCGCCACCTCGGCCGCCCGGTCACCGTCGCGGTCGAAGACGACCACTCCCATGCCGAGCTCGGCCAGTCGTCGCGCCGTGGCCGAACCGAGGCCACCGGCACCTCCCGTGACGATTGCTGCACGTCCCTGTAGCTCCATGCACCGGACGGTACGAGAAGTTGACCGCGACGTCAATGTCAGGTACGTTCCCGCTAGCCGACGCTGGGAGGAGTGCGCCATGGCCGTACCAAGTGACATCACCTTCGAGCCGAAGATGCTCATCGACGGCAAGCTCACGGACGCAGCGTCGGGGAAGTCATTCGTCAACATCAACCCGGCCACCGAGAAGGTGCTCGGCCAAGTCGCCGACGCCGACAAGAATGACATGGGCCGGGCCATCGACGCCGCCCGCCGGGCGTTCGACGAGACCGACTGGTCCACCAACCACGCCCTGCGCAAGCGCTGCCTCGAGCAGCTTCAAGAGGCGCTCGAGGCCGATCAGGAGCAACTGCGCGAGGAACTCATCCTCGAGGTCGGCTGCCCACGCATGGTCACCCACGGCCCGCAGCTCGATGCACCCCTGGCGGGCGGGCTCACCCACCCGGCCAAGCTCATCGACGAGTACCCCTGGGACGTCGACCTCGGCGAGGAGATTTCGGCACTCACCGGCCAGCTGACCGCCCGGCGGATCTGGCGCGAGGCCGTCGGAGTGGTGGGGGCGATCGTCCCGTGGAACTACCCGTTCGAGGTGACGATCCACAAACTCGGCCAGGCTCTGGCCACGGGCAATACCGTGGTACTCAAGCCCGCACCCGACACGCCTTTCAATGCCACGCGCATCGGACGACTGGTGGCTGAGCGCACCGACATCCCGCCCGGCGTGGTCAACGTCGTCCCGTCCTCGGACCCCCTCGTGGGCGAGGAGCTCACGCTGTCGCCGAAGGTGGACCTGATCTCCTTCACCGGGTCCACGGCCGTGGGCAAGCGCATCATGGAGAAGGGCGCGACCACCATGAAGCGCCTCTTCCTGGAACTCGGGGGCAAGTCGGCGACCATCGTCCTCGAAGACGCCGACCTGGCGCTGTCGTGCCTTATCGGGATCGCGCCGTGCTTTCATGCGGGCCAGGGCTGCGCCACCCCCACCCGCATGCTGCTTCCCCGCTCGCGCTATGACGAAGGCATCGAGATCCTGAAAGGCATCTACGAGTCGGTGGTGCCCGGCGACCCGCAGCAGCCCGACGTGCTGTGCGGACCGGTGATCTCCGCCAAGCAGCGCGACCGGGTGACTGGGTACATCCAAAAGGGCATCGACGAGGGGGCCAGACTCCTGGTGGGCGGCACCGGAAAACCCGAGGGGATGGAGAAGGGCTTTTATGTGCGCCCCACCCTCTTCGTCGACGTGGACAACTCCATGACCGTCGCCCGGGAAGAGATTTTCGGCCCGGTGCTCGTCGTCATCCCCTTTGAGGACGAGGTAGATGCCCTACGCATCGCCAACGACAGTCCCTACGGGTTGGCTGGCAACGTCATGTCCGGCTCGCTCGAGCGCTCCCTGGCCGTGGCCCGGAAGCTCCGTGCCGGGTTTATCGGCCTCAACGGTGGTGCCGGCTACTTCGCCGACGTACCTTTCGGCGGGTACAAGGAAAGCGGTGTCGGACGCCAGAACGGCATCGCCGGCTTCGAGCAATACCTCGAGGTCAAGTCGGTCGCCTGGCCCGTGGGCTGAGCCGACCGTCCATGCAGTTCGAGCTCACCGAGGACCAGCGGTCCCTTCGGGAGACCACCGCCAGGTACCTGTCGAACACCGTGCCGGTCGACCAACTGCGCAAGCTGCGCGAGCACCCGGCCGGCTATGAGGAGGAGTACTGGCGCCAAGGTGCGGAGCTCGGCTGGACATCGCTTCTCGTGCCCGAGGAGCGCGGCGGAGGGAGCCTCAGCGGAGGTGGGCTGGGCGACGCCACGCTGCTGGCCCACGAGTTCGGCCGTCACGCCGCGCCGGGCCCGTTCGTTCCCTGCAACATCGCTGCCGCCGCACTCGGTGCCGAGGACCCCGTCGGTCACGGCCAGCCGCTCTGCGACCTGCTAGCGGGTTCCGCTGTCATCTCATGGTGCTTCTCCGAGGCATCCCCGCAGGGGCACAGACCCGAAGGTCTGTCCCTGGACGTCTCCGTCGACGGGGCCGAGGTGGTGCTCGACGGCGTGAAGCGACCGGTCGAGTCGGCGGCCCAGGCCGGCCATCTCCTCGTCAGCGGTCGCACCGGCGGCGGGCTCACCCAGGTGCTCGTCCCCACTGACGCGCCCGGAGTGACCCTGGAGCCGATGCAGTCGGTGGACCTGACCCGGCGCTTCTGGGTGGTCAGATTGGCGAACGTCCGGTTGCCTCTCGACGCCGTGGTCGGCGAGTTGGGCGGCGCCGGCGCCCAGGTCGAGCACCAGCTGCGTTTGGCATTGGTCTTGCTGGCCGCCGAGTCCGTGGGCGCCATGGAACGTGCATTCGACATGACCGTGGAGTGGGCGTTCGATCGCTACTCCTTCGGCCGTCCACTGGCCTCCTATCAGGAGCTCAAGCACCGTTTCGCCGACATGAAGACCTGGCTCGAAGCCGGCCACGCGGTGACCGACTCTGCTGCCGCAGCCGTCGACGCCGGCGCCACCGATGCCGCCGAGCTCGTCAGCGTGGCCGCCGCCTTCGTGGGCGAGTACGGCGGAGAGATGCTCCAGGACTGTGTCCAGATCCACGGGGGCATCGGCCTCACCTACGAGCACGATCTCCATTTGCTGCTTCGTCGGGTCACCCTCAACCGGGCGATCCTGGGCACGCCTTCTCTCCACCGCCGACGGATCGCCGAGCTGCTGGTCGAGCAGGAGGAGCGGTAGTGCGCAACGGTCCCGAGGACGTGACCAGCTTCAGCAACCGGGCCCGCGCCTGGGCGACCGCCGACCTTCCCGAAGCCGACCCGAGTCTCTACGAGGGAGCCTTCCGCACCAACCTCACCGAGGAACAGGAGTCGGCCGAAATTGAACGTGAGCGCCAGTTGCAGCGCATGTTCTACGAGGCGGGCTTCGCCGGCGTCTGCGTCCCCCGGGAGTACGGGGGCTTGGGCTTGACGCCGGATCATCAGCGGGCGCTCAATGGGGCGCTGGCCGGATACGAGTTCCCGGCCCGCATCCAGGTCCCTACCTTCTCGCCGTGCCTGGCCATCCTCCTCGAATTCGGCACCGAGGAGCAGAAGCGCACCCACGTCCCCGCCATCTTGCGAGGAGAGGAGCTGTGGATGCAGCTTCTGTCGGAGCCGGGGGGCGGATCGGACGTGGCTGGCGCGCTCACGTCGGCCGTGCGCGACGGCGACCAGTGGATGCTCAACGGGTCGAAAATCTGGACCACGGGTGCCTGGTGGTCGGATTGGAGTTTGTGCCTGGCCCGTACCAATTGGGACGTCCCCAAGCACCGCGGCCTCACCGTGTTCATCCTCCCCCTGCACCAGCCGGGCATCGAGATCCACCGAATCGAGATGCTCAACGGCTCCCGGGAGTTCTGCCAAGAGTTCCTGACCGACGTGATCGTCCCCGACAGCGACCGGATCGGCGAGGTCGACAAAGGGTGGACGGTCGGAGTGCGCTGGATGTTTCACGAACGGCTCCTCTACGAATCCCCGCTCGTCACCTTCGCCAGCAGCGTGAGCACAACCTTCGCCTCCGCCTCCTACAGTGCCCTGGCCCGCGCCGCCGGCCGGTTGGACGACCCGAGCGCCCAGGAGCTCGTTGGCGAGGCCCGTATGCTCGACGTTGTGGCTGGTCGGCTCCAGCAGCGCATCGGTCGCGGCATCGGCGCCAAGGTGTTGAGCGATCAGGCCGCAGCCATCCCCCGGCTGTTCAAGGGCACGACCTCGGCCCGGACGCGCACCATCGCCTTCGAGCTGGCCGGGACTACGGGTGGGTCATGGACGGCGGCGGACGGGGTGCTCGCCGAACGAGGCCTCGACTACCTGATGCGCCAGACCGGCTGCATCGGCGGTGGGACGACCGAGATGGCCCGCAACGTGATCAGCGAGCGCATACTCGGCATGCCCCGCGAGCGATCCCTCGACCGCGAAGTGCCTTTCCGTGATGTTCCCCGTGGCCCGTCTTCGTCTCCGACCGGACGTCTTGGTGGCTGAGCACTCTGTGCCGTCTGCGCGGCGGGCGGCGTCTGGAGCGCCGGTAGTACCATCAGCGTCGACATCGGCCGCTCGTCCCGTTCCCAGGGTCGGCGAGCGCACCGCCCTTTTACCTAGGAGGAGACCATGACTACCGTGATGGAGGGCGTGCGCATCCTCGAGGTGGCCGAGCAGACCTTCGTGCCGGCGGCGTCGGCCATGCTGGCCGATTGGGGAGCCGAAGTCATCAAGATCGAGCACGTCGAACGGGGCGACGCCATGCGCGGACTGGCTTCCTCGGGCGTGGGGATCATTCCCGGTGACGTGCACGTCCTGCTCGAGCACTCCAACCGGGGTAAGCAGAGTCTCGGGCTCGACCTGGCCTCCCCCGAGGGCATCGAGATTCTCTACAAGCTGGCGGAAACGTCCGACGTCTTCCTCACCAACAAGCTTCCCGCCGTCCGCAAGAAACTCAAGATCGACGTGGAGGATATCCGGGCCCATAACCCGAACATCATCTACACCCGAGGCACCGGCCAGGGTGAGCGCGGGCCGGACGCGGACAAGGGCTCCTACGACTCGCTCGCCTTCTGGGCACGCTCGGGCGTGGCCCTTGCGGTGACGAGGACTGATTCCGATCATGTGGCGCCGCCGCCCGGACCCGGCTTCGGCGACTCTATCGGCGCCATGACCATTGCCGGCGGGATCATGGGGGCGCTGTTTCACCGCGAACGTACCGGCGAAGCCACGACCGTCGACGTGTCGCTGTTGTCATCGGGCATGTGGGCCATGGGCCAGACCATCAGCATGTCGCTGCTGCTCAACTTCCCCTGGCAGCCGGCGCCGGGTTCAGTGCCCCGCAACCCGCTAACCGGGAACTACTTGGCCAGCGACGGCCGGTGGATCGCGCTGACCTGCCTACAGGCGGCCAAGTACTGGCCCTCGATGTGCGAGGTGATCGGACGGCCCGAACTCGCAGAGGATTCCCGTTTCGCCGACCATGAGTCGCTCACGGCCAACACCGCCGAGGCCATCGACGTTCTGCGCGATGCCTTCGCCAAGCACACCCTGGCGGAGTGGCGCGAGAAGCTCGAGCACTTCACCGGACAGTGGGCGGTTGTCCAGAACACCCTGGAAGTGGCGGCCGATCCCCAGTCAGAAGCCAACGGCTACATGCAGTCGTGCGAGACAGCGGAGGGAAAGCCTTTCCAGCTGGTGGCCGCGCCCATCCAGTATGGCGGCGTGCCCGCGGTGCCCAAGCGGGCACCCGAGTTCAACGAGCACGGGGACAAGGTCCTGTTGGATCTGGGGCTCGACTGGGACACCATCGTGGATCTCAAGGTCCGCGGTATCACTGCCTGACGCAACCCGACGAACTAGGAGACAGTGGACATGGGCGTGTTCGACTCATTCGGTTTCAAGGGCAAGCGGGCGCTCGTGGTGGGCGGAGCCACCGGCATGGGGGCGGCAACGGCCGAGCTGGCACGGGACGCCGGTGCTGAGGTGGTGGTCATGGACATCGCCGAACCCTCCCTGACGGGCGCCAAGTTCATCCACGTCGACCTGTCCGAGAAGGGATCGATCGACCAGGCGCTCGACCAGCTGGGCGGCCCGGTCAATGCCCTGTTCTCCTGCGCCGGCGTGGCCGACGGTACGCCGGGTATCGAGAAGATCAACTTCATCGGCCACCGGCACATGATCGACCGAATGCTGGACGAAGGGACGTTGCCGCCCGGCTCCGCCATAGGCTTCATCTCTTCGGCCGCCGGTCTCGGCTGGGAGTCGAACCTGGAGCGGCTGAGGGATTACCTGGCAACGCCGGACTTCGAGTCGGCGGTGCAGTGGGTCGAGCAGAACGGCGGCGCCGACTACATGTCCAGCAAGCAGACCATCTGCGCCTACGTCTCTTCCCAGGCCTACCCGCTGCTCAAGCGAGGCGTCCGGATCAACGCCATCTGTCCGGGCCCGACCGAGACGCCGTTGGCCCAGGCCAACAAGGAACTGTGGCTGGGGTTCGCCTCCGACTACCGAGCCGAGCTCGGCATCGAGGCTTCCACCCCGCTCGAGCAGGCCTATCCCTTAGTGTTCCTGTGCAGCGATGCGGCCGTGGCCATCACCGGCCAGATCCTCGTCACCGACGTCGGCTACATCGCCGCCGGGCTGACCGAGGCCTACCCACCGGCCACCGACGTCGCCCGGTTCCTGACCGGAAGGCTGACCTGACAGACCGGCTTGTCTGACCAGCGCAGCTGTCGCCATCTCGGGTGACGAGGCGAACCTGTTCGCCGTCCTCACCATTCGCCGCCGATGGGGAGTGCCGCTCCACGGGCACGGTACGCGCCCAGGCGCAGCGCGCCGTGCTCGATGGCAACCAGATGCTCGGCTCGCCATCGTGGCGGCCGGCCATGACTCGGGTGTCGGGTGGTGGTGGGTGGTGGGTGGTGGGTGGTGGCCCAGTTGGCGTTCGCCCGTGGCGCTGAGAACACCGGCCGCTTCACCTCGAAGTGGCGCACGCGTGGTCCGGCCGGGCCGGCGTGTACCTGATATTGACGTCATCGTCGATCGGCGGCGAAGCTACGTGATCCGCGGCCGGTGGGCCCGACCAAGAGGAGCTGGAGATGCCCGAGTACAAGTTCCTGCTCTACGAAACCTTCGACGACGGGAAGATCGCCCGGATCATGCTGAACCGGCCCGATGCCCGCAACGCCCAGAACCGGGGCCTGCTCGTGGAGCTGAACGAGGCCTTTCTCCACGCCGAGGCCGACGACGAAGTGCGGGTCGTGGTCCTGGGCGGCACCGGCCCGATGTTCTCCTCCGGCCATGACATGGGGTCGAAGGTGTCCATCGAGGAGTTCACCCCCGGTCCCAACCAGCACCCGACCCGGCAGGTCAACGGTGGCACCCGCCAGGCCTCGGAATCGCTGATGCTGCAGGAATGGCACTACTTCTTCGACAACACCCGCCGCTGGCGCAACTTGCGCAAGATCACCATCGGCCAGGCCCACGGTGATGTCTACGCCGCCGGGCTCATGCTGCTATGGGCCTGCGACCTGATCGTATGCGCCGAAGGGACCCGCTTCGCCGATGTGGTCGGGGCCCGGCTCGGCATGTGCGGTGTCGAGTACTTCGCCCACCCTTGGGAGTTCGGCCCCCGCAAGGCCAAGGAGCTGCTGCTGACGGGCGACGCCATCGACGCCGAAGAGGCTCACCGGTTAGGCATGATCAGCAAGATCTTCCCCGCCGACCGGGTTGACGACATGACTCTGGACTTCGCCCGCCGGATCACCCAGCTGCCCACCATGACGTCACTGCTCATCAAGGAGTCCGTCAACCAGTCGGTCGACAACATGGGCTTTTACAATGCCCTGAACGCCTGCTTCACCCTGCACGAGCTCAACCACTCGCATTGGGCCTGGGTGAACGACGATCACTACCCGGTGGCCAAGGAGGACTCGGGCATCCCGAACTGGCGCAATGCCCCGCCCATCGTCCCGGCCGAAAAGGACACGGTCCGGGCCGACGGTTGACGCTCAGATGCGAGGGGCGGGCACCGGGACGTCCGCCGGGATCCAGGCGGGCGGCCTCTTCTCCATGAAGGCGCGCATGCCCTCGCGCAGCTCGGGAGAGTGCTCGATGGCCCAGAACATCGTCTGGTAGTCCACGTGCCCGTAGCGCTCATTGATCATCCGCTTGACCTGGGACCGCGCTGTGGGCGCACTGCGCAGGAGCTGATAGGTGGCCTGCACGGCGGCGTCTCGCAGGTCGTCGTGGGGCACAACCCGAGACAGCAGGCCGATGCGCAGTGCTTCGGCCGCGTCGAAGCTTCGGCCCGTGAGCAGCAGGTCTCTGGCCACGGCCATGCCCACATGAGCCGGCAGGGCGGCGGCATAGGTGGCATCCGGGATGCCGCGCAGGAGTTCGGGGACCCGGAAGGTGGCCCTGTCACTGGCCACCGCGATGTCGGCCATCATGGCGATCAACAACCCCCCCGCCTGGCAGATGCCGTTGACGGCGGCCACGACCGGTGCGTTGCTGTCGCGGATGGCCAAGAAGGGCAGCACATCCTGCCCGGTCACGTCCGGCAACTCCTCACCCTGGTCCGAGCGCCCGCCGAGGTCCCCGCCGGGGGCGAAGACGTCGCCCGTGCCGGTGACGATCAGGGCGGCCAGGTCGGGGTCCGAGTTGACCAGCTCCACGGCCCGCTTGATGCCGTAGTACATGGCCGGGGTCAGGGCGTTACGGGTGGCTCGGCGGTCGATGATGCACCAGGCGATGGATCCGTGGCGCTCGAAGCGGAGGTTGGGGGTCCTGAGGTCGTCGGTCATCGATCCCCAGCATGCCCGTCCCCGGCGACCGGGGAAAGCGACCCAGTCCCACCACGATGACCGAGCCGGACGACGGGGGCCGTGCCCCGAAGCACATTCTGAACGAGCTCGGCTTCGGTGTCCGCTCCACTGAAGAGGGTCTCGAGGGCTCGGCTTCGATCATCCCCGAGATGCACGTGCCGGGGATGGCGAACCTGCGGACCTCCGTCCTGGCCGTGTGGGCCGACATGGTCACCGGCCTACTGGCGGCCAAGCATATGGTCGACCGCGTGCCGGTTACCTTGGAACTCGACATCCACCTCTATCGGCCGGCACCGTCTTCAGGTATGGTGCGCGCCACGGGACGATCAGTGAAGAAGGGTCGTACGGTGTTCGTGGCCAGCGTCGACTTCGCCGACGATGACGGCGACGTTTTCGCCTTCGGGTCGGCGTCATTCATGGCCGTGCACGATCCCACCGTGCGCCTGCCCGATGTGCTGAGCTTCGATCTGCCAGCACCCACGCAGACCTTGTCCGTACCCCTCGCCGACCGGGCCCGCTGTCGACGCGTCGAGCCGGGCGTGGTGGTCTTAGAGCGCTCGGAGGACGGGCTCAACGCGGCGAACACGATAAACGGCGGTCTGATCGCCCTGGCCGTGGAGGAAGCGGCGGTCTCCGGTTCACCCGGGCACACCCTGTCCGCGTTGGACGTGCGCTTCCTGCAGCCCGTGCGCAACGGGCCGGTGATGGCGCAGGCACGGACCCACCAAGGGCTGTGCCAGGTCGAGGTGCACGACCACGGCAGCCATGATCGGCTGGCTGCCATCGCCACCACGCGTCTGTTCACCCGACAAGGACGGTGACGGTGCTTTTCGGCATGCGGTTCGACTTCCGAAATCCGGCCTTCGCCGGCACCACGGTGGCCGACCGCTACGCGGCTGCCCTCGACATGGTGCAGTGGGCCGACAAGCTTGGGTGCGTCAGCATCGCCGTCTCCGAGCACCATGGATCTCCCGACGAGTACCTGCCGAGCCCGGTGCCGATGTTGGCGGCCATGGCGGCGCGTACCAGGAACGTGCGCCTCATGGTGGCGGCCCTGATCGCTCCCTTCTACGACCCGTTGCGGCTGGCCGAGGACCTGCTGGTGCTCGACAACCTGAGCCGAGGCCGTATCGATCTGATCGTGGCCGGAGGGTACGTCCGGGAGGAATTCGCCATGTACGGCATTCCCATGGCGGAGCGCGCCGAACGGGTCACCGCTTTGGTGGCCACGTTGAAGGACGCCTTCACCGGAGAGCCCTTCGAGTATCGGGGACGTACCGTGCACCTGACCCCGGCACCCTTCCGTGCCGGGGGGCCGGCAATCATCCTCGGCGGCAGCGGCGAAGCCGCGGCGCGGCGCGCCGCGCGGATCGCCGACGGATTCATTCCGTCCGTCCCCGATGTGTGGGACTTCTACCGCGACGAGGTGCAGACGCTAGGGCGGCCGGACCCCGGTCCGTGCCCCGTGCCGTCCAACCAGGTGGTGGCCCTGGCGGAGGACCCCGAGGCGGGGTGGACGGCCATGGCGCCCTATTTCCTCCATGAGATGAACGCCTACGGCACCTGGCAGGCCCAAGAAGGAGTGGCCACGCCGTACCGGCGGACCGAGGACACCGACGAGCTGCGGGAAAGCGGCCAATACCGAGTGCTGACGCCCGAGCAGTTCGTGACCGAGCAGCGGGTGGCACCATTTCCCTTCGCCATGTTCCACCCGCTGTGCGGCGGCATGCCGCTGGAGTTGGCGTGGTCGAGCCTCGAGCTCTTCGAGCGCAGGGTCCTCCCTGCCTTCGGTCAGCCGATGTAGCAGCGGTGAAGGCGCGCCACCGCGTGCCGCGCCTCGCCCGTGTCCCGCGGGGTCACGGCAAGCCGCTCCCTCAACGGCCCCATTCTTCGCGCCGCCGCCAATCTTCAGGTCGCTGCCACAGCGTGGCCGCCGCCGCGTAGACACCGACTCGAAAGCGAGCCCATCGGGCTCCCGGTGTTGCCGGAGCATCCCGAGAAGCGTGATTCCAGGTCACCGCCGCAACGCGGGGCGTGGACCCTACTCAGGCACAGACGTCGGGAGGATCCGGTCGACCAGCCCCCACTGCGCCGCCGTTTCGACGTCGATCGTCTCTCCACTCAGCCCGAGCCACGCGGCGCGGTGCCGGCCGATACGCCGGGGGATGCTGACTGTGCCCCCCGACCCCGGGACGAGGCCGAGGGAGACCTCGGGAAGCCGGCAGCGCGTGTCGGGGCTGGCCACTACTGTTCGGGCGAAGGCGGCGAGTTCGATCCCGGCCCCCACGCAAGCGCCGTGGAGGTGGGCGGTGACCCGCTCGCCGAGACCGGCCAGCAAACGCGCCGGGCTACGGACGGTACGCACCAGGTGGGCGGTCGGCACGTCGGGGAACGATCCGAACTCGTCGAGGTCACCCCCGCTCGAGAAATCCGGCCCTGCGCCATGCAACTCCACCTGGGCGCCGGATGCCCCGGTCCCGGCGAGCAGCAAGGCCTCGGCCAGTGCGTCGCGTAGACGGGCGTTGACGGCATTGCGCACATGGGGACGGTTGAGAGTGATGATCAGATGGTCGGCGTCTCGGTTGACCAGGACCGGCTGCTCAGGTTCGTCGCGAACTCTCGTCGTGGTTCGTCGCCGCCCGGCCAGCCACCAGGAGAACGCGGGCCCGGCCTGCAGGGTCGAATACGCGAGGGACTCGACCAGCAACCCCCGCTCCACGTCTCGCTCGGTGCTCAGCCGAAGGAGCTGGGCCAGAAACACCGACGGCTGCGGCGCCCGGCCCACGTCGGCGGAGAGGCGCCGGAGCTCGCCGTCCGGATCGGCGACGCCCACCCACCCCGGTGGCATCTGCCCACCGGCATCCGGGCACACGGCCACGTCGGCCCCGGCCGGCGCCGGCGTGACCGGACACCCATGCGCCACGGCCACTACCACGCAGGGCAGCCAAGGCGGCAGCGCCCAGGGGACGTCGTCTCCCGACTCGATCTCCACCACCAGCAGCGGTTGGTCGTCGAGTACACCGAGGATCTCGTTGCTGCCGGCCCATGCACTCTCGAGGAGCTGGTTGGCAGCCATGGCGGGCACGGCCCCCTGCGGCGTTTTGACGATGGCCGGAGCGTACCCTTGTCTCAGTGCGCACCACGACCAACCCCGAGGCTGCCAGCGAGCTGCGGGTGGCAGCAGCTTCAGGCCTTATGGCACTGACGGGGCAGCCCGACGGCCCGCCGCTGTCGCTGCCGAATGGGCTCGTGCCGGGGCTCGATCGCCTGGCCAGCGCAGTCGCCCAATGGTCGGCCGAGGTCGGCGACACGGTGGTGGTCGACTGGGCGGAGCTGCTCACCGTTCGGGCGCAGCTCTTCGGCCTACGACGACAGGGCCGCTGCTCGGCCAATGGGTCGTGCCGGCTCCTGCGAGGACCGGATCGCTGGGTGGCGGTGAACCTGGCGAGGCCCGAGGACCGAGACTCGGTCGATGCTCTCGCCGGGTGTGACGGCGGCCCCGACAAGTGGGAAGTGCTCGAACGCGCGGTCGAGCAGTACCCGGTCGCCGAGTTTGTGCGTCGGGCTCGACTGCTCGGCGTGCCCACCGCCCCCCTCGGTACCGGCGACGAGGCGCCGGGCGGGCCATGGTCGGCCAAGCGCTACTGGGAGCCGAACGAACGCCGTCACCTCGCCGATCTGTCCATCGTGGACCTGTCGGCCATGTGGGCCGGGCCACTCACCGCCATGATCGTGGAGCGCAGCGGCGGGAAAGTGGTGAAGGTCGAGAGCACGTCGAGACCGGACGGTGCTCGCGCCATGCCCGCCTTTTACCGGAGCCTCCACAGCGAGGACCAACCGGTGGTGACACTCGACTTCGCCAGTGCCGAGGGGAAGCGACGGCTGCGCACCATGCTCGACGAGGCGGACGTCGTGATCGAGTCGTCGCGTCCGCGCGCCCTTGAACAGCTGGGCGCCGCGCCTGAACAGGTGGCGAGGCGGGCGGGAAGGGTGTGGGTGAGCATCACCGGCTACGGTCGGGCCGAGCCGGGGCGCCACTGGGTGGCCTTCGGTGACGATGCTGCCGTGGCCGGTGGGCTCGTGGCCTGGGAAGACGACACCCATCCGGTCTTCTGCGGCGACGCACTAGCCGACCCGGTGACCGGCCTGACTGCCGCCGCCGCCGTGTTCGAGGCTCTGGCCGGAGGTGGTGGTCTGCTCCTCGACGTTTCCCTGCAGGCGTCCGCGGCCTCTCTGGCCGCTGGGCACGCAGCGCAGCCGTCCGCGCCGGCCCGGCGCACCGGAGGCGCCTGGCAGGTGGTCGTCGACGGAGAGACGGTACCGGTCCGCGACCGCACCGAAGCTGCCTAAATTCAGACGGCCCTATGGACGATCGATCCCGCCACCACCGTGGCCACGACGGCGTCGGACCGACCGGGCGCGGGAAGAATCCCGTCGGCCAGCAGGCACACGTCGCCCACTTCGCCGACGGCGATATGACGAGCACGCCCCGGATCGGCCGCGTGGCCGGTGAAGAGGCCGAGGGCGGAGCGCAACGGCACGGCCTCGTGGGCACCGACAATGCTGCCGCGGCGCGTGCGGCGCGTGTGGGCGGTCCACACTGTCGTCCAGGGGTTTGTCGGTCCGAACGGGGCGTCCGTCCCGGCCGCCACCGCCACGCCGCCGGCCAACAGCGATGCACACGGGTAGAGACACGGCAAGTCGCGCTCGTCCACCTCCTCGAGATAGGTCTCGCCCCGGTCGTGGACCAATCCGGGATTGGTGACGACGGTCAGTCCCAAGGCGGCCAGGGGACGGACGAATCCGCCGGGGATCACCGAGCCGTGTTCGATGCGGTCGCCGGGCATGGTGCCGGCAACGTCCATAGCGGCGAGCGTGAGCGCCAGCTGGACCAGGGTGACGCAGTGCACGGCGACCGGCACATCCTTTCCGTGCGCAGCCCGCACCAGCTCGACCAGGTCGTCGAGAGAGGGAAGGCGGTCGTCGTCCAGAAGCACCTTGTGCGGACCCCGGCCGACCCGCGGGTGGGCGCCGACCTCGATGTCGGGCGCGCACATGACGTGCAGTCGCTGGCACAGCGCGCCGTCGGTCACGGCGCCGACGAGGGCCGCCACCCCCGGGGCGGTGGCCCGCGGCGTGGCGTCGGTGACACCGACCACCCCACAAGCTGCGAGCCGGCGGCTCACGGCGGCGATCTCGTTCACCGGATCGTCGTCAGGTAGACGACTGGCCAGCCAGTCGTCCATCCGGAACAGCCGTCCGGTCACCGTGCCGCGCTCGTCGCGCTCGACGCCGGGGCAGTCGGCGGTGTCGAGGCCAAGGGTGTCGACCGCGGCCGAGCTCAGCGCCCACCAGACACCGGATCGGTGCTGGACGCGCACCGGCGCACCGGGGAGAAGGGCGTCGAGCGACCACCGATCGAGCGCGCCGGCCACCGACTCGTGATAGCCGACCGCCCGCCGCCAACCGTGACGGTCGACAGGGGCGCTACGCAGTGCGGCGGCCAGCTGCTGACGTCCGCCGACCTCGGCGGGACCCACGGCGGCCGAGCGCCCGGCAGCGACCAGGGACCGCAGGTGGACGTGGTGGTCGTGCAGGCCGGGGACGACAACCGTGCCCGGGACGACCAGTACCTCTTCGTTCGGCTCCGGATCCAGCCTCGGGCCCATCTCCACGATTCGTCCGACGCGGATGCGGAGGTCGACCCGGTCGCCCGGCTGGAGACGATCGACGCCGGCCGCGGCAGTCGCCGCCCAGTCCGCCGTCCTGGCGCCGCAAACCAGCAGGTCCCCCTCCTCCGCAGCGGTCGGGGTGGATTCCACTCCGACGGTAGAGAGACGGCCCTGCAGTTCGTGATTCGACGTCACATTTGATACTACGGCAGACAGGCGCTTCAATGGGCAGCCGGCAACTCGAGGAGGACCCCATGGCTCGTGCCGTCATCGTTTCCGCGTGCCGCACCGCTATCGGTACCGCCTTCCGGGGGAGCTTGGTCGACGCCGATCCCTTCGACATGGCCAGGCTCACGGTGGCCGAGGCCGTGGCCCGCTCGGGCCTCGACCCGACGCTCATCGACGACGTGATCATGGGCGAGACGTTGGCGGGCGGAGGCGACATCGCTCGCCATGCCGCCATCGAAGCGGAACTCGGCGCCGTTCCCGGCGTCGCCGTCAACCGCCACTGCGCTTCTGGCCTTGCTGCCGCAAACATGGCGGCGGCCAGCATCATGGCCGGCATGGACAGAGCCGTGGTGGCCGGCGGGGTGCAGTCCTCGTCGCTCATGACGATGAGTTCCCGGCGCATCCCTGGGACCGACGATTGGACCGAACGCTGGTTGTCCCCCAGTCATCCCGAGAGCCCCGACGCACCCGGAGCCGATATGTCCATCACTGTCGGTTGGAACACGGCCCGCCTGGCCGGGATCAGCCGGCGGGCCATGGATGAGTGGGCCTTCCATTCCCACCGCAAAGCCGTCGCCGCCATCGACGCCGGCTGGTTCGAGGAAGAGATCGTCCCCATCCCCGTTGTCCGGCGCGACGGCACCAAGGTCAATTTCACAGTTGACGAGCACCCACGGCGCGACACCTCGCTGGAAAAGCTGGCCGCTCTCAAGCCTCTGCACCCGGAGATCGAAGGGTTCAGCATCACGGCGGGTAACTCCGCGGGCGTCAACGACGCGTCCGGTTCCATGGTCATCGCCTCCTCCGACCTCGTCGCCGGAGAGCGGGTCGAGCCCCTGGCCACCATTCGATCGTGGGCTGCGGTCGGGGTCCCCCCGGCGGAGACCGGCCTGGCGCCGGTCAAGGCCATCGCCAAAGCACTGGCTCGTGCCGGGCTCGAGCTCGAGGACGTGGCCCTGTTCGAGATCAACGAGGCCTTCGCCTCGATGTGCGTGGCCACCGTACAGACGCTGGGGATCGATCCCGACAAGGTCAACCCCAACGGCAGTGGCTGCAGCCTCGGCCATCCCATCGCCATGACCGGGTCACGCATGCTCACCACGCTCGCCTACGAGCTCCGACGGCGGGGCGGGGGCATCGGCGTGGCAGCCATGTGCGCGGGCGGGGGCATGGGCTCAGCGACCGTCATCGAGGTCTGACCCGTGCCCGAGTTCGAGACCCTCCTGCTGGAGATCACCGAGGGCGTGGCCACGGTGACCCTCAACCGACCGGAGGTTCTCAACGCCTTCGACGAGCGGATGCAAGACGAGCTGGCCATGCTGTGGCAAGGATTGCGGCACGACGACGACGTCCGGGCCGTCGTGCTCACCGGCAGCGGAGAGCAGGCGTTCTGCGTCGGCATCGACCGAGGTGACATCCCGGTCGACACGGAATTCGACCCCTTCACGTATCAGGACCCCGGTCACCGGATCGGGCCGAAGACCCAGCAACTGTGGAAGCCGGTCATCGCCGCGGTCAACGGCATGGCCTGCGGCGGAGCCTTCTACCTGCTGGGTGAGAGCGACGTGGTGGTCTGCGCCGAGCACGCCACCTTCTTCGACCCTCATGTGACGTACGCCATGACGGCCGCCTTCGAGCCGATCCTGCTCGGGGGCCGCATGGCCTTCGGCGAGATCGTCCGCATGACCCTGATGGGCGCCTACGAGCGCCTGTCGGCCGCCACCGCTCTTCGCACCGGCCTGGTGAGCGAGGTGGTACCCGGCGCTCAACTCCTCGACACTGCCCGCCAGCTGGCAACGACGATCGCCTCACAACCACCCACCACCATCCAGGCGACGCTGCGCACCCTGTGGGCAGCCCGGAACCTGACCCCGGACCAGGCCGCCTCTCTCGGCAACGTCTTCTTGCAGCTCGGCACCTCGGCTCGGGCCCTCAAGGAGGGACAGGAAGCCTTCACCAACCAGGCGCGCCCGAAATGGCGGTTGCGCTAGTCGTCGACGACCGACTTCTCCTCTGACGCCGGACGCCCGAGGCGGCGGCTCGATGCCCGCATGATGGCGTCCACAACTTCGTCTCGCGACGCACCAGGTGTCAGCACCTCGGCGACCCCCTCGCCCAGCAACACCTGGCGATCGCGCTTAGGGACGATACCCCCCACCACGACGGGGACATCCAACGCGCGACGGCGCAATGCCTCGATCACCGCTGGAACCAACGTCAGGTGGCCACCCGAATGCATGGACAACCCCACCACATCGACGTCCTCCTGCAGGGCAGTCTCGGCGATCGTCTCCGGCGTCTGACGGAGCCCGCCGTACACCACTTCGAAGCCGGCATCGCGCAACATGCGAGCCACCACCTTGACGCCGCGGTCGTGTCCGTCGAGCCCGACCTTGGTGACGAGTACCCGACCCCTCGCCCGATGATCTGCTGACACCGACGCCTCCCTAGACCACGGCCCGCTCGGTCCAAGTGCCGAACACCTGCCCGAGGGCACTCATGATCTCGCCGACGGTGGCGTAGGCGAGGACGGCCTCGATCAGGCCCGGCATGACGTTCACCTCAGGACACGCTGCGTCCTGGCGCACCCGGGCCAGGACCCGATGGACGACACCCTCGTCGCGGTTCGCCTTGACGTCGGCCAGGCGTCGGCGCTGCAGGGCTTCGGCCTCCGGGCCGATGTACAAGATGTCGGCTTCCGGTTCGTCAGGCTCTTGGAACTGGTTCACGCCGACGAGCACCTGTCGTCCATCGTTCAGCTTTCGCTCGTAGTCCGCCGACGACTGGGCGATCTCGTCCTGAAACCACCCCTGCTCGATGGCCCGCAGGACCCCCTCGAGGATCGATCCGTCGCCTTTCGCCTCGAGATGGGAGAAGATCTCCTCTGCCTGTGCCTCCAGACGGTCAGTGAGCTCCTCGACGAAATACGAACCCCCGAGAGGATCGGCCACCGCCGCCACCCCGGTTTCGTAGGCGATCATCTGCTGGGTGCGGAGGGCGATGCGCGCCGCTCTCTCGGTGGGGAGGGCGAGCGCCTCGTCGAAAGAGTCCGTGTGCAGGCTCTGGGTGCCTCCGAGCACCCCGGCCAGCGCCTCGATGGCCACCCGGGCAATGTTGAGCTCCGGCTGCTGGGCGGTGAGCGAGACGCCGGCGGTCTGCGTGTGGAAACGAAGTTGCATCGACCGCTCGTCGATTGCGCCGTAGCGATCGCGCATCCAGCGGGCCCAGATGCGCCGGGCCGCACGATACTTGGCGATCTCCTCGAAGAAGTCGATGTGGGCGTTGAAGAAGAAGCTCAAGCGCTTGCCGAAGGCGTCAACGTCGAGACCGCTGGCCCTGGCCGCCTCCACATAGGCGAAGCCGTTGGCCAAGGTGAAGGCCAGCTCCTGCGCCGCTGTCGATCCGGCCTCGCGGATGTGGTAGCCGGAGATTGAGATGGGGTGCCAGAGCGGCATCTCGACCGTGCAGAACCGCACCACGTCGTTCACCAGCCGCACCGACGGCCGCGGCGGGAAGATGAACTCCTTCTGCGCTTGGTACTCCTTCAGGATGTCGTTCTGGATCGTCCCGGCCAGGTGACTGCGGGCGGTCCCGCCTCGCTCTCCGACGGCCACGTACATGGCCATGACGATGGGGGCAGGAGAGTTGATCGTCATCGACGTGCTGACACCGCCGAGGTCGATGTCGGCGAACAGGTCCTCCATGTCGGCCAGGGTGTCCACGGCAACGCCGGACTTGCCCACCTCACCGAGGGCCAGCGGATCGTCGGAATCGGTGCCCATCAAGGTGGGCAGGTCGAAGGCGACAGACAGCCCGGTGCCGCCGGCACCTAGGAGGTTTTTGAAACGGGTGTTGGTATCTGCGGCAGTACCGAAGCCGGCGAACATCCGCATCGTCCAGAGCTTGCCTCTGTACATCGAAGAATAGGGACCCCGGGTGTAGGGCCACTGTCCCGGGAATTCGCCGTCGTCGGGACCGTAGACGCCCTCCACCTCGAGGCCCGACATGGTCGTGCCTTTGACGGCGTCCGAGGGGCCGGCCCGGTACCGGCGATCCCAGTCGTCTCTGCCGGTCACGGCCGGTCACCTCCAACTCTCGAAGCGACGCCCCATCCGGGCGAGGGGCCCATGATATTTCGACGCCGAAAGATCTGCAATGGCCCCACTAGGCAAAATCGCCGGCTCGCCGGCGCACCTCCCGCAAGAGCGCGAACAAGCTGTCGAGTTCCTCACCCGAAAGCTCGAGCGAGGCGAAGAACTGACCGTTGAGATCATCGGTGGCCCGGCGGGCCAGACGTCGCCCGGCCGGCGTGATCGCCGCCAGCACCCCTCGACCGTCGAGTGGATTGGCACGTCGCATCACCAACCCGTCGGCCTCGAGCCGGTCGATGGCGTTGGTGACACTGGCCGGGCCCACCTGCAGCCGCTCCCCCACCTTGCCCAGAGGTAGCTCGCCATGGCGCGAGAAGAGCAGCAGCATGAGCACTTCGAAACGGGCGAAGGTAAGCCCGAAGCCTCGGAGCACGGCGTCGGCCCGCGCCGTGAACAGCTGCTGCACCCGCATGATCGAGGTCACCACCGCCATGCCCGACGCGGCTTCGTCCCATCCCCGGCCGGACCATTGGCGGCGAGCCTCGGCGATCGGGTCGAAGGCCAGCTTGCGGTCGTCCGGCATGACGGTACAAGGATAGGGGCGAGGGCGCCTGCGCCCAACTGGAGGGCACATGAACGTCGTGGTCGTCGTCGGCAACCCGAAGATCGGGTCGCGCACCCGCCGGGCCGCCGACATGATCGCCCAGCGTCTCACTGGCACGCCACCCGCGTCCGCGGTGGAGCTAGCCGAGTTGGGACCGGCGTTGCTCGAGTGGGGATCACCCGCGGTGCAGGCGGCCAAGCAGGTCGTGCTGGGCAGCGATCTCCTCATCGTCGCCTCGCCCATCTTCAAGGCCACCTACACCGGTCTGCTCAAGCTCTTCCTCGACCACTTCGCCGCCGGAGAGCTGGCCAACACCCCGGCCGTGGCCCTCATGCTCGGGGCCTCGCCCCGCCACGCGTTGGCCGGTGAGCACTGCCTGAAGCCGGTCCTCAGCGAGATCGGTTGCGCCTGCCCAGCGCCGGCGCTGTTCCTGCTCGAGTCGGCGTGGGAGGCCAGCCTCGAGCTGGAGCAGTGGCTGGCCCGTGCGTCCGGCGCCTACGACCTTCCGCCGGCGGGGCAGCACTTAGCACCTGGTGATACGCTTCCTCTTTGAAATCGGAAACGTAGTTCTCGGGAGGGATCCGATGGCCGGAATCGATGACCTCGTCCTGATCAGCGTCGACGACCACCTCATCGAGCCGCCCGACCTGTTCGTCAACCACCTCGACGCCAAGTACCTCGAGAGCGCCCCCAAGTTGGTGCGCAACGACGAGGGCAACGACGTGTGGGTATTCGGCAAACTCGTCATGGAGACGGCCGCTTTGAACGCCGTGGCCGGCCGACCCCGCGAGGAGTACGGCCTCGAACCTCAGAGCCTCGACGAAGTACGACCCGGCTGCTACGACGTGCACGAGCGGGTGAAGGATATGGATGCCGGTGGTGTGCTGGCGTCGATGAACTTCCCCTCGTTCCCCACCTTCACGGCCCGGACGTTCCTGTCGGAAGACCGCGAGCTGTCGAACGCGCTGGTGCGCGCCTACAACGACTGGCACATCGATGAGTGGTGCGGCGCCTATCCGGGCCGATTCATCCCCATGGCCGTGCCGATGATCTGGGACGCCGAGCGTACGGCCGAGGAGATCCGCCGCACGGCGGCCAAGGGCTGTCACTCGTTGAGCTTCACCGAAAATCCGGCCGCCCTCACGTACCCGAGCTTCCACGACGAATACTGGGACCCGGTATGGAAAGCATGCTGCGACACCGGCACCGTGCTTTCCATCCACCTGGGCTCTTCGGGGAAGCTGACCATTCCCGCCGTCGACTCCCCGCCGGACGTCATGATCACGCTACAGCCGATGAACATCCAGTCTGCTGCCGCGGACCTTCTGTGGTCACGGGTCCTCAAATCCTTCCCTGACCTCCGGGTGGCGCTGTCCGAGGGCGGGACGGGATGGATTCCCTACTTCCTCGAGCGCGTCGATCGGACATACGAGATGCACCGCGCCTGGACATTGCAGGACTTCGGCGGCAGGCTCCCGAGCGAGGTGTTTCGTCAGCACTTCCTCACCTGCTTCATCAGCGATCCGGTGGGAGTGGCGCTCCGGGATCGTATCGGCATTGACAACATCGCCTGGGAGGCCGACTACCCCCACTCCGACTCGATGTGGCCCAATGCCCCCGAGGAGCTCGGCACGGTGTTCGCCGCCAATGCCGTCCCCGACGACGAGATCGCCAAGATGACCCATGAAAACGCCATGCGGTGGTACTCGTTCGACCCCTTCCTCCACATACCCGAGGACGAGGCCACCGTGGGTGCATTGCGTAGCAAAGCGGCCGGACACGACGTGTCGATCATGGCCCGCAGCACCCGGGTGCGCACACCGGACGAGAAGCTCGAGGGATTTCGTCAGCGCGCCCGCCGGGCGATGGCGGCCTCGAACAGCTGACGGCGGGCTACGCCCCGCCGTGTCCGTCGTCGGCGTGTTGTGTGCGCAGCCAGTCCCCGAGCGCGCCCCCCGCCTCGAGGACGTGTGCCTCGGCCAGGACCCGCGCCTTGGCCGCGTCACCCCGGCGTATGGCCCCGAGCAACGCGGCGTGCTCTCCGCGGCTTCGCTTCTCCTGAGCCGGAAACAGCTCGAAGTAGCTGCTGGGCACGGCCCGGACCGCTTGGCGCAGGTGCACGAGAAGCCGGCGGGAGCCCGACGCCAGGTTGACCGCCCGGTGGAAACGCCAGTTGGCTGCCACCATGTCGTTGGCCTCCTCGACGGCGGCGTCCAGGCGCTGCAGCTCGGCCAGCTCCTCGGGACCGACGCGGGCCGTGGCCCACTCGGCCGCCTTGCCCGACAAGGCGGCCAGGACGGCGAAGCTGTCCACCGCGTCCTCGGGGCTGATGCCGAGCACGGTGATACCACTACGCGGCGCCACCTCCACGAGGCCTTCATGGGACAGCTCGAGCAGCGCCTCGCGCACGGGGGTGCGGCTGGTACCGAACTCCCGCGTGATCTGGTCGAGGTCCAGCCGGGTGCCCGCCGGCAGGCGACCGGTGAGAATGCGGTCGCGTAGCTCACGGGCCGCCCGGGACCGTACCGTCTCGCCCATCCGGTTGATATCTGACATATCAGATACTAGCTTAGGCCATGATTCACCGAAGCGCGGCCGGCCGCACGAGGCTGACCGAGAGGGGCGCGGCATGCCGAAGCGATCAATGTCTCTGGTGGGATTCATGCAGGCGGGCAGCACCACCGTCTACGCCGGCTCGTGGCGGCACCCGGCCACCGAGCACGGGTTCCTGAGCTCCCGTTACTACGCCAAGCTCGGCCGGGTCCTCGAAGAGGGTTGCTTCGACATGATGTTCTTCGACGACCGCTTGGCCATGCCAGGAATCTACGGCGGCTCGGTGGCCGAAGCCGTACGTCTCGGGGCGAGGCCCGTCAAGCTGGACCTGAGCGTGGTGCTCGGCATCATCGCCGGGGTGACCGATCACATCGGGCTGGGCGCCACCTACTCCACGACGTACTACTCCCCTTTCCACGTGGCCCGGACCTTCGCCACCCTCGACCATCTGAGCGGCGGCCGCGCCGCGTGGAATGTGGTGACGTCGGTCAATGACAGCGAGGCGCAGAACTACGGCTTCACCGAGCACCTCGGTCACGACGAGCGCTACGAACGAGCCGATGAGTTCCTCGAGGCGACCATCGGCCTGTGGGACACCTGGGAGGACGACGCTCTCGTGCTCGACCGGTCGGCCGGTGTCTTCGCCGACCCGGACCGGGTTCACGAGCTCGGCCACAACGGGAGGTGGTTCAGCGTCCGCGGCCCGCTGACGGTACCCCGGTGCCCGCAGGGCCGGCCTGTGCTGCTCCAGGCCGGCTCGTCGGGCCGGGGGCGGGACTTTGCGGCGCGGTGGGCCGAACTCATCTTCACCGGTGACCCCGACATCGACATCGCCCGGAGCCACTACAAGGACCAGAAGGAGCGGATCGGCGCGGGCGGGCGCGACCCTGAGTCGGTCAAGATGCTGCCCATGGTGTACACGGTGCTGGGCGAGTCCCACGCACACGCCGAGGAGCGCGAGCAGCTGTTCCTGCATGAACTGGTCGATCCCCTGGCCTCCCTGACCCTGCTGTCGGAGCTCATGAATTACGATTTCTCGGGGATGGCGCTCGACGAACCCATCACCGACGAGTTGGTCGAGTCGGTGTCGGGTATTCGGGGGCTGGTGCAGAACCTGCGCAGCCACATCGGCGACCGGGTCACCCTGGCCGATCTGGCCGGCCACCGGGCCACCCTTCTCCAGGGTCCGCGCTTCGTGGGCACCGCCGACGAAGTGGCCGACCAGATGGAGCACTGGATGGAAGCCGAGGCGTGCGACGGTTTCGTCGTCGCCGCCACCCACAGTCCCGGCGCCTACGAGGACGTAGTCCGGCTGGTAGTCCCGGAGTTGCAGCGCCGCGACGTGTTCCGCCGTCAGTACACCGGCACCACTCTGCGCGAAAACCTCGGGCTAGCGAGGCCGGAGGCGGCGGTCCATGCCTGAGGAGGCTGTGGCCGGCCCGCTGCAGGGCCTGCGCGTGGTGGACACGGCCACCCTGGCGGCCGGGCCCGTCGTGGCCACCGCCTTCGCCGAGTTCGGTGCCGACGTCGTCAAGGTGGAGCAGCCGGGCAAAGGAGACCCCATGCGCACCTGGGGCGAGCGCAAAGACGAAGTGGGCCTCGTGTGGAAGAGCATCAGCCGCAACAAGCGTTGCGTGACGCTCGACCTCCGCCTCAGGGAAGGCCGGGAGCTCTTTCACCAGCTCCTCGAGGTGAGCGACGTGGCCATCTTCGGCAATCGACCCAGCGCTCTCGAGCGATGGGGTCTCGACTGGCCGTCGGTCCATCGGGCCCATCCCCACCTGGTGATGCTCCACATCAGCGGCTACGGCGCCGGCGGACCCAAGAGCGACCGTCCCGGCTTCGGCACGCTGGCCGAAGCCATGAGCGGTTTCGCCCACTTGACCGGCCAACCCGACGGGCCGCCCACGCTTCCACCGTTCATGCTCGCCGACGGCGTGGCCGGCCTGGCCGCCACCTACGCGGTGATGATGGCGCTGTACCACCGGGACGTACATGGCGGACAGGGCCAGCTGGTAGACGTCAACCTCGTCGAGCCCCTGGCGCGACTCATCGAGTCTGCCACCTTGACCTATGACCAGCTCGGTGTGATCCCGACCCGGATGGGCAACCGGCTTGATGCCAGTGCGCCGCGCAATGCCTATCGGACAGCCGACGGCAGGTGGATGGCCATCTCAGGGGCGTCGCCCAACATCGCGCTACGCGTGTTTCGCGCCGTGGAGAGGCCGGACATGGCGGAGAACCCCGACTACGTGGACCCGGTCATGCGCCAGGCCCGGGCCGCCGAGGTCGACGAGGCGGTGGCCAGCTGGGTGGCCCGGCATACGCTCGAGGAGGCCATGTCCGTGTTCGAGGTGGCCGAGGTGGCCGCGGCGCCGGTCTACGACGCCGCCCAGTTGATGGCCGACGAGCACCTGCGAGCGCGTGGCACCTTCGTCGCGGTCCACGATCCGGACCTGGGTCCCGTCACCGTGCAGGCACCGGTGGCGCGCCTGAGTGCCACCCCGGGCCGCATCGAGCATCTGGGTCGAGCGCTCGGCGCCGACAACGACGCCGTCTTCGGGGAGCTCCTCGGTGTCGAGCCCGACCGACTGGCCGCTCTGCGCGAGGCGGGCGTCATCTGATGCAGATCGACGCAGCCCCCATGCCGCGCGCCCGACGGTCCGAGCTGGCCACACCGGCCAGCAGCGAGAAGATGTGCGTGAAGGCGGCCGCCTCCGACGCCGATCTCGTGTTCCTTGATCTGGAGGACGCCTGCGCGCCCGTGGCCAAAGTCGGGGCTCGCCGGATCGCCGTGCAGGCGCTGACCGGCCTCGACTGGGGGCGCACGGTGCGGGCCGTTCGGGTGAACGGGATCGACACCCAGTGGTGCCACGGTGACATCATCGAGGTGGTCACCGGCGCCCGCGAGACACTCGATGTCATCATCGTCCCCAAGGCCCGTGACGCCCGCGACGTGTGGTGGGTGGACGTGCTGCTCACCCAGCTCGAGGACAAGCTCGGCCTGAGCAAGCGCATCGGCCTGGAGGTGCTCATCGAGGAGGCCGAGGGCCTCGGCAACGCCATGGCCATCGCCCGTTCCAGCGACCGGCTGGAGGCCATCATCTTCGGTGCCGGCGATCTCTCGGCCTCCCTGCGAGCTCGTGTCGACGGGAACTTCGACCCGCTCGGCGAGTACCCCGGTGACTTCTGGCATTTCGCCCGTGTCCAGGTGCTGGCCGCGGCGCGCGCGGCGGGCATCGACGCCATCGACGCGCCCTATCCCGCCTACAAGGATCTCGGGGGATACCGCCGGTCAGCCGAGCACGCCAGCCTGCTGGGCTTCGACGGCAAGTGGGCCATCCACCCCGACCAGGTGGCCGTGGCCAACGACGTGTTCTCCCCCACCGCGCCGGAAATCGCCGAAGCCCGGGAGGCGATAAGGACGTACCGGGCCTCCGAGGCCGACGGCGTCGGCGCCATCGGCCGCGACGGCCGGCTGGTGGACGCCGCCCACATGCGCCTGGCCGCCAACACGCTCTACAAGGCGTCGTTGGCCAAGGATGAGCCCCGGTCCCCGTGATCCCGATCCGTCCCTATCGGGTGGTGCAGTGGGCGACCGGGAACATCGGGGCGCGATCCCTGCGCGCCGTCGTGGAGCACCCGCACATGACACTGGTCGGCGTCATGGTGCACGACCCCGAAAAGGCGGGGCGAGACGCCGGCGAGCTGTGTGGCCTCGACACCGTCGGCGTGTCGGCCACCTGCGTGATCGACGAGATCCTCGAGCTCGACGCCGACTGCGTCCTCTACATGCCCCAGGGGTGCGACTTCGACGCGCTGAGCCGGGTGTTGGCGTCGGGTTCGAACGTTGTGACCACCCGAGGCGAGTTCCATCACCCCCCGAGTATGGACCCGGGCCATCGGTCCCAGATCGAGGCCGCCTGCGCGGCAGGGGCCAGTTCGATCCACAGCACGGGCAGCAGTCCCGGTTTCATCTCCGAGGCCGTGCCCATCGTCCTCGCTTCCATCGAGCGGCGGATCGATGAGCTGATCATCGAGGAGTATGCCGATCTTTCACGCCGGAACTCCCCCGAACTGCTCTTCTCCCTCATGGGCTACGGGCGCGGCCCAGCGACTTTCGACTCGGGACGTTGGGCGCACGGAGCCCAGAGCTTTGGTCCGACCCTGCGCATGCTGGCCGATGCGCTGTCAATGCCGCTCGACTCGGTGGTCGCCGCCGGCGAGGTGGCCTGTGCCCGCCGTCGGACCACGATTGCCGCCGGCACCATCGAAGAGGGGACGGTGGCGGCCCAGCGGATGACTGTCACCGGTCTGCGGGGAGACAAGCCCTTCCTGTCGTTTCGGGCCGTGTGGTACTGCACCGACGACCTCGAACCGGCGTGGGACCTACGGGCCACCGGCTGGCACCTAAGGGTCGCCGGCGACGCACCGCTCGACGTCGACATCCGGTTCGACGTGCCCATCGAGCGGATGGGCGACACCTCGCCGGGCTTCACCGCCAATCGGGCCGTCAACGTCGTGCCGGCGGTGTGCGGAGCGGATCCCGGGATACGCACCATCGTCGACTTGCCCCCGATCATCCCCATTCTGTCGTGACAGCCCGACCGTCTTGGACACCCTCAACGAGGAGCACCTCATGAGCCCTCCCCGCCGGCCCGAAGCCATCCGTATTCGAAGCGCGCGCCTACTCGATGTCGTCGAGGGAGAGCTCCGGGAACCCGGTGACGTCCTCGTCGTCGGCGACCACATCGCCGAGCTCACGCCCACGCGAGTGCCGGAGGGGACCGTCACCATCGAGCTCGGCGATCTCACCCTCGTTCCCGGCCTCATGGATATGGAGGTAAACCTGCTCCTTGGTGGACCCGACCAGCGCAGCCCCCTCAGCGCCGTACAGGACGACCCGGCGCTACGCACTCTGCGCGCCGTCGTCAACGCCCGCCGTACCCTGCGGGCCGGCTTCACCACGGTGCGGAATCTCGGTCTGTTCGTGCAGACGGGTGGCCTGCTCCTCGACGTGGCACTGAAGAAGGCCATCGAGCGTGGCTACGTCGACGGACCACGGGTGGTGCCCGCCGGACACGCCATCAGCCCCACCGGCGGCCATCTCGATCCCACCATGTTCCAGGCCTTCGCCCCCCACGTCCTACCCCTTTCCGTCGAGGAGGGCATCGCCAACGGTGTGGCCGAGGTCCGCAAGGCCGTCCGCTACCAGATCAAATACGGCGCCGAGCTGATCAAGGTGTGCGCCTCGGGGGGGGTGATGTCGCACACCGGTCCGGCGGGAGCTCAGCAGTACTCGGACGAAGAGCTCCGCACCGTGGTCGACGAGGCGCACCGAGCGGGGCTGCGCGTCGCCGCCCACGCCCATGGTGACGACGGGATCCGGGCCGCCATCGATGCGGGAATCGACTGCATCGAGCACGGCTCGCTCATGCGCGATGAAACCATCGACCTTATGGTGGACCGCGGCCGCTTTCTCGTCCCGACGACCTACCTGGCCGACGGCATGGACCTGTCGCATGCGGCGCCCGAGCTGCAGGCCAAGGCAGCCGACGTGTTCCCGAAAGCCAAGCAGACCATCTCGAAAGCCATCGCCAAAGGAGTCAAGATCGCCTGCGGCACCGACGCACCGGCCATCCCCCACGGACACAATGCCAAGGAGCTTCTCGCCCTTGTCGACAGGGGCATGAGCCCTCTGCAGGCGCTGCGGGCGGCCACCTTGGTGGCGGCCGATCTCATCGACAAACAGGATCGCGGCCGTATCGAGGTTGGGCTGCTGGCCGACATCATCGCCGTCCCCGGTGATCCCCTCGCCGACATCGCCGTGACCGAGGACGTCCGATTCGTGATGAAGGGCGGTGTCGTGTACGTGCGGCCCGACAAGAGAGGCTGATCCGGCCGGAGTAACCTTCTCTCAGAGAGACCCTGGAGGAACCAATGACAACCGCCTTCGACCTCGTGCCCACCGCCGTTCACCGCGGCGCGGGCGATCTTCCCTTCGTGACGTTCCCCGACTCGGTACGCATGCAGCTCGTTCAGGCCGACCTGGCCAACGGCGTGTGGATCGTCCGCAGCCTGTTCCCGCCGGGGGTGACCATCCAGACCCACAGACACACGGGCAACGTCTACGCCTTCACCCAATCCGGACGTTGGCATTACCTGGAGAGCCCCGAGGCCGTCAACACCGCCGGCTCGTACCTGTTCGAACCCGCCGGTTCCGTGCACACGTTGCATGTGCCCCAGGACAACAGCGAGGACACCGACGTCTGGTTCGTGATCCACGGTGCCAACCTGAATATTGACGCGGAGGGCAAGGTCGAGGTCGTGATCGACGCGGCCAGCGTCCTGGCCGGCTACCGGAAGTTGTGCGCCTCCGAGCACGGCATGAGCGACCCGCCGGTGGTCGTCATCGAGGCCTGAGCGTGCGCGCAGTCGTCCTCACCGGCGTCGATGGGCGGTTGGAGACGGCGGAGGTCGACGACCCGGTCCCCAGCCCAGGCCACGTCGTGGTCCGGGTGCAAGCGTGCGGGATCTGTGGGAGCGATCTCCACATTGCCAAGGCGTACGGCACACCCGGGACCATCATGGGCCATGAGATTGCCGGCGTCATCGAGGACGTGGGTGCCGATGTCGATGACCGGTGGGTGCCGGGCACGGCGGTCACGGCGCGACCATTCTCCAGCTGTGGCAAATGTCGCTACTGCCGTGCCGGTCGGCCCGATCACTGCCGGCAGTTCCATCTGCTGGGCGCCACGCGACCCGGGGGGTTCGCTGAACGGGCCTTGCTCAGCGCGGACGAGCTCTATGCGCTGCCCGCCTCGCTCATCGGTGCCGAGCAGGCGCTCGTCGAGCCGCTCGCCGTGGCCCGCCACGTGCTCCGACGCTTGGGGTTCGGTGCCGGTGAGCGGTTGGCCGTGCTGGGCGCCGGGCCCATCGGCCTGGCCGTCACCGCCTGGGCCCGGGCGTTGAAGGCGGGGGGGGTGGTGGTGAGCGACCCTGTGGCCACGCGACGGGATTTGGCGAGAGCGCTGGGGGCGGACGCCGCGGTCGATCCCACGACGGACGACATCGCCGCCACGTGCCGGGGAGTCCTGGGTGGCGCCCCGCCGGTCGTGGTTGAGTGCAGCGGCAAGCCCGGGCTGATCGACCAGGCCATGACGCTCGCCGCCGTGGAGGCTCGGATCGGCGTCGTCGGCGCCTGCATGTCGTTCGACACCGTCTTCCCCTTCACCGCCTTGTCCAAGGAGCTCGACCTCCGCTTCGCCGTCTACTACGACCGCCAGGACTTCGTGGACACGCTGCGCGCCCTGGACGACGGGTCGCTGGTCGTCGAGGGCCTCGTGACCGACATCATCGACCTAGACGCGCTGCCGGATGCCTTCGCCAATCTCTTGACCGCTGCCGAGACCGGCAAGGTTGTCGTCGTGCCCTGAGGGCCTCTCTGGTCACGGCCCGAGCCGAGATGTGCGCAACCGAGTCGGAACGGCAGCCACGGATCAGGGCTGTGCCGTGGCCACGATGCCGTGAGCCACCAAGTCCCAGAGCTCCTCGGCCGCCACGTTGTCGTCGCCGCGGGAGGATGTCCCGCCGATCGTGGACGAAAAGGCGTTGAACATCACCGCCTCGAGGACCATCCCAGCGGCCCTGTCCCCCAGTCCGGTCCGCACCACGCCCGTCGCCAGGGCGTCGTCGAGGAGTTCGCGAAACATTTCCACCAGCGGGGCGAATGCTCGAGCCGCCTCCTTGGGTCGTTCGGTGAGGAGCTGCTGGGCGAAATCGGTCACGACCGGCGGCGCGCCCTTGCGCGGCATGACGCCTTCGCCGGTCGGACGATTGCAGGCCAGGTAGTACTCGACCACGAAGCGGTGCAAACGCTCGAGGGGATCGGACTCGCCCCTGATCCGTTCGCGGAGGTACTGCACCGTGGAGAGCACCGACTCCTCGAACAAGGCGAGGAGCAGCTCGTGCTTGCCGTCGAAGTGCTGGTAGAAGCTGCGCAGCGACTGCCCCGAACGCTCCACCACCTCCTGCACGGTGAAGTCCTTGCCCCCGTTGGTGGTTATCAACTCAAGTGCCGCGTCGATGAAGCGCTGCACCCGGTTCTCCGCCCGGCTACGGGCTGAGTCGAGCGAGCGAGCCACCGCCTGCTCGCGCCAACTCACTCCCTCTTCTCGGGGCACATCTTCAGCATTTTCGGTGGTTTTCACCACGATCAGTGTACCGTCGGGCCTAAATCGCCGGTTCGACCACTACGTCCATGGTGGCCGCCCCACTGTCGGGCACCCGCGGTTGGCGCCAGACCTCGACCGGGAACGACACGTTCACGAGCGAGTAGGAGAGCCACAGCAGGCGCGTCCACTGCTCGGACAGACTCTTCAGCTCGAACTGGTCGAGAGAGGCCAGGATCTCCTCCAGGCGGGGGAACACAGCGTCGTAGAAGGCCTGCAGCGCATCCATGGAAGACGAGAGACGTTTGGCGTAACGCTCCGCCTCCGTCTCCAGGGACCAGTCGGCGAACTGCTCCAGATCGGCGAACTCTGTCGGAAGAACGGGCATCTGGCGCTCCTCGCTCAGGATATCGCCGGCACCGGTGCCGACGTGGAGGGACTTCTCAGGTCATTCTGGTAGGCGTCCACGTACTGGCGCGACGTCTTGTGGAGGTGGCGCAGGAGGATCTCCTGGTCGTTGAGCGGGAACGTGGTCACGGCCCGGGACTCGAGCATCATCTGCGTTGCCTCCAGAGTGTTGCCGTCCTGCAGCGCGTACTCCTTGAACGTCACCGCGGCGAGTTCTTGGCGCAGCCGCTCGGTGGCGTTCTTGGGCGGGACGAAGTAGAGCGTGCCTTCGAAGATATGGGTGTGAAAGGACGTCGGCCAGTAGTGGTAGGTGAGGTACCACCCCGGCGCCCACACCAAGAGCATGAAGTTCGGGAAGAAGACGAAGGAGTCGATGCCCCATGCCCGGCTGCCCGCAGGGTTGAGACCGGATGGCAGAGGGTCGAGACCCTCGATGTCGGGACGGTCCCACGGCCCGAACAGTCCGCTTCTCAGTCTCTGCTCGATGGGCTTCACCATGGTGATGTCCTTCGGCGGTGACATGCCTCCCCACGAAGAGACCATCCCGTGGGGGCCCTCCACCTTGTAGGCCAGCGCCTCGTAGCCGACACCCTGGAGTTTGCGCGACTCGTCGGCGGTCGCCTGACGGGCGTGGAGCACAGGCGCGTGGTAAAACTCGGCGAAGGCATCGATGAAGAGCTTCCAATTCGCGCCCACGTGCGCCCGGTACTTGTAGACCTGGGTCATCTTGTCGAACGGGTACCCCACCAGACCCTCCCCCAGGGGCCCGAGGTACTCGGCCACCGACACCGTGTTGTCGGGATCGACATTCACCCAGACGAATCCCTGCCAGACGTCGCACTGTACCGGCACGAGCCCGTACTGGGTCTTGTCGAGGTCGAAGAACTCCGGCTCCTGCTGCACAAAGGTGCACGCCCCCTGGAGGTCGTAGCGCCATCCGTGATACTTGCAGGTGAACTGCCGGCACACGCCCGAGACCTCCTCGCGGGGGTAGTCGTTCCACACGAGCTTGTTGCCACGGTGCCGACAGATGTTGTGGAAGGCCCGCACCTCACCGTCGGTGCCCCGCACGACGACGACCGATGTCCCCGCCGCCGCCAGCTCACGGGTGAAGTAACTGCCGGCCCGCGGGAGCTGTTCGACACGCCCCACGTTCAGCCAAGTTTTGGCGAAGATGGCTTTGCGCTCGAGCTCGTAGTGCTCCGGAGAAATGGAGTCCTCGTAGGACACCGGGCCGGTACCGAGTTCGGGGTAGTGCTCGGTCCAGCTTCCTTCGGCCGGCTTCTCGAAGTGTGCCATGTACTGCGCCTTCCTCTACGGGACCCTGGTCCGAGCCCGAAACGTGACAACACCGACGTCCAATGTCCGCTCTATGGCTACTATCGCTTGGCCCGCTTCTCTCTGCCGCCGTCGCCCCCACCCAGCAGGCGGTCGAGGTTGGCCCGCAGCTCGACCGACCCGAATGACCGGTCCTCGGCCGCGAGAGCGAAGTCGAGGGTGGCGAGGACGGCCCGCTCCAGATGCAGGTTGAGGATGCGCTTGGTGTCCTCCACGGCACCGCGTGGCAGCGCCGCGATCTTGCCGGCACAGGCGAGCGCCTGATCCAGCACCTCGTCATCGGGAACCACGTGGTTCACCAGCCCGATCTCGGCCGCGCGGCGGGCGGGGATACGTTCGCCGGTAAGGGCGTACTCCTTGGCCAGCTGCAAGCTGGTGAGCAACGGCCAGGTGATGGGTCCTCCGTCGGCGGCTACGAGCCCGACCATGACATGGGGATCGGCGAGATGCGCGCTCTCGGCCATATAGACGATGTCCGAAAGGGCCACCAGGCTGCAGCCGAGTCCGACCGCCGGCCCGTTCACGGCGGCGATCACCGGCACTCGGCAAGCGATCATGCCGGTCACGATCTGCCGGCCGTGAGCCAGCGTTTGGCGCCGCAGCACCGGATCACGAGCCAGCTCATCCAAATAGGAGAAGTCCCCCCCGGCCGAGAACGCCCGCCCGTTGCCCGTGATCACCACGGCACGTACCTCGTCGTCGGCGTCGATCTGCGGGAACAACCCCGCCAGCCCGGCGTGCAGCTCGTGGTTGGTGGCGTTCAGCTGCTCGGGACGGTCCAGCCGCACGACGCGCACGGGCCCCTCAGCGTCGACCTGGATGTGGGGCCCGACCTCGAAAGCGCTCATGCGACCGGAAGTCCCAGGATGCGCCGAGCCACCAGGTTGCGCTGGATCTGGGAGGTGCCCCCCATGACGCTCTGCGCCCGGCTGTAAAGGTAGACCTTGAGCCAGGTGTCGTCGTCCGAGCCCACGCCGGTTCCGCCCACGGCCAGCGCCGCATGGCCGACGACCTGCTCGACCTCGGTCATGAGCAACTTGTCGACCGACCCCTCGGGACCGTGGGAAAGACCGGTCAGCCGGTCTGACAGCCGTCGGCGCACGTGCAGACGGAGCATCTCCGCCTCCACCATGGCCCATCCGAGGCTCTGCACCTGCTCGGATCCGAAGGCGTCCGGCTCCTTGCGCACCCGCGCCGCCAGCTCGTTCACCAGCTTGGTGTAGCGGCCTACGTAGCCGAGCTCGCCCGGTTCGCGCTCATGGGAGACGACGGTCATGGCCAGCGCCCAGCCGTCGCCCGGGCCGCCAATCATGTTGGCGGCCGGAACCCGGGCGCCGTCGAGGAAGACTTCGCCGAACTCCTTGGTGATGCCGTTGATCATGCGCAGGGGACGCTGCCGCACGCCCGGCTGGCGCATGGGAAGGGCGAAGGCCGAAATGCCCTTGTGCTTCGCCACATCGTGGTGCGTACGTGCCAACAGCAAGCACCACTCGGCGTCGTCGGAATAGCTCGTCCACACCTTGTGCCCGTGGACGACGTAGTCCTCGTCGTCTCGATCGGCCCGGGTACGTAGAGAGGCGAGGTCCGATCCGGCGTCGGGCTCGCTGAAACCTTGGCACCAGCGGTCGCGGCCGTTCACGATGCCAGGGAGGAAGCGACGTTTGACGTCGTCGCTGCCATGCTCGAGGAAGCCCTGGACCAGATAGCCGACGCTCGGGCGTGGCGGGGCTCCGGCGGCGGCCAGCTCCTCGTCCACGATGACGTCGAAGACGCTCGGCATCTCTTGGCCACCCACATCCACAGGCCATGACATGCCGAAGAATCCGGCGTCGTACAGCGACTGGTGCCAGGCGGCCTGGCCGGCCCAGTAGCCGTCGTCCGTCGAGGATGCCGGCAGACCCGGATTGTGCTCGGCCACCCACGCCCGCAGACGTAGCCGGAACTCGCGCTCGGCGGGGGCGTCACCGAAGTCCATGACTGCTCCCCACCGGTGTCCGTATCCCGTGATGGGCGAGCACGCGCTCGACGTTGGTGTCGGCCCCTCCGAACAGCTCGATCGAGAGCAGGGCCCGCCGGAGGAACACGTGGGCCAGGCAGTCCCAGGTATTGCCGATGCCACCGTGCACCTGCACCGACGTCTCGCACACGAAGAGGGCCGCCCGGGCGCAATACGCCTTGGCCGCCGCCGTGGCGGCCAGCGCGTCGGGTGGGGCCAGGGCGTCGACGGCCCACGCCGCATGCAGGGCGATGCTGCGCGAACCTTCCATCGCCACGTAGGCGTCCACCAGTAGGTGCTGGAGGGCCTGGAAGGATCCGATGGGCGCGTCGTACTGCCGGCGGGTTGACGCGTACGCCCGTGCCAGCTCGAAAGCGCCGCGCATGACGCCGACCAGATCGGCACAGCTCAGGGCCAACCCGAGCGCCATCCAGGCGGCCAGGTGGTCCTCGCCGAGAACATCAGGCGTCTCGAGCACGGCGAGCACGGCGCCGTCTTTGACGACGGCGCTGCGGCGGGTGAGGTCGAGGCGGCTCTCCCCTGCCTGCAGCGGCACGAGGCCGAGGCGCCACCGGCTGGCGGTTTCGTCACCCAGGAGCACCAGCGCCGCCCGCCCTTCAGTGGCGTCCACCGATACCCCCGCCGGTGTCTCGCCGTTCAGTGAGCGCGCCGGCCATGACAGGGTTCTGTCGAGAAGCACGGTCTCGGGCGCGTCGGCGAGCCCGGCACCGGCCCGTCGGCGCAGATCAGCGGCCATGACCGGGCCCACAAAGGGCACGTCGGCCAAGCCACGCCCAAGCTCCTCGGCCACGATGGCGACCTCCACCACCGAGGTGAGCGGCCCATCGTCCTCGGCGCGCTGTCGCAGCTCAAGCCAGCCCGACACCTCCACGGCATCAGCCAGCCTCCCCGAGCGCTCCATGTCGTCGAGGCCGGCCACGGTGCCCGGACCGAGCCGGTCGACGACATGGGCCGCGGCGTCCCGCAGGGCATGCTGCTCGGGGGACAGACGGACGTCCATCACGCCTCGGCCGGCGAGCCGAGCAGAGCTGGCGCCCACTGATCGCGCAGTGACCGGCGCAGCGCCTTGCCCGACGGCAATCTCGGGACCGCATCCACCACGATCACGTGGCGAAGCTGCTTGTAGGTGGCGAGTGTGTCAGCCACGAGCTGCTGCAGCTCCTCCGCCGTGACCGAAGCAGCCGGATCGAGATGTACGGCGGCGACCGGGACCTCCCCGGCTCGCTCGTCGGCGATGCCGAACACGGCGCAGTCGAGCACGCCCGGGTACCCGATGAGGACGGCCTCGATCTCGGCCGGCGCCACCTGGAAGCCGTTGACCTTGATCATCTCCTTGAGCCGGTCGGTGAGATGCACCCATCCCTCGGGCTCCAGGTATCCCACGTCGCCGGTGCGGTACCAGCCGTCGACCACCGACTCGGCAGTCGCACTGTCGGGCAGATAGCCGGCCATGCACGATCGGCTCCGCACCTGGATCTCCCCGGTGCCGCCGGGCTCGAGTTCGGCGTCGGTGTCGATATCCACCACACGCAGCTCCACCCCCGGGGGCGGAAGCCCAGCCGAGTCGAGGCGCCACTGCTCGGGTCGGGCCACGGGGTTGGCGGCGATGACCGGCACTTCGCTGGTTCCGTAGGCCGGCAGCCACCGCACTCCGGTCCGAGCCGTCACCACCCGGGCCACGGGCTCGGTGACGGGGGTGGCGCCCCACATGATGTAGCGCAGTGACGACAGGTCGAAGTCCTCGAGGTGCGGGTGGTTGGCCATGGCCAGGGCTATGGGCGCCACCGCCATCTCGATGGTCATGCGGTCGGCCCCGATACAGCGCAGCACCTCGTCGAGGTCGAAACGCCGATGCAGGCGCACGGTGACCCCGGCCGACATGGCGACCAGCAAGTTGAGCAGCCCGAGGATGTGCGAAGGGGGCGTGGCGATCTGGAATCGGTCCGCCGCGCTCAGACCCAGGGCACCGACCCAGTGGGCGGTGGCGTGGCCTATCGATTCGTGCGTGTGGCGGACCGCCTTGGGGAGGCCGGTCGTTCCCGAGCTGAACACAAGGACGGCCTCGCTGTTCGGCGCCACGACTCGGCGCTCCGGTGCGGGCCCGCCGGCCGCCAGGGTGGCCACGACCGGGTCGTCGACGTCGGTGACCTGATCACGCCCGAGCGGTCCGGCCAGCAGGGACAGGCCCTCGGTATCGGTCAGGCCGTGGACAGGTTCGGTCAGTGCCAGGGCGGCGTTGACCTCGGCGGTCTTCCAGGCGGGACTGATGAGGACGGTGGCCGCCCCCAGCTTGCTCACGGCGTGCACGGCGACCACGAACTCCACGCGATTGGCCATGAGCAGCGCCACCCTGGCACCGGGGCCGACCCCGGCCCCGGCGAGGTGCCCGGCCAGCGCATTGGCCCACCGGTCGAGTTCGGCGAAGCTCCAGGAGTACTCAGGAGAACGTACAGCGACACGTTTGCCCAGCTCATGGGCAGAGCGTTCAAGCCCGCCATGCATCGGCCCCAGCCCCATATGAGAACATTATTCTCGTTTTCGAATATCGCTGTCAACGGATCCGGCTTGTAGGCTTCTCGCATGGCTCCGACCCCACGGCCGGAAGACGCCGACGACGTCAGGCAACAGATCATCGACACCGTCCGCCGGTTCGTGGCGAACGAGGTCGTGCCTGTCGCCGCCGGGCTCGAGAGGGAGGATCGGTTCCCGACGGACATCGTCGAAGACATGCGCGCCATGGGCCTGTTCGGGGTCACCATCCCCGAGCGCTACGGCGGCCTCGGCCTCGACCTGGTCACCTATGTCGGCATCATCGAGGAGCTGGCATACGGCTGGATGAGCTTAACCGGCATCGTGAACACCCACACCATGGTGGCGACCCTCTTGGTGGCCCACGGCAGCGAAGAGCAGAAGCAGCGCTGGCTCCCGGTGATGGCCGCCGGGGAGCGGCGCGGCGCGCTGTCGCTCTCCGAGCCGGACGCCGGCAGCGACACCCGGAACATCTCCTGTAGGGCGGAGCGCGACGGTGACGAGTACGTCGTGAACGGCACCAAGGCATGGGTGACCAACGGCGAGCGGGCAGGCATCGTGGCGCTGGCCGCTCGCACCGAAGAGGGCATCTCGGCGCTGATCGTGGAGAAGGAGCCGGGCCCGGCGTTCGAGGGGATCTCCATATCCAAGCACGTGGGCAAGCTCGGGTACCGGGGCGTGGAGACCGTCGAGATGGCTTACGTCGACCACCGGGTGCCGCGGGCCAACCTGGTGGGCGATGCCGGACGGGGCCTTCCCCAGATCCTCGGGGTGCTCGAGGTGGGTCGCATCAACATCGCAGCGCGTGCCTGTGGCGTGGCCCGGGCTGCTTTCGACGCCGCGCTGGCGTATGCGTCGCAACGCAGCACCTTCGGCAAGCCCATCGCCGAACACCAGGCCATCCAGCTGAAGCTGGCCGATATGGCCACCCGGCTGGAAGCGTCGCGTCTGCTCACCAAGAATGCGGCAGAGCGCAAGATGGCCGGCCTTCGCTGCGATGTCGAGGCCGGGATGGCCAAGCTCTTCGCCAGCGAGACGGCTTTCGAGCTGGCCACCGAGGCTATGCGCATCCACGGCGGCGTCGGCTACACCACCGATCTCCCGATCGAGCGGTACTTCCGCGACGCGCCGCTCATGATGATCGGGGAGGGCACCAATGAGATCCAACGCCTCGTCATCGCCCGGGGACTGCTCGCCCGGGCCAACGGGCGTGACTGAACGCCGGCGCTCGGTTCTAACGCTCGGCTAACGCTCGGTTCTCACGCTCCGGCGCGCCGGCGCGCAGCTCGGCTCGCACCTCGTCGGTGTGCTGGCCGAGCTGCGGCACCCATCCTGATCGGGGACGGACGTCGGAGAACTGAAAGGGGCTGTTGACCGTGCGCAGTGCGCCGCCGTCCACCTCGACGAGCCCGTCGTTCTCAACGAGTTGGGGGTCGTGGACCACCTCGGCCGGGGTCTGGGCCGGCGCCCACCACACCCCCTCGGCCTCGAAGCGCTCGATCCACTCGTCGAGGGGGCGCTCGGCAACGATGGCATCGAGGATGGCGATGACCTCCACCCGGTTGCGGCGCATGGCGGCGGCGTCAGCGAAACGAGGGTCATCCAGGAGGTCGGTCCGGCCCAGCGCCTGCAGCACGGCACCGATATGGCGGTCGGCCTCGAGGCCGGTGAAAAACACCCAGCGGCCGTCGGCGGCCCGGTACGGGTTCATGAGCGGGGCCTGATTGCGGTGCCGGGGCTCGGCGCCGGCCACCTTGCCCAGGGCCAGTTGCAGGCCCAGGTCCCACCCGAGGACATAGGCGCCGGTGCGCAGCAGCGACACCTCGACCACTCGTCCAGACCCGGTGGCCCGCTGCTCGAGCACGGCAGCGAGAATGCCGGCCAGGGCGGCCAACCCGGTGATGTGGTCGCCGACGCCGCCTCGGGCGTTCAACGGATTGCCCTCTCCGTCGGCCATCTGCATCGAGAGGCCCGAACGGGCCCAGAAGGCGCCGATGTCGTAGGTGGGGCGGTTGCGGTCGGGGCCGCGCAGACCGTAGCCGCTCACACTGCAGTAGACGAGGCGCGGATGCCGCTCGAGAGTGGCGCCGGGCTCGAGCCCGAGCTTGTCGAGGGCGTCGAGGCGGAGGTTGGTGACGAAGACATCCGCCCCGGCCAGCAGCTTCTCCAGCGAGGCGCGGTCCTCCTCGGTGCGCAGGTCGAGCACCACACTGCGCTTGCCCCGGTTGTCGAGGGCGAAGGCGGGGTTCGGCAGGTCTCCGTCGATGCCGAGGGATCCAAATACTGAGCGCATGGGGTCGCCGGCCGGCGACTCCACCTTGACGACGTCGGCGCCCCAGTCGGCGAGCAGGGCGGCGGCGGCCGGCGCCGCCACCCAGACCCCGAGCTCCACCACCCGGAGTCCGGCCAGGGCGCTGAGCCCGCGTCGGGGATCGGCGCCCGCGTCAGCGCCGCTCACGGCACCCACCGCGGGTGTGCGGTAGCGGCGCGCCGGCGCAAATCGTCCTTTTGTACCTTGCCGGTGGCATTGAGCGGCAGCTCGTCCACGATCTCGATGACGCGCGGGACCTTGTAGTTGGCCATCCGCCCTCTCGCCCACTCGATGACGCCGGGCGCATCAACCGATGCTCCCGGTCGGGGTACCACGAAGGCAACGCCCACCTCGCCCAGGCGACGGTCGGGGATGCCGATCACGGCCGCTCGGGCCACTCCCGGATGCTCGAGCAGGAAGTTCTCCACCTCGGCCGGGTACACGTTGAACCCACCGACGATGAACACCTCCTTGGAGCGGCCAACGATCTGCAGGAACCCCCGGTCGTCCACTCTCCCGAGGTCGCCGGTGCGGAGCCAGCCGTCGTCGGTGAGGGCGGCCTCGGTGGCTTCGGGGTCGTCGAGGTAGCGCGACATGACGCTGCCGCCGCGCAGAAGGATCTCGCCGGCGGCGCCCGGCGCCATGTCCATGCCCTTGTCGTCGGCGATGCGCAGCTCGAAGCCCGGGCGGGGCCGGCCCACTGTGGTGGCCACGGTGGTGGCGTCGTCATCCGGCGACGTCGCCGTCGCCGTCCCGGCCTCGGTGAGCCCGTAGCCGGTGATCACCAACGAAAACGGAAGTTCCGCTCGCACTCGTCGGATGAGCTCGACCGGTATGTCGGCCGCTCCGGTGACGGCCACCCGCAAGGTGGAGAGGTCGTAGTGGGCCCGACCCGGGTGGTCGAGGATGGACTGATACAGCGTCGGCGCGCCGGGAAAAACCGTCACCTTCTCGCTCTGCACCCGGGTCAAGACGGCGTCCACGTCGAAGACCGCTTGGGGGAGCATGGTGGCCCCGGCGGCGATCGAGGCCAGGATGCCGGCTTTGAGCCCGAACATGTGGAAGTAGGGATTGACCATGAGGTACCGGTCGTCGGCCCGAAGTCCGGTCATGGCCACCCAGTCTGTGCCGACCCGCAAGGTGCGGCCATGGGTCTGGACAACGCCCTTGGGCCGGCCCGTGGTCCCCGACGTGAAGAGGATGTCTGACGGGTCCTCGGCCCCGAGAGCGGCCGCCCGGCGCTCGGCCTCGGACAGCGCCTCCGGAGTGGCCCGGGCCAAGAACGACGCCCACGATTGGGTGCCCTCGGGCACGCCGCCGGCGGCGACGACGATCGTGTCCAAGGCGGGAAGCTGAGCGCCGCGGAGCGATTCGACATAGTCGGTACCGAGGAACTCGGTGACGGTGACGAGCAATCGGGCGCCGCTCCGACCGAGGATGTCGGCGGCTTCGCCTCCCTTGAACCGGGTGTTGACCGGTACCAACACGCACCCCGCCTGCCAAAGGCCCAGCGCGGCGACGATCCACTCGGCGCTGTTGTAGGCCCAGATGCCGACGCGCTCCCCGGGCGCCAACCCGCAGGACACCACGGCGCCGGCAAACTGCTGGGCCTGCTCGAACAGCGCTGGATACGAGAGGCTCAGTTCCCCGTCGATCACGGCCTCATGCCCGGGGTGGGCCGTCGCTGCCGACCGGACCAGGGCGGGGATGCTCGGCCAGTCCCCCGTCATGCGGGAACGGCGTCGTCCACGTTCATGAGCCTGGCCAGGTTGCCACCCATGATCTGTCGTACGGCGTCCTCGGACAGGCTGTCGAGCTCCCGCACATAGCTGACCGGGTCTCCAAGACCCTCGGGATGCGGGAAGTCGGATCCGAACAGGACACGCTCGACCCCGATCAGTTCGGCGAGGGCACCGAGGTCCTCCTCCCAGAACGGGCTGATGTGGACCTGGCGCTTGACGACCACCACGGGGTCTTCGAGGAACTCCTGGGGCATCTTCTTGTAGGTATCCGCCAAACCCCTGAGCAGCGGCTCCACCCAGCTGCTGCCGTTCTCGATCACCGCCACCTTGAGCTGCGGAAAGCGCGACAACGCCCCCTGACAGACGAAGGAGGCCACGGCGTCCTCAACCGGCCGCCATGCTTGGAGCATACGGAAAGCCTGCGGCTGGAAGGGCAGCATTTCGCTGCTTTCACCCATCCAGTCGTTGGCGTAGCGCTCGTAGCCGCTGTCGGAAGAGTGCATGGCGACAAGCACGTCGTGTTCGACCACCTTCTGCCAGAACGGGTCGAACTCCGGCAGGGCGAACGAGCGCGGTCCGCGGTATCCCGGCACGGGGGCCGGACGGATGAGCACCACCCGGGCGCCATGGCCGACGACCCACTCGAGCTCCTCGATGGCCCGTTCCACGATGGACAGCGTGATAACCGGCGTCGAGAAGATGCGGTGCTCGTAGTCGAACTGCCACGTCTCGTACAACCAGCGGTTCAGCGCGTGGATCACCTCGTGGGTGAGCTCCGGGTCGTCACGCAGGCGCTCCTCGACCAGGCTCGCCAGCGTCGGGAACATGAGTGTCCGGTCGAGACCCTGCTCGTCCATGAGCTCCAGCCGGGGGCCGGGCTCGCGAAACGCCGGGATACAGCGCATCGGCTCCCCATAGATCTCCCGGCGGCTTTTGCGCTCGGGGTTGCCACGGCGGAAGTACTCCTCCTGGGCGCCGGGGCGGGCCACCACGTCGAACGTCGGGTTGGGGATGTATTCGCTGATCCGGCCGCGGACGACGATCTTGGTGCGTCCCCGCACGTCGATGTAGTCGATTGCCCCCTTGTAGCGGTCGGGGACGAATTTGGTGAGCGCCTCCCGAGTCTCGTAGAGGTGGTTGTCCGCATCAAACACCGGGATGCCGAGAGATCGATCCGCCATGGCACACCTTTCCGTGCATCGAGCCCTGGCCGTGATAACCGGCCTCTTGCAAACGAGAATACCGTTCCCAGCGGGTCCACGCCGGGCGCTAGGAGCCCGCGGCGAAGGGCGAGGGAGGAACCCGGGCGACCAGGTCGTCGTCGAGCTCGATCTCGAAGGCGCCGAAGACCATGGCCAGCAGGTCGTAGGCGCCTACGGTAAAGACCAGGTCCATGAGCTGCTCGGTGGTGAGTGACCCCGCCAGCGTCGTCCAGGTCTCGTCCGAGACGGTGGCGCCCACCACCAGCTCGTCCACGGCGCGCAGCATGGCCGCCTCGAGCGGCTCCCACCCGGCGGCGTCGGGCCCCTCGGCCACGGCCAGGAGCTCCTCCTCGCCGATGCCGACGTCCCCGGCCAGCACGGCATGCTGGCGCCACTCATACTCGGCTCGGCGTAGGGCGGCCACACGAAGCACCACGAGCTCCCGCTGTCGCTCCGACAGGCTGGTGGCGAACAGCACGTGCCCGTTGAACCCGTGGTAGGCGCGTGCCAGGGCGGGGTGCTGCGCCAGCGTGCCCAGGATGTTCAGGCCCGCCGGCCGGTCGGCGCGTCGCGGGGGCGGCTCGTAGCGGGGGTTGGCCGGTCGCAGGGCGGCGATCACCTCGCGCATCTGTGACGGCCATTCCCCGGGGGGCACCGGGGGGATGCGAGCCACGTCAGGTGTTCCGTCCCCCATTGACCCCGATGATCTGACCCGTGACGTATCCAGCCTCGTCGCGCACCAGGAAGGCGCACATGGCCGCTATGTCCTGCGGTCGTCCCGCTCGGCGCACGGGCGTACTCGCTTCGTGCTCCTCGACGGTGCCGCCGAGCAGCCCCTTCTGCTCGGCGGCGCGGAGCATCGGGGTGTCGATGAACCCGGGGGGGATGGCGTTGACCGTGATGCCCTTCGGACCAAACTCCAAGGCAAGCGACTTGGTGAGGCCGTTCACCCCGGACTTGGCCGATACGTAGTGCGCCATGAAGGGCTGACCACCGTGGGTGCTCGAGGATGAGATGTTCACGATTCGGCCCCAGCCTGCGCCGACCATGTCGGGGAGGACGAGCTGGCACATGTTGAAAGTGCCGGTGAGGTTCACGGCCAGAATGCGGTCCCACGTCTCCGGCGAAATCTTCAGGAAGGGAGCGAACCCGTCGAGGCCGGCCGAGTTGACGAGGACGGTCACGGGACCCAGCTGCTCGTGCACCAGCGCCAGACCGGCGGCGAGGGCGGCCCGGTCGGTGACGTCCGCCGTCACGCCGATCGCCCTTTGACCCGACGCGGCGATCTTCTCGGCGGCGGCGGCGGCCGCCTCGCTGTTGCGGTCGACGAGGGCGACTGAAAAACCGTCACCAGCCAATCGTTCGGCAACGGCCTGGCCGATGCCCGAGGCCCCTCCGGTGACGATTGCGGTTCGCCCGTCCGGTGCCACCATCACTGGATGGTCACGTGGCCGTGCCCGGTCGTGCGGTGCATCGGGCGGGGCGAGCAGGGGTCGTCGGGCACTACCAGGTGCCGCAGGCCCCGCCTCTCCTCGATGATCACGGTCGGCATCTCGCTCCCCTCCTGCCTACCCTCCTGCCGGCCCGCGTCCCGACTGGCCCAAGAATGCCATATCCGCGGGAAGACAATTCTGTTGTTCACGTCTGTTGTTCACGGGCCCCCGGGCCGCATCCCGTCCCGCAATTGCTGGCGGAGGCGGAACTTCTGGACCTTGCCGGAGGCGGTGCGGGGAAAATCGGCCATCTCGTAGATCGACTCGGGCCACTTCTGACGGGCCAGCCCGACACCGGCCAAATGCTGTTGTACCTGCGCGAGCGTCGGCACCTCGGCACCGAGCCGCAGCCGCACCAGGGCGACGGCCCGCTCGCCCAAGCGAGGGTCGGGCTCGGCCACCACCGCCACCTCGGCCACGGCGTCCAGACCGAGAAGGAGTTCCTCGATCTCCTGCGCGCTCACGTTTTCGCCGCCACGGATGATGACGTCGGAGATCCGGTCGGTGATGCTGAGATATCCGTCCTCGTCCAGGAGTCCGATGTCGCCGGTGCGGTACCAGCCCTCGGCGTCGAATGCGGCGGCGGTGAGGGTGGGATTGGTGTATCCCATACACAAGTCCGGTCCCCGACTCCAGATCTCGCCGTCGTCGGCCAGCCGGATCTCCACGCCCGGCAGCACGTGACCGTCGGTGGTGCACCGCTTCACTTCCGGGTCGTCGAGGAGGCAGCCGGTCACCGAGGGGTGCTCGGTGCTCCCGTAGGAACGGAAGCAAGCGATCCCGAGCGCGGTGGCCCGCTGCGTCACGGCCACCGGCACCGGTGAGCCACCGAGGCCGGCGAAGGGCATGAGCGCCAGGTGCTCGGGGCTGAAATCCGGATGGTCCAGGAGGCTCAGCAAGAAGTAGGTGGAACCACCGCCCACGCCCAGGCCCTCGCTGAGCATGAGCCGGAGGACCTCACCCGGGATCCACTCATCGACCAGGGTCACGGGCCGTTCGCGCAGCAGCGGGCCGAGGAAGGCATTGACCATGCCGATGAAGTGGCCGACCGGTGCTCCGATGATCTCGGGCGGTCCACCGAGGGGGAACATGTAGTCGAGTTGGCGGCTCTCGAAACCGATTGTGCGGTGCGAGTGCACGACCCCTTTGGGGTCGCGCGTCGTTCCCGAGGTGAAGGCGATAAGCGCGGGTGCATCGGGGTCGACGGGGGCGGGACCCTCGATGGGCTCGTGGTCGAGCATCGAGGTGAAGGGGACGGCCCCGGGAGGCAGGCGGTCGGGCGGCGTGTCGCCCACCACCAGCCACCGGGCCTCGGACCCGGTCAGGAGCTCGGCGTAGGTGCCGAGATAGTCGCCATGCCCGAACTGGTCGGCTGTCACCACCACGTCGGGATCGGTGACCCGGAGGATGTAATCGACCTCTTTGGCCCCGTAGAAGTGGACGACGGGGACCACCACCGCCCCCAGGTAGGCAGCCGCCCAGAAGGTCATGCCGGCTTCGGCCCAGTTCGGGAGCTGGAACACCACCACGTCGCCGGGCCCCACCCCCACCGCACGCAGCGAGCCGGCGAGCGCCCGGGCGGCGTCGTCGAGGTCACCGAGGGTTCCGGCCCACGGTCGGGTCCTCGAGCGGACCCGAAACCCGGCACCGGCCCGCTCCCGCAAGCCGGTGGCCACCATGGTGCCGAGGGACTCGTCGGTCCACCACCCCTCGGCGCGGTATCTGCGGACAAGCGGGTCGGGCACCGTCCGCAAGCCCCACTGCTGCGCGGCCGTGCCACTGACAACCCCCAACTGACCCTCCTCGTCGGTTCCCACGCACTATGACACGACCGGCAAGGGGATGCGAGCCTCATTGGCAATTAGTGAGAACCCCATTATCGTGGAGGTATGGCCCGGCCCGAGCCAACTCTCAGCGTGGCGCGCCCGCTGCGCGACCACGGCTTCCACCCGCTGCGGGTCGACCGCGTGGTCCGCGAGACGAAGGCGGCGGTGTCCGTGGTCCTGGATGTCCCGTCCGAGTTGTCTGACACTTTCGCCTACCGCGCCGGCCAGTTCTGCAACGTCCGGGTGCAGATCGACGACCGGTCCGAGATGCGCTGCTACTCGATGTCCTCGTCTCCGGCCCTGGGCGAGGCGATGGCCGTGACGGTGAAGCGGGTGTCGGGCGGGATGGTGTCCAACTGGATCAACGACCACCTGCGCGCCGGTGACCTGGTGGAGCTGGCGCCGCCGACGGGGTTCTTCCAGCTTACCGACACGAGCGACGACCTGGTCGCCTTCGCCGCCGGGAGCGGCATTACCCCCGTGTTCTCCCTCCTCAAGACGGCGCTGGCCACCACCGATCGGACCGTACGGCTCCACTACGCCAATAGCGACCTGGACAGCGTGATCTTCAACACCGAACTGCGCGAGTTACAGCGGCTCCACCCGGAGAAGCTCGTCGTGGTTCACTCCTACGACGTGGAGCACGGGCTGCTCACGCCCGAGACGGTGGCCGCCTTCGCCACCGCGGCTTCCCCCGGCGAGTTCTACCTCTGCGGCCCCGGCCCCTACATGGACGTCGTCGAACGTGGTCTGCGCACGCTCGACGTGGAGGAGGCTCGCATCCATATCGAACGCTTCGCCCAGGCCGACCTACCGGTCGCAACGGCGGCCCCGGCCCCCGGGGCGGTCGGCGGAACCCTGGTCACCGTTGAACTCGACGGTCGCAGCGGAACCACCGACCACCGCCAGGGGACCACCATCCTTCAGAGCGCCCGGCAGATGGGGATGGCGCCGCCTTTCTCCTGCGAGTCAGGCAACTGCGCCACCTGCATGGCCAGGCTGGTCGGAGGGACGGTCTCCATGTTCGTCAACAACGCCCTCACCGCCGAGGAGGTGGAGAACGGCTGGATCCTCACCTGTCAGTCGGTGCCGACCGCACCGGCGGTCCACGTCGTCTACGACATCGAAGGGGGATGAGATGGGCCATGTACCCGTCGAGGACGTCATCGAGATCGAGCAGCTGCTCGCCCGCTACGCCCTCGCCATGACCAAGGACGATGTCGAGTCGGTCATGGAGATTTTCACACCCGAGGGGAGTTACAGCGCCTTCGGCGACACCTATCGGCTGTCGGACTTCTCGACGCTCGTGGCCGCCGCACCGAAGGGACTGTTCCTCGTCGGCCCTCCCGTGCTCGAGCTCGAGGGCGATACCGGTAAAGGGCAGCAACCCCTGTGTTTCGTTGAGCAGAAGACGCACGACATGCGCATCGGCTGGTACACCGACAGCTTTCGCCGAACCACCGACGGCTGGCGCCTGCACACCCGGACCATGACCTTCATCCGCAAGAGCGGTGCCCGCGACAGCGGACGGCCGCACGACCCGACCCGACCGCTTCCCACCGAATGAGCATGGAGCTCGACGCCTTCTGCCACACGCTGGACCGTTGGCTCGATGAGCACGCTGCCGCCCTGGCGCCGGACCGCGCCATGGGCACGCTCGACGAACACATGGCTCAGCTGGCAAAGGTGAAGCGGCTCGCCTACGACGCCGGCTTCATGCGCTGGGGTTGGCCCGAGCGGGTGGGTGGGCTCGGCGGCTCCTCGCTGCTGCGCGCCTACCTGGGCGAGGCGCTCACCGACCGGGACCTGGTCGAACCCGGCATCTACTCGATGACTGAGACCCTCGCCCCCACGATGATCGATCACGCGCCGCCGGCGCTGGCGGCTGACATGGTCCCTCGGCTGCTTCGCGGGGAGGAGACGTGGTGCCAGGGCTTCTCCGAGCCTGGCACCGGTAGCAATCTCGCCGCCCTCGGCTGCCGCGCCATGCGCGCCAAGCAGGGTTGGCGGGTTACCGGGGAGAAGGTATGGACGAGCCTGGCCCAGTACGCGCAACGCTGCGTCCTCCTCACCCGCACCGGGGCCCCTGGCTCCGCCCATAGCGGCATTACCGCCCTGTTCGTCGATATGGACAGCCCCGGCATCACCGTGCGGCCCATCGAGACGATGCACAGCGCGCCCGAGTTCTGCGAGGTGTTCTTCGACGACGTGGCCGTGCCCTTCGAACGCACCCTCGGTCAGGAGGGTCGGGGGTGGTCCGTCGCCATGGACCTTCTGCCCTTCGAACGCAGTACCGCCCTCTGGCACAAAGCGGCCTATCTCCGACGACGCCTGGAGGACCTCGTCGAGGTCGTGCCCGTCGACGCGCTCGACCCGGCGGCGCTCGGTGCCGCCGTGCAGCTGCTTGCCGCCTTCCGGGCGCGGTCGCGCGCCACCCAGTACCGGATGGCCGCCGGTGAGCGCCTCGGTCCGGAAACGTCCATCGACAAAGTGCTGGTGGCGAGCGCCGAACAGGCCGTCTTCGACCTCGTCGAAGACGGCCTGGCCCCCGAGGTTCTTCTCGGTGACGGTCTGGGGGAATCGCGGTGGCGCAGTGACTACCTCTTCTCCCGAGCGGCGACCATCTACGGCGGCACGTCCGAGATCCAGCGCAACATCATCGCCCGGCGCCTGCTCGGCCTCGGCCTCGACCGCTGATGGACGCGGCTGAGCTCGACCTCTTCGACCGGACGTTGCGCGGGGCCACCGAGGCGCACAGCGGCGCCGACCTCGACGCGGCGTTGGTCGAGCTCGGTTGGCACGACGCCCTGGCCGACGACCGGCACGCCGCGGTATCACTGCTCTTCGAACACCAGGGCCGGACCGCGGTGACAAGCGGAGCACTCGACGACGTAATCGCCGACGCACTGGGGACCGACACCGCACCCGACTCCGCCATCGTCTTCCCCGCTCTGGGACGGGCCGAGCCGCCGGCACACCAGGTCGCCGGTGGCGTGGTCCTCGAGGGCCTCGGGACATCCCGGCTCCTGCGAAGGGACACCGCGTGGGTTGTGGTGAGTACCCCTCAGGGCATTGTGGCGGCGGCGGTGAAGACGGCGGAGCTGGCGTGCCGGCCTGTCCTGGGCATGGACCCCGACTTCGGTCTGGTGGAGGTCGCGGGTGGCGCCACAGTGGTGGCGCCGGTGACGCCGATCGACCCCAACGGGTGGAGCACGGCGGTGAGCGGCGCCCGCCTTGCCGTCGGTCACGAACTCGTGGGTGCCTCTGCCGCCATGCTCGAGCTCGCTCGCGTCCATGCGCTCAACCGGGTGCAGTTCGGCAGCCCGATCAGCGCCTTCCAGGCGGTGCGCCACCGCCTGGCCGACTCCCTGGTCGCCGTGGAGTCGGCCCGCGCCCTGCTCGACGCGGCGTGGCAGGACGGCTCCGGCGAGACGGCGGCTATGGCCAAGGCACTTTCCGGCCGCTCGGCGCGCACGGTGGCTCGCCACTGCCAGCAGGTCCTCGCCGGCATAGGCTTTACAACCGAACATCCCCTGCACCGCTACATTCGCCGGGTGCTGGTCCTCGACGAGCTGTTCGGCTCGGCGCGGTCGCTCACCGCCGCCCTCGGTCGCGACGTGCTCACCCGCCGCCGCCTTCCGCCCCCGCTCCCCCTGTAGTTACGATAGCGAGGAGGTCGACGTCCCGGTCGACTTGCGCGACGTCAGCTCAACGGGGACATAGTCAGGATCGTCGGGCGCCCGCATGCTGAAGCGCCACTTACAGCACACGTCACCGGGATCCCTTCGAGGAGGGATTGCGAGGATGTCGACCTTCATGTTCGGGTTGTACATCTGGGTCGTCACCATCATCGACTTCGGACACGTCGAATGACAGTTCTTCTCCAAGATGTCCGGCCGGCCCATCCCTTCCCACTGATCGGCGGCAACGCATCGGTTGAAGGTCATGATGCCCACGTCGGGTTCGGGCATCTCAAACGACACGTCGAAGGCCTTACCCGGCAACGCCGTCGCATCGAGCTGGAGGTCTTTCATCCAGTCGGCGACGGTGTTGCCGTCGATGCCGAGGTATTCGACTTTGAGCTGCTTGACGCCTGGGAGAACGACGTTTCCCCAGAGCGTCCACTGGATGTCGAACATGACGTCGAGGCCGTAGCGAACGGTAATCTGCGTGGCCCATGCCTCGATGCACTGCAGGAGGTACTCGTGGCTCCCGAGGAGCCAACGGACGAGCTGCTGCTTGGACAGCGCTGTCCACTCCACCGGGGCGGTGAACGGCCATGCATAGACGACGCGGGTGGCGACCCGCTGCTCCAGGCTGACGTCCGCATTCGGGTCGTCCGAGCGGACGTGAGCGGGCAGGAACTCGCCCCTCATGCGCTCGAACTCCGGGACCACCTGGTCTGTCCACGCCGCCCACTCGATCTCGTGCATCGTCTCGGTGCCGTACCGCTGGGCGACCTCGGTCGCCCAGCCGTCCACGCAGAGCTGGAGGTAACGCTCGCTCCAGGGAAGCAACTTGGTGGCGAGCGCCTCGTTGGAGAAGTCGGTGAGGCGCAAGTCCGCCCGGTACGGTCCGCCGTAGTCAGGGAGCTCGGCCCCGGAGTTGACATCCAATTGGTCACGGATGTCGAGGTGCGTCTTGGGGTACGTGACGCTGTCGTCGACGCGGGCGAACTTGGGGAAGTTCGTCAGGTCGACGCCGAGCATCAACACGAAATCGTCGGCGACGACACCTTCCTCCAGGTGGGCGCCGGGCTTGCGCAGCTCCAGGAACCCGTCAAGCTGCTGGTCGTTGGTCGGTTCCGACACGTCGTCCCCCTTCGCTCCGGGGCTTGGGCCCCTGACCTGCCGCCCCTAGCCGATCGGCTAGTCAGGATAGCCGATCGGCTAGTCCCGTGGGAGCCGGCAGTACTGTCTCTGTCTGATGAGACTGTCCGGCTGGTGAGACTGTCTGCCTGATGAGACTGTCTGCCTGATGAGCTCGATCGGATCGGTCCCCGTGTCGCCTCCTGAGCGAAGGGCCCACAGCGCCGCCCGGGGGCGGATCGTCGATGCTGCGTTGGACCTCTTCGCCGAGCACGGGGTCGGCGGTACCTCGCTCCAGATGATCGCCAATGCTGTGGGCGTGACCAAGGCCGCCGTCTATCACCAGTTCCGGACCAAGGAAGAGATCGTGGTGGCCGCAGCCGAGACGGAGCTCGCCCTGGTGGAAGCCGCCGTGGAGGCGGCCGAGGCCGAGGGGTGCCCGGAGAATGCCCGCCAGGTGTTGGTGTCTCGAATGGTCGATCTGGCCGTCGCCCGCCGTCGCATGGAGAGCACTCTCCTCGGGGACCCGGTCATCGTCCGGTTCTTTTCCCACCACCCGCCGTTTCGGGATGTCATGAACCGCCTCTACCGCATCCTGATGGGTGAGCATGCCGGGCCCGATGCCCAAGTCCCGGCGGCGATGCTCACGGCGGCGATCGGCGGCGCCGTGATGCATCCCCTCGTCGTCGACCTCGACGACGAGGCGCTGCGGAATCAGCTCCATCGTCTGGCTCGCCGCTTCCTCGACATGCCCGACTGACATTCCGGACAGCCGGCTCCGCCCGGTCCGGCTCAAACCACCGGACGGCGCGCTGCCAGCGAAGCCAGGAACTGGCGAGTGCGCGTGAATGAAGTGACGAGCTCGTCGCGGCTCTGGCCGATGGGAACGACTCTGATCGAGACGTCGGTCACGCCGGCGTCGGCGAAGGCCTGCAGCCGTCTCTCGATCGTTGCCTCGCTGCCGGCAGCCAGAATGTCGCCCACCGCTCGGGCATCACCGTGCTCGAGGAGCTTCTGGTAGTTGGGCGACACCTCGGCCTCGGCCAGGATCCGGTTCGTGCGCTCGACGGCGAAGGGGATCTCCTCGTCGAGACATACGCACACGGGGATGCCGGCGACCACCCGGGGCCGGGGCCGGCCCGCGGCCTCGGCCGCACGGGTCAGTGCCGGTACCACGTGGGTGGCGACGGCCCGCTCGTCGGCCATCCAGAGGATGGTGCCAGCGGTGCGCGAGCCGCACAATTCGAGCATGCGCGGCCCCAGGGCGGCGATGAGCACCGGGGTAGGCGCCACGTCGGTGACGTCGAGGGGCTGGTGGATGCGGAAGAATTCGTTCTCGACCTCGACGATGCCGGGACCGGCCAGCGCCTGATCGAGAACGTCCAGATAGGCGCGCATGGTCGGTACCGGGCGCTCATAGGGCAGACCCATCATTCCGTCGATGATCCAGTCGTGGGAGACCCCGAGGCCGAGCGAGAACCGTCCGGCGCACACCGCCTGCACCGAGAGGGCCTGCTGAACCAGGGCCACCGGATGGCGGGGCTGCACCGGCACCACGGCGGTCCCCACCTCGATGCGCGAGGTGGCCTCGCCCATCAGGGCGGCGCACGTGAGCGCGTCGAACTCGTCGGGGATCTGCGGGATCCAAACCGTGTCGAGCCCGGCCTCCTCCGCCCACCGGGCATCGGAGCGCATGCGTTCCACCTTGGTCGCATACCGTCCCCGCTCGGGGCCGACCATCAGCCCGATCCGCATCACGTACCGTCCTCTCGGGCGAGAATGCTATTTCCAATTTATGGATACACGATATCCGGCCTGGTGCGCCGGCTACGGTCTTCGGTTCTGGCCCTCCTCCCAGAATCGGGGAGCCGTCCACGGAGACGGCGCCGCCGGCTCAAAGGACCCAGAGCCCCGACCATGTCACGTCTCAAGCCCTGCACGGGGTGGGCCTCGCCGGCCCCCGCCGTCATCTCTGTACCCGATGCCTCCGTGACCTCGGTGCCGACCTCGAGCGCAGCGCCGGTACCCACCGCGTCATGGTCGGCGCCATCAACATCGCTTCGAGGTCGCCTCGGGGCGCAATTAACGTCGGCCCATCCCGGTTGGCGACACGCCCCGTCGATCCGGCCGGCACCTGCCCGGCCGGACCCGGCGTGACCTGAGACGGGTGGCTGTGGAGAAACGTGGTCACCTGGTGGGCCTGGCGCCGGCCGCGGACCGCCCCGGGGGCGTCTCTGATGACAATCCCGGGGAGTCGCTCGCCCAGGATGCTCCGGCCGCCTGAGCGAGGAACTGGCACTAGGAGACGAATTCCGACATGACGTGGCGGGCGAAGGCCTCCACCTGGGCGTCACCCGCCTCGGGCCAGCCACAGACCAGGTAGCCGTAACCGGCATCGGACCACTTGGCCGCGTGCTTCCGGGCCACTTCGAGGTCGTCGAGCGACATCGAGCCAGCTCGCGTGATGGCTGACGGATCACGACCGGCCTCGGCGGCCAGCCGGTCGACGCTGGCGTTCGCCTCGCGCAGAGAGCTGGGGGAACCCCAGGCGTGCCACACGTCTGCGTAGCGGGCCACCAGGGGCAGGGTGCGGATGGGACCGGTTCCGCCGATCCAGATGGGTGGGTGGGGGTGCTGCACGGGAAGCGGACGCATCCGGGCGTCGTGCAGCGAAACCCGCCTGCCTTCGTAGGAGACGACGTCACCGGTGAACAGCCGGGTCACGATCTCGAGCGTGTCCTGCAGGAGGTCGAAGCGCTCGGCCGTCGACGGGAAGGCGATACCCAGCTCGTGGTGCTCCTTGTCGAACCAGGCGGCCCCGAGGGCCAGCTCGAGGCGGCCTTGCGAGGCGTGGTCGATGGTGTTCGCCTGCATGGCGAGCATCGACGGGTGGCGGTAGGTGACCCCGGTGACGAGCAGTCCCAGACGGATGCGCGAGGTCACACCCGAGAGGGCGGCCAGGGTGGTCATGCCTTCGAACGTCTCCCCCGGCCCCTCCCCATACATCGGCTGGAAGTGGTCGAAGCCCCACATACCGTCGAAGCCAAGCTCCTCGGCCAGCTGGACCCGGCGGACGAGCTCCTCCCACGGCATTCGCTGCTGGGCAACGTCGAGACCGAATCGCATGGCGTGCAATCTATCTCCCGGGGGCGGGCGTGAACTCGAGATGTAGGCGAGTCAACCCCCGCAGGATGTAGGTCGGCACGTACGAGTAGCGCCGTTCGGCGGCCGGACCGTGGGCCGCTTCCGAGATCCGGATATCGGCCATGCGGTCGAGCAGCTTCTCGAGGCTCACCCGGCCTTCGGCCCGGGCGAGCGGCGCCCCGGGGCACACGTGAACACCATGGCCGAAGGCGATGTGGTGGCGGGAGTTGGCACGGTCGGGATCGAACACGTCGGGATGCTCGAACTTACGAGGGTCACGGTTCGCCGCGGCGTTGAGCACCATCACCGTGGTACCGGCCGGGACCTCTACCCCTCCGACGGTGATCGCCCGGCGGGCCAGGCGGAAGTCGCCCTTTACCGGGCCCTCGTACCGCAGCATTTCCTCCACGAAGTTCGGGATCCGTTGGCGCTCGGAACGCAGCTGTCGTTGCAGGTCCGGAAGATCGCCGAGACACTGAAGCGACGCCGCCAGCAGACGCACGGTCGTTTCCTGCCCAGCGGCGAAGATGTTGGCCGCCACCCGGACCACGTCGATGACCTCGGGGACCGATCCGTCCTTGAAGGTGGCCGTGGCCAGGCCGCTCAGGACGTCGCCACGCGGGTCACGTCGGCGATCTTCGACGTACATGGAGAGCTGCGAGTAGAGGAACTCGAGTGGGCTGTGGGCCAATGTGTCGTCACCGGTGCTGCCCAGCCCGCTCGTCCGATTGAGATTCTTGCGAAACAGTGCATGGTCCTCTTTCGGGACCCCGAGCAGGTCGGCGATGACGAGCATGGCGAAGGGACTGGCGAACTCCGAGATGAACTCGCACTTCCCGGCGTCGATGCATTCGTCAATCTGACGGTCGGCGTACTCCCACATGAACGCCTCGTTCTCCTTGAGGCGCGCCGGGGTGAGGAGCTTCATGAGCAGGCCCCGGTGGTCGGTGTGCTTCGGGGGGTCGAAGGTGATGACCTGGTCGCTCATGGGCAACTGGTCGCGGTAGCGCTCGACCAGGTCGCTCACGTCGTCGCCCTCCAGGGGGACAGGGAAGCCGGGGAACGGGCCGGTCACCGAATTGCACGAGGAGAACAGGCCGGGGTCGTGATAGACGGCGAGTGCCTCCTCGTAACCGGTGACCATCATTACGTCGTGATGGTTCTCACGGCGGACCGGACACCGGCTGCGCAGGAAGTCGTAGTACGGATAGGGGTCGGCGACGAGCGACTCGTCGCGAAAGAAGTCGATACTGTCGAAGTCGGTCATCCTGCCTCCCGTCGGGATTCCGGCTGCACGAAGGCGGCGGCCCTCCGGTGGAATCGCCACCCCCCGTCCGGGCAGAAGGTGGCGACCACGTCATCGGTACGCCCGTCGAGCGCCTGGGTGTAGACGGCCCGGACGGCTCGGACCTCCTCGGCGACTTCGGCGAACGTGGTGGTACCGCCCATCAGAATTGAAGGTCGAGCACCGGCATCTCGAGCGGGTGCACGTTGATCGAACGCATGGCCGGCAGCAGCCGCTCCCAGGCCAGCCCGGCCAGGAAACCGTCGATCATGCGGTGATAGTTCGAGATGTGACCCTCACCTCTCTCCGACAGACGCATGAACCGGAAGCTCTTGGCATGGAGGCCACGCTGCTGCCGGGACAGGTTGGAGAAGTCCTGGGCCGGGATCGGCGGCCATCGGAGATCGTCGTTGTCCCACACCTCGGGCGGAGTGGGTCGGGGCCGTTGCGTGCCCTCGGGAAAGCGAGTGAGCGACCAGATCTCCATGAGCGTCTCCTCGGGACCGAGCGGCCGGAAGCGGTAGGCGGAGGCACTGCTGTACATGGGAAGGACCAAGTAGTGGGGGAAGCAGTAAGCCATCGGCTCGTTGATCCCCTGCTGCTGAAGTTGGTTGATGTCGGGCATGTCGTGACCCGCCTCTCGGTGCTGACGTACCACCTCGTCGTTGAGAGTGCGATTCCAGAGGTCCATCGCCAGCTTGGGATCGACCGGCAACTCGATGTCGGCCATGCTTTCGGCGATGCGCACGTCGCTGGCGTGCACCATGCCGGACATGCCTTCGCTCATGAGGCGCAGGTACTCGAGCTCGGATTCCACGAACACCTTGGGGTCGAACCCCCCCTCACGCGACGGATAGCGTCCGGGTAGGCGCAGCTGCGGATGCGTCTCCAGCACGTGGTATTGCTCGACGAATGCCTCTTGGGCCAGCTTCCAGTTGGCGGGCAGCCGGCACGCATACCACCATTCAGTCTGCAGCGACTCCACCTTCCAGGCGTCGAGGATGCCGGAGATGGGCTCGAGGTACTGGCGCAGCGGCGGCGCACCTTCGTCGAGGTTGATCCAGGCGCAGCCGCCCCACGTCTCACAACGGACGGCCGTTAGGTCGATGTCGCCGGGTTCGAGGTTGTGCTCGGAGAACATCCGCGACTGCGACACGAAGGTGTTGACACCGTCGAGGCCGTAGCACCACCCGTGAAACGGGCAGGTGAACCCCGACTTGAGGGTGCCCCGGCCCTCGACGACCTTCACCGCGCGATGGCGGCATGCGTTCTGATAGGCGCGCACCGACATGTCCTCGGCTCGCACAACCACGACGGACTGGTCGAGGATCTCGTACTCGACGAAGTCACCCGGCTCGGGGATCTCCTCCAACCGGCACGCCATCTGCCAGACCCGGGACCACAGCAGCTCGGCTTCAAGCTGAAAGAAGCTCGCGTCGTAGTAACGCTCCTTCGGCACCCGGTCGGGGACCTCGACGGCGAAGGGTACGGGGAGCGCCGACCACTTCCGGTCCACGATCGCCATCTCCACCCCTCCCACACGCCTGCCTCAAGCGGCTATCGTACCGATCGGTACAGGAAACGCCAATTCCGATTCTCGCATACGAGGTTCGCGCACGGGGGCCCCTTCACGCACGAACCGCCGGAGACAGAACGACGACATGGCGCCGCACGACAGCACAGAACCGTGACGCCGCCGACCGGGCTCCCGTCCGGCGGTCCCCGCGCTCCCGATGTCGACGTCCTCGTCGTCGGCGCCGGCATCACCGGCATATACCAGCTCTACCGTGCCCTGGAGGCCGGATTCTCGGCGCGGCTGTGGGAGGCGGGCGGGGGGGTCGGGGGGACCTGGTACTGGAATCGCTACCCCGGGGCCCGCTTCGACTCGGAGAGCTACACCTATGCCTATCTCTTCTCGAAGGAGCTGTTCCAGCAGTGGCGGTGGTGTGAGCACTTCGCCGAGCAGCCCGAGATCGAGCTCTACCTCAACCACGTGGTCGACCGCTTCGACCTGCACCGTCACATCCGCCTGAACGCACCGGTCACGGCCGCCGTCTACAACGAGACATCGGGGACATGGACGCTCACCGCCGGCGACGGCCACACCATCTCGGCGCGGTTCCTCGTGGCTGCCACCGGCGTCCTGTCGGTCCCGTACTTCCCCGACGTCTCGGGGCGTGACCACTTCAGAGGTGAGTCCTACCACACCGGTCTCTGGCCGACCACGCCGGTCAACTTCAGGGGCAAGCGGGTGGCGGTGATCGGCACCGGCTCGAGCGGCGTGCAGATCATCCCGCTCATCGCCGAGGATGCCACCTCGCTCACCGTGTACCAGCGGACGCCGAACTGGTGCACGCCGCTCAACAACGGACCCATCACGACGGAGGAACAGACACAACTGCAGGCCGAGTTCGAGACCATCAAGGAGATCCTCGACACGTCGCCGGCCGGGTTCCTGCATCTGCCCCACGACCGGGCCTCCACCGACGACCCGCCGGCGGAGCGCCGGGCCTTCTTCGAGAAGATGTGGAGGAGCCCCGGATTCTCGAAGCTCATCTGCAATTACACCGACGTGATGTTCGACGAGCGGGCCAATGCGGAGTGGTGCGAGTTCATTGCCGAAAAGGTGCGCGGCATCGTACGGGATCCCGCCACGGCCGAGAAGCTCATCCCCCAGAACCACCGATTCGGCGAGAAGCGACCACCGTTCGTGACCCGGTACTTCGAGACTTACAACCAACCGAACGTGTCCCTCGTCGACCTATCGGAGACTCCGATCGTGGGCATGACGACCACGGGGATCGAGACGACGAACGGTGAGTGCGCGTTTGACATCGTGGTATGGGCCACGGGCTTCGACTTCGGCACCGGCGCCCTGCTGCGTATGGGCATCGTGGGACGCGGTGGGTTGACGCTCGCCGAGCACTGGTCGGAGGGGCCGAAGACGTTCCTCGGCATCCAGACGGCCGGCTTCCCCAACCTCTTCTTCCCGGGCGGCCCCCACGCCGCCGCCGGCAACAACCCCCGATACAACGGCGACCAGGTCGACTTCGTCACCAACACCCTCGTCTACCTGCGCGACCGGGGCTACGACTCCATCGAGGTTGACCCCGCCGCCGAGAAACGGTGGACTGCCATGATCGACCGGGGCGCGGCCAAGTCGACGTTCGGCGAGAGCAGCTACTACTTCGGTACCAACATCCCGGGCAAGCCCAAGAAGTACCTCTTGAACTCCGGAGGCCGACCGAAGCTCTTCGCCATGATCGACGAGGTGGTGACGAACGACTACCAGGCCTTCCGACTGTCGCGGTCGGCTGACTCCTCGTCAGACGGTGGCCACGGGGGTGAGCGGCGACCCCACGGCGCCGGGTAGACGCAGAGGCGGCGCTGTGAGCAGGAACCGGCTCCGGCCATGGGCCCGCAGCCACCCGGCCAGCTCGTGCAAATACCACATCTCCCCCAACGGGACGCCCAGACGGAACAGGCACAAGTGGTGCACGGGGAGGAACGAGTGGCGGCTGGGGTCCTTGTCCCTGCCGATGAGTGCTTCGACGGCGTAATTGTCGGCCACGAGCGCCGATATCTGGGACTGCGCGATCCATTCGAGCAGCGACGGGTCTCGGCCGTCGAGGGACGTGCACATGCGGTGGATCTGCACCGGGTCGGGCTCCCGGTTCCACTCGAGCACCTTGGTGGCGAAGCCGGTATGCAGCAGCAGCATGTCGCCTGGCTCCACCACAACGCCGTCGGCGGCCATGACGTCCTGCAGAGTCTGCAAATTCACGGGTCGCCAATCGTGGCCGAGATGATGGGCCAGGTCCACGAGCACCCCTCTCCCCTGCACCCCGGTCGCGGCCATGTGCTCGAGACCAAGATGGTGGGCGAAACAGAGGTGGCGGCCCCCGTCGCCCCGGGCGTCGGGCATGGGCCCGACCAGGTCGACACCGCCCCGGTAGCCGTTGTAATAGACGGCCTCCTCGACGCCGTCGCCATCGGCGTCAAATTCGGCACCGACGTGGGCGAGTGAGTCCCACTGCGTCGAGTACTGCAAGGACAAGGTCACCACGTCGTCGACCCACACGTCGACGTACTTCGGGTCACCCTCCTCCATGTCCCTCATGTGCACGTTGTAGAAGGTGCCGGCGTTGCCCCGCATGTCCTCGGTGGGTGCCAGCACCGGAGGCGGGCGGCGCTGGTTCAGCGCCGTGCCACCGGGGAAGTCGAGGGGCAGGCTGAGGCAGAAGCTGAGACCGGCCTCCACCTCGCGGACACCCTGGAGCACCTTTTCCGGCGTGAGCAGGTTGATCCGTCCAAGCTCGTCGTCGTCGCCCCAGTCACCCCACGTCGAGCCGGACGGCCGCTGCATCCACCGCTTCGCCACGTCTGGTCCCTCTCCTGCCTCTGCGCTTGCTCGGTCCGTTGCTTGTACCGACCGGTTGGTTTATCATGCCCGTGAGGGTCGGTGCCCGACGCGCGACACGTCCTCGTCCTCCCTGCCGGGCACAGGTACGGCGCAGAAAGGCCAGCGGGCATGACGCAAAAGGAATTGGTCGTCTCCGCCGACGGGCACGTCCTGGAGCCCACCGATCTGTTCACGACCCGGCTGCCGGCCCATCTGCGGGACCGTGGCGTGTGGGAGGAGGACTTCGAGATCGAGCCCCTCGTCGAAGGAGGGGCTCGGGTGTTCCGGCGCCTGCACACGCCGGGGTTCGATGGTTGGACGATCTCCCGCTACCGCCAGACGGGCGGCGCGCGGATGCCGGAAGGCGACCCCGAAATCATTCTCGAGGACATGGACTTCGACGGCGTCGACGTGGCCGTCATGCACCCCAACCTGTCGCTGTTCGGTCTCTACTCCGACGACCATGAGCTGTCGATGGCGCACGCCCGCGTCTACAACGACTACATCATCGAGCGCTTCACCCCATACTTCTCACGCATAGCTCCCACGGCGCCGGTCCCCATCACCGACGTCGGAGACGCCGTAGCCGAGATCGAGCGCGTCGCCGCCGCCGGATTCCGGGCCGTCCTCCTGCCGGCGGTGCCGCCCAAGCCGTACTACTCGCCCGACTACGACCCGATCTGGTCGGCAGCCCAGGCCAACGGCGTGCACGTCTTCATTCACACTCAGACCGGCGGCGTGAAGGTCAATGACCCGGAGTCCACCACGCTGAAGGTTGTCATGGAGAACGCCGCCCAGGTCAAGAAACCGATGACCGCCAAATCGGCGTCCAAGCGCATGATCACCCAGTGCATTTACAGCACGATCGTGCCGCAGCAGGTGATCTGCGAGCTGATCGGGGGCGGCGTGGCCGATCGCTACCCGGACCTGCACTTCGCACTGATCGAATTCAACGCCCATTGGCTGGCGTCGCTGGTCGGGGCCATGGACAAGTGCTGGGTCACCGGCATCGGCCAGGACGCCGACTGGTGGCTCGGCCACTGGGACGAGAACCGTCCGGCGACTGACCAGCCGAACATGGCTCAGCTGTTCCGCCTCAACGAGAAGTGGCCATACCCGCTGAAGCCGAGCGAGTACGTGCATCGCCAGTTTCACGTGTCGTTCCAGGACGACCCCGTGGCGGTGGCCTCCCGTCACATCACCGGCGTGTCGGCCATCGTGTGGGGCAACGACTACCCGCACGCCGAGGGGACTTTTGGCGGCAGCCGGGAGCTCATAGCCACCCAGTTCGCCGACCTGCCAGCCGATGAGCGGGCCGCCATCGTGGGCGGGACCCTCGGAGGGTTGCTGGGCTTCACCGCACCGGTCCCCGCCTGAGCCCGGTCCCTCGGCCGTTTCCATCTCGAGCGACAGCAAGCGGGTGACTTCACTTTCCTTCGATGGCCGCGTAGCCGTCGTCACCGGGGCCGGCCGTGGGATCGGCCGGGCCTACGCCATGTTGCTGGCCGCGCGCGGCGCCCGTGTGGTGGTCAACGATCTCGGCGGCTCCATGGAAGGTGACGGCGCCGACCACGAGCCCGCCGCCGCCGTGGCCCACGAGATCGTGGCGGCCGGCGGGGCGGCGGTCGCCGACGGCAGCGACGTGGCGGACCAGGGCGGGGCCACGGCCCTCATCGACACCGCACTCGAGCACTTTGGGCGGATCGATGTCCTCATCACCAACGCCGGCATCGTACGCTGGTCTGGTCTTCCTCTGGTGGACGCGGAAAACCTGAAGCGGCACCTGGACGTGCACGTATTCGGCTCCTTCCACACCGTGCGCGCCGCCTGGCCCCACATGGTGGACCAGAACTACGGCCGCGTCGTCCTGACCACGTCCACCGGGATGCTCGGCCTCCCCGACAACACGTCCTACGCCACCGCCAAGGCGGCGGTGGTGGGGCTGATGCGCAGCGCCCGGCTGGCCGGAGCCGGGCACGGCATCACCGTGAACTGCATCGCCCCCGCTGCCTTCACCCGCATGGCCGGTGAGGACGTCGACGGCACCACCGGCGATCCGCTGGCGACGTCCATGGCGCCCGAGCTCGTCGCCCCCATGGCCGCCTTCTTGGCCCACCAGGACTGCCCGGTGAGCGGTGAGATCTATACCGCCGGGGCCGGCCGCTTTGCCCGCATCTTCGTCGCCTCCACCCAGGGATACCTCCACCCCGATGGACTGCCGACCGTGGAAGACGTGGCCGAGCACTGGGAAGTCATCAATGACGAGTCCGGCTATTTCGTGCCCCGCAATCTGACGGCCTGGTCGCGGGCGTTTCTGGCTCACCTCGATCACGGGGACTGACCCGCGGGAGGCCGGTCACGGGGTCTTACCGGAGCCGGCTCCTGGCGCCGGCCTGCCACGCTTTGGCGTCGGCCGAAGAGAAGTCGCCCGCCTCGACGCGGACCTTTACGAGCAGGTGGATCAGCGACTCCAACTCGGTACGCGACAGCTGGACGGTCTCGAACACCTTGGCGTTGAGCTCGTCGGTGGCCACGGTCACCGTGTGACGACCCTCGGTCGTGATCTCCGCCAGGGTCGTCCGGGCATCGCTCGGGTGCGGCAGCCGCCGCACCTGGTCGTCGGCCTCCAGCCGGTCGATGGCGTTCGTCACTGTTGCCGGCGTGACCTGCAGGCGCTCGGCAATCTGCGACAGCGACAGGGAGCCGCACTCGGCGCTCCAGGCCAGCCAGGCCAGAACCTCGTAGCGGGCGAAGCTCAGGCCGAAAGGGCGCAGGACCTCATTGGCCCGTGCCAGGAAGAGCTGGTGCGCCCGCATGATCGATGTGACGGCCGCCATGCCCGTCGACGCCTCGCTCCACCCCTTCGACTTCCACACCTCCCGGGCGGCCAGTACCGGGTCGAAAGAGAGGCTCCGTTGCGATGGCATCGCCGGAAATCGTACACAGGCCAGGGTCGTCGCTCCTGTGCCGGTCCGCCCTCATGTGGCGAGGCCGCGATCCTCGGGTCGCCGCTGGCGGTCGTAGGTCGGGTCGCTCCGGTCGTGCCTGGCCTGCCAGTACGCCGTCATATCGTCCCCGGCCGGGATCTCGTCGGGCACGACCCGTCGGTAGACAAGCTTCCACGAGCCGTTGATCTTGCGGAAGTAGTCGACGTACCGCCCGCAGCCCGACATCGCCGAGGTCCCCGCCGCACCGTGGAAGACGAAGAAGGTCTCGCCCCATGCCTCCTCGCCCTGCACGTCGAACACCGACTGCCCGAGGAGATGGTGCATACGGGTCATGGACCCGGGCCCGCAGACGAACTCGGCGAAGGCGCGGCCGCTCCCCTTAAAAGCACCGTGGTCGTCGAAGGACTCGTCGGCGTAGCAGGAGACGATGCGCTCACCATCGCCCCGATCGACGGCTGACGACAGCATGGCCACCAGCTCCGCCAAATCGAGTTTGTCGAGCCAAACCTCCAGGCGCGCCGCCCTGGCGTCACTCATCGGCCCTTCCCTTTCCGCTTCTCCCGTCGGTCGGTCACCGACGGCCTCTTGACAACACTACGACGTCGAAGTAATACGGTTGCGCGTCGTCGGGACGGATCGACGTCGAAGAGGGGAGAGACGGCATGGCGCGTCGAGGTGGAACGCTCGAGGTCTACCCCCCAGAGGGGTTGGGCCCGCCGAAGGACCGTGAGGGGCATGCCGCCTCGTCGTCATCTGGCCTGCCACCGGGGACCGAGGTCTTTTCGGCCGACAACCACATCTCGCTCTCCGAGGACATCTTCTACGACCGCGCCCCAGCGCCGCTCAAGGACCGCGTCCCCCGGGTCATCTACCGTGACGACGCCTGGAACCTGGCCGCCGGGGACCGGCAGTTCCTGCCCAAGGAGTTCACAGGTGTCCTCACCCAATACGACCCCCTTCCGGGCTCGAGCACCGGCGATCTCGAGGCCCGCACGGCCCAACTCGAGGCAGACGGCGTCGCCCGTGAGCTGGCCTTCCCCAATGCCCTGATGGCACTGCTCTACTACCCCGACACCGAGGTACGCGAACTGTGCTTCCGCGTGTACAACGAGTATCTGGCCGACTTGCAGGAACGGTCGGCGGGACGCTTTTACGGGGTCGGGCTCATCAACTGGTGGAGCCCGGAGGGCGCCCGGCGCACACTCGAGGAGCTCAAGTCGTTCGGGGTGCGCACTTTTGTCCTCCCCCTGAAGCCCGGCAACGGGCCCGACGGCAAGGCCCTCGACTACAACGGTCCGGCCATGACCGGGGTGTGGGAGGCCATCGAGGAGTCAGGCCTGCCCATCGCACACCACATCGGCGAGGCGCCGCTCTCGGGTCCCTGCGCCTCGAACATGTACGCGGTGGGCATGATCCACAACGCCGCGTCCTTCCGGGAGATGTTCGGCCGCTACGTGCTCACCGGGCTCCTCGACCGGCACACCGCTTTGCGTATCGGCTGGTTCGAGGGCGGCATCAACTGGGTGCCGGCGGCCATCCAGGACGCCGAGCACATGTACGCCTCTTTCCGGCACATGCTCGACACCGACCTCAAGCACGACATCCGCTACTACTGGGATACCCACATGGTGTCGGCCTTTATGTACGACCCGCTCGGCCTCGACCTCGTCGACCGGATCGGTGTCGACAAGGTGATGTGGTCGTCCGACTTCCCCCACAACGAGAGCACCTTCGGATACTCGGAGAAGTCCCTGGCCGCCGTGGTCGACGCATTGGGCCCGGAGCAGGCTGCTCGAGTCGTGAGTGGCAACGTGCTCCATTACCTCGGTCTGTCGTCTTGACCATCGCCGTCTCCGTCGAGGACAAGCCCGACCTGGGCCGTATGCAACGCCATAGGCGGGCCCGACTGCAGCAGGCGATGGCCGACCAGGGCGCCGACGCGCTGGTGCTGCTCAGTAACAGCAACGTCTCCTACGCCACCGGTGCCCGGTGGCCGCTCAGTGACCCCGGTCGGGCCAACGTGCAGCGACCGGTCGCCGTCGTCACGGCCGGTGACGACCTTCCACACCTCTTCACCACCTTCGGCGAACTCGGAGCCCCCGATCTCGGACTGCCCGACGACCACGTCCACGGACCCGTGTACCCGGAGTTCGACGAGGGCGCCGAGTCCTTCGCCCGCACAGTGGCCGAGTTGGTGCCGTATGGGGCCCGGGTGGCCGTCGACGAACTCCCCGGCTCCCTGAACCGGGTCCGCGTCTTGTTCTCCCCGGACGCCGAGCCGTCGAGCGCCGACGACGTCGTCGGCGCCGCCAAGCTGATCAAGACGCCAGACGAGCTGGGATTCCTGCGCAAGGCACTGGCCATTACCGAGCAGGCAATCGCTCCCACGCAGGCGTCGCTCGCCCCGGGCATGCGTCAGAACGAACTGACGGCCCGGTTTCTCCGGACCGCCTTCGAGCTCGGAGCCGACGCCAACATCCTCGATCCCATCTGGCAGGTCATGCCGGCCAGCGTGGCCGACGGTCCGTGGACGACCCACGGGGACATCGCCTGCCCCCTGCTCACCACCGAGCGCGAGCTCGAAGTCGGTGATGTGCTCTGGGTCGACACCGGCATCAGCTACGCCGGTTTCGCCTCCGACTTCGGCCGCACCTGGCTGGTGGGCACAGATCCCACGCCGCGCCAGCAGGCGCAGTTCCGGGCGTGGTCCGAGATCGTCGAGGCGGTTCTCGCCGTCACCCGGGCCGGCGCCACCGGTGCCGACCTGACCCGCGCGGCACTGTCTGCCCACGGCAGGAACCGGCGTCCGTGGATGGAGCACTTCTACCTCGGTCACGGGCTCGGAATTGAAAGCGCCGAGCCGCCGTTCATCGGCACGGACCTGGGCGACGGCTACGACGAGAGGCAGGTGCTTGCCGCCGGCATGGTGCTCGTGCTCGAGCCGCTCGTGTGGGAGGACGGCGCCGGTGGTTACCGGGCCGAAGAGGTGATCGCCATCACCGAAGACGCGTGGATCCCGCTCACGGACTACCCCTACGATCCCTATGGCCACTGAGGTCCTGGCCGACGCCCAGGCCCTTCGGGAGGCGCGGCGCCGACGAGCGCTGGCCGCCATGAAGGAGCACGATATCGACGCGCTGCTGCTCGGTCGGGAGGCGAACGCCCGGTACGTGGCCGGCGCCCAGCGACTGTGGACGGCAGGCACCCGACCGTTCGGACCGGGGTGCGTGATCGTCAGGGCGACCGGGGCCGTCCACCTGGTGAGCACGTGGGACGAGGGGATCCCCGACGACATCCCGCACGACAACCTGTTCGGCATCACCTGGAACCCGGGCAACCTGCTGGCTTGGCTGAAGGGCATCGACGGGCTGGCCGAGGCCCGGCGTATCGGGACCGACTCCCTGACCCCGCGCTTCGCCCGGTTGCTGCCGAAGATCTTCCCGTCGGCCGACCTGGTCGACGCCGAGCAGGCCCTGGAGGCCGCCCGGCGGGTCAAAGCACCCGAGGAGATCGACGCCATCCGCACCGCTCTGGCCGTGGCCGAGACCGCCCTGACCGCCGCCGTGGCCGAGTTGCGCCCCGGGGTGTCCGAACACCACCTGGCCGCCGTCTTCATGGAGGCCATGGCCCACCAGGGCGTCACGACACCGGCCACTCAGCAGGTGGCGTGGATCGCCTCGAGCCCCGGGCCACGCGGCCACCGCCGAACGGCGGCGGCGCGGCGGGACGACCTCGTCGCCTTCGACGCCGGGGTGGTGGCCGGTGGCTACGTCGGCGAAGTCGGACGCACCTGGCCGAGCGACCCAGCCACCGTCGATGCCACCACCAGGGACCTCTACCGACTGGCTGACGACCTGTGGGATCACCTTCTCGAGGCCTGCCGTCCGGGAGAGCCGTGCAGCGGCCTCCTCGCCGCCTACCGGGAGGTCGGCCAGACGCCGCCACCCTTCCCCGTGGCCACGGGACTGGGGCTCGGCTTCGACGTCCCTGTGGTCACCGCTCAGCTGCCGCGGACGGCGCTCCACGAGCTGCTCGAGCCTGGCATGGTGTTGGCGGTCACCGCGCAGGTCACCGGGCAGGAACATCGGACCGTCTTCCACAAGGAGGCGGTGCACATCACCGACAATGGGTCCGAGGTGCTGACGTCGGCGCCGCACTGGACCCAGTAGCCAACGAGGCATAGAGCAGGAGCCATGACCGAGAAGCCGCAGCCCGATCCCGAAGAGGTCCTCCTCTACAACAAAGATCCTTCGACCAAGATTGCCACCATCACATTCAACCGGCCCGGGCACCTCAACGCGCCGACGATCGCCATGCGGTTGCGCTACGCCCATCTGCTCGATCTGGCCAACGTGGACGACGACGTGAAGGTGCTCGTGGTGCGGGGTGAGGGCGACGACTTTGGGTCCGGGGCCGACCTTCCCGAGCTGGCCGACCTCATGGCGGAATCTCCCGAGGCGGCGCTGCGCGAGGAGCTCGGGCTCCACGGCGAGGACGTCAGCTATCCCCCGCGCAAGACCTATCGGGGGTCTGGTGCCACACTCGGGTACTGGTATGCCGATCCCCGATCGGGGTGCCGCACCCTGCAGGACTTCAAGAAGATCAGCATCGTCGAGGCCAAGGGCTACTGCTACGGCTGGCACTTTTACCAGGCGGCCGACGCCGATCTCGTCATCGCCTCGGAGGACACTCTGTTCGGCCACCCCGCCTTCCGCTACGTCGGCTGGGGTCCGCGCATGTGGGTATGGGCCATGATGATGGGCCTTCGAAAGTTCCAGGAAATGGTCTTCACCGGCCGACCCTTCACCGCCAGCGAAATGTATGACTGCAACTTCGTGAACAGCGTCGTCCCCCGGCACGAGCTCGAAGGCGAGGTGGCCAAGTACGCCAAGGCCTGCTCACTCTCCCGCCCCGTCGACGCGGTGGTCATGCAAAAGACGTTCTTCCAGATGATGAAGCAGTATCAGGGCGAGTACATGGGCAGCATCATGAGCGCCATGCTGGAATCGATGGGCGGGGCGGTAAAGCCGGACCGACAGGACTTGATGCTGGGTCGCGAGGTCTACGAGTCCGGGCTCGGCCAGGCGGTCAAGGTCAACGACGACCAGTTCCCACCCGAGTTCCGGCTCAGCAAGTCCGGCCGTCGCAAGGCGCAGTGATCGACGTACATGCCGGAGTCGGGCGCGCCGCTGAGCGGCTGGGTGGTCGTCGACCTGTCGACGGGGATCGCTGGCGGGTACTGCACCAAGATCCTGGCCGACGGCGGGGCCGAGGTCCTCAAGATCGAGCCTCCGGCCGGCGACCCTTTACGCCGGTGGTCGGCGTCGGGCGCCCACATCGCCGAAGGCCACGACGGTGCTCTCTTCCAGTTCTTGGCCGCCTCTAAACGAAGCATCGTGGCCGACCCGGCCCAGCCGATCGACGTCGAGGGACTCCGGGCCATCCTCGACGGAGCGGACGCGGTGGTGTGGACGCCGGGATCGCCTCTGGTCGAGCTCCCCTCGCTACGCCCGGCGGCGATTGTCCGCGACCACCCGCATCTGACCGTGACCGCCATCACCCCCTTCGGCCTCGAGGGTCCTTGGTGCGACCGGGCGGCCACCGAATTCACCTTGCAGGCGTGGTCGGGCGGGATGGTCGGGCTCGGGCGGGGCGACCCCGAGCGCGCCCCCGTCTTCGTCGGTGGCCAGGTCGGCGACTGGCTGGCCGGTACCTTCGCCGCCGTCGGCACCATGGTGGCGCGGATGCGGGGGAACGAATCCGGCGAGATCGTGGACGTCTCGGTGCTCGAGTCGGTCGCCCTGTGCCTCACCTACTACCCAGTCAGCTATGTCGACGCACTGGGCCGCCCGTTCCGGTCGAAGCGATCGGTGGTCACGCCAGGGGTGGCGATGGCCAAGGACGGGATGATCGGCGTCGGGGTGGGCACGGGCCAGCAGTGGCTCGACTTCTGCTCCATGGTGGGTCAACCGGACTGGATGGAGGACAAGTCGCTCTTCCGTGAGCGTGGGCACCTGGCCCCGGTCATCGACCAGTGGTTCGCCGACCACACCGTCGACGAGATCCGCGACCTGGCCGCCGCCTTCCGCCTGCCGCACGCAGTGATCGCCAACGGGGCCAACCTGCCCCACCTCGACCACTTCGAGGCACGGCAGGCGTTCGGACCGGACCCCACAGGACGGTTCCTTCAGCCCAGTCCGCCCTTCCGGATGCGCCCGGCCCGATTACGTGCCCCCGCGCCGGCACCTGTCCTCGGCGCCCACGTGGCCGGCGCTGCTCTCCGCCGGAACCCGGCGTCGAAGGGGGACGAGGGCGGTGGTGGCACCGCCTTGCCCTTCTCCGGGTTGCGGGTGCTCGACATGACGGCCTTCTGGGCCGGGCCGGTGTGCACCCATGTGCTGGCCATGCTGGGTGCCGAGGTCATCCATCTGGAGTCGACCAACCGGCTGGACGGAACGCGGATGCTCGGCGCCCCCATGTCCGAAGAACAGTGGTGGGAACGCTCGCCCATCTTCTCGGGGATCAACACCAACAAGAAGAGCCTGACGCTCGACTTCCGCTCCGAGGCGGGCATGGACGTGCTGCGCCGGCTGATGGCCACCACCGACATCGTCGTGGAGAACTTCACGCCACGGGTCCTCGACCAAGCCGGATTGTCCTTCGAGGCGCTGCGCGCCATCCGCGACGACATCATCCTGGTCAGGATGCCGGGCTTCGGCCTCGACGGGCCGTGGCGCGACAACGCCGCGTTCGCCTACACCATCGAAGACGCCTCGGGCCTCACCTGGATGACCGGCCATGCCGATCAGAAGCCGCTCGAGCCCTACTGCATCGGCGACCCCAACGCCGGCATGCACGCCCTGGTCGGTCTGCTACTGGCCCTGGAGCACCGGCGCCGCACCGGTGAGGGCGTCTTCGTCGAGTCAGCCATGGTCGACGCGGCCATCAACATCACTGCCGAGCAGGTGATTGAATACTCCGCCTACGGGGCGCTGCTGCAGCGGGCAGGAAACCGAGGTCCCACCGCCGCCCCCCAGAACCTCTATCGGACGGCCGGCATGGACGAGCGTGGTCGTCGTGACCGCTGGGTCGCCCTCGCCGTGGAGACCGACGACCAGTGGGAAGCACTGGTGGAGGCGCTCGGACGTCCGGGGTGGGCGACCAGCGCAGCGCTCTGCACGGCACGAGGGCGCTTCGAACGCCACAACCTGATCGACCGGGAGCTCGAGGCGTGGTGCGAGCCCCGCACGGCAGAGGAGGTCGTCGATCGGCTGTGGCCGGCGGGCGTCCCCGTCGCCGTGGTGACCCAGCCACATCACCAGGGAGAGCTTCCTCAACTGCAGGCCCGTCGGTACTTCGAGACCGTCGACCACCCAGTCTCCGGCAGCGCCCGTCACAGCACCCTGCCCATGCGCTTCTCGAGCGGCCCCGACCGGCTGCACCGGCGCCACGCTCCCCTGCTCGGCGAGCACAACGGCGAGATCCTCGCCGGACTCGGCCTGAGCGCGTCGGAGATCGCCGACCTCGAGGCCGAGGGCGTCATCGGCCGGGCGCCGGCAGAACGAGCCTCATGATCCAGGCGCCCGGGTCATCGCCGACGCGGTGGTGGTGGGCTGGTCGGGGAGCGGCCCTGCCCCGCCACCGTTGCCCGGCTCGACCCCTTTCCTCGAGATAAGGAGCTCCAATGACGACAACCACGTGCACGTCAGAGCCCAACGGCAGGCCGAGGCCGGCGGAGGCCGTCGATGGGTGAATTGCAAGGCAAGGTGGCCATCGTCACCGGGGGCGCCGGCGGCATCGGCCGGGCCACGGTCGAACGGTTCGTCGAGGAGGGCGCCCGGGTGGTCATCGCCGACATCGACGCCGAAGCCGGCCATGCGCTGGCGCAGGAGCTCGGCGACACCGTCGCCTTCCGGGAGACGAACGTAGCCGACGTCGGACAGGTGCAAGCCCTGGTCGACTACACCGTTGCGCACTTCGGGGGCCTCCACGTGATGTTCAACAACGCGGGCGTGGCCAGCGCCATGGTCCGGTTCCTCCACGACGACCTGATGGATTTCGACCGGGTCATGCACGTGAACGTCCTCGGGGTGATGCTCGGTAGCCAGCGGGCCGCCCGCCACATGAAGGAGCACGGCGGGGGTTCCATCGTGAACTGCGCCTCGATCGCCGGCATCAGCGCCGGCTCCGGTTTGGCCACCTACCGGGCGGCCAAGGCGGCCGTGATCCACCTCACCAAGTCCATCGCCGTTGACATCGCGCAGTACGGCATCCGGGTCAACGCCATCGCTCCCGGAAACATCCAGACCGGCATGACGACCTACGACATGGATGCCGTGACCCGCTTCACCCAGCCGTTGCCGCGCCGGGGCCAGGTAGAAGACGTCGCCAACGCCGTCCTCTACCTGGCCAGCGACCGCTCCGCCCAGATCACCGGGGTGGTGCTGCCGATCGACGGCGGCACCACGGCCGGCCCGCCGGCCTCACAGGTGAAGCTCATGCTCGGCGCCTCTTCGAAGCCCGGGGGCTAGAGGACCACCTTCGGGGGCGCCCGGCGTCCGATCGACGCAATGGATACGGAGGCAAAACCACCTACGGCGGCGTGAGCTCCAGGGTAAGGCTGGCCAGGCCGCGCAAGAAGTACGTGGGCAGAAACTCATACCGACGGGCGACGGCCGGACCGTGCGCCGCCTCGGAGATCCTGATGTCGCCGGTGCGGTCCAGGATCCGGTTGATGGTGACCCGACCCTCGGCCCGAGCCAGGTGAGCGCCGGCACAGTGGTGGATGCCGTGGCCGAAGGCGATGTGCAGCCGGGCATTGGATCGCTCGATGTCGAACTCGTCAGGGTTGGGGAAGGTCCGGGAATCGCGGTTGGCCGCGCCAGGGAGCAGCATCAACGTGCCGCCGGCCGGGATTTCGACACCGCCGACGGTCACCTTGGTGCGGGCCATGCGGAATTGGCTCCGCAGCGGACTCTCGTAGCGCAGCGTCTCCTCGATGAAGTTGGGGATGAGGTCGCGGTCCTGGCGGAGGCGCTGCTGGATGTCCGGACGCTCGGCGATGAGCCGCAGAGCGAAGGACAGCAGCCGGACGGTGGTCTCCTGGCCGCCGGCAAACAGGTTCGCCGCCAGCAAGGCGACGTCGTTGACCTCGGGGAGCGAACCATCTGGGAACCGGGCCGTCGCCATGGCCGTCATGATGTCCTCGCGCGGCGAATGGCGCCGGTCCTCGATATAGGCCGTGAACTGGTCGTAGAGGAACTCGAGCGGCTTATCGGCGAGCTGGCCCGGAAGCGCCGACAGGTGGTCTTTGAACTTGCCGTGGTCCGACTCCGGCACGCCTTCGAGATCGGCGATGACCACGAGGGTGAAGGGCTCGGCGTAGCCGCCGATGAATTCGCTCGTGCCGGCGCCGACGAGATCGTCCAGCTGCCGATCGGCCTGACGCCACATGAACTCCTCATTGGCCCGGAGCCTCTGCGGAGTGAGCAGCCGCATCAACAACCGGCGGTGGTCGGTGTGGCGAGGCGGGTCGAACGAGGGGAGCTGGTCGCTAAAGGGCAGTTCGTGGCGGTGACTGTCGATGATCTCGCTGACGTCGTCGCCAACGACGGGGACCGAGAACTTCTTGAACGGTCCGCTCACGGTGTTGCACGAAGAGAAGTGCACGGCGTCGTTGTAGACGGTCAGTGCCTCCTCGTGGCCGGACACCAGATACACGCCATGGCGCGGCTCCTGCCATACCGGCGACAGCGATCGCAGGGCGTCGAAGTACGGGTAGGGATCGTCCTGGACCGCTCTGTCGCGGAAGAAGTTGATCGTCGTCGGATCGATCACGGCAGAACAGGCCTCCTTCTCACAGGCGTCCGGACCGCACGACTCGCTCGTCGGCGATGCCGCTTCGCCATTACTTTGACGCCTAAATATCGCGCAGGCGGGGGGCGGCGGCAACGGGGTTGCACGCCCTTGCATTTTAGTGTCATAGTTCTGTCACCAATTTCCGGCACGGTTCCGGCACTGTCCTTCTTGGGGTGGCACGTGGAGACTGCGAAGAGGAGCGACGTCTACTACGACCCCTACGACGTCGACATCATCACCGACCCCTACCCCGTGTACCGGCGGATGAGGGAGGAGGCGCCGCTCTACTACAACGAGGTACACGACTTCTACGCCGTGACCCGCGCCGAGGACGTGGAGCGGGTTCTGCTCGACAACACCACCTTCATCTCCGGCAGGGGTGGCATCCTCGAGCTCATCCGGGCCGGTATCGAGCTGCCCCCCGGCGTGTTCATCTTCGAGGATCCGCCGGCCCACACCATCCACCGTCGGCTCATGTCGCGGGTCTTCTCGCCCCGGCGCGTGGCGGAGCTCGAGGACAAGGTGCGACGGTTCTGCGTCCAGTGCCTCGACCCGTTGGTGGGAATCGACCGCTTCGACATCATCGCCCACCTGGGCGCCCAAGTCCCGATGAAGACAATCAGCATGCTTCTGGGCATTCCCGAGTCCGACCAGGAGGCCATCCGCGACCACGCCGACGCCAACCTGCGCACCGAAGCCGGAAAGCCAATGGAGGTCTCCGGCGAGGGGCTGCTCAGCGGGCAGGTGTTCGCCGACTACGTCGACTGGCGCACCGACCATCCGTCCGACGACCTCATGACCGACCTGCTCCAAGCCGAGTTCGTCGACGAGACCGGCACCACCAGGAGGCTCGGGCGCCAAGAGCTGCTCACCTATCTGGAGGTGATCTCGGGTGCCGGCAACGAGACCACCAACCGGCTCATCGGCTGGACGGCCAAGGTGCTGGCGGAGCACCCCGACCAGCGTCGTCAGGTGGTGGAGGACCGATCCCTCATCCCGAGCGCCATCGAGGAAATCCTGCGCTTCGAGCCGCCCGCCCACCACACGGCACGGGTGACGTCGGGCGAGGTCGAGATCCGCCAGCAGAGGCTTTCCGAGAACAGCGTGATCATGGTCCTGGTGGGTTCGGCCAACCGTGACGATCGGCGGTATCCCGACGGCGACCGCTTTGACATCCACCGCAAGGACGGCCCGACGCTGACCTTCGGCCAGGGCATCCACTTCTGCCTCGGTGCCGCCCTGGCCCGGCTCGAGGGCCGCATCGTGCTCGACGAGCTGCTCCACCGGTTCCCGGAATGGGACGTCGACCTGGCCGGTGCCAGCCTCTCCCCCACTTCCACCGTCCGGGGATGGCAAACGCTGCCCGTCGTCCTCGCCTAAGCCGGCGCCCGGCGAAGGAGCGAGCCCGTGGCCACCAGGTCGTCACCTGCGATCGCGTCGGCCGACGGCCCGCCGACGCGCCGGGCCTACAACAGCACCCACCGCCAAGAGATGGCCGACGCCACCAAGCAGCGCATCGTCATGGCCGGTTCCGAGCTTCTCCATGGCTCCCACGTACGCGACTGGGAGGCACTCACCATCCGTGCCGTCGCCGAGAGGGCGGCGGTGAACGAGCGGACGGTGTACCGCCACTTCGGCAACGAGCGAACCCTACGCGACGCAGTGATGCAGCAGCTCGAAGCCGAATCGGGCATCGAGCTCGAGGGCATGCAGCTGGGCGACGTGGCCGGCCTGGCCGCACAGATCTTCCGGCACGTCTCCTCGTTCCGGCTGGCGCCCGGCCTCGCCCTGGATGCCACGCTGTCGCAAACCCGCCAACGAGTCCACGGCGCACTCCTCGAGGCGGTCGCAGGCGAGGCGGAGGGATGGTCGGAGCAGAACCGCACCATGGCCGGAGCCATGCTCGACCTGTTGTGGAGCGTGGGGGCCTACGAGCGCCTGGTACGCGACTGGGGGCTCGGCTCCGACCAGGCGATTCGAGCAATCACCTGGGTGATCACCATGGTGGAGGATGCCGTGCGCGCCGGCCGGGCTCCGACCGCACCCTGAATCCGCCGGTAGATATTGGACCGTTCGGTCCAATATGATCAGGCGGTGGACTTCGCCTTGACCGACGCCGAACGCGACCTGGCGGAGCTGTGCCGCAACTTCGCCCAGAAGGAGATCGCCCGGCGCGCGCCAGCCGCCTGGGACGAGGGTCGCTGTCCGACCGACCTCCTGCGCGAGATGGGGGCGCTCGGTCTCCTGGGCTTGCTCGTGCCCGAGCAGTGGGGCGGCATCGGCATGTCGACCGTCGGCTTCGTGGCCGCCATGGAACAGATCGGACTGGCCGATCAGTCGGTGGCGGCCGCTTGGCAGGCGCACGTCACCATCGGCTCGCTCCCCCTGCTGCTGTTCGGCACCGACCCGCAGCGCGAGCGCTGGCTGCGTCCGCTGGCTGAGGGACGCGCCCTCGGCGCTTTCGGGCTGACCGAGCCCGATGCCGGTTCCGATGCTCGGGGCATCCGGACCCGGGCGGTGCGCCGCGACGGGGGGTGGGCGATCAACGGCCGCAAGACCTTCATCTCCAACGCCGGAACCGACATGTCCTTCGGTGTGACACTGCTGGCCCGCACCGACGAGGGCGAGGAGGGGAGTTCCGGCTATGCCAGTTTCGTGGTCGAGAAAGAGACGCCTGGCTTCACCATGGGCCCGAAGATGCGCGGCATCGGTTGGCGCGGACTCGATACCCGCGAGCTGTACTTCGACGATGTGTGGGTCTCAGAAGACCACCTGCTCGGCGATCCGAATCTCGGACTCAACCAGTTCCTGCGCACCCTGGAGGTGGGGCGCATCTCCATCGCCGCCCTGTCGCTGAGTCTCACGCAGGCCGTGCTCGACCAGGCCACGGAGCATGCTCGCTCTCGCGTGCAGTTCGGGCAGCCGATCTCGAAGTTCCAAGCCGTACAGTTCAAGCTCGCCGACATCGCCACGGAGCTCGAGGCGGCCCGGTGGCTCACCTACCGCGCCGCCTCCCTGCGCGACAGCGGCCGGCCCTTCCGGAAGGAAGCAGCCATGGCCAAGTTGAAGGCCAGTCGACTGGCCGTCTGGGCGGCCTCTGAGGCGGTGCAGATCCACGGCGGCGCCGGGTACATGCTCGACACGGCCGTCGCCCGCTTCTACTGCGACGCCAAGGTGCTCGAAATCGGCGAGGGCACCAACGAGATCCAGCACCTGGTGATCGCCCGGGCGCTGGGCTGCTGACGGTCACGAATCGCTCCGTCAGATCGATCAGCCGGTCAGATGGCGGCCAGGCGACGGATGGCCTCGACGACGTCGTGGCGCCCGGGAAGCCAGGCCTGTTCGAGCTCGGGCGCATAGGGTGGCGGGGTTGCGGCCGCACCTATCCTTTCGACGGGTGCATCGAGATCCCAGAACGCCTCTCGGGCCGCTACGGCGGCGATCTCGGCCCCGATGCCGAAGGGGACGACGGCTTCGTGGGCGACCAGCAGGCGGCCCGTCTTCGACACCGATGCCAGAACGGTGTCCATGTCGAGTGGCGCCACCGTGCGCAGGTCGATGACTTCGGCCGAGATCCCGTCCCCGGCCACGGCCGCGGCGGCGGCCAGGCACTCGTGGACCATGCGCGACACCGACACCACGGTGACGTCGGTGCCGGCCCGTACAACGGCCGCCCTGCCGATGGGGACCAGGTGACCGGCCGGTGGCTGCGGGCCCTTCATGCCGTAGAGGAGGCGATTCTCGATGAACACCACCGGATTGGGGTCCTCGATGGCCGCCCGCAGCAGGCCGTAGGTGTCCGCCGGCGTCGACGGCATGACGACGGTGAGGCCTGGGACGTGGGCGAGCAGCGCCTCCAGGCTCTGGGAATGCTGGCTGCCCGACGAGCGGCCGGCACCGAACTGGGTGCGCACCGTCAGCGCCATCTGGGCGGCGCCGCCGGTCATGAACGGCAGCTTCGCCGCCTGATTGAGCAACTGGTCGTAGCAGACCCCCAAGAAGTCGAGGTACATGAGTTCGACCACCGGGCGCATGCCGGCCATGGCCGCTCCCACACCAAGCCCCAAAATGGCCGTCTCGGAGATGGGCGTGTCGCGCACCCGGTCCCCGAATCGGTCGCGCAGGCCGCGCGTGAGACCGAAGACGTTGCCGCCCTCGCCCACGTCGATGCCGGCCACGAACACACGGTCGTCGGCATCGAGCTCCGCTTCGAGGGCACTACGGACGGCGTCCATGGTCCGGAACACCGGGGCATCGCCATCGGGCGGAGCCGGCTCGACCATCGTCCGACGAGGCCGGACCAGGAACTCGCCGAGTGAGGCGGCGTCCGGTGCCGGCAGTCCACGTGCCGCCTCGACCGCTTCGTCGAGTTCGTCAGCGACGGATAATTCGAGGGCCTCGAGGTCGTCGTCGTCCACCCCGGCCTGGCCTAGCCGTTGCTTGTGGAGCTCGATCGGATCGCGCTCACCCCAGGCGCGCACCTCTTCGGCCGACCGGTATCTCTCGGGATCGCCCTCGTAGTGACCGTGCCAACGGTAGGTGGCGGCCTCGACGAGCACCGGCCCACCCCCGGCGCGCACGCCGGCCACGGCGGCGCCCATGGCCGCTGACGTGGCCACCACGTCGTTGCCGTCGACCCCCACATAGCCGATGCCGTACCCGCCGGCCCGCTGCTCCAGTGTCGCCGCGTGCTGGGAGGAGGTCGGCGAGAACTCGGCGTAACCGTTGTTCTCGCAGAAGAAGACGAGAGGCAGCTGCCACACGGCGGCCAGGTTCACCGCCTCGTGAAAGGCACCGGCTGCAGCAGCGCCGTCGCCGAAGAAGGCCACCGTCACCGTGCCGTCGCCGCGCAGCTGGGCGGCGGTGGCCGCTCCGGCGGCGATAGGCAGGCCGGCGGCCACAATGCCGTTGGCGCCGAAGACGCCGAGGCTGGGGTCGGCCACGTGCATGGATCCGCCGCGCCCTCGGTTGGTGCCGCCGTCGCGGGCCAGTAGCTCGGCAAACATGGAAAGGGGCTCCATGCCTTTGGCCAGACAGTGTCCGTGGCCCCGGTGGGTCGAGGTGATGACGTCGGTCGGTCCGAGTGGCCAGCACGCCCCCACAGCGGCCGCCTCCTGCCCGATGGAGAGGTGGACGAAGCCCGGGATCTCGCCGTCGCGGTAGAGGTCGGCCGCCCGCTGCTCGAAACCGCGGATGCGCAGCATGCGGCGATACATCTCCAGGAGCTCCGCGGGCGAAAACCCTGGCCCAGAGGTCACAGCGGAAGCCACCGACCGGTCATCCTAGTGTATTGTACTGATCGGTACAACTAGGAAACGAGTCGTGGCCGTCCCCATCGACATCCCAGAACTCTTCCCCGCCCCCGGCGATGTCGGAGGAAAACGGGTGGTGCTGACCGGCGCCAGTCGCGGCCTCGGCGCGCTGCTGGCCCATGCCTTCTCCCGAGCCGGCGCCCGACTGGCACTGGTGGCCCGCACCGAGGCTGACCTGTTGGCGTTGTCCGCCGCCCTGCCCGGTCCTGCGCTGGTGCTGAGCGGCGACGTCATTGACGAGGAGTTCAACGAGTCTGTGGCCGACGCCACCGTCGCCGAGTGGGGTGGTGTCGACGTATGGATCTGCCACGCCGGCATCTCGCCGGTGGTGGGCGGACCGCGGCGCACCCCGGCGGCGGTGTGGCGCCAGGTCCTCGAGGTGAACCTGACCGGCACGTTCCTCGGGGCCCGGGCGGCAGCACGGGTGATGGGTCAGGGCGGGCGTCTCATCTTCACCGGATCGGTTCTCGGGGAGCGCCCGCGCCGCGGTCTCGCCGCCTACAGCGCGTCGAAGGCAGGACTGGTCGGTCTGGCCAAGGGCCTCGCCCTCGACCTGGCTCCTGACGGCATCACCGTCAACGTGGTGGCACCGGGTTGGTTCGACTCGCCGATGGCCGACGGCTTCAAATGCCACCCCGAACTCGACGCCGAAGTGACGCGACACACGGCCCAGAAACGCTGGGGCGCTCCCACCGACCTGACCGGCATCTACCAGTTCCTGGCCTCCGACGCCTCGGCTTTTGTCACCGGCGCCGTCCTCAGTGTGGACGGCGGGTACCTGCTCGTATGAGCGACGGCATACCACGGCGGCGCGTCGTCGTGATCACGGGCGCCGGAGGCGCATTGGGGGCGGCGCTGTCACGCCGGCTGGGCGGCGAGCCCGCCACCGACCTGGTGCTGAGCGACATCGACCAGTCGTCGCTCCAGGCCACTCTTGACGCGATGCCGGCCAGCGACGCCGTCGTGGAGACGGTGCCGGCCGACGTAGGCGACGTCGATCAGGTGGAACGGGTGGTGAGATTCGCCATCGAGCGCTTCGGCCGCATCGACGTGTTCGTGAGCAACGCTGGTGTGCTCGCCCCCAACGGCCGCATCCACAACCTCAGCACCGACGACTGGGACCGCGTCATCCGCATCAACCTGATGGGAGCGGTGAACGGCATCCGGTCGGTGGTCCCAACGATGCGCGCGCAGCGGTCGGGGTCGATCATCCTGACGGCATCGGTGGCCGGAATGACGGCATGGTCGCACGCCGCGCCCTACTGCGCCACCAAGGCGGCCGTCATCCAGTTGGCCAAGGTGGCAGCCGTCGAGTACGCCCGCGACGGGATCCGGGTGAACTGCGTGTGCCCGGGAACCTTCCGCTCCGCCATCCATGAAGACCTGCCACCCGACGCTCTCGAGGCCATGGCCATGCGCCATCCCCTGGGGCTCGGTTCCGCCGACGATCTGGTGGGCGCCTACTCCTATCTGGCCGGAGACGATTCCCGCTGGACGACCGGCGCCGCCCTGGTGGTCGACGGCGGCTACTCGGCCCCCTGACTGTCCGTCTCCTGCACGATGCCCCGGATGAAGATCTCGGCAAACGGCTTGGCCACGTCCCGGGCCGACAGCCGTCCGCCCGGGTGCAGCCACAGGTAGGTGTAGTTGTGCATGCCCAGCCACGCCCGTGCTGTCAGCCACACGTCGACGTCGCGGAACTCCCCCGACGCCACGCCCGCCCGCAGCACCGCCTCGATGTGCTCCTCGTAAGTACGGCGTCGCTCGCGGAACTGCGCAGCACGCTCGTCGGTGAGGGCGGGGAACTCATGGAGGAACACCCAGACGTGGTCGGGATGGCGGTGGATGACGTCGAGCAGCTCGTCGCCGTGCATGGCCAGCTGCACCGACGGCGACCCGCCCGTCTGAGCCACGCGCCGGGCGCACTCCATGACCTCATCCATGACCTGGTCATGGATGGCGGCCAGGAGCTCCTCCTTGGATCCGATGTAATGGTAGAGCGCGCCCCTGCCGAGGTCGTTGGCCTCGCACAGCTCGGTGATGCCGGTGGCGTGGTAGCCGCGCCGGGCGAAGAGTCGGGCGGAGGTGTCGACGATGGCGTCGCGACGAGCCTTCCACTTCGGGCTGTGGCGAGTCTCGTCACGCACCTTCGCCGGGGACATCAGGCCAAGTATAGGTTGACTGGTCAGTACAAAATGCTCGTGAGGTGACGACCGTGAACCCGACAGCTCCCGTGCAGACGGACATGAACTGGTTCGCCGTCCTCGAATTTCACGCCATCCGGACGCCCGACAAGCCGATCACGGTGTTCGAGGGCGCCACCCTCGGCTACGGCGAGATGGCAGCGCGCGCCAGGGCACTGGCCGGCGGTCTGCACGCACGGGGGGTCGGCCGTGGCGACGTGGTGGCCCTGCTGTCCTACAACTGCCCGGAGTTCCTGGAGACGATGTTCGCCGCCAATTACCTCGGGGCCATCGCCATGCCCATCAATTGGCGGCTGGCCGCACCCGAGGTCCGTTACATCCTCGAACACTCCGGCGCACGGGCGCTGGTGTGCGACACCGCCATGATGGATCTGGCCGACGAAGCAACCAGCGGCATGGACGCTCTGGTGCGGGCGTGCGTCGCCGAGAACGCTCGGGCCGGGTGGACGACTCTCGTCGCCCTGCGCACAGCTCATGACGGGCTGCGACAGCAAGCGATGGCGGCGCACGACATCCACCGGCTCATGTATACGTCGGGCACTACCGGGCGCCCCAAGGGGGTCATGCTGACGCACGCCAACCTGGCCTGGAAGAACCTCGCCCACATCGTGGAGTTCGGATTCACCGGTGCAGATCTCGGTCTCGTCTGTGGACCGCTCTACCACGTGGGTGCGCTCGACCTCACCACCACTTCGCTCATAGCCGCAGGCGCCACCACCATCATCCACCGCAGCTTCGACGCTGCCGCCGTGGTTGACGAGCTCGCGCGATCGCGGGTGACCACCGTGTGGCTGGCACCCGCCATGGTGAACGCCATCATGGCGCTGCCCGACGTGGAACAGCACGACCTGTCGTCCGTGCGCCTCATCATCAATGGCGGAGAGAAGATGCCCATTCCCCTCATCGAGCGGATACAACGCACTTTCCCCTCGGCGTGGTTCGCGGACGCCTACGGCCTCACCGAGACGGTGTCGGGCGACACCTTCCTCGACCGGGCCAGCATCATGACCAAGCTGGGTAGCGTGGGCCGTCCGTGTCTCTACTTGGAGCTCGACGTGTGGGATGACGAAGGCCGGTCGGTGCCGGCCGGTGAGACCGGCGAGATCGTTGTGCGCGGACCCAAGGTGTTCAGCGGCTATTGGCGCGACCCCGAGGCCACCGAGAAGGCCTTCGCCGGCGGCTGGTTCCACACCGGAGATGTGGGCGTGCGCGACGACGACGGCTATCTGTGGATCATCGACCGCTTGAAGGACATGATCGTCTCCGGGGGAGAGAACATCGCCGGCTCCGAGGTCGAACGCGTCCTCTATGAGCACGAATCGGTGTGGGAGGCGGCGGTCGTCGGCCGACCCGACGAGCGGTGGGGCGAGGTCCCCGTCGCCTTCGTGGTGCGCCACCCCGGTGCCGCGGTGACGTCGGAAGAGCTGGTGGAGCATTGCCGCACCCAACTGGCCCGCTTCAAGGTACCGAAGGCCGTCACCTTCCTCGACGCCCTGCCGCGAAATCCGTCCGGCAAGGTGTTGAAGCGTGAGCTGCGCACCCGGCAGTAGGCGTGCGCCGTGGGTGGCGGCTCCTTCGGCGTCAACCGGCCCGACTTCACGGATCCACCCGCCCCTTCGGGGACATGAGGGCAAGCGGCAGCGACCGCCAGTCGGCACCCAGGGTCTCGAGAGCCATCTCGATCCGAGTCCCCGTCGGCGCCATAGCCGGCACTGCGTCCTCTCCGGAACCGCCTAGCCGGGAGCGACATCGAGCACGACCTTGCCGACGGCCCTGCCCTCGGCCACGTAGGCCAGCGCCTCGGACGCCTGTTCCAGTCCGAACGACGCGATGATGTGCGGGTAGGCCTTGCCCGACGCCAGCAGCTCGAGCAGTTCGGACTCGTCGCGCCGGCGCTCGTCGGCTCGATGGGCGGCAAAGTCGATGAACTGGAAGCCGAGCACGTGCACGCCCTTGAGCAGTACCAGGTTGAGCCGGATGCTCGGGATGACGCCCGAGGCGTAGCCGACGGTCACGAACCGGCCGCCATAGCGCAGCGAGCGCAGCGCCGGTTCAGCCAGCGCCCCACCGACCGGGTCGACCACCACGTCGGCGCCGTCGGGTAGCGCCCGGCGCAGCGACTGGCGCAGTTCGCCGGCACGATGGTCGATGAGCCGGGTGGCGCCGAAGGTCTGGGCTGCCTGTAGCTTCTCTGTGCTCGACGCCACCGCGGTGACGATGGCACCGAGCCCCGCGCCGAGCTGGACAGCGGCTAGCCCCACACCGCCGCCGGCCCCGAGCACAACCAGTTCCTCCCCCGGCTGTACCGCCGCCACCGAACGAAGCACGTGATAGGCGGTGCGGTGGGCGACTCCGAAGGCTGCTGCCACGCGGTCGGTCACTCCGGCCGGGACGGGGGTGAGCGAAGTGGCGAGGACAGCAGCCTCCTCGGCAAAGGCCCCGACCAGCGTGCTACCGAAGACGTGGGTGCCAACAAGCAAACCGTGAACGTCGTCGGCCACCTCCACCACCTCGCCGGCCAACTCGCTTCCGGGCACGAACGGCGGGGAGACGGCGATCTGGTAGGTACCGGCCACGAGCAGCACGTCGGGAAAATTGACCGCCGCCGCCCGGACCCGCACCCGAACTTCGCCGGTACCGAGAACCGGTGCATCGACGTCCTCGACGCGCACGACGGCCGGCGGCCCGTAAGACCGGCACTGCGCGGCCCGCACCGGCGTCAGCGCCCCCGCCAGTTCGGTTTCCGCTTCTCCACGAAGGCCACCGCGCCCTCGCGGGCATCCTCGCTGCCGAAGACGACCGGACGCCAGTGCTCGAGCCGGACGCCGAAGGCGGCGGGGTCGAAGACGGCCAGCCTCGTCAGTTCCTTGACCGCCCGCACGGCCAACGGGCCGTTGGCGGCGATGCGTTCGGCCATGGCCAGAGCCCTCGGCAGCACCTCGTCGGGAGCCACGACTGCGTTGACGAGACCGATCTGCCGGGCGCGTTCGGCGTCGATGGTATCGCCGGTGAGCACAAGCTCCATGGCCGACGCCAGCGGGATGCGGGTCCCGAGCAGGGTGCCCCCGCCACCGGGGATGAGGCCACGCTGTACCTCGGGGAGCCCGAAGCGTGCTCCTTGCGCCGCCACCACCACATCGCAGCCCAACAACAGCTCGAGCCCGCCTGCCACGGCGGTGGCTTGGGCGGCGCCGACGACAGGCACGGTCAGGCCGCCGTCCATGAAGCGCATGAACGCCTGCGCCTCTGGGGTGTCCATGGCCGTGCCCTCGCCTTCGGCGAACGAGCGCAGATCCATGCCGCTCGAAAAAGCCCGGTCCCCGGTGCCGGTGAGGACCAGCGCCCGAACAGCCGGGTCCGACTCTGCGTCGGTGACGGCAGCGCCCAGGGATCGAATGAGCGAGGGGTTGAGGGCGTTACGCGCCTCAGGGCGATTGAGCCGCAGGACGACGACATTGTCGTGCCGCTCGCGTACGAGCTCGTCGTCGCTCATGACCGGTAGTCCGTGGTGGTTGCCAACTCCGCTGCGCCCTGCATCAGTTCCAGCACGATGGGACCGAAGGCCAGCAGCTTCTCGTCGTCGCCAGCCCGCTGGTATCCCTGCTCCAGAACCACCGCCAGCTTCCACTTCGCCAGGACGACGTAGTAGTCGATATCGTCCACCTGCCGCCCCGACACCTCGGCGTAGTGGGCGAGCACCTCGTCGCGCGAGGGCATCGCATACATGTCGACGTAGCCCGAGGTGGCCGCCTCAGGTGACATGGTGTCGGTTGGCCAGCTCTGGACCACCCAGCCGAGATCGAGCTTGGGGTCGCCCACCGTGCCCATCTCCCAGTCGACGATGGCGGCCAACTGCGCGGGGGCACCATGGCGATACATGACGTTGGCGAATTGGTAGTCGCCGTGCATGAGGCCCGGCACGTAGTCGAGGGGCCGATGGGCGCGCAGCCAGGCGGCGGCCTCGTCGAAGCCGGGCAGCTCCCTACCCTTGATCCGCTCCAGGAAGGCGGTCCACCGGTCGACTTGGCGTTCGTGGAAGCCGTCGGGACGGCCCAGATCCTCAAGTCCGCTCGATCGCCAGTCCACATTGGACAGCAGGGCGATGCCCTCCACCAGTTGCAGCGCCAGCCCTCGGCGGGACTCGAAGTCAGTGTCGAACGGCGCCGGCCACCGATGGTCCTGCAGCCCCATGGGCGACCACCCGTCGACAAATCCCATCAGGTAGAAGGTCCGGCCCAGCACGGACACGTCGGTACACACGGCGACGGCCGGCGTGTGGGGCACGTCGGTGCCCCCCAGGGCCTCGATGATGCGCCACTCCCGCAGGATGCCCCCGTCCCGGCCGGCCGGAGCACTGCTCGGCGGAATGCGCAGGGCGCCGTGCAGCTCGCCCCGTCGGATCTCGTAGATCTCGTTCTGGGAGCCACCCGAGATGTAGCTGACCGCCACCGGCTCGCCCGTACCGGGAAGGCCAGCGCCGTCCATCCAGGTGGACAGGCGCTCGGTGTCGAGCAAGGGCACGGCCTCGGTCACAGGTCCACCACCTCGAGCGGTCGCTGCCTACCGTACGTGGCCAGGGCCAGCTGGCATCGCTCGAAGGCGGGGTGCGGGGCGCCGTCGGACGGGGTGAACGAGAGCCCACCCCACACCGGGAGACGTCCCGCCTCCTCGCTGACGAATGTGTCGGCCCAGCCGAGACTCTTTGGGAACTCGGGATCGGTCTCGAAATTCCACGCCATGTCGAGCCCTCCGTTCGTCGCGGCCCAAGTGGCCGGAGAAAGAATATGATTCTGTCTATCAAGAATGCAATTCTGACCACTGTGATCCCGGGTACCGACGTGCCGGGTACCGACGTGCCGGGTACCGACGTCGCGGCCCGAATCGCCCGCCAGACCATGGCCCGGCGGGGCGCCGATTACACCGTGGAGGTGCGGCGCCTGCTCGACGCCGCCCTCGAGGTGATGGCTAGCAACGGCACCCGGGCACGGGCACGGGTGGCCGATATCGTGACAACCGCCGGGCTTTCCAACGAGACCTTCTATCGACACTTCAAGTCGAAAGACGCGCTGGTGGGGGCTCTGCTCGAGGACGGCGCCGAGCGGCTGCGACGCTACCTGGCTCACCAGATGGACAAGGAGTCCACCGCCGCCGGCCAGGTCCGGCGGTGGGTAGGCGGCGTGCTGTCCCAGGCCGACGAAGAGATCGCGGTCACCACCTTGGCCGTGTTGTGGAATGCCGCTTCCACCGACCGCGGCCTCGCCTCCGGCCGGCACTTTGCCAGCGCTCCGCTGGCTACGTTGCTTTACGACCCCTTCACCACGCTCGGCGCCGGTACTCCCGAGCTTGCCGCCGACTTGGCCGCCCACGCCGTGCTCGGCAAGTTGTCAGACCACCTGTGGCAGGGGACCCGACCCACGGCGCGCGAGGTCACGGCCATTGTCGACTTCTGTCTCGCCGCGGTCGGCGACGAACATGCCGTTTGACGGCGGGAAAGACTCAACGAATGGGGATCTCCCCGGTCGTCATGGCGCCGATCACGCCGCCGTCCACGAGCAGGTCAGTTCCGGTGACGAACGATGCCGCCGGACTCACGAGGAACTCGACGGCTGCGGCGATGTCGTCAGGGGTGCCGAGGCGGCCCGTACCCGATGCCCCCACCATGTCCCGCATGAAGGCGCCGGTGGGGCCCTCAAGTTCCGCCTGACCCATCGACGTGGAGATGATGCCGGGACTGATGGAGTTGACCCTGGCGCCGCGACGGCCCCACTCGACACTGGCCGCCCGTACCCGGAGGTGGTTGGCCCGCTTGGCGTAGGCGTAGGCCAGACCTGGATCCGGGTGTCGGGAGGCCTCGAGCGCAGGCAGCGCAGCCAGCTCCGGGGCCGGCGTCCGGGCCAATTGCGACTCCTCCTCGGCCGGGATGGCGGGCCCCAGGTGTCCGGCCATGGAGGCGATCACTACCCCGGCTCCACCCGGTGCCACCACGTGGGCGAATTCCTCCAGTGTGTAGGCGACGCCCAGGAGATCGACCTTCAAGATGGCCTCCGCCGAGGCCTGGACCGGCGAGAGCCCCGCGGTGTGGACGATGACACGGACCGGTCCGAGCGCCGACGCGTTGGCGGCCAATTCGGCGACAGCGTCCGCGTCTGAGACATCGATCACGACGGCGGTTACAAGATGCCCTTCACCGGTAAGGGTTGTCGTGACCGTGTCAAGCAGCGCCGGGGCGACATCGGCGAGCACCACGTGCCGGCTCGGGCCCAGCCTCCGGGCGATGGCCTGACCCATGCCCCCCACCCCGAGGACAACGGCTACCTCGCGCTCCAAGACACCTCCCTAGTCAGCAAGCCCGGCGTCAAACGGAGATGCCCGACATTTCCAACGAAGTCTTGCCTATCGCTCTCGCCGACACTAGACCGTCTACCCGGGGCACCGACGAGGAGGCTCCGGGCCCAGGCCTGGTGCACACGATCGCTCAACCACCGAGCCAACTCTGTCTCTTTCGCCGTAGCTCTGCGATATTCTGAGCCATTCCTTTCCGGTGAGCGCGACGGGCACAGAGAAAAGGGGTCCCTCTGGTGGGACAGTTCGAGACGATCCTCTACGAAGAGCGAGACGGGGTGGCTGTCGTCACCTTGCATCGTCCCGAGGTCCTGAATGCTTTCAATCGACGGATGCAGGAGGAACTCCGGGGCTTGTGGCGCTCCTTGTGCACCAATGACGACGTGCGAGCCGTCGTTTTGACCGGTTCGGGCGACAAATCATTTTGCAGCGGCATCGACCGCAAGGAGTCGATCGAGGAGGGATACCTCCCGAGGCAGAAGAACCGCAGCGCCACTGGTCGCGCGTCGACGGCGTACACCTACATCGATCCCGGTCAAGACTTGAATCCGAAGGCGAACAGCCTGTGGAAGCCGGTGGTCGCTGCGGTCAACGGCATGGCATGCGGCGGTGCCCTCTACTTGCTGGGCGAGGCAGACATCATCATCGCCGCCGAGCACTCCACGTTCTTCGACCCGCACGTCAGCTACGGGATGGTGGCCGGCTTCGAGCCCACCCACCTGCTCCAGAAGCTCCCCCTGGGAGAGACCCTGCGGATCGCGCTTATGGGTGTACACGAGCGAATGTCGGCAGCGCGCGCGTACCAACTCGGACTCGTTTCGGAAGTGGTGCCGTCAGATCAACTCATGGAGCGTGCCATGTGGATCGCAACCAGGATCGCGTCTGCTCCGACTCTGGCCGTGCAAGGGACCCTGCGGGCCATATGGGCAGCGAACGAGCTCCCGCGCAGTACCGCCTTGGCCCAGGTTTCGGCACTGGTGAAACTCGGGACCCAATACGAGAATATCGAACAGGGCCAGGAGTCATTCAGGTCGGACCGCCCCGAGTGGAGGTTGCGTTAAACAGCCGTAATGCAAACTCGTTGAGGCAGGACGGCCTATCCATCGATCTCTGCGCAGCGCAAACGACGCCGACAGCTTCTGATCCTCTCGAGCTCCCAGCCTGCGGAGTGAGACAGCTGTCCAGAGGTCGATGAACCCCGAAGAATTCAACCCTTGCCCATATCATCCTGATTGATGATGGTGGTGACGCCCGAGCTTCGGTTCTAGCGTCTCGGGAGCTCGGCGGGCAGGCCCTATAACACCCTGCCGTGCATTCACAATCATGGCGGGATGGTCCGGTTGTCGCTCAGCCGTTGGGCTTCAGGAAGCCGACTGGCTTTGTGGTCGTCGCGTGGATAAGGAGCTGCGCAAGCTCTGCCGGACGGCTCAGGAATGGCGAATGCGACGTGTCGATCGTAAGTGGTTCAACGCCCAGGCGACGCGCCGTGACATCGGCGAGCCATCTTGGTTGCGCTCGGTCTTGCAGGCAGACGATGAAGCTGCGCGGGAGTTCAGCGTGCCAGAACCGGGGGACCGAGATCGGTGTCGTTGCCGTGTCACCCGCCTTCTCCGGAGTGAGTTGTGCGAACGCCCAGCGAGCCGTCACTTCGTCGCAGTCATGATAGAAGAGCCCCCACGCACCCTCGACGTCGGCCAAGGCCATTGAGCCGTCCTCGTTGATGTGCAGATGCTCGAGCATCCCGCTGACGTCGTAGTCGGCATTCGTCGAACCGTCGTCGCGGTAGACAAGTGCCTCCTGCATGAGCTGACTTTCCAACGGCAATGCGGCGGCGAGATAGACCACGTGGCTGACGAGTTCCGGTGCAGCATCAGCCGCCCGGGTGATCTCCAAGCCGCCGCCGGAGTGTCCGACGAGCACATCGCCTGCCTGGAGCACGGCCAGCACGGCGTCGAGACGGCCAGCCATTGTGGCTTCTTCATGAACGCGCTCGCCGTGGCCGGGTATATCGATCGCGATCGCTTCGTGTCCGAGATTCTCGAGTTCCGTGATCGTCCGGCTCCAGCACCAGGCACCGTGAAATCCACCGTGAATCAAGACGAATCGCATTCCCAGAACTCCCTATCGGCCGTCGAGGTGTCTACGCTGCGAGTCGTCGAGCACGCACACATGAAACACCGACTTCACGGTTCGATCATCAGCCGCCGACGTTCGACTGCAATGCCACTCTGTCGAGGGTCCGGGCGTCTGCGGGGAGCAGATATCCCTTGTCGAGTTCGGCCGCGGTGGCGGCATCCCACCTGGCGACGAAGTCAGCGTGTGTGGGATAGAGCGCGGTAAGGTGCGCTGCACTGAACGGAACCGTGGTGCCGAAGATTGCACACAGCGCTGCGCCTGTGACCGATTGTGTGCCTTTTCCCGGATGGCTTGGCGGTGAGGGTGCGCCCGGCTGACCGAGACCCGACAGTCTGGCGACGGGTGCCTCAACCTGGGGCGTCCGGATCCCGCCGAGGGCCTCGCCGTAGTCGTTCGTGACGAACGACGTCCGGTTTTTGCTCACATTCAGTCGTGGTGACTGGCGGGGAGGCATTCCTGTGCCCATCCACTTGTTGACCGCGACCAACGCCGCTCGAAGCTCGTACGTGTGCGACCCAGCATTGATGGGCGCTGCGCAATCGATTATGCCAGGAATGGGATCGCTCGGAGGATCAAGGATCGACTGGAAAGCCTGGACATCGGCGGTGCCGTTCCCTGCGTCCGAGCGTGCATAGAGCAGCCCGTACGTGTCGTCATGGGCCGTCCCGGCCGTTTCCCATTCCCGGATGTACCGGGTTGGTGGCTGGCGGGCCGACAGGTAACCCAGGCCGAGCAGATCCGACTCGGTCTCGAATATGAAGACGGGCACGTGAAGATCGGTGCGGATGAATGTCGGGGTGGGTGCGGCGATGGTCCGCTCGGGAGCTTGCGATAGGTCGGCTCCGTCACCTCCCCTGCTGTAGACGAAGTAGGCGTTGTAGATGCCCGGTGAAAGGGGTTGGATGGCGTCGATATAGGTCACCAGGCGGAAAGCGGACTGGGATTCGCCCAGCGCCATGACCCTCTTCGGCCTGAGGCCCCCGAGCAGTCGTGCCCCCGAGGCGTGGATGGCTTCGCCGGCCTGCTCGTAGATGCTGTACGAAAAGCTGTCACCGGGGTGATGGAGAGAGCCGTAGCGTTTCGGGTCCGACGGCTTGAGCCCGTCGAAAGCGTCCTCGGCGGCGATCGAGTTCGGCTCGCCGTTGATCCCGCCCGCCTGCGCGTCGACGCCGACGTAGGCCATGCCACTGCGGATCATCTGGACATGGGCGCTCAGCCAGGCCGCCGGAGCATCGATGCCCGCGGTCACGTTGAGCCACTCCACGACAACGGTCCCGTCAAAATGCTTCGGGTTGATGGGCCGGTAGACGACGATACGAGTCTTGTAGGGAGCAGTCGTCGCCGGTCTGACGTGCCATGCGCCGTTCTTGGTCAGTCGGGTGGCGCTCTTGTAAGCGGTGGCCGTGCCCGAGAGAAAGTACTCCGATTCTTCGTACCCGACCCCGGACAAGGCGAAGAGCGTCGAACCAATGAAGGAGACGCCACTTTTCGGGGCGATGGGGCCCGAGATCTTGGGTTTCGGCACCGAGGACGGCGCTCCCACGGCATTGGCGACGGGCTGGGTGATGATCGAAAGGCAGAGGCACACGACGGTGATGGCCGGCAAGGAGATGGCGGGCCGCCGGAAGGTTCGCCAACTCCGGGACATCAACCTGCTGACCGGTCGTGCTGCGAGGATTCCGACTCGGTGCCGTCCGGTGATTGGCGGTCGACTCAGACGATTCTCCCGTCTCACTCGCACCCCCCCGGCTCACAAAGCAGGACCGCAGAGCATGTCAGCCGTGCTCTGTCCGTTTCAGAGCGATGATGGTTGCTTGGTGTTGGTTGGTGGGCCGTACAGGACTCGAACCTGTGACCCCTTGCGCGTCATCCAGATAAGCGCCATGTTGGCCTGTGCTGGCAAATCCCAGATTGTGCCATCTAGCTGGGCTTTCACCGACGGACCCGTCCATCGGGTGTTGTGGAAAACCAGCGGCTTTCATCACCGATGTGACCAAAATGTGACCAAATCCGGCCCTTGGAACGGCCGTCCTACGAAGCCACCAGATCCTCGTGGTAGGTGTGGCCACCCACCTCGATGGTGATGGAGAGATTGCCCCCCAGCGCACGCACGTACCCGGCCAGCGTGGCGATCTCGACGGAGTCCGGGGCCCGCTCCACCTTGCTCACTTGAGACTGGCCTCTCCCCCATCGCTCGGCGATCTCCGACTGGTTGAAGCCGGCCGCCCTCCGTAGCTCTCCGAGTGTGGCCACGACGTCATGTTCGATGCGGAGACGTTGGCTGGCCTTGTCACGCAGTTCTTCGAACGACGGGTCGGGATGGCTGATCTCCTGGTCGACGACGAACTCTTCGTCAGCACCGGCCAGCCAGTCCTCGGGTGTCGGCTCGATGGTGTCCTTGCCACTCATGATTGTCCTCCTCTGGTGAGATAACGGTCGACGATCTGATCTGCCACTGGCACGTAGTCGTCGTACCAGTCGTGTCCGGTGCGTTCCTGCCAGCCCTCTTTGTTGCCCCCGACGCACACCAGCACTCCCTGATCTCCGTCGATGAAGCAGGTGAGCACCCGCATCACGTAGCGGGTGCCCTCGACGGTGTGGTCGGTCCGAAGTTCACTCATGTCCGGGAAGTGCCGGCTGATCTGGATCCGATGGCGTACGTACGGAAGTGTCGCTCCCCTACCGTGCTCTGAGAGGTACTCCAGCAGTGCGGCGATCTCCGCAGCCACCACCACGGGCAGCTGTCCCAGCCAGCGGTCGAAGTACGGATGGCGAACCTGGTTGAGCGCCACCTCGCTAGGATATCACTTGTGATGACTATTTACTACGATTAATATCTAGGCCCATGATCTGCAGCGATTGAACCGTCGCTGACTCCGAGTCTCTGAGAGATTTCGCGTCCCCTACCGGCACTTCGGTGCATGTCCCAGTTGCTTATGCCGGCCGTCGCTGGCGGCTATTGGGACACCGGTTTCAAGCCCTCCGGCTGCGCCGAGTCTTCTCTAGATCGATGCTTGCTGAATGGGGTGCGGAGCCGTCCCGTTTCGGGTCCCGGGTCACGCGTGACTCCGCTGACAGAGCGTGTGATGGGCTGGGTTCTTTGGTCCTTCTTGTCGGCTGACGCTTCGAGGGTCAAGCGGGGGACAGCCCGAGCCGTTCGGCCACGCTCGGGCCTACGATCGTGACGCCGAACTCATCGTTGAGCCGCAAGATGGACTCATGGTCCCCGGACGCTGCCATCTGTTCGAGCCGTGCGAGATATCGATCGAAACCTGTGCCCGGGGTCATGAGATTGATTCCTCGGCAGACTCGTTGGTCGGGGCGGGCGTTCGTGAAGCTGTGCGCCACCCCCGGGGGAGCTGTAGCGAAGTCGCCGGGGCCAAGCTCGACCACGTCGTCATCCATCTGAACGGTGAGGACCCCTTCAAGTACGAAGAACGAGTCCTCCTGGCGAGCATGAGTGTGCAAGGGAGGACCGCTGCCATAGGCCACATTGTCGACGACCAGAAAGTCGAAACGGTCATCGTTGTCGCGCCCGCTCGCCTTCCATGACCATCCGGGTGCCTCCCGCATGACGTATCCCTTGCGAAGGGCTCTATCGTTCCCGGTGACTATGTCCATGTCACTCCTCCAGTCCGTGCGGGGGACCAACCATCTGGGTTCCTACGGCGGCGGCCGCGCTCTGGAGGGCTTCGATCGATATGGCCCAGCCCTGTGGCTTCGGCTTCGACAGGTCCCACCCAGCGGCGCGGAAGAAGTCCTCCTGCCCGGCCGGAGTAGTAAGGATAAGTGCTCGCGACGGGGCGTCGAAGCGGAAGGCATGTGGGATGCTCTTGGGCAGGAACCCGATTCCGCCCGGCAGCAGCTCGACCCGTTGGTCCCCCACCCAGACGGTCATGGCCCCTTCCAATAGCAAGAACGCCTCGTCATCGTGGGTGTGAACATGGACCGGTGACGCGTCGCCGCGACCTGCTCTGCCCTCCACCACACTCAGCTGTCCGCCCGTGATCGTGCCGTCCAAGATCACTGTGAGTTCCATCTGGCCTATCCAGTCGAGGCGCTGATGCTCCTCCTGCTGGCTTAGGTAGGGATCAAGAGGGCGCCCCGGGATGGACATAGCCTCATGGTAAAAGCGCCGGGACACTGCCACAATAGGTAGAACTACGTATCGGTCTTTGGAGGGCGGAGGATGCTTTCGGGGCTTAATGCGAAGGACCTGAGGGCTGTCGTGGACGCAGCCGATCGGATCGTGGCCTGCACCGACGCGGGTGAGCTGCGGCGGGTGACGGTTGAGACGCTATCCGGGCTCACGGCAAGCCCTTTGGCAGCATGGAACGAGGTTTGTCCACGTACCGGACAAATCGAGGCGGTGACGTTTCCCGCAATGTCCCCGGTTCTCTACGCAGATCTGGCTGAGTCCTTCGCGTTGCATGTGGGGGAGCATCCAGTGATCGCCAACCATCTGGCGACAGCCGACCCCCGCCCGTGGGCCATATCCGACCTCGTGGAGCTGGGAGCTTTCCGACAAACGGGACTTTATTGCGAGTTCTATCGGCCGCTCGGAGCGAAAGATCAGATCAGCTTCATCCTTCCCGACACGGAACTGATCATCGGGATAGCACTGAACTCCGCGGACGCCACCATAACTGACCGCGAACACACCCTCTGCAGCCTGCTACGTCCTCTCCTGTTGCAGACGTATCGGCATCTCGCGGCACCGACGCCTGACATGCGGGCCGACATGGACTTCCTCGAGCGACGGGGCCTTACCTCGAGGGAGGTCGAGGTGATGATACTCGTGCGCCAGTCGGCGTCGACCAAACAGATGGCCTCCCAGCTTGGCATCTCGGCTCGCACCGTCGAAAAGCACGTGGAGCACGCTCTGACGAAGCTCGGGGTCGCCAGCCGGCTCCACGCCGTCGCGCTACTCAACCGCCGACGAACACCAACGGGGGCACTCAGATACGACCGCCCTACCCAGACCGGACGGGCGACAACTCCTCGCCCATAGGCAGTCCGATTATTCCGGAGGCCGACTGTCCCTGATCGCCGGACTCGTGGGATGAGGCCCGGAGGTTGGACCGATGAGGGGGCGAATCAGACCACTGAGAATGCGAAGAAGGCAGGGACGATCCAGGCCACAAGAAACAGGAGTGCCGAAGATGCCTTCCACCACGCGCCTCGGTGACGAAATAGTAGGGCTGAGCAAACGATCAGGCCCACCCAGATCACCACGTAGACGCCGAACATCCTCAGAATCGTAGACCGGATCGCTTGGCCGCCACTGGGGCCGATTCCGGCAGTCACTGGGTGTCACATACCGCCGGGACGGTGGGACGGCTCAGCTTTGAGTCACCCTCGGTATCGTGCGCACGGTTCCGTCCGTGAATGTAAAGCGGCTGTAGGTCGGATCGGTCACCTCAGTCGCATCCGACTCCACCTTCACGCCATTGAACGCCAAAGCGATCAGGGCCGTTGTGACTAAGGCATCGTCGTTGCTGGCCACCAGCTCAGCCACCACGGGAAGGGCCTCCGGGGCCAGACTGAGATCGACCTTCGGCTGGCGTAAGACCGACCCCGTGATGCTGACGGAGTGGGTTTCTGCCCACTTCACGGCCTCCTCATAGTTTGCCGGGGACGGGCTGGGGTCCGACTGCTTGACCCCTTTCGGCTGAGGGAACACCCGGTCGAACATCTGCTTCCATCGTTGGGTACTGATGTTCGGATCGGGACTCTCCATGACGCTCGCCAGAATAGGGCGCAAATCGTCGAGGGTGTCCCAGACCGCCGGGTGGGTGACCGTGATTTGGCGACCCCCGGAAGTTGCTGAAGCCCCAGTGAACGGTAGGCGCCTACACTCCTGGACATGAACACCATCTCAATCATTGGTGTTCCAAGCAGCGCTGGCAGCTATGCCGCCGGACAAGACCAGGCGCCGACCGCTCTCCGGTCAGCCGGACTCGTCGATGCTCTACGGCAGGCGGATCTCGATGTGCACGATGAGGGTAATTTGCCCGTCCAGATCTGGCGTCCGGATAGCCTCAACCCTCGGGCGCAGAACGTTGGTGAGGTGACAGAATCGATCCGCGAGTTGATCGATCGCCTCACCCCACTTGTGGCGCGTGGAGACACCCTGCTCGTACTTGGTGGGAACTGCACCGTCGCGCTAGGAGTAGTCGCTGCCCTGCGTCGAGTCTCCGAAGATCCGGTCGGACTGCTATATGTGGACCGGAACTACGACTTGAACACGCCCGAGAGCACGACTGATGGAGCGCTCGACTGGATGGGCATGGCCCACGCTCTCTCGCTTCCTGGGTCCATCGATGCGCTTATCGATGTGCTCGGTCCTCGACCCCTCCTGAATCCGGATCAAGTGGCCTGGGTAGGTATCGACGAGAGATTTGCCACCGAATGGGAACGAGCAGAAGCGCGACGACTCGGCCTGAAGGTCATCACGAGTGACGCCTTCGCCCATGACCCTGGCTCATCTGCTGTCGATTCCCTCGCACACTTGCCGGAGGGGCCGTTGGCCGTTCACCTCGATGTCGATGTGCTGGATTTCGTTGATGCGCCACTGGCAGAGAATACGGACGGCCGCAACTCGGGGCCGACGCTCGACCAGGTAGCGGTCGCCCTTCGCAACGCAGCGCAGGACGGTCGCTTCCGCTCCTTATCCATCGGAGAGTTGAACCCCACCCGCAGTGCAGGAGATCCTTCCGCGATTCCCCGCTTCGTAGCCTCGATCGTGGGCATCATCGGTGGCATGCAGCGGTAGTCAGTTTGGGTATCCCATATCGCCGGTCGACGGCGCTATCGCTGTGGCCGACCGGCACGAGTGGGGAACTCGTCGTCGGTCAGATCTTGAGCAACTCGTCCGCTCGGGCAAGCCAGAACTCCACCTCATCGAAGTGCCTGCGTCGGATTGGCCAATCGATGATCCGAATGAACAGGTGGGCCAGATATGCCTGTGTCTTGAGTTCGTCCAGGTCATCGAATGCCGAAGCAAACAATCGGGTGCGCACGCCGGGTTCACAGGGAATGGTCAAGCTCGTCAGGGCCAAGGTGACAAGGTCGAAACTGGCGTCACCCACCACGGCGAAGTCTGTGTCGACGACAGCAGCGAGCGAGCCATCGGAAATCAAGAGGTTGCCGCTGTGAAGGTCCCAGTGAACGATGTCGCGTCCGATGAGATCGGACTCGCCGATCGTGCTCCCGAATGCCTCGACCCGGTCAACGAGGGATCGGGTACGCGCATCAAAGTTCCGGAGTGACGAGTGGAGGCAGTACCCCTCCCCTCCAACGGTCAGCGTCTCAATCAAGGCCGTCGGCCAATGAACGGGATCATCTGGTCGAGCCAGGCCGAGCCTGGGTGAATGGAGATCAAGGAGCCGATCCACGAGCTGGTGATCGAAGTGTTCAGGAGGACTGCCTGGCATGAACTCTTGGATCACGAAGCGGACCTCTTTGGCATCGACCACCGATTGGGCTGGAACTGGCCAGTCGGCAACGGCCCGGAGCCTCTCTGACAGGACGACGGCTTCTCCGCGAAGTTGCCGGCTCCCTGGCCTCGAGTCCCACTTCACCACCACCGGGAGGCCGTCACCGCCGAGGATCTCGTGAGCCCCTGTCTCGCCGCCGCTCAGCCTCCTGATGAGTTGATGCGGCTCCCCAGTCTCCTGAGCGAGCAATGAGGCGGCTTCAGGACTGATTGCCCCGGCGTCTCCCATCTCAGAAGTGTTGCACCAGTCATCGATCGATGGTGTCCCCGACTGGAACTGGGGCTGGGTGCGGGCATCAACCGCGGTTCGGCTAACCAGGTCGCGCGGCCTTTCTCCCCGCGGCGTACCCGGCGATGGGTTTGAGAGCGCGCAAGGCCGGGCCAACTGCAATCGAAGGAGCTGACGACGTGATTCGGTCGAACACGGTGGTTACTAGCCCCGGCAGGCGAGTAAACCCGGAGCGTTTCGAGAGACTCACTACCCGCTTCGCACGCCCTTTCCGGGATCGTTCATAGCGGGCGAACGCCTTCACCAAATCGAATGATTCGTCGGCGAAGCAAGAGACGAGGGCGGCGGCGTCCTCGATGGCTTGGCATCCACCTTGGCCGAGATGGGGTCTCATGGGATGGGCTGCGTCTCCGATGATGGCGACCGGCCCCTCATGCCACCGATCGAGGAAATCTCGATCGACGATGTCGTTTCGGACCATCGCATCGACGGGCGTCCGATTGATCAAGTTGGTGACAGGTGAGGGCCATCCATCGAACATCTCCGCCAGACACACCTTGTCGCCACCAGGAGGATGGAAGGCCTCGGGCAAGCACGCAGTAGCAAACCAGTACGTTCGTCCGCCACCTACCGGCATCCAGCCAAACTCGTGGCCTCCAGCCAGGCAGGCCTGCATCTGGGCTTGGTCAGTCTCGAACTCGACTAAGCCCCGCCATGCCGTGTAGCCGCTATAGGCGAACCGGAGCCCACCGTTCATCTGCCCTGCGATCGGCGAATGGATCCCGTCGGCGCCAACAACGGCGTCGACCTCAACACCGTCCCGACCATCGATCTGAACGATCACTGACGAACCTCGCAGCTCATACCCGGTCACGGAGCGGTTGCCTTGCACCGTTCCTGGATCAAGCAGTCCACCCAGCGTTCGGACGAGTTCTCCTCGATCGACGCAAACGAGACCTTCTCCTAGCGATCCCACAAAGCTCTGGGCGGTGAAGTGTGGACCGAGTCGCCCGTCAAACTTGCGCTGCCCGCCCTCACAGATACCCTGTCCGAGCCGACGGACAACATCCCCCAATGCCAGGTCATCTAAGGCAGCAAGTGCATTCGGCCACAACGAGATCCCCGCACCGCCGCCCCTGACGCCGGGCTGTCGCTCAAGGACGACTACATCAAGCCCTTGCCGCTGAAGTCCGAATGCAAGTGCCAGGCCACCGATGCCCGCCCCCGCAATTGCGACCCGCCGTGCCCCGTTTGCCATGTTCAGGTCGAGAGCGTATCGGTGACTCCCCGGCCTGGCCACCCCATTTCGTGCCGGTCGGCCAAGTTGCCTTCACCGGTTGGACCCCTATCCCTGACCGCCGGGTCGGTGAGATAGCCCGGTCAGGACCTACTTCCGGCCAACAAGCAAAACATTCAGCCGAATCTGCTTCCGGTTGACCGCCACTCCGTGTGCCTCCAGGGCGGAGAGAAGTTCGGCCTGGTTCTCAGTGAACAGAAGGATGGGCGACCTCGATTCTCCAAGGTGGATCCGAGTGCCTGCTTGATTAGGTCCGACGCCGTGGAGCCTGGCCCAGGTTGGCGTCTTGAACACATCTGCGGACTTAATCTCCGTGAAGCGCCATTTGTCGACGGGAAAGTCAGATGAAGCCTTCCTCACGTTTCCGTTCCTGTCGATCTTGGGGGCCTCAATCCCACGATTGGTCAGTCGGACCATGACGTGATCCTCCTGGGATGGGGAACCGAGACCATCACCACCGACAGAAAACTCGCCGATCAGGTACTGGCGGAATAACAAGCCCGGAAGCTCCAGCTCCAAGATTGGCGGCGGCGGTATCGAGTCCATGATCAACATCATTGCCTACAGCAGGAGCGGGGTGCCCCAGACCGCCGGCTCAAGGCGAGTCGTTTGGACGTCGCACACGCAGGTGCCCGCCATCACGGGTGGCCCTTCAGTCACCGCCGAGGCTCTGATCGTCACCGTATGCGTGGTCCTGCATTCTGTGGAGGTCTGCAGCGACCTGGTCGCACTGGGCGCAGATGAAGACGGTCCCGTCGTCGCTCAAGACACCGTTGCGCTTCATCAGCTGACACATTCCACACCGCCGCGGCTCGTCTTCCATTAATCACCCCTGTTCACGGGCAAGATTGCCGGTGTTGGCTGGTCCTCCCAACTCTAGGAGGAGAACCATGTCGGTACTTGACTCAGATTCGAACACTCTGGCGACGATCATCGAGGACACTGGCTTCGACGAGGCCCAGGTTGCCGCCGCCGCCTTCCTGGCCCGTTACAACGGCCGAACGCTGGATGCGTACCGCTTCGATCTCCGGACCTTCTTCCAATGGGCCGCTGACGTCGGTCTCACCGTTCTCGAGGCGAAGCGACCCCACATCGAGCTCTACCGGACGGCTATGGAGCAGAGAGGTCTTGCTCCATCGACCATCGACCGCCGGCTATCCACGGTGTGCGGCTTCTACCGGTTCGCCCACATCGATGGGCGGGTGAACGCCAACCCGGCCCAGTACGTCAGGCGTCCGAAGGTTCATCCTTCCGAGGGCCGGGGCCTCGATCGTCGGGAGCTGGGTACTTTCCTGTTCACGGCCGAGCGCTGTGACAAGAGCCACGCCGCCCTGGCGGTGCTGCTCGGACTTAACGGGCTCCGGGTAAGTGAAGCCTGTGGAACCAACATCGAGGATCTGGCCTTCCACCAAGGGCATCGAACGCTCCGAATCATGGGAAAAGGTAGCAAGCCGGCGGTGATCCCCCTGGTGCCAAGGGCTGCTCGAACCATTGACCTGGCCATCGGCGAGCGTACCGAGGGTGCGATCCTCCAGCGAAAGGATGGGAAGAGACTCGATCGGCGAACCGCTCACCGCTGGGTGCGTTCCATCGGGAACCAGGCAGGTCTCAGTGCCGTGTACCCGCACATGCTCCGATCGGCGTTCATCATGGCCGCCCTCGACGCTGGAGTTCCGCTCCGTGATGTCCAGATCGCCGCTCGACATGCCGACCCCAGGACGACCACGGTGTACGACCGCAGACGGGAGAACTTTGACCGGCACGCCGCCTACGTCGTAGTCGCCTTCGTGGCCGGGGGATAGTCGTCGGTCCGGGCCCGGCCTGTGGCGACTAGCTGTAGGACGTGGTCAGTGTCAGTCCACGACGCTCTGCAATCGACCGGACTACGGCTTCGCTCGATCGGCCAGTTCGCTCCGCAGCAACCCTCACGTAGATCAGGAGGGCGAAGAACGAGTAGGTCCACAGGTCGTCGGCTTCCCACCAGGCGGCATCGCTCAGAATGTCCGGATAGACGCCACCGTGGATCATTGCCGCAGCCGAGATCGCATACTTGCTCTTGTGGTGCTGGGTCTTGCCGGAGAACGGGTGCTCGGCGAGGAATCGCTCACGAATGTTCTCGCTGTCAATCGGCATATCGCGCGTCGCACCCGACTCATCGATCGCATCGGCGGCGAGCTGGAGCAGGTCTTCGGCCGGAAATGTGTGGTTCCGGAGGTGCAGCGCCGCGAGTTTCGAGAGGGTCTCTCCGGAATCTGCTTCAAAAGCAATCCCGGCGAGAGCAATCCCGATTACATCGGCTCGATCCTCAGGTGTGGGCTTCCGGTTCGGCGCCATGACCTAAACGGTAGATCGAAGCGAATGCACCTGCAGATATCGACCTCGAGCCGGCGGTAGGTGGCACCCAACGCGGGACGAGGCGGGACGAGGCCCGCGCGTTTGGGGGCACCCTTCGTGCTCCTGGGCCGTCGAGCAGTCCCTCCGCAGAATGGCCTTTCGAGGGACCGCCCAACCGCTCGCGCAGAGCAAGCATTCGGCCACTCGCTCCAGAATGATCGCGCCCGTGACCCGGCCGATCTGGACAGTTGACTGACCTGTCTTCGACCCTCAGATCTGGGCACTCGACGTCGTGGATCCGCACCCCCCGACCGATCACCTTCCTCAGGGAGATCGGACGGGTTCGCGTCATCAACCGCAAGGATTTGCACGCACGGGTCAAGGGTTGGTCGTACCCGGAGTGACAATCCCGGCTTCGTAGGCGAGGACGACCGCCTGCACCCGGTCGCGCAGCCCTAGTTTGCCGAGTACTCGGGTCACGTGGGTCTTCACCGTCGACTCGCCGACGACGAGGTGGTCGGCGATCTCCTGATTCGACCAGCCGCGGGCGAGGAGCCGAAATACCTGTTGCTCCCTCGGGCTGAGCTGCTCCATCCCGGGCGGAGAGGGAGGCTGGGTGCGTGCCGCGGTGAACTCCTCGATGAGACGGCGGGTGACGCTCGGGGCGAGGAGGGCGTCGCCGCTGCTGACCATGCGTATCCCGGCGGCGAGTTGCTCAGGCGGCACATCCTTGAGCAAGAACCCGCTGGCCCCGGCCCGTAGGGCGTCGTAGACGTACTCGTCGAGGTCGTAGGTGGTCAGGATGAGCACCCGGATCGCGCTCAGGCCTTTCGCGATGATCCGTCGGGTTGCCTCGATACCGTCAAAGCCGGGCATCCGGATGTCCATCAGTGCGACGTCCGGCCGGGTCGCGAGGGCCCGCTCGACGGCTTCGGATCCGGTCTCGGCTTCGGCGACGACCTCTATGTCGGGCTGAGCAGAGAGGATCAGCTGGAAACCGGCCCGGACCAGCTGTTGGTCGTCGGCGATGAGCACGCGAATGGTCATCGCGCCTCGCCCAGTGGGATGAGGACGTCGGGTCGCACGCCGCATTCGCCGTCGGGCTGACCATCCCATGCACGTCGGGGGGTTAGGTCTGCGGGCATGCCATGCACTCTTAGAACGCCGAGGATGTCCCGTATGCGGACCAGTGCCTGGCGGCCGGTATCTTCGATCACGAGGGCCGCGTTGCGGATGCTCGCCGCGCTGCGATGCGATTGGACTGCTTGGGCCTGGACGATCATGGCGACGACATCCCGGGCCACGAGGCGATTCAGGTCCTGGGCGATCACGGCTCGCTGGTCCGCGACGGCGAGCTGTTGCCTCTCTGAACCCTCGGTCTCGAGGCGGCCTATCGTGGCGATCAGCTCACGGTGTAGGTGCTGGTAGCTGCGCCAGACGCGCCCTGCAACCCAGACGATGATTGCCATCACGGCAGCACCGGCGACACCCGCAGCAGGGCCGTGCGTGATGGAGCTAGCCGTGATCACGCCTGCTTCCCATAGGAGCAGCCCGGCAAAGGCGTGAACGCGATTCCCCCACACAGCCACGGTGTAGATGGGGACCACCAGGACATAGGTTCCGGTGATGGTCGCAGCCTGCAGGGTGTCCAAACCTCCGTCCAGGAGGAGCGCCAGACCGCCGACCGCCACGAGGAAGAGCAGGGGCCAGCGTCGGCGCCATACGCCGAGGACCGCCATTGCACCCACCACGACCATGTTCAACGCGAGCGCACCATGCCGGTGTCCGCTGGTCAGCGCCTCGGCCTCCAGGGCCACCAACCAGCCCCCAGCAAGGAGCACGTCGATGTGCGGGCGTATGGTGTCCCACCTGGGTCGGCGCGACGGTTCCATGGTTACCACCGCCCGCACGGGAGTCGGTCTTGCTGGGATCGGGGAACGGAGCGGGATGGTCGCGCGCACCTCGTAGCCGCCGCCGGGTTTGGGGCCGGTCTGAAGCTGGCCGCCGTAGAGTTCGATCCGCTCACGCATCCCGATGAGACCCTGGCCTGAGGTGGGGAATCGGGGGCGCGCTCTGTCGGCCCCCTCGTTCACAACCAACAGACCAAGCGCGTCGTTGTTCACAGTGACCTCCACGGATGCGGTAGTTGTCGCCGCGTGTTTGACCACGTTGGTCAACGCCTCCTGAATGATTCGGTACGCCGCCAGGTCGATCGCCGGTGGCACCTTGCGTAGGTCACCGACGACGCGCAGCTGCGCTGTCACGCCCGCCGCCCGAGTTCGGGCAATCAGCATGTCCAGCTGGTCCAGGCGGGGTTGGCCGACCCACTGCTCGTCGCGGCGCCGCAGCACGCCGGTGATCCGGCGGAGGTCGGTCAGCGCCTCCCGGCCGGACTGGGCCACGCTGCGCAACGCCGTCATGGCGGTGTCGGGACGATCGGCCACCGTCCGGGCCGCGGCGGCCTGAATAGCCATCACGCTGAGGTGGTGGGCCACGACATCGTGCAACTCGCGAGCGAGACGGTTGCGTTCTTCGGCTGCCGCTCGCTCGGTCCCGATCCGCTGCTGGTCACGAAGCTGACCCACCGCTGCGCTCAACTGCCTGGTGACCTGATCCCGCCGTTCGACCAAAATCCCCACACCGGTGGGAAGAACAATGGCGGTCAGCCAGGTTCCTGCGATCCCAGCCGGCTGAGACTGTTGCGAGAAGTGGAGCACGATCTCGAGGACGGCAAGGGCGTAGCCGAGGACGAGCGTTCCTCGGACATAACGGCCCGTGCGGAGCACCGAACGACCGAACATGTACGCGGCCAGCACCAAGGCCGCCGACACGAAGGCACCTTGGGGATCGCTGGTGACGCTCTGATACACCGCCACCGAAGTGACGGCCTGCATCATCGCCGCCTGTGGGGCGACGCGACGAAAGGCCACTGCGGCGGTGCAGGACACACAGGAGATGACGGCCAAGACCACCGAACCGCGGTACTGGAGATGGCTGAGCGTGCCCAGGGCGCCAGCTGTCAGTGCCACGGCGACGACAACATCGACCAGGCCAAGGTGACGGCGGACCACGCTCAACACCTGCCTCGGGTCGGTCCTGAGCCGCGCCATAGCCCCTTCAGCGTAACGAGCGCACCGCCGCCGTGCGTCGTCCTCGAGTCGGATCGAGATCCTTCGAAGGTCCGACTGTGTGGCCGAACAGATCACCGCGCAGGCCACAGCGGATCCTGCTCGTAGCGGATGTTCTGAACCTGTCGCTGATGTCAGTCTGGCTGAGGTCGACTCCGCTCCTTGCCCTAACCGATACAGAAAGAAGGCTCGCCATGCCCAACGCTGCTTCGTCGAAAGCCTCCCGACTGGGAGCGCTCGCCGGGCCTGCTTTCGCGGTCTTGTTCGTGCTGAGCGTGGTCGTCAGCAGTCCCCCCGCTAACAACGCGTCTGACGCCACATGGACTGCCAACTACTCAGGTCACGGCCACCAGATCCAGCATGTGGCGACAGGGCTCTTGCTGGTGCTCGCCGGCCTGTGCCTCATGACCTTCTTGACCACGCTCTGGAGGCGCATCGCCGACCGGCGCACCGAACCAACCAGCCCGCTCGCCCTCGTCGCGGCCGGCGCCGCCAGCGCCTGCATCTCCGCTGGCGGCGTCTTGATGGCCACAGTGTCAGCCTCCGAGCTCACCGGCTCCTACTCGTTACCGGGTGCCGACGTGCTCCGACTCACCAACGATGTCGGCTTCGGTTTGGTTGCCGTTGGCGGAATGTGGGCAACCGCCCTGGCCGTCGCCGTACTGAGCGCCCAAGGCAAGACGGCCGATGTCATCGGTCCGCGCATGGCCACCTTTGGTTGGGTCGTAGCCGTACTGCTCGTCTTCAGCCTACTTTTCCTGCCGATCATTGCCCTTCTCATCTGGGCCCTCGTCGTAGGCGTCAGCGTCTTCCGGGAACGCAATACGGCAGAGCCGCCAGTCGCGGACCGCATTGAGGTCTGACGGCTCGACCATTTTGGACTCTCAGACGAGTCCAACCAGCGGTAAACGGATCACCGATTTCCAAATGATCCGAATGAAAGGATCCGCAATGAATGCGAACCGACTACTTCCTCTGGTCGCCGCCGCAACGTTATCCGGCACACTCGTACTGGTTGGTCAGAGCGTCTCGGCATCGGCACCAGGAGGACTGGTCCACGTCTACGACATCAATCCTGGGACGGCGACGGGTTCGGTCGTCGTCACAGGAGCCATCGCCGACACGGGAACTGATCAGACGGGCGTCAGCGCGAATGCCAACCGCATTGTTCTCTCCAAGGGATCCTTCGAAGTGAATACGAGTTCTATCCAAGAGAAGTTCAGCACTGCGAAACCAAAGGGCAATCCGGCAAATTGCGGGGTCGTGCTTGCCGCCACTGCTCCTGCCAGCATTTTCAACGGCACCGGTGCTTACAAGGGCATGACAGGCACAGTTACCCTCCACATCACGAACGCCGCCGTACTTCCAAGGAAGTCGAACGGTACGTGCGATGAGAGCCCGAACTCAATGGCCATTGGTGAAGTGACGATCAGCCAAGGGTCCGGCACGGTTTCATTCAAGTAGTCGTAGGCACCTTGGACGTACGGGCGCCCTGCCCGGAAGTGTTCGGGTGAACTCATGACGGGCATCCAGATCGGGCCGTTCCAGGCGGGGTCAACGACTGCAAGCACCTGATCGCTCGTGGGATTCTTGGCGGCCCAGACGAGACTGAGGGAATGGTCGTCATCAGCAGCGTTGGGCCGCCTCGGGTGTCCACTTTGACGGCGCAATAAGCAAGTGGGGGATGACCTCGAAGTGCCGGTCGGGGGCACTTCCCCCGGCGGATCGCGTTATTGGGACAGATCGGGCCAATTGGGCAACTTCGGTCCTCCAGGGAGATGATCCCACGGTGGGTCTACGTCACCCCGAACGTCACCCTCGCCTCTGTGGGTACGGGACGAACGTCACCCTGAAGACAGCGTCCCCACTCCCCCAATGTCACCCTCGCTTGGTGAGTATTGGAGCAACGTCACCCTCACGCAGGTCGCCACCCGTTCAACGTCACCTTCACCTATGTAGCTATCGGACGAACGTCACCCTCACGCCTGAGAAGAACGATCACAGCCAGCATGACGGCCGTGGTTCCGGCTCCGACCAAGTTCCGTCGAAAAGCGATTGGGGGACGGCTGAGACGCTCTGCGTTTCTGGGTCGATCGACCCCTCCGGAGACGGCCGGACACGATTGCGTCAGCGGCCCCTTGGCGGGACGGGCACCCACCAACCCTGACCCGGGTCCGCTCTCGCCTCTCCGGCCCTTCTGGCCGGCTGTGGCGAGTCGCTGGCTTCGCTCATCTTGGAAGGCAGCGCGGTGAGGGTCTCGTAGTGCACGCTCACAGCCGAATGATCGGCCCGTCACATCGGCTTCCCTCACGAAGCGGCGCCCAGGCGGGCATCGAGCCCGCCATGGTCGCCGATGAGAACGTCACCCTCGGCTCCGCCAGACCGGTACATTCAATGTCCACACACATGCAAGGTTATCCCGGGCCCGGGATAACCATGCAACTGTGTGGACATGATCTGTCCCGCTTCCGCTGAGTCGATCTGCTGTGTCATCAAGGCGGCCTTGGCGGGCTCGATGCCCGCCTGGGCGCCTCTCTCAATCCCCGACGGCGGGGTCACTGCGCCGGGCCCTGTGTGAGCACCGAGGACATCTGATACGAAGCCCCTGGATCGGCTCCACCACGGCTATCGGGGAGCCGGCTCCCCTCGGCTCGACGTCGAGGGGAGCCGCTCTCGCACCCAGGGTTGAGATCCTGGCCCGCTACGACCGGGAATTGAGCTCAGGGTGACGTTGGCATCAAATGATGCACAGGTGTGGATCTGTTCCGTACCGCTTTGGCGGAGCCGATGTGCTGAGTCACCCAGGCGGCCGTGGCGGGCTCGATGCCCGCCTGGGCGCCTCTCTCGATCCCCGAGCAACGTGGCTCCGTGATCCGTCGTGAGTGGCCACACGGGAGGGCGTGCGCCCCCGTACGGTGCCCCGCCGGACCGGGCGGGTACAGCACACCCTCGGCTCGATACCGGGGGAAGGCTGATGTGCGGCCCAGAAGACGGTCGCCTGGCCTGTCGGCCTCCTCGGTCACATCGACAGGGCTCCGACCTGGGAGGGTGACGTTGCCGCCAAACCTCTGTAGCCCGAGGGTGACGTTGGTGCTGCTGGCGAGATATCCGAGGGTGACGTTGAGGGTGACGTTGATTCGGACAATGGAGAGGCGATGCCGGCACCGTTCGCTGATGTCAGGACCGTCGATCGGTCCGGAGGAACTGGACAGCAGGTTCGCGACGGACTGGACAACGTTCGGAAGGATCACGATGAGCACCCACGACCATCTCCGATTGGTAGACACCGACGAGCCGGCCGAAAGCCGACCGCCGCCGGAGGAGGTCACGCTCTTGACCATCCCCGAAGCGGCGAAGTTCCTCCGTATCGGGAGATCGGCGGCCTACGAGCTGGCCCGTCGATTCGAGGCGACCGGCGGGGCCGAAGGGCTCCCCTGCGTCAGGATCGGGGACCGGCTCCTCCGGGTGCCGGTCGACGCGCTGCGGGAGATGGTGACGATCAGAGCTTGAGCACGCCCTCGAGCATGTCGGCGGCCTCCCGGTGGAGTCCTGGGGTGGCATGCGAGTAGGTGTTCAGCGTGATGGCCACGTTGGCGTGGCCGAGCAACTCCTGGACCACCTTGGGGTGAGCGCCCTCGTGGAGCAGCAGCGTGGCCACGGTGTGGCGAAGGTCGTGGAGCCGGACCTTGGGCAGGTTGGCCTTGTCCAGCGCGATCTGGAAGTCCCGCAGCACGTTCCTCGGGTGGAGCAGTCCCCCGGTCGTCGTGGTGAAGACGAGGCCCGAGTCCTCCCAGGCGCTCCCGACCAGCTTCCGATCGGCCTTCTGGCGGGCCCGTTGGTCCTTGAGAGCCTCGATCGTCCTCCCCGACAGGTAGACCGTTCGCCGGCCCGTCTTGGTCTTCGGCTCCGAGATCAACGGCGTCCCCTTCACCGCCACCACGGTCTGGCGCACCTCCAGCCGGGCATCGGCCAGGTCGACGTCGCTCCAACGCAGTCCGAGGGCCTCGCCCCGTCGCAGCCCGGTCGTGAGCAGAAGGCACCACAGTGGACCCAACCGGTCATCGGCGGTGGCGTCGAGGAACGCCTTGGCATCCTCAGCGCTGAGGGTCTTCATCTCCTTTGGCTCCATGCGGGGCAGGATGATGCCCGAGGCCAGTGGGTTGTTCGCCGTGAGCTTCCACTGCACCGCTTTGGCGAATGCCTGCTGCAGCACCTGGTGGGCCAGCCGGACCGAGCGGGGGCTCAGGCCTTGACCACTCCGGCCACCCGAGGTAGCCAGGTCGGTGTAGAGCCGCTGGACGACCTGGGGGGTGACCTCGGCCAGTTTGAGCGCACCGATCCTCGGCGTGATCCAGCTGGTGACGGCGGTCGAGTAGAGGGAGTACGTGCTCGGGCGCAGCGAAGGCTTCACGGCGGCCAGCCACTCAGTGAGCCAGCCCTCGAGCTTGATGGTCCCGGTGCCGGCGACGACGTCCGTCCGGATCTCACCGAGCAGATCGGTCAAGCCTTCTTCGGCCGCTTTGCGGGTGGCGAAGCCACCCTTCTGGCGTTGTCTGCGCTGTCCGGTGGCCGGGTCGCGAGGGAGGTCGACCTTGAAGGCCCAGCCCGTTCCCCTCCGGTACACCCGTCCCTGCACGAACGCTCCTCGGTCACCTCGACGGGGCCAACGTAGCAAATTCGTGTGACCAAAATGTGACCATCGGGCCATTTTGGCGCTTTCGGGGACCCGCCCAGTTCAGGATTTATCGTCCTGAACTGGGCTTTCAATGGTGGGCCGTGCGGGACTTGAACCCACGACCCCTTGCGTGTCATGCAAGTGCGCTACCAACTGCGCCAACGGCCCCCAGCGGGGTCCAGCGTATCACCGGACCGGAGGGGCGAGCGGCGGGGCCCTTCCCCCTTCGCCCTGGTCGTGGCACGATTGATGGACGATGTGAGAGCCGTTTCGAGAGGAAGCTGTGGAACCTTCAAGCTCCGCTTGTGCCACCGACACCCGGACGCTCGATGATGCCGTCATCGAATCCCACGCCGAGCGTGTGCGGGCCGACGGATGGTCCGTCGTCGACAACGCCATCGCTCCCGATCTTGTCGACGAGCTGAACGATGACCTGCTCCGGCTGGAGCGAGCGCTCGGCATCGTCCCCGCCGACAACCTCTTCGAAGGGGTCCGGACGACTCGGATCTATAACCTCCTCGTGCACGGAGCGCTCTATGAGCGGATCCCCGTCCATCCGAACGTCCTGCCCATCGTGGAGAAGGTTCTTGATCCGGGCCTCTTGGTCTCCTCGCTCTCCTCCATCGCCATCGGTCCCGACGAGGCGGCCCAGATGATCCATGCCGACGACCAGGTCATCGGTCTCCCGAAGCCACACCCCCCCATCATCTGCAACACGATGTGGGCCATCACCGACTTCACCGAGGAGAACGGCGCCACCCGTCTTTGTCCGGGGACCCACACGGCCGACCACTCCCCCGTTGCTTTCCAGCATTACGACTCGATCCCGGCCGAGATGTCCAAAGGCAGTGTCCTCGTCTGGGTCGGGAGCCTGTGGCACGGTGGCGGGGCGAATCAGACGGAGCGACGCAGGGTCGGCCTGGCCATGAATTACTGCGCCGGCTTCCTCCGGCAGCAGGAGAATCAGCAGCTCGGCATTCCCGCCGCCACCGTCAAGCGCTTTCCGCGACGCCTGCAGGAGCTGGTGGGCTACTCGATCTATCGGGGGCTCATCGGGCACATCGACAAGGAGCATCCGGGCAAGCTGCTCCTCGGTGCCGAAGGAAACGCCGACCTGGTGTGGGACTACGCCAAGGCGCCGACGAACTGACGCCGACCGTCGCCTATCGGGAGGAACATTTCGAGGCGGCGGGCGGAATCGAACCGCCGTACGGGGCTTTGCAGGCCCCTGCCTAAACCACTCGGCCACGCCGCCGCAAGATAGCGAGCCTATCGAATGGGACCCGGCTTCTTGGATGGGTCAGGCCATCTCGTAGCCTGCGTCTCGCCGCCCGGGGGCCCTTGTCCGGGCGCCAGCCTCCCCGGGGCACAGACCCGGGGCCCATGGGTGGTTGAATCAGGCCATGCGGATCGCCCTCATCGCCCCACCGTGGACACCGATCCCACCGCCGCTGTACGGGGGGATCGAGCTGGTCGTGGACCAGATGGCCCGGGGCCTGGTGACCGCCGGCCATGACGTCACCCTCTTCACCACCGGCGATTCCACCTGCCCGGTGCCCAAGAAATGGGCTCTGGAGCACGCCGAGGGGATGCGGATCGGCATGGCCGTGCCCGAGCTCCGCCACGTCATCCACGCCTACGGCGCCGTGGCCGACCACGACGTGGTCCACGACCACACCGTCATGGGCCCCTTCTACTCCGAGCGCTTCCCGGGCCTACCCGTGGTCACCACCATTCACGGCCCGTTCAACGCCGAGCTGACCGACCTCTACTCGGCCCTCGGTCCCCGGGTGCCCATCATCGCCATCTCCCACGCCCAGCATCGGGCCGCGCCCGACGTTCCCATCGCCCGGGTCATCCACCACGGTCTCGACGCATCGGCCTTCCCCTTCGGAAACGGCGGCGGCGACGCCGACGGCGAATACTTGGTCTTCCTCGGGCGGATGGCCGCCGACAAGGGAGCGCACCGGGCCATCGCCATCGCCCGGGCCGCCGGGTTCCGGTTGCTCATGGCGGCCAAGATGCGCGAGCCCTGGGAGCGCGCCTACTTCGACCAGCACGTCGCCCCTCTCCTGGGCCCCGACGCCGTCTATCTGGGCGAGGTGCCGCACGAACGCAAGGTCGAGCTCCTGGCCAACGCCCGGGCCCTGCTGTTCCCCATCCGCTGGAACGAGCCGTTCGGCATGGTGATGCTCGAGGCCATGGCCTGCGGGACACCCGTCCTCGCCTTTCGTGAGGGGGCGGCACCCGAGGTGGTGGACGATGGGACCACCGGCTTCCTCTGTGACGACGACGACGCCATGGTCGAGGCCCTCGGACGGCTCGGCGATCTCCGCCGGGAAGACTGCCGTGCCGCGGTGGAGGGCTATTTCTCCACCGAGCGCATGGTGGCCGAACACGTGGAGCTGTACGAGGAGATGGCCAAGACCTGAGCCGTGCCACCTGAGCCCGCTCGATCCGGGCCGGGGGCCGATGGCGGGGCTGGAGTCGTCAGTCGCCGTTGCCGGTGAATCAGTCGCCGTTGCGGGTGAAGAGGTGGACGAGCCGGATGACGACGACCACGATCACCACCAGGATGGCCAGCTTGAAGGCGAAGAGAAAGAGTCCGGCGGCGATGCGCAGCGCCCAGAGCAAGACGAAGATGCCGCCGACGACGGCGGCGGCCACGATCACGGTGTCGATCAGGCGGAAGCCGGATCCCTTGCCCTTCTCTACGGTGCTCATGGGTCCCTCCATGCCGGGCGGGACGGTGATCCACCGTCGTGATCGGCACCACCCAGGTTAGGCCTGACCGCCCCTACCGAGTGCGCGGGGACCGGTGATACCGTCGCCCGTGTCTCTCCGGGTCGTACGCCAAGAGCTGCTCGAACGAACCGACCTGCACGGTGACGACTTTTGCCGTGCCCTGGCCGACGCCACCGACAGCTGGCTCTCCGACCTTCTCGACCATGCCACCGATGGTGACAATCAGGGAATCGGTTTGGTGGCCGTCGGGGGCTACGGGCGGGGGGAGCTCGCCCCGGGGAGCGATCTCGACGTCGTCCTCGTCTACGAACGGCGCCGGGACATCAAGGTCATCGCCGACGCCGTCTGGTATCCCGTGTGGGACGAAGGCGTCCGGCTCGACCATTCCGTGCGACGGCCGGCCGAGGTTCTGGCGGTGGCCGCCGAAGACCTGAGGGCCCAGCTCGGCTGGCTCGACGGCCGGCTGGTGGCCGGCGACGCCGAGGTGGTGACACCTCTGCTGACCCGGGCCCTCGAACTCTGGCGCTCGCGGGCCTCGCTCTGGTTGCCCGTACTGGCCGACCAGGTCGATGAACGGCACCGCTCCCACGGCGACGTCGCCTTTCTGCTCGAGCCCGATCTGAAGGAATCCCACGGCGGCTTGCGCGACATCCACGTGGTCGGCGCCGCCGCCCGGGCCATCGCCGCCCTGGCCGAGGAAGTGGATATCTCGAGCTTGGAGGGTCCGCGCCGGACCCTGACGGCGGCGCGGGTGGAGCTGCACCGGACCACGGGCCGGGCGAGCGACCGTTTGCTGCTCCAGGAGCAGGACCAGGTGGCCCGCGCCCTGGGCGTCGACAGCGCCGACGCTCTGATGGCTTCCATCTCCGAGGCCGGGCGGACCGTGGTCTGGGTGGCCGACGACGTCTGGCGTCGACATGCGCTTTGGAGCCAGTCCTCGGGGGCCGGTCGGCGCTGGCGGGTGGGCAAACGGGCACGAGGCGACGGGTCGGGCTCGCTCGGCTCCGGCGCCGTGACCCGCCCGATCGAGCCCGGTGTGGCCCTGGTCGGGGGCAAAGACAGCACCGATAACATGGAGACGGTGGTCCTCGGTGGGGACGCCGACGTGACCGGTGACCCCGGCCTGCCCTTTCGGATCGCCGCCGTGGCCGCCGAACGGGACCTGCCCATCGCCCGGAGCACCCTCGACGTCCTTTCCGCCGGCTCACCCGTCCCGCCGTCACCCTGGCCCGACGACGTCCGCCAGGCCCTGGTACGGATACTGGCGGCCGGGGCGCCGGCCGTTTCCGCCGTGGAGTCCCTCGACCAACGGGGGCTGCTCAGCCGGCTGATCCCCGAATGGGCGGCGGTACGCAACAAGCCTCAGCGCAATGCCTTCCACCGCTTCACGGTGGACCGGCATCTGCTCGAGGCCGCGGCCGAGGCGGCACCGCTGGCCCACGGGGTCGACCGGCCCGACCTTCTGCTGATCGGGGCCCTGCTGCATGACATCGGCAAGGGTTTCCCCGGCGACCACACCGACGTCGGTGTGGTGGTGGTGGCCGACATGGGTCGGCGCTTCGGTTTCCCCGACGAGGACGTGGCCATCCTGGTGAGCCTGGTGCGCAACCATCTGCTTCTGTCCGAGTTGGCCACCCGCCGCGACCTCGATGACCCGGCGACGGTGGATGCCGTGGTGAGCGCCGTGGGAGACCGCACCCGGCTCGAGCTGCTGGCCGCTCTGACCGAAGCCGACAGCCGGGCCACCGGTCCGGCGGCGTGGGGATCGTGGAAGGCCGGTCTCGTGGCCGAGCTCGTCCGGCGCACCGAGGCGCGCCTGGCCGGGGCCGACGTGCCCGCCCGCGCCTCGGTGGTCACCGACCGCCATCGCGGTTTCATGGGACAGGTCCAGAAGCTCGGTCGATCGATCGTGACCGCCACCGGACCCGAAGTCACGGTGGTGGCCAGGGACCGTCCGGGCCTGTTGGCCACGGTCACGGGCGTCCTCGCCCTCCACGGGCTGAACGTCCGGTCGGCCGATGTGAGCGGGGAGGGCGACTTCGCCGTCGAGCTCTTCTTGGTCGAGCCGTCGCGTGGCCGCTGGCCCGACTGGAAGCTCGTGGCCGACGAGATCGACGCCACCCTGCGCGGGACCCTGCCCCTCGAGCAGCGGTTGGCCCAGCAGGCACAGGCCTATGCCGCCGAGCACAGGGCGACGTCACCGCGCCCCATCCCCACCGAGGTGACGGCACTGGAGGCGGCATCGACCACGTCGACGGTGATCGAGATCCGGGCCCCCGACGCCGTGGGCCTGCTCTACCGGATCACCTCCGCTCTGTTCGCCCTCGACCTCGACGTCGTCGCCGCTCGTGTCTCGACCTTCGGCAACGAGGTGGTCGACGCCTTCTACGTCCGTGACCGTGCCAGCGGGAGCAAGATCACCGACGGCGAGAGGATCCGGCGTCTCGAGGACGACGCCCGGCGCGCCATCGCGAGCGACACCGCCGGTCGGTAGGGCGGCTCCGACCCGGGCACGACCAGCCCCGGTCGAGGGTGCCGAAATTTCCTCGGATTTCCTGTCTCGGTGACCGGAGCGGTCAAAAGGCGCTGGTACCATCCAGGCTGAGGAGAATGATCGACCTGATGCCGGACGTACCTCAACATCGCAGGCACGACTCCCGGCACACCGGGATCATCGTGTCCATCGTGGTGGGTGCCGTCCTGCTCGTCGGTGGGTCCACCGCTCTGGTGGTGTCGAAAGTGGGCACGACCAAGGCCAGTGCCGCACCGGTCATCCGCAACGGCACCCGAGTTGCACTGAACGTGGTCTCGACCGGCCCGGCGCCGGGAGCGACGGCGGTGGCGCTCGACGCCCCGATCAGCATCCACTTCACCACGGCCCTGGCCGACGACAGTCCCCTGCCCAGCCTGATGCCCCTCATCCCGGGGACCTGGATCCAGAGCCGTCCGGGCACTCTGGCCTTCGACGCCACCGGCACCCTTCCCCCCGGAGCCACCGAGACGCTGACCGTCCCCGGCGGGCCGACCGGTGTCGAGGGCACCCACGGCCAGCGACTGACCCACTCGTGGCACGTCGCGTTCACCACGGCCTCCATGTCGACCTTGCGCCTTCAGCAGCTGCTGGCCCAACTCGGCTACCTGCCCGTTTCCTTCACCGCCGCCGACACCACCCCGGCGCCGTCGAACGAGATCGCGATGGCGCAGCTCGGCACCTTCTCCTGGCGTTGGAGCAACCTGCCCGGCGCCTTCATGGCTTTGTGGTCGCCGGGTCAGAACAGCGTGGTCACCCAGGGCGCCATCATGATGTTCGAATCCCAGCACGGTATGACCACCGACGGCGTGGCCGGCCCCCGGGTGTGGGACTCGCTCATCCTGGCCGCGGCGGCCGGCCAGACGAACAGTGAGGGACACTACGACTTCGTCGAAGTGTCCACCTCGGTCCCCGAGCACGCCGACGTCTGGCGTGACGGGCAGATCGTCTACACCACGCTGGCCAACACCGGTATCGAGGCGGCGCCGACGGAGGTCGGAACCTGGCCCGTCTACGCCCGCTACGTCTCGACCACCATGCGGGGGACCAACCCCGATGGTTCCAAGTACAACGACCCCGGTATCCCCTGGGTGAGCTACTTCCACGGCGGCGATGCCCTGCACGGTTTCATCCGTGCCTCCTACGGCGTGCCTCAGAGCCTCGGTTGCGTGGAGTTGCCGCCGGCCCATGCCGCCGTCGTCTACCCCTACACCCCGATCGGCACCCTCGTCACCGTGGACTGAGCCCGGTCGGCTCGGCGGCGCCCTTCAGACCCCGTGAATGGCCCAGAACCGGGCCCCGGTGGCAATCAACTGGACAGCGATGGCGGCCAGCAGCAGTCCGACGATGCGGGAGGTCAGCTCGATGCCGTTGTCGCGCAACATGCGGCTCAGCAGACCCGAAAAGCGTAGGACCAGGTAGAGGATGAGTAGGACGGCGGCCAGGGCCCCGAGGACGGTGAAGACCTGACCCACGCCGTGGGCGCGTCGAACGTAGACCATGGTGGCGGCGATGGCCCCGGGCCCGGCCAGCAGGGGTGTGCCCAAGGGTACGAAGGCCACGTTGGCCGATCCGGGCAGCCGGCCCTGACCGGAGGGCGGCGGGTGCAGGAGCTCGAGGGCGGCGGCGCCCAGGATCAGGCCGCCGGCCACTTCCAGGGCGGCCACCGAGATACCCAGGAGATGGAGGACCTCCTGACCGAAGAGAGCGAAAGAATAGACGACCGACGCGGCCACGACGGTGGCCTGGAGGCTGGCGCGGTGTTGTTGGGCGGGCTTGTAGTCCCGGGTGAGCGACAGGAAGACGGGGACGTTTCCCACCGGGTCCATGACCACCAGGATGGTGACGAAGGCCGACCAGAAGAGCTTCATCCCGACGATGCTGGCGGGGCCGACGATGCTGGCGGGGCCGAGGACGGCGGCGGGGCCGACGATGCTGGCGGGGCCGACGGGAACAGCGGATCGCGTCGCTGGCGGAGGGCGTCGAGGCCCTCGCGGGCGTCGGGACCGAGAAAGCCGAGCATCTCGAGGGCCACCGATTCCCCGAAGGCGGGCAGGGCGGCGAGGAGCCACTGGTTCATGACCCGCTTCGTCCACTGGACGGCGGTGCTGCTGCCCGCCGCCAACCGGTCGGCGACGGCCAGGGCCTGCGGCAACACCTCGTGGTCGTCCACGCAGCGCGTCACCAGGCCGATTCTCTCCGCCTCGGGGCCGTCGACGAAATCGGCCGTCATCAGGTAGTACTTGGCCTTGGCCATACCGCAGAGCAGGGGCCAGAGAAGAGCGGCATGGTCCCCCGCCGCCACCCCCAACCGGGCGTGGCCGTCGGAAATCCGGGCCGTGCGGCCCATGATGCTGACGTCGGCCAGCAGGGCCACGGCCAGACCGGCGCCCACGGCCACGCCGTTGATGGCCGAGACGATCGGTTTCTCGGCCGCCAGCATCTTCTCCACCACGGCTCGGGCGTCGCGCCACTGGGCCAGGAGGGCGTCGTAGTCCTCGATCATCTCCTCGATCATCTCGAGGTCCCCGCCGGCGCTGAAAGCCCGGCCCGCGCCCGTGACCACAGCCACGCGAGCGTCGGGATCGGCGTCCACGACAGCCCAGACGGCACCCATCTCGTGATGCATCCGGACATTGGCGGCATTGAGGACGTCGGGGCGGTCCAAGGTGACGACGACGACGCCATTCGGCCGGCGATCGAAGGTGAGGTGGGCGAACTCCCCGTAGTCCCGGGGCGAGATGGCCGGTGTCGTCGACATGGGGCCCACCCTACGACGGGGTGCGCCGTCGGGAGGGGGGGGCGGCGACCACTATCGTCGGCCGCCGTGGAGGGGCCGGCCATCGTCACCGAGGACATCGCGCGCCGGTTCGACGACTACTGGGCCGTGGACGGGGTGAACCTGTCCATCGGCCGGGGTGAGATCTACGGGTTCCTGGGACCGAACGGGGCGGGCAAGTCCACGTTGGTGCGGATGCTGTGCACTCTTCTGCGGCCGTCGCGGGGCAGGGGCCTGGTGGCCGGCTACGACGTGGCCCGGCAGCCCGAGCTGGTCCGGCTGCAGATCGGGGTGGCCCTGCAGGACGCCGCGCTCGACGACCGGCAGACGGGCCGTGAACTGCTCGACCTTCAGGCCCGGCTCTACGGCCTACGCCGTGAGGAACGGCTGGCCCGGGTGGCCCAGGTGCTCACCCTGGTCGACATCGGCGACGCCGTCGACCGGCAGATCCACACCTACTCGGGAGGGATGAAGCGCCGTCTCGATCTGGCCGCGGCATTGATCCACGACCCCCAGATCCTCTTCCTGGACGAGCCCACCACCGGGCTCGACCCCGAGAGCCGGGCCGCCGTCTGGCGCGAGGTCCGCGCCCTGCAGGGCGAGCGGGGGACGACCATCTTCCTGACCACCCAGTACCTGGAGGAGGCGGACGAGCTGGCCGACCGGGTGGGGATCATCTCGCGCGGCCATCTGGTGGCCGAGGGCACGCCCGACGCGCTCAAGCGGACGGTGGGAAACGACGTGATCGTGGCCAAGGTGGCCGAGATGCCGTCCGCCGCCGTGGACGGCGTCCGGTCGGTGGCCGGGGTCGAGGAGGTGGTCCGCCGGGGCGACGAGTTGATGGTCCACGCCGGCGACGGCGCCGCCGCCATGAGCCCGGTGGCCCTGGCGCTGCACGGGTCGGGGGCTCGGGTCTTGAGCCTGACCCTGCGGACGCCCACCCTCGACGACGTCTTTCTGCAGCTCACGGGGGCTCACCTGCAGGCCGACGAAGCAGCCGAGACCGAAGGGGGCACCAGCGGCGACGCCGCGGCGGCGGGCGCGGCGGCGTCGGGAGGTGCCCGGTGACCGAGGTGGCGGTGTCCCCGACCTCCGTGCGGGTCCAGGCCCGTCCGGCCGGCTTCGTGGTCGATCTCTTCTCCGTGGCCCAGCGGGCCGTCCGGCAGATACCCCGGGAGCCGGCCTCGGTGATCCCGGCGCTGATCGTGCCCATCTTCTTCTACGTTCTGAACATCGGGGCGCTGTCGAAGGTGACGGGGGCGGCCGCCCATATCGACTTCAAGTCCTTCGAGCTGCCGGTGGCCGTCGTCTTCGCCGTGACCGGCGTCTCGCGCGCCTCGTCTCTGGTCACCGACATCCAGAACGGCTACTTCGACCGGCTGACCATCACACCGGTCCGGCGGCTGCCGTTGCTTCTCGGCCTGATGATGGCCGATCTGGCCCTGGTGATGGCGCTGGCCATCCCGGTGCTGCTCGTCGGCCTCGCTCTCGGGGTGCACTTCCGGACCGGGCTGCCGGGGATGGTGCTCTTCGTGGTGCTGTCGGGGATCTGGGGGCTCGTCTTCACCGGCCTGCCCTACGCCATCGCCTTGAAGACCGGCAATCCCGGGGCGGTGAACGCCAGCTTCGTCCTGTTCTTCCCCATCACCTTCCTGAGCACCACCTTCGTGCCCAAGGCCGCCCTCGAGGGCTGGCTGCGGACGGTGGCCACCTACAACCCGATGACCTACATCCTGGCCGGCCTCCGGGCCCTCGTCTCGCAGCCCTGGAGTGTGGCCACCGCCACCGCCGTGGGCGATGCCGTCCTGGCCGTGGGGGCCTTCGGCCTGGTCTCGATCACCCTGGCCTTGCTGGCCCTGCGGGGCCGGGTCCGCCGGCCCTGAGGGGCCGATGGCGGTCACCTTCCCCCCTCCCAAAAGTTGGGCAACGGAATTTCACTAGCTGTGTGGTATTAGCCACTATCTGCATCTATCGTTGATCCAAGGCCAGCGGACAAGGCGCCGGCACGATCCGGGCGGGGAGGGTCCATGACGCAGACAACGACCTCGGGCCAAGAAGCCGAGGCGGTCCTCGTCGGATCCTTGGCCGCCTTCTCCCTGCCCGACGTCCTGGTCCTGGTGGCCGGCTCGGGTGTCCAGGGACGGCTGGCCGTGACCGCCACCGGCGTCGACGGTCACCTGTGGATGGAGGACGGCGACCTCACCGGTTTCCTGGCCGGGGACGCCGGCACCCTGACCGAGGCCGTCTTCGACCTGGCCCTCGTCACCGACGGCTGGTTCTCCTTCTTCCCCGGCGGCGAAGCCCCCGCACCTATCAGCCGCCGTCAGGTCCGCGACGTCCTGGCCGAGGTGGAACCCCAGGTGACCGAGTGGAACGAGCTGGTGGCCCGGGTGTCGCTCGACGGCATCATCCACCTCTCTCCGAACGCTCCCGGAGCCGAGGTCCAGATCCGGGCCGACCAGTGGCACGTCCTCACCACCATCAGCACCACCGGCAGCCGGGTGCGTGACGTCCTCGACGCCATGGGATCGCAATATGTGGTCGCTCTCCGCCTGGTCTGCGAATTGCTCGATGTCGGCCTGATCGAGACGGTCGCCTTCACCCCGGCCCCCGAGCACATGCCCGGCGCCGGCACAATGGCCAACGCCACCGCCACCGGCACCGCCTTCCCCGGCGCCTCCTGGGTGCCACCGCGTTCCGAAGCGCCGTCGGCCACCAACGGCCAGCCCGTCCCGCCCTCGGAGGTGGAAGTCCTCCCCCCACCCGCCACCGGTGATCCCTGGGTGCCGCCGCCGCTGGGCCACGAACCGGTCTCCAGCCAGAACGGTTGGTCCGCCTAGGGCGACACCACGGGCTCAGCCGAGCACGCGCCTGCGGAAGCCCCGCATCCCGAGCCAGGTCAGGAATCCCCCGATGGCGGTGAGCACGCCCAGGCTGACGGGCCAGGCCATGTGCTGGAGGCTGGGGGTGATGGCGCCGCGGAGCCCTTCGCTCACATAGACGAGCGGGTTGGCCAGGATCACGATCTGCAGCCACCGGATGGGGTGCAGCGCGGCCCAGGGGTAGTAGATGCAACCCAGGAACGTGATGGGGATGACGATCAGGGAGAAGATGAGCGGGACCTGACGGGGGTTCCAGCCCGTGCCGATGGCCAGGCCCAGGGCGCCGGAGGAGAGACAGGCGATCACGATCTCGGCCACCAGAAGGACGGCGTTCACGTGGGGGTGGACATTGCTGTTGGGGAAGAACAGAACCATGGGGAAGACGAGCAGCGCGCCCAGCGCGCTCTGCATGGCCCCGAAGAGGATCTTCTCGAAGGCCACCAGGTTGGTGGGCAACGGCGCCATCACCCGGTCCTCGATTTCCCGGGTCTGGGCGAACTCGTTGACCAGCGGTAACCCGACGGCCTGGATGCCCTGGAACATGATGGCCACCGCCACCAGTCCGGGCAGCAGGACGGTGCCGAAGCTGGCTTTGCCCGGACCGTGGATCCCGGCGCCGATGTTGGGGAACACGTAGAGGAAGACGAAGACGAAGAGGAAGGGCTGGATCACCGTCCGCAGGAGGAACTGCGTGAGGCTCCGGCTGAGGACCTTGGCGTCGCGGACGATGAGGCCCCAGAAGGCGGCCCGATAGCGGACCCGATGCTCACTCACGCAGAGCCCTCCCGGTCAACTGGATGAAGACGGTCTCAAGCGTGGGCTCGGCCACGGCCAGATCGGCCAGGCCGAATCCGAGGGCGGCCTGGACGATGGCCGGGAGCGGGCCTTCGCGCTCGGCCAGATAGACGAGGACGGTGCCGTCAACCACTTCGGCCCGGTCGACACCGGGGAGAGCCGACAGCAGGCCGGCGGCGGTCTCCCGGTCGCCGTCCAGGGTCAAGGTGACCACCGTCTCCACCCCGACCTGACGTTTCAGTTGCTCGGGTGTCCCCATGATGAGGATCTCGCCGTGGTCGATCACCGCCAACCGGTCACAGAGCCGGTCAGCCTCCTCCATGTAGTGGGTAGTGAGAATAACGGTGGTCCCTTCGTCGTGCAGCGCCCCGAGCACGTCCCACAGGGCGATCCGGCTCTGGGGGTCGAGACCCGAGGTGGGCTCGTCCAGGAAGAGCACGACGGGCCGGTGGGCGATGGACCGGGCCACCTGCAGGCGCTGGGCCATGCCCCCGGAGAGAGCCATCACGCTGGCGCCGGCCCGGTCGGCCAGACGGAAGGTCTCGAGCAATTCCTTCGTCCGGGCCAAGGCGGCACGGTGGCTCATGCCGAAGTAGCGGCAGTGGTACTGCAGGTTCTCGAAGACGGTGCAGCTGCGGTCGAGGGTGTTGAACTGGGTGACCATCCCTATCCGGGCCCGGGCGCCGGGGGGGTCGGCCTGGACGTCGACGCCGTCGACGGTGACCCGACCGGCGGTGGGCACCACCCGGGTGGTGCACATTCCGACCGTCGTCGTCTTGCCGGCGCCGTTCGGACCGAGCAGCCCGAATATCTCGCCCTTGGCCACCTCGAGATCGATGTTCCGCACGGCGTCCACCGCCGGTGGACCGGCGTAGTGCTTGCTCAGTTGCTCCACCACCACGGCGGCGTCGGCCACGGTCTACGTCCCGGCCAGCTTGGCCACCACCGGCGCCAGCGTCTCCCAGGCGTCACTCTCCACCGAGAAGTAGCTGATCCCGTACTCTCGGCGGCGCCACTCCAACTCGTCGGCCATCTCGTCCAGGGTGCCGATCAGCGCCAACGGGATGTGCCGGGCGTCGGCGGGGTCGATGCCCAGCGCCGGCGCCATGGCACGGATCACCGACTGGGCGTCGTCGGTCACCATGACGAAGCCGATCAGGGTGTTCAGCTCGATGTCGTCGAAGCGCACCCCGGCCGCCTCCTTCACCCAGCCGATCTTCTGCCTGGTGGCCTCGGGCGTGGCGTTGTGGGCTGATTCGGGTCCGGCGGTCCCCGCGGCCAGGTTCACGTTGATGCTGACGATGTCGGCCAACCGGCCGGCAATGCCGAGCACCCTCCTCCCACCCCCGCCGATGATGATCGGGGGCCGGGGCCGCTGCGCCGGGCGCGGTGTGCCCGTGTGCTCGTGGACCGTGTAGTGCGTCCCCGAGAAGGAGAATGGTCCGTCGGTCTCGAGCAGACCGGTGACCACGGCCAGCCCCTCCTCGAAGCGGTCCACCCGGACGGCCGGCGCGTCGTAGGCGATGCCCGACTCGTCGTAGTCGCTGCGCATCCAGCCGGCTCCGAGGCCGAGCTCGAGCCTGCCTCCCGAGAGCAGGTCCAAGGTGGCCGCCTCCTTGGCCAGTATCAGCGGGTGCCGGTAATCGTTGTCGAACACCAGGGCTCCGACCCTTAGCCTGGTGGTGGCGTCGGCCGCCGCCATGAGCGCTGGGACCGGCGCCAGCTGGTCGCCGAAGTGATCGGGCATGAGCAGGGTGGAGAAGCCCAGATCCTCGGCCTTGCGGGCCTGGGCGGCCCAGGACGCCGCATCGGGAGCGGTGGAGAGCTGAGCGGCGAAGCGAAAGGGTCGCGACGGGGCCATGCACTTCTGACTACCACAGCCGGCGGACCCCGCCACCGGCGGCACCGCTCCTCCGGCGTGCCGGCGCCGCCGCCGGCGACGCCACCGGGCGGACGAAATCCCGAGTCCTTCCTGGTCAAGGCGCTCGCCGGCTCTTTGACATCAACAGGCTGTCCGGTCACGTCGAGGAACCCTCGCAAGGCCTGGCGGATGATCTGACTCCTGGTCGTGTGCTCCGTCTCAGCGCCCTCTTCGACTGCCTGCTCGAGGTCAGGGTCGAGCCGCACGGGCACGACCTCGGCGGACGCACGGCCGAGCATGGGCCGTCCTCGCCTGCGGGTCATGAGGACGTCCGGGACGTAACCGTGTTCGGCATCGTCGGCCACCGCTTCGATGTCAGTGTCGGTGGGGATCGTGCTGGTTCTGGTCGTGCGTGTCTCGGCCCCGATGATCTCACCATCCAACGCCGCATGAAGCCCGGCACCACCATGGCGGCGAAACAACCCCCTCGGCGAGGACGGCGCGGGCTCGTGGAGGGCCCGGCCAAACTCATCGGCTGGCGCAACGTGGGGGCCCAGAGTCACGCCCTATCCTCTAGGCCAACCAAGAATCGAGCACATATCGATGGCTTTCGTCGGGTCATGGGGGGGCATGCTGACAGCCAGATCGAGCATCGTGTCATCATTTCTTCAGGTCCCGCGGCAAAGACTGGCCCTCTATGAGGGTGCTGGACGGCGACGGCCTGAAGATCCGGCCACGCGGGCTCGATCTGGATCGGACCTTAGATTGACGAGAGCCGACAGGTGAGAGTCGGATCTGCCCAGGTGGATGAGCACGGGTGCACTCCAGCAGGGCCATGCTCATGTGGTCGGGCACCGGTGACGAGCTGAACGCGCCACCGGTGAACTCACATCGGGTAGGGGGGCGAGACCAGAGAAGTGTCTTCCACGGCCGAGCCAAGATCATCGTGGTCGGTCTTGCTGTCGCCGTGGTCGCGACTGCACTCGTCACGATCACATTCGTGATGGGCAACTCCCCCGATCGACCGGAAAGCCAGCGCCCGATCGTCCACGCCGTCACCTCGACCACCTCGACCACGGTCGCCCTCCCAAGCCCGGTCTGGCGCGTGGCCTGGGGCTCGGCGATGGCGTGGGGCTACGGGACAGCCCATGACGTGACGGTTCGGGACCTGGCGACCTTGGGCGTGGGGGGAGAGGCGGTCAGGGTGCGAATCTCCAACGTCTTCGGCAATGAGCCGCTGGTCATCGGGGCGGCGACGGTCGGACTCGACGCGGCGGGGACCGCCATCGTCCCCGGTACGCTTCACCAACTGACATTCGCCGGGCACTCGGGCGCCAGCATCCCCGTGGGCCGGTACATCTACACCGATCCCGCTTCGATGGGCGTGAGCGCCATGCAGACCCTGGCGATCAGTCTCTTTGTGAGCGACACGGAGCTTGGGTCTGTCCATCCGTGTTGTACGAAGATCGCCTCGTACTTTACGCCCAACGGCGGGGGGGATCTCACGGGGTCCGTCACCGGCGCGGGGCTCAGCGTGGCCAGCCCCTGGACACGGTGGGTGGACGCCGTCGACGTTCTCCAGAGCACCGGCAAAGGCAGCATCGTCGTCGTCGGTGATTCCATCACGGAAGGGTTCAATTCCACCCTCCGCTGGACCGACGTGCTCCAGCAGCGGATCGACAAGTTGCCGACTTCGCAGCAACAGGCCGTGGTCAACGAGGCGATCACCGCCAACGCACTTACCTCAGTCGTGCCCACGGACGACAAAACCGGAGGTGGGCCCTCCGGGCTCACGCGCCTCGCCCGCGACGCGCTCGACCAATCAGGCGTGTCGGAGGTCATCGTGTTCCTCGGCACCAACGACCTGTGGTTCGGCGCCACCGCTGGGCAGCTCATAGCCGGCTACGAGCAGGCCATCGCCCTCGTTCACCAGGCACGGCTACCGATCGTCGCCGTGACGCTACTGCCTCGCGCCACGAACCACGATGAGCTGTGGACACCCCTCGATCAGAGCGAGCTGGAACAGGTCGATAATTGGATCACGACGTCCGGCGCGTTCGATGGCGTGCTCGACCTGGCGCCCACGGTCGCAGACGTGTTCAACGGTGCGTGCACGCCCAACGTCATGTTCCCGCCGTACGATTCCGGTGATCACCTGCACCCGAACGCGGCCGGACAGATCGCCATGGCCGACGCGATCGACCAGTCGGTGTTACAACTCCCTGCGCTCCCACAGGTCGCAGCTCCCGTTCGCGTGACCCCCACCCCCAACTGCAGCGGTGGCGTCGTTGCGCGGACATCGTTGGCGGCATGATGCCGACTCCAGCAGAGCTGTCCGCACATTCATCCCGGCGCACCCGGACAGGTGCCCGACGACGGTGGCGCCGAGACACCGGCGGTGATTTGGGCGGTGCCGGCCACATCCCCACCGATCATGATGGCCCCTGTTCCTGCGGTCTGGCCCGCCAGCTCGGCGTCAAAGAAGTCGGTGGTGACCCGGGCCACAATTCTCTGATCGGTGGTCCCCGCCTCGGTATAGGGCGGCTCGTGCGAAGCTCTCAGAAGGTCGAGGTAGTACTTGGGAGGGTTGGCGGCGTCATAGAACTGGACGCTGCACGCGGGAACGTTGATGGGGTCGGCGCTGCCTTGAACCGCGAGCAGGGGTACGGAGACACGGCCGAAGTAGCGTCCGCCGAAAGTAACCAGCTCTGCTCCGGACAGGATCGCTACGGCTTTGACCCTTACGTCCCGGCAGCACGAGTTGTCTGCCACTGCCAGACTGACATCGCCGCCGTCGGAGTGGCCGACCAAGCCGATCTCACTGGCTTTGATCAGACCGGAGAGCACAGAACCCGGTCCTTCCGCATTGCCGAGTACGGCGGTGATCACAGCCCGCAGGTCTGCCGGGTGATTCACGATGTCATTTTCGTCAAGCGCCGCCGGATCAGACGGATCGGTGTGCGGATACGTGGGAGCGGCCACGACGAAACCAGCGGAGGCCCAGTCTGTGAGCAGGCCCGCATAAGAGGAGACCGAAATATTGTAACCCTGCGAGAAGACGAGAAGTGGGAATGGGCCGTGGGCCACGCCGGGGACGAGCCCCTTGCGACCGCCGTTCGCCGGGTACCACACCGTCGTGGGCAGTACTCGAGTCGGGCTTCCGGATGGACCGGCGACGTCGAGGCTCATGGTTCCTACCGCATAGGACCCCACCACGGTGACGGGGATGATCTTCGTAGACGTCTTCGAGGAGGTCGGCTTGGAGCCCGAGGTCGTTGGCTCGGCCGACCTCATCCGGTTGTCGGGAGCGCGGCTGTGCCTCCCGTGAACAGCCAAAGTCACGGCGAGGGCGCCAACCCCCACGAGCACGACGACCAGAGCACGCCGATGGCGGCTTCGCTCCCCTCGAGTGACGTTCCGTCGCTTCAATGTGTGCAGCGTACCGGGCATCGAGCCGGCACCTTTGGCGTCGATGGACCAGGGGCCGGTCGGCCATGGTGGTGACCGTGCGTCCCCTTCACCAGGGGGATGTCAAAATCAGTAGCCGTCTTCATCGTGACGTGCTCGACATGGAGTTCCTGGCCCGGTGCGGAAATGGGTTCATACGTTGCTATCATCGGGCCTGGGTCGACAGCGTCCACGGCATCGCCCTCGCTGCCGTGGACGGCGACGGCAACGTCGTTGGCGTCCTGTTGGGCGCCCTCCGCCCAGATAGACACTTTCGCACGATCGTGCGCCACCATGGACACGCGCTCGCATTCTGGCTGCTGGTGCGAGCGATGAGCAGCCCGCGATTTGCCAAGGAACTGCTTAGCACCCGGGCCGTTCGCTACGTCCGCGGGCTGATTCGCATGCTGGACACATTGCTGCGGCGCCACGTTCGAGCAGATCACCTGTCGCCCGGTGGGATCATCGGCGCCGATGCCATCGACACCAGCTCCCCTAGTGCCTGGGTACCGGTCATCGGGGAAGTGACACACGTCATGGTGCGCGAAGATGCCCAGGGCCACGGGGTCGGTAGGGCCTTACTCGATGAAGCGCGAAATACCGGTCACCATGCGGGTCTCGACGAATTGGTGCTGGTCACGCCTCCTGACCTGGCAGCTGGAGAATTCTATGAGCACTTGGGCTGGGAGCGCGTCGGGGAGCTGACGAGTCGCAGTGGGGAGGAGTTCATTCGGTACCATCTTTCGCTCCACGCGTAAACTTCATGAGAGCGTAATGATTGAAAGATCAAACTGCCCCCATGGTGATCTCTTCAGCGAGGTGGCGGCGGCCCCGTCACCGGGTCCTGATTTCGTCCATGGCGAAATCTTCGAACCGGCGTTGACCCTCTTGAGAGGCGATCGTAGTGAGCCGCCGTTCAAATCGGATCGGCGGCTCGACTCTTTCGGTCGCTGGCTCCCGGAACGGAGATGGAATCGCCGAGCCACCACATGGGACCACGAAGGGTCGGTCGGTCTCGAAAGGGTCATCAAGGCCGTGTTGAACATAGCCGAGGTGCACGATGGCACCGTCGCGGTGGATCTTGGTTGTGGTACCGGGCAGCTGAGTCTGCCATTGGCTCAGGGCGGGGCCCGCGTCACGGCGGTCGATCTGAGTCCCGCCATGGTAAGGCGTCTGGAGGAAAAGGCCGCAGAGGCCGATCTCGAAACCGTTGTCGGCGTCGTCTCCTCGGTGGAGGCGTTCGACCTTCCTTCCGAAAGCGTCGATCTCGTCGTCTCCAATTACGCCTTGCATCACCTGCGCGACCGAGACAAGGAGGCTCTGGTGCGAGAGGTCGCCCGGTGGCTTCGGCCGGGAGGCCGATTGGTGATCGGAGACATGATGTTTGGACGGGGGACGACGGCGCATGATCGTGCCATCATCATGTCCAAAGTGGCGGTGCTGGCCCGGCGCGGACCCGCCGGCTGGTGGCGTCTCACGAAGAATGTTTGCCGCTTCGGCCTCCGCATCCAAGAGCGTCCGGTATCTGCAGAGATCTGGCGACAGTACTTCGACACGGCCGGATTCAGGGATGTGTCCGTCGTTCCCGTGATCTCCGAAGCAGCGGTTGTCGTGGGGACCAAGCCGTGAGTGATGCGTCGCGTTAACTCTGGAGAACTATCAGGACGGATCCGCTGGCTCGGATTGACGATTGTCGCCTGCTTTGTCCTGTTGTTCGGGCAGCTGAACAACATCCAGGTACTAAAGGCCCACCAGTATGCGAACGCTCCGCAGAACCCTCAGGTGATCGCTATGAAGTACAGCCAGACCCGGGGGGTGATCGAGAGCGCAGATGGCGTCGTACTGGCCGAATCGGTCCTGGCGCCGAAGGGCAGCATCTACAAGTACGAACGCCAGTACCCGACCGGGGCGCTCTTCGGACAGGTCACTGGTTATTTCTCCTACGTCTACGGGTTGAGCGGTGTGGAGGCCTCGTACAACTCCGATCTGCTTGCTCACAATCCGCCTATCAAGTCTCTCAAGGACTTCCTGGTGACACGCACCATCACGGACACGGTCAGCCTCACCTTGTCCAACAAGCTCCAGACCGACGCGAGGAAAGCACTCGGCGGCCGGAATGGAGCCATCGTGGTGCTGGCCCCCTCGACGGGTGCGATCGAAGCCATGTACTCGAATCCCACCTTCGACCCCGGTCCCCTGACTTCGCTCAAATGCGCAGTCACGAAAGTCGTGGCAACCGGGAGCGAGTGCGTCGAGACGGTGGCAGGGAAGGCGTGGAAGGCCTACACCACGCCCAACTCCGGAGGGTTCGATCCGCTCACCGCTCTCACCTACCAGGACATCTTCCCCCCAGGTTCGACCTTCAAGATCGTCACGACCTCAGCGGCGTACGAGCACGCCCCCCAGCTGGTCGCTACCCCCATGCCCGACTACACCTGCATTCCCCCCAATACTTTCGGCGGCCAGACGACGCCGCTGTGCAACTATGGCAATGCCGGTTGTGGGGGCACGATCGCTGAGATGCTGCCGCCCTCGTGTGACACCGGCTACGCCACCTTGGGAACGAAGATCGGTGCATCATCCATGCGAGCCGAAGCGGATTCGTTTGGATTCAACCAGCAACCGCCGGTTGACCTGCCGCATTCGCGCTATCAGGTCTCGAAGTTTCTTCAGCCGGGTTGCTATCAGAACGCGGAGATCTTTCTCGCCTTTTCCTCGATTGGCCAGAAATGCACGATCGCGAGTCCGCTACAGATGGCGGCTGTGGCGTCCGGGATCGCGAACGGAGGGGTCGTCATGACTCCGCACGTGCTGTCACAGATTCGGGACTCGCAGGGAAACTTGGTGAAGACCTACCGGCCGACACCATGGACACGAGCTACCTCTTCCCAGACCGCTTCGGCGGTGAACAGGCTCATGACTCAGGTGGCCCAGTCGGGCACGGCCGCCGGGATCTTCAATGCGAACGAAGACGTGGCGGCGAAGACCGGTACGGCTCAAGTCGGCGTGGGCAACACGGCGACGACGGACTGGATGATCGCCTTTGCGCCGGCGTCCAATCCGAGGGTGGCCGTCGCGGTCATGATCCCGAACCAGCCGCAGTCGGCGACTGGTGCCTCTGTCGCCGGTCCCGTGATGCAGACGATGATCCAAGACGCGTTGGCGAGCCGTTGACGCACCGCCAGGACCCTCTTCCCAGGGATGCTCTCACAAGTACGAGGGCAGGCCCTCTCAGGCACGTCCTGTGCCTCATGGTCTGGGCTGAGGCAAGCGAGAGCCCGTCGAGGACCGGGGTCACTCGAAAGATGCCGACGTGACGGAGAAGACTGCTCAGGAACTCGATCAGGGAGTCCGTATCGCAAACCTCGTGCTGGGGGACGAGGCCGCCTTCGTCTTTCCAAGCGGGTTGGCCATCGCGTGGTCAGCTCGGATCACGAGAAGATGACCCAGGATTAGCCCCTCCCACGATGCCTCGAACCGACCACGACGAGCAGCAGAGCTACCCCGCACTTGACCGCCTCCATCACACGAGCCTCGAGCCACGCAATACCTTCGACCGTGCGGATGTCGACATCAACGACAGTGGCAGGGGCGGTTGGCTCGGCCGTCGCACTGCGCTGAGACTCGCAGCCGCACCGACCACGGGCATCTCCCGCTCCCCATCATGCTAGCGAGGATCAGGCACCCCTTCGGGGGACGGCGTTACTACCCGAAGCCTCGCAAACCACGTCCTGGCAAGGCCACGACGGCCGCGCGGCAAGGTCCGCGGATTCGACCGCGACGCACCGTTGTGGACAGGGTCATGCCCGCAGAGCCTTCACCGGCTCGCACCGTAGTGCGTCTGCGTGTGATCGGCGCACTGTCAGCTGCGCTCTTCTCCCTCATGTTTGTCCGCCTTTGGTACTTGCAGGTGCTGGACACCCAAGGATTCGCCCAGACTGTGATTCAAAACGCCGTGCGCAAGGTCGAGGTGCCGGCGCCTCGTGGTCTCATCCTCGACCGTAGCGGCGGGGTCATGGTAGGCAACCAGGCGACAAGGGAGATCACACTGTCGCGCGTCTCGGCCCAGCAGCACCCCTACGTCGAGGGGCAGCTGGCCGCCCTGCTCAACATCTCTCCTGCCCAGATCCAGGCGGACCTGTCCAACGTCCAGAACAGCCCGTACAAGCCAGTGCCCATAATGCAGAACGCACCTATGCCCTACGTCCTGTACATCGGTGAGCACGCGGCACAGTTCCCCGGCGTCTCGGTGACCACCGATACCGCTCGCACCTACCCCATGGGACAGACCGGAGTGCAGATGCTCGGATACGTCGGTCAGATCAGCAGCGCAGAGCTCCGTGCTCGCCACTTCCAGGGCTATCAGCTGGGCGACCTTTACGGTCAGACCGGGGTCGAGAACCAGTATCAGAGCGTTTTGCGCGGGAAGCCGGGAGTACAGGACGTCGAAGTCGATGCCCAAGGGCAGGTGGTAGGCAGCCTCGGGAAGACTCAGCCCTTACCCGGCGACAACCTCGTGACCAACATCGACCAAGGCCTCGAACAAACTCTCCAGCAGGCCCTTGACTCAGAGATCGCCACCCTCCACTCGCAGGAGGGGGCGGCCGTGGCCCTTGATCCCCGGACCGGAGCGGTGCTGGCCCTCGTGTCCTCGCCCACCTACGACCCCACCTGGTGGACCCCATACGGGATTACCGAGGCGCACTACCAGCAGCTCCAGTCGAGCGGTTCGCTCAACGACTGGGCGATCGACGGACTGTTCCCGCCCGGTTCGACGTTCAAGCTGGCGACGGCTACCGCCGCGCTACAGGACGGGCTCTGGTCCCCGAACGAGTACTACGATGACAAGGGCTACTTCTCCATCAATGGCTGTACCGTTGGCGCCCCCGGATGCTCCATTTATCACGACGCCCCCGGGGAAAGTGGCGGCCTGTTCGACATCAGCCAAGCACTCACCGTCTCGAGCGACGATTTCTTCTACAACATCGGTGTCAATTTCTGGAACGACTACAAGGCGAACGGGAAGTACGGCGAAACCCCTATCCAGGACGCGGCCAACGCCCTCAGCTACGGGGAGGTTACTGGCATCGACCTTCCCGGCGAGACGCAATATGCACGGGTGGACTCTCCTCAGGTGGTGGCCAAGGAGCACGCGCAAAATCCAAAGGCCTACCCCGATGGTCAGTGGTTCACCGGGAACAACCTCGAGATGGCCTTCGGGCAGGGCGGGACTGTCGTCACGCCGATCGAAGCGGCTGTGGCCTACGCCACCTTCGCCAACGGCGGCACGCGCTACGCGCCAGAGATCGGTGCCGGGATCACCAATCCCGTGACCGGCAAGGTACTCGAGCGCGTTGCACCCAAGGTGACCGGTCACGTCTCGTATTCGCCTGCCAACTATCAGGCGATACTCAGCGGTCTCGAAGGAGTCGTACAGAGTCCGCAGGGGACCGCGTACGCGCCGTTCCAGGGCTTCCCTCTCTCGAGCTTCCCGCTGGCGGGCAAGACAGGTACCGCCTCGGTTACCGGGCAGCAGCCGAACTCGTGGTTCGTGGGCTTCGGGCCCGAGCCGAATCCGAAGTACGTCGTCGTCGCTGTCATCCAAGGTGGCGGCTACGGTGAGGCCGCTGCCGCACCGGTGGTCCGCCAGGCCTTCAACTACATCGTGGCTCACCCCCCGGCGCCCACCGAGCTCGGCGCCCCCTCGCCCCCGGCGACCCGCACCACCGCCTGTCTGTTCGCCACCGTGAGGACGACGACGCCGGGGGCCGGCGCCGTCGCCACGCCGTCGACGGGGTCAGGAGCCGTCGTGGCAACGACCACAGACCTATGCGCCCCAGCCGGTGAGACTCCCGCAGGCTTTCCGGCAACCACCCGGAGCCGGCCCGACCCCGCTGTGGGGCGCGCCGCCGCTCGAGTCCCCACGAACCGGCCACGTATGGCAACGGCGCGGTCGCCCTGATGGCGTCGCCCGCCGACACGACGATCGCGAATCTGACGGCGCACTCCTCGGTTGCGGCTGCCTTGCCGTCCCTCTCTGCACGGGTGGGCGGCATGTCGGCAGTGCCCAGGCGGCAACCGTCGGTGCGCCGCGACGCCTTGACGGCGTGGCAACCACGGCACGCCGATGGGTGAGCTCGTGATTGCCCGCCGGATGATGGGCGACGGCAGAGCGGCGGCCGTCGGCCGCGGACGCTGTCAGGTCGTCAGGGGCCGGATCCGAGGTGCCGCCGATGCATGGTTGAGCGAATCGATAGCGAAGGGGTCGCCTCGCTTGTGAGCGCCAGGCGGGTCTGATCGCCGGGCACATGACCGGTACTTTCACGCGCCGGGGGCCCTCGCCGAAGGCGCTGTCGATGAAATGGGAGTGTCGGGCGCTTCTGGTGCTCCTTCGGGACCGCACTCGCCGGAGAGCCCGGCAGCAGGTTGGTGGATCGGACGGGAAGCGGTCCGGATCGCATTGAACCTCCACGATGGGAGCGACCGAGATCGTCGTCGGAAATCGAACACGGGTCGGTGCGATCCAGACGTGTACTCAGCGGCACTCCCGCCGGCGGAGATCCGAAACGCCCATTCTGCGGTCGGGTGCCGCCAACCCTGGGAAGCGTGGTTCGATGGAGGCGGACGGCCCGTGCCGTGTTCGCCCCGGTTCGTCGGACAGATTCGCTGACTATCACGCCGCACGTGCCGTCGAACCCCCATCCGTCGGTGCCAGGCGAGCAGAGTCGCCGGTGTCACCCCGAAGACTCCCCCGCGAGACCGGGGGAGCAGCCGACTGAGGACGGCGAGAAACGCCCGATCTGCCGACGCCAGGGTCTGACGCTTCACCTGTGCCGGAGGAGGACCTCTTCGTGGCGGAGTGTGAGGAGCTCGATCTCCTTGGCGTCCGGGGAGCGCGCCAAGAGGACGACGAATTCGAGTAGACCGTGGACGGCGAGCTAGGTGAAGGCTCACAGTTGAAGATGGCTCAGTTCCGGGTGTTACGCCGTCGGTGAAGAATGGGGTGGTCTTCGGTGAGCAGTAGTTGGTTGGTGGGCGGTGGTGGCGGTGGAGCGGGTCAGCGAGGGGTTCGGGTGGGTGGACAGGGAGACGGGGGCCAATGAACGAGCACGCATCGTCCGCGGCGCCGTCCTGGCTCCCGGCCGCCGTCGCATCCGCCTACCGACACGGGTCCGCCAACGATGAGGACCTCGTCTCCGGACGGGCCTGGACGGACATGCTGGACGCGCTCGGGCGGGCAGCTGCGATCCTCCGGTCCGAACGGGCCCCCACGACTCCCGTCGACCAGGCCGCCGGCTACCGCCACCTGCTCGTGCTGCTCGCCCTGGCCATCGATGAGGCCCTGAGGCCGTCGGACCCCTACGACCCCTTCTTCGCCCCCGCCAACGTCGACAACGTCCTCAAGTGGGGCATGGACTGCCCCGACGCCGCCTACTCGGGGGCGGCTATCCGGCCCGACGCCACGTATCGCATCCGGGGCCGGCGCGGATCGGTCCGCTACCTCGGCTTTCAGGTCATGTCCGGCATCGCCAACTCCGGCAACGTGGTGGCCGACGACCTCGAGATGGCGGACGACGGCTCCTTTGAGATCATCCTCTCGGCCGAGCCCCGGTCCGGCAACTGGATGGCCCTGCCGGCCGGAACCTCGTCGGTCGTCGTCCGGCAGTTCTTCTACGACTGGGACAGCGAAGAGCCGTCCCGCCTCACCATCGAGTGTCTCGACGCCGGACCAGGGGGTACGGCTCCGGCGCCGGTACCGGCCGACGACCGCGTCCTGTCGGCCGCCGGCATCGCCCGGCAATTGGCGGCGCTGGGCCAGTTCGTCGAAGCCAGCGTGGAGTTCTGGCTGGACATCGAAGAGGGAGGCCGCGCCCAGGGGCTGAACCTGTTCCGTCCCCCGGCCGCGCTGCTGGAGATGGGGGCGGCGGCCGAGAACGTGAGCGTCTGGGGCTCCTGGGAGCTCGAGCCCGACGAGGCCCTGGTCATCGAAGTGGCGACCCCCGAGGCCCTCTACTGGAGCGTCTCGCTCGGCAACTTCTGGTGGGAGACGATCGACTATGCCAACCACCAGTCGAGCCTGAACGGCCACCAAGCCGTGGTCGACCCCGACGGTATCTTCCGGGCCGTCGTGGCCGGGCGCGACCCGGGGGTGGTCAACTGGCTCGACACGGCCGGCCACCGGCAGGGAGCGATGATCTTCCGCTGGCTGCGCGCCACCGACGCCCCCGTGCCCGCCACCCGGGTGGTGAAGTTCGCCGAGCTGGCGGCGGCATTGCCGGCCGACACATCCAGGGTCGACCCCGAAGACCGGGCCGCCACCATCGCCCGACGGCGGTCGGCCGTCCGACGCCGCTTTCCCCGATAGTTCCTCTTCCCGGCTCGTTTCGCGCACCCAACCTGTCATCGCCATACACAGAGGAGTCACGACCATGGATCTCGGTTACGCCGACGCCACCGCGGCCATCACTGGGGGGACGAAGGGCATGGGCCGGGCCATCGCCGAGTGCCTGGCCGCCGAGGGAGCCCGTGTGGCCGTGCTCGCCCGGGGGCGCCAGGCGATGGACGACACGGTGGCCAGCCTTCTCCGCCTCGGCAGCCCCGACGCGGTGGGCCTGGAGGTCGACGTGTCCGACCCCGTCACGGTAGACGCCGCTTTCGGGGCGCTCGACGCCCGCTGGAACGCGCTCAACGTCCTCGTCAACACCGTGGGCCCGGGAGCCGGCCGCTTCGAGAACCTGACCGATGCCGACTGGTTGGCCGCCTTCGAACTGGGTTGCCTCTCGGCCGTGCGATGCGTCCGGGCCGCTCTGCCCTTGCTGCGACGGGCCGAATGGGCACGGATAGTGAACTTTTCGGCTCATTCGATCCAACGTCAGAGCGAGATCCTCCCCGCCTACACCGCGTCCAAGGCGGCCCTGGCCAGCGTGTCCAAGAACCTGTCCAAGTCGCTCGCCCCCGAGGGGATCCTGGTGAACACCGTGAGCCCGGGAACGATCGTCACGGCCAGCTTCACCGAGAACCTGCGCGACGTCTTCGTCGCCCGGGGCCTCGACGCCTCGGATCCCCACGACGTGATGCGCTGGATCGACGAGGTCTTCCATCAACCGGCCGACATCGGCCGGGCCGGGCTGCCCGAGGAGATCGCCACCGTCGTGGCCTTCTTGGCCTCGCGCCGAAACGGCTACGTGACCGGCGCCAACATCAACGTCGACGGCGGCTCGGACTTCATCTGATGCTCGACGCCGACGATCTCGTGGACGTCGCTGTCACCGAGACGGGAATGGAGGACTTCGGGGACGACAGCTTCCGCACCGGTCTCGAGCGGTTGGTCGACGCCCTCGGACGCGAGGCCACGCTCACGCCCCTCGGTGAGGACATCCTGGGCATGCGTCTCGGGATGCTCTTGGCCAATCGCCTGCGTATCGAGGACGTCTACCGCCGGAACCCCAGCATCGACGACGAGCCCGTCGATGGTCCACTCTTCATCATCGGCCTGCCCCGCACCGGCACCACGGCGCTCAGTCAGCTGCTGGCCGTCGATCCGCAGATCCGGTCGCTGCGGCTGTGGGAGTCGAGCAGCCCCGTACCGCCGCCGGAGGCGGCCACCGAGCACGCCGACCCCCGCATCGCCGAGACGGCACGGGGCCTGGCCGCCATGTACGAGACCTTTCCCCGGATGGCGTCGCTTCACCACGAGACGGCCACCGGCCCCACCGAGTGCCAGGACCTTCTCGGCATGACGTTCCGCACGGCCCACTTCGACGGGATGGCCCATGTGCCGAGCTACACCGACTGGGTCCTCGGCTGCGACATGCTCCCCGCCTACCGCTTCCACCGACGAGTGCTCCGCCTGCTGCAGTGGCACTGCCCGCCGCGGCTGTGGCACCTGAAGACGCCCGTCCACATGCTCTCTCTCGATGCCCTCGACGCCCATTACCCCGACGCTCGCTTCCTATGGACCCATCGTGACCCGGCCGCCGTCCTCGGATCGGTCTGCAGCCTGGTCGGCTACGTCCGCAGCTGGGTGAGCGAGACCGACGACTCGGCCGAACTCGGCGCCCAGCAGACAGCGGTGTGGAGCGAGGCGCTACGGCGGGCCATCAGCTTCCGGGACAGGGTAGGAGAGCACCGCTTCGCCGACATCTCCTTCGCCTCGCTCAACGCCGATCCGCTGCCGACCGTCGCCGCCGCCTACGACCGTCTCGGGCTGACCCTGTCGGACGGCGCCGCCCGGCGCATGCGGGACTGGGCCACCGAGAACCACAAGGGAGCGCACGGGGTGCACGAGTACGCCCTCGAGGACTTCGGCATCGGCACCGACGCCGTGCGCCAGCGGTTCCGCTTCTACACTGAACGATTCGCCGCCGAGATCGGATCCCCGGCCGACCCTGCTTAGCTTAGAAGGTCGTCGTCCCGACGGGGCTGATGACGAGCCGGTGCAGTCCACCCGCGCCTCCGCAGTTGCCCGCGTGGCGCCCGTGATGACGGGGTAGCTCTTCACGACGTGGACCGTCTCGGCGGCAGTGGCCACCAGCGGGTACGAGCCCGTCATGTTGCCGCCCGTCAAGGCAAAGGTGACAGGCGTCCCGCCGGTAGCCGTGCTGACGGAAAAGCTGCCGGCGGAGCGAAACGTCGGCAAAGTGTGCGAGATGCTGCTCGGTGCCCAATTGATGCGGCCCGCCCAGGGGATGGTGGTGGAGAGGGTGTTGGTCCCGGTCGCAGGGAAGATGACCGAGCAATCGTTGGTGGTCAGGAAGCTTTTGATCCGTCCCGCCGTTTCTCAGCGGGTGGACGAAGTGAATCGCTCCCGTCCAGCCTGTGCACGTCGCCGTCCCCGTCCCCACCGGATCGCTCCGGGCGCCGGCCGGCGCCGCCGAGAGCACCAGAACCAATGTGGCCGCCGTCACCAGCAGCCCCGTCCTGGATCGCGTCACTACTGCTCCCTGCTGGCATCGGCCGTGAAACGTGACGCCTGTCTACCGCGCCGGTTGTTACCGGCAACCGGCACAAGCAACCGGCACCGGGGACCCGGCACCGGGGACCAGGCACCGGAGACCCGGCACCGGGGAGCCCCCCGCCATGGTGAACAAGGGCCAGCGACGCCCGGGCGGCTTCGGACCGAGACGTCCTCGTCCTACGGGACGCGACAGATGACCAAAGGAGAGTTTGTGGTCGATCCCCTCGCCGGCTGCGACATAGTCACCGTCGTCGGGTTCACCACCGCGCTGATCGTGGTGTTGTCGAGGATGAAGAGCCGAGCGACAAAGGAGCCGACATCCGACGGTCGGAAGTCGGCCGTCGCCGAGGTGACCGTCTGATTGCCCGAGGTCACCGCGTCGCCCACTTCCCGGCACGTCGGCAGAGATCTGAATGAAAGGGGGATTGCAACCTGATCACCACCGATGTCGCCGAGACTGATGACGCGGGTGTCACCCGCCGCCACCTGTTGCGGTACCGGCGGGCAGGGGTAGCGGACGGCGTCGGCCAGGGCATCACCGCCGGCGCTATCGGTTCCTGAAGCCGGCGAAGAGGTCGTCGCCGAGCTTCGAGCATCCGACGGGGACATCCTTCCCCTCCAGAGGCACCCCGACGGTGGGTTGGTCGGGAGCCGAGTTGCCTTCCTCCAGCCCTCCGATATCGCGTATTTTGAGACCCGATCCACTGATGCTCACCTTGTCGCCGCCCATCAGGCAGGTCCCGGGACTGACGGTCACGACGACCGGTCCCACCGACCCTGACTGGGACATCGGCGTACAGCCCCCGACCGACACAAACGTCGTGGTGGTCATGCTCTCGAAGTTGTCGTTGACCACCTGACCGGCACTCTGGCCGAGGGTGTCGGTGAACACCACCACGCAATTGCCTCCCGCCGCCACCTGGCTGGGCGTGGGTGGGCACGGGTAGCGGGTATACACCACGAAACGTCGCATGGCGCCCCCAAGAGAGCCCCACTTCGCCACCGTGAACTCCTCACCGGTCTGCAGCAGCAAGAGGCCTCGTGTTCAAGGCGCTGACGTGCCAGCCGGATTAACGTCGCGACACGTAGCCGGATGGCGACGGGCTGACCAGCCCGCCGATCTCATCCGACGGTTCGGCTTGGTCGAGGCCTAGGTGACGCCCGGTGCAGCGTCGTTCGGAGTGACTCATCGTGGACCGCAGGGGCGAGAAATAGCAGATGGCCGGGACAAACCGGATTCGGGTACACCTGGTCGACGGGACCTACGAGCTTTTCCGGCATTTCTTCGGAGCGCCCCCGCGCTCCGGAGCCGACGGCATGGAGATCGGGGCCGTCCGGGGAGTGCTCTCCACCATCATGGCCATGCTGGGAGACGGGGCCACCCACATCGGAGTGGCCACCGACCACGTGATCGAATCGTTCAGGAACGGCATGTGGACCGGCTACAAGACCGGCAGTGGAATCGACCCGGTCCTACGGGCCCAGTTCGTCCCCTTGGAGGAGGCACTTGTCGCCCTCGGGGTCTTCGTGTGGCCCATGGTGGACGTCGAAGCCGACGACGCCCTGGCCTCGGCGGCGGCCGTCGCGGCCGACGACCCTGCCGTCGAGCAGGTGATCATCTGCACCCCCGACAAGGACCTGGCCCAGTGCGTCGTGGGTCGACGCGTGGTCCAGCTCGACCGGCGGGCCGGCACCATCGCCGACGAGGACGGCGTGCGGGCCAAGTTCGGAGTCGACCCACAGTCGATACCCGATTGGTTGGCCCTGGTGGGCGACAGCGCCGACGGCTTCCCGGGCATCGCCGGGTGGGGCAAGAAGACGGCAGCCGTCGTGCTGGCCCACTACGGCCACATCTCCGCCATCCCCGACGCCGCCGCCGACTGGGAGCCCCGGGTGGTCCGGTCCGTGCGCGGGGCGGCCGCCCTGGCCGCCCGGCTGGCCGAGGAGCGGGCCACGGCCATGCTCTTTCGCGACCTGGCCACCCTGCGGGTGGACCGCTCGCTGCTTCCCCGGGTCGACGATCTGGCCTGGCGGGGCCCCACCGCCGCCTTTGACGAAGTCTGCCGGAACCTCCGGGATCCCGGTCTGGCGCAACGGGCGACGGCACTCCGCCGCTCTTGAGAGAACACCCAGTTCAACGAGGTATTTGCTGCCACCAACGGTTTGCGGCACAAATGGGCGGGCGACATGGACCGGTGTCACTCAAGGCTCCCGAAATTTCCGTCGATGACGGGGAGGTACATCGAGGGACGGAGTCGAGGGGGACTCGCGGATGCTCACGGCACGACGTCGAGGCTCAGAGAGACCGGTCCCCTTTGACGCGGCCGCCCTGGCCCCCTTGGCCGTGGACCTCCCGTCGCATGCTGCGGACACCGCTCGTCCACCCGTCGCTGAGACGCCACCGACGACGGCGCGGGCGGCGGCCATGGACGCCCCGCTCCCCGGGGCATCGCCAGCGGCGAAATCGAAAGCCCACATGTTGGCGCCGCGCCTGCTCAGTTACTCCATGGGCCCGGCCGCATTCGCCGTGCTCCTCTTGCTCCGGCACCTCGGACTGGTGGCCCACGTACCCATCTACCTGTACGTGCTGATTTTCGCCGGCATGCCGGCGGTGAGCACCTTCATCGAGTCTTTCTACCGCCGCGATCCGACGCGATTCCGACTCCATCTGCGCGTGGGATTCCATACGGCCTCGGTCACCACTGTGATCTACCTGACCGGTTGGGGACCCGTCGTCATCGGTGCCTACGCTTTCGTCGCCCTCGAGAACATCGCCCAGAGCGGCTCGCGCACATGGCGGTTGGCGGCATTCTGGAGCCTCCTCGACATCGCCGTCGCTCAGATCGGGATCTGGCAGGGCTGGGTCCCGTCGTACCTGTCGCTGGCCAAGGCCGAGACACTCGGACTGATGGGGGCCTTCGTCCTGATATTCGTCATCCGTATGGCGGGGGCCACCAGCGAACAGAAGGAGCGGGCCGAATCGTCGCTACGGACGAGCGAGGAACGATTCCGGTCACTGGTCCAGAATTCGTCCGACACCACCCTGGTCCTGGGTGCCGCCGGGGTCATCCTCTACGCCAGTCCGGCGGCGCGGTCACTTCTCGGACGCGAGCCGGCCGAACTCATCGGGCTCCGGGCTTCGGAGCTTGTCCATCCCGAAGACCGGGAGTGGATGGAGCCGACCCTGGCCGACCTGCTCAGCAGCGAATCGGTCATCGATCCCATCCAGTTCCGCATGCAGCACTCCAGCGGGACGTGGCGCTACGCCGAAGCGGTGGTCACCGACATGCGGGACCGCTCCTCGGTGGGTGGCTACGTGATCAATGTCCGCGACATCACCGAGCGCAAGGAGGCCGAGGACAAACTGGCCCACCAGGCTCTGCACGATCCTCTCACCGGCCTGCCCAACCGGCTGTTGCTCGTCGACCGTCTCCGGACCGCCATCGCCCGCTGTGCCCGCCACGACGGACCCCCGCCGGTGGTCATGTTCCTCGACCTCGACCGCTTCAAGTTGGTCAACGACAGCCTGGGCCACGGTGCCGGCGACGAGTTGCTGGTCTGCGTGGCCGAGCGACTCCGTGAGGTCGTGCGAACGACCGACACCCTGTCGCGCTTCGGAGGCGACGAATTCGTGATCCTGTGTGAAGGCATGGCCAGCCAGGACGCCGTGATGGCCCTGGCCCAGCGGGCCATGATGGCCATCGACGCGCCGTTCGTGATCAACGGCGAGAAATTCCACATCGGGGTGAGTATCGGGGTGGCCTTCGTCGACGACGACGGCCCCAGCCCGGAAGAACTGCTCGGAGACGCCGACTACGCCATGTACCTGGCCAAGGCCCGCAGCGGCCAGGGTCGGGTCCAGCTCTTCGACCAGGCCACCCGGGCCGTCGCCCGTCAGCGGGTCCACACCGAGACGGCCCTGGCCCGCGCCCTCGAACGCGAAGAGCTCGTCGTCTTCTATCAACCGATCGTGGAGACAGCCACGAGGCGGTGGGTGGGTGTCGAAGCGCTGTTGCGCTGGCAACATCCGACCCGGGGTCTGCTCGCCCCGGCCGCGTTCCTGGACGTGGCCGAGCAAACGGGTCTGATCGTCCCCATCGGCGCCTGGGTGCTGTCCGAGGCGTGCCGACAGGTCCAGCACTGGAACCGCAATCTGGACCCAGACGAACACCTGGCCGTCAGCGTCAATCTGTCCGGCCGCCAGCTGACCGAGCCCGATTTGGCCGAGAACATCGCCGACGCCCTGGCCCGGGCCTGCATCGACCCCCATGACGTGCGCCTGGTTCTCGAGGTGACGGAGACGCTTCTCCCGGCCGACGAGGACGAAGCCCGGCGCTGCCTGATCGAACTTCACGAGATGGGCATCCAGCTGGCCATCGACGACTTCGGGACCGGGTATTCGTCGCTGCGCTATGTCCGGGACCTCCCCATCAGCACGATCAAGATCGACCGCTCCTTCGTCTCCGGCCTGGGCCTCTCGGGACATGACGAGGCCATCGTCACGGCGGTGACGCAGCTGGCACGCACCTTGGGTCTACGGGTCGTGGCCGAGGGCGTCGAAACCGAGGCGCAGTTCAGCTTCCTCACCCGAGTGGGGTGTGATTACTCCCAGGGGTATCTCTTCGGACGACCCCAGCCTCCCGAACTGTGCATGGTCCCCGGTCGCCAGCAGGTCGGTCAGTAGCCCGACTCGCCCTCGCCCATGTGGAGTGTGGTCCGCTGGTCCATCGTCTGGGCTTTCCCGACACTCCCGTCCCGGAGCACCACGGCGGCAATCGCGAAAGCGCTCACGATGCAGCCGGCGGCGATGAGATAGCCGACGTGGTACCCACCGGCCAGGGCGGCGGCACGCTTGGAGCCGCCTGCCAGCAAGACCCGTGTCCGCGACGTCGAGATGCTGGCCAGCACGGCGATGCCGATGGCCGCCCCCATCTGCAATGACACGTTGGCCAAGCCCGAGGCCAGGCCCGTGTCGGCCGGCGCGGCGTCGGCCATGGCCAGCGCGATGGACGGCGTGAAGGCCAGACCGGCACCGATGCCAAAGAGACACATCCCGGGCAGGACGTCGGACAGGAAGTGACCGTGGACCGGAACGCGGGAGAACAGGGCCAGCCCCACCGCGATGAAGGCCAGTCCGGGCATGAGGGTGGCTTTGGCCCCCACCCGCGTCATGATCCGGGCGGCCACGGTCAGCGAGAAGATGCCGACGGCCAGATTCATGGGCATGAAGGCGAGGCCTGTGGTGATGGCGCTGTAGCCGAGCACATGCTGAAGGTAGAGAGCGCCGAGAAAGAACTGCCCGAACATCCCGATGGGAAACAGCATCCGGATGAAGGTGGCGCCCGTCAGGTTGCGCGAGCGGAACATCCGCAGCGGCACGAGCGGGTGTTGGATACGGGATTCGAGCCGGACGAATCCCCCGAGCAGCACCAGGGCACCGAGCCCGACGGCGATGGTACGCACGGATTCCCAGCCGTAGTCGCTGGCCTTCACGATGGCATAGACGAGCAGCATCACGGACGTGGTCACCATCAGGGCACCGAGGACGTCGACGCCGTCATGGATGCCCGTTCCCTTGTGCCCGGGGATCAGCGCCGTGCCCAGTACGAGGGCGACGGCACCGATAGGCAGGTTGATGAAGAAGATCCAATGCCAGCTGAGCGCCTGGGTCAGCACCCCCCCGGCGAGAAGGCCGATCGACCCACCGGCCGACGCCACGAACGCGTAGACGCCCATGGCCTTGGCCTTCTCCCGGGGCTCGGGAAAAAGGGTGACCAGGATGCCCAGGATGGTGGCGGCCACGATGGCAGCCCCCGCCCCTTGGATGAAGCGGGCAACGATCAGCTCCGGCTGGCTCTGGGCGAATCCGCAGAGGGCGGAGGCGGCGGTGAAGACGCTCAATCCGGTGATGAAGATCCTCTTCGGACCGATGAGGTCTCCCAGTCGTCCGGCCAGAAGGAGAAGGCCTCCGAAAGTGATCAGGTAGGCGTTGATGACCCAGGCCAACGAGGATTGGGTGAAGTGGAGTTCGTGCTGGATGGTGGGCAGTGCCACGTTCACCACGGTGGCGTCGAGGACGATCATCAGTTGACCGACGCAGAGGACCACGAGCGCCAACCACCGTCGACGGTCAGTGTCTTCGCCGCTTCCCGCTCGACCGATGGCCGTCGTCGTCACGCTTCACTCCCACCAAGACAGCCGCCACGTTCCCAGGGATGAGCGGTCGGTATCGTCGCTCACCGATCGTAGTCGGGCCCTTGCCCCTCCCCGACACGGAGACTTCGTCCAGAAGCGCTGCCCGGGGGCGCCGGGGGGCGCCGGCACGATGGATCCATGGTCCGAGGACGTCGCTGGTTTCTGGTGTCGATGCTGGTGGGAACCGTGACGTCGCGCGCCGGAATCAACGAAACGGCTTCACCAGCGGAACGTGCGTCGACGACAGCGACCTCGGCGACGTCGACGGCGCAGCCGGCAACGGCCACGCTCCCGTCCGAAGTCGCCCATCTCGGTGGGAGATTCGCCCTCACCGCCGCCCAACAGCTGTCGACCGGTCCCCAGACGGCGAAGATCCCTATCACCGTTGATCAGGTGATCGATCCGGCAGCATCGGTACCGCTGGCTGCTACCCCCGGAGGTCGAGAGGTCGAACTCAGGATCACGATCGGCAAAAGGGTGACTGCCCCTTCCCCCGGTCGACCAAGGTGACGAGTACGACCTCTCCATCGAGTGGGGACTCGACCTCGATGTGGCAACCGCTACGGGCAGCCCCTATGCAATTTCGAGGGGCTGCCCTCGAGGACCGGTGAAAGCGAGCCGCAGGACGTCCCCGCCTCCGTTGCCCCCCGGGCAATCGATCACCGGTTGTGTCTCGTTCTCCGATCTGCCCGACCGTATCGCCGTCACCAGGGCATCGGCCCTTCTTCTCTTCGCCGGTATCGCCAACGGCGCACCGGGCGAGTGGGTGATTCCCCGAGCACCGGAGAGCAACGGCCGGGCGACTCGGCCAGAATGTGGTCCCACGAGCAAGGAGGTCCCCATGGACGGTGACGTCGTCATGGTCGAGAAGGTGATTCAGGCGCCTGCCGAAGCCATCTTCGCCCTGTTGGCCGATGCGTCGCGTCATCCCGACATCGACGGCTCGGGCACGGTGAAAAGGGCCAAAACGGGCGCTCCCGCTCGGCTGGAGCTCGGGTCCACGTTCGGGATGTCCATGAAGATGGGCATCGCCTATTCCATGGTCAATACGGTGATCGAGTTCGAGGACAACCGGCGGATCGCCTGGCAGGCCCGACCGCCGGGATTCATCGGGCGGATCGCCGCTGGCCGGATCTGGCGCTACGAACTGGAGCCGACCGACGGCGGGACCCTGGTGCGCGAGAGCTGGGACGTGTCCCAGGACCACCAACGGTTCATGCTCAAGATGGGCGGTCTTCCGAAGAAGACTCAACAGAACATGGAGAAGACGCTCGAACGCATCGCTGAGCTGACCGAGTCACCGGCTTGAAATTGACGTGCTCTCGGAGCTGATGCCGGCCGCCGTCTACATCGGGGACGGAAAGATGGCCGTCCAGGACCTTCCTGTGCCCAAGGCCGAACCCGACGAGGTGCTGGTCGAAGTGGCTCAATGCGGGATCTGCGGGAGCGACATGCATCTCGTCCTCGAGGGATACGCCCGGCCGGGGACGGTTCTCGGCCACGAATGGGCGGGCACCGTTGTCGCCACCGGCGAAGACGTCTCGGGATGGGAGCCCGGCGCCCGGGTGGTATCCGGACCGGCCCCGGGCTGCGGCCGGTGACGGCCCTGTCGACGAGGCCGGCCGTCGGTATGCCTCGGACGCGAGCCACCGGATTACCTGTCGTTCGGCGGCGCCTTCTGCCGCTATCTCGTGGTATCCGCCGATCGGCTGGTGCGCATCCCCGAGACTCTTTCCACCCGCGCTGCGGCCCTCACCGCACCCACCGCCATCGCCATCCACACGGCAACCTGTCCGGGGTGGAGGCCGACGATCGGGTCCTCGTCACCGGCGCCGGGCCTGTGGGCCTTCTGACCCTGTCGGTCCTGCTGGCGCGTGGCGTGGGCGATGTCACCGTGTCGGAACCCTCCCCCGTGCGGCGCGCCCGGGCCTCGGCTATCGGGGCCACCTCTGTCTTTTCGCCCGATGAGCTTCTCTCGGCGCCACTCGGTCAACCCGTCGAGAGGCCTTTTGCCGTGGTCTTCGAATGTTCGGGACAGGCCGGTGCCGCCGAGGTCGGCCTCGATCAGCTCGACTTCGCCGGCACTCTGATCTTCGTCGGCACCGGGCGTCAGTTGCCCCGGATCAACCACAACCGGATGATCGTGCTCGAGCTGACCGCTCTCGGCGCCTACAACTACGACGACGACGGTTTCGGACCGGCCCTCGAACTCCTGGCCAGTGGTGCCCTGCCCACGGATCTCCTCATCGAGCCTGACGATGTGGCGCTCGACGGTCTCATCGACGCCATGGAGCGCCGGGCTGGCGGCGAAATCCCGGGCAAGGTCATGGTCCGGCGCCGGGAAGTCCGGTGACCGAGCCCGGCTGTCCCCCTCGCCTGAACCACGTGGCCATCAGCGCCGATCCGTCGGTCCTCGACGAGGTCGGGCCCGCCCCCGTGCTCGCCTTCTTCGGCGAGGTCTTCGGGTGGACCGAGGGAGATAACGGCGGAGAATCGGGCCACCCTCTGATCCTGTATACGGGGGCACCGGCTCAGTTCGTCTACCTCCTGCCCGCCCATCCCTACCTGGTGGCACCGGCGCTCGACCATTTCGGTCTCCAGGTGTCGACGGTGGCCGAGCTCGAAACCCTGGTGGAGCGGGCCAAGGCCTATGCGGTGGGTGACGACCGGGTCCGGGTGATCGACATCGAGAAGCGGGTCACCCACGGGCCGAACGCCGACTACGTGCTGACCAGTGCCTCTATCGGCTTCCTGATACCCCTGATGGTGGAGTTCCAGCACCTGGAGCGTCGGGAGCGGCCTGACCGTTGACAGGCTCGGTGACGGCCGTTCCATAAGATGATGGGTCATGACGACGACACCCGACATGGGTACGCCGGAAGTCGACGGCGACCTGATGGTCTTCGGCGGAAACGATCAAGCCTTCCTGGAGTTCCCGCAGCCCCACTACGCCAAGATGCGCGCCCGTCGCCCCCTTCTGAGTGTGCCGGGCGCCGTGCAGACCACGACCAGGGCCGCCCTCGACACCGCCCTGCGCAATGCCGGGGTCTACTCCTCGGGCATGGAAGGGGCACCTCTCGGGGTCGAGCGCCCTCTCATCCCCCTGCAGATCGATCCACCCGAGCACCGCAAGTACCGCAAACTCCTCGACCCCCTCTTCGCCCCCAAGCAGATGGCCAAGCTCGAGCCTCAGATCAGGGCCCAGGTGAACGAGCTGATCGACTCCTTCGTGGACAGAGGGAGCTGTGACTTCACCAACGAGTTCGCCATCCCGCTGCCCTCCACCATCTTCCTGCGCCTGTTCGGCCTCCCGCTATCCGAACTGCCGCGGCTGCTCGCCTTCAACGAACGGACCCAGCGGCCCGAGGGCACCACGTCGGACGAGCACCTGGCCAGTCGACAGGCCAACGCCCGCGACGTCTACCGCTACTTCGAGGCCGTCATCGCCGAGCGCCGCCATGACGAACCCGGCGATGACCTGCTCTCGAAGCTCCTCACCACCGACGTCGACGGTGTACGCCTGACCGACGACGAGATCGTGGACATCAGCTTCCTTATGATCCTGGCCGGCCTCGACACCATCACCGACACCCTGACCTGCAGCTTTAAGTTCCTGGCCGAGCATCCGGCGCATCGCCAACGTCTCGTGGACGACCCGGCCATCATCCCGTCGGCCGTGGAGGAGTTGTTGCGATGGGAGACGCCCGTCATGACCATCATCCGGGTGGCGAAGGCCGACGCCGAGATCGAAGGATGCCCCGTGAAGAACGGCGACTTCGTCCTCGCCTGCCTGGGATCGGCCAACACCGACGAAAAGGAATTCGAGAAGCCCGACGAGGTCATCTTCGAGCGCAGTCCGAACCGGCACATCGCCTTCGGTGGGGGTATCCACCGGTGCCTGGGATCTCATCTGGCCCGCCAGGAACTACGGGTGGCGCTACGGGAGTGGCACCGCCGGATTCCGCACTACGACCTTCCGAGCGGTTTCGTCCCCGAGTATTCAGACGGCCTGCGTTCGGTCAGAAACCTCACGCTGCTCTTTCCCTCTTGTCACCCCGGGGAGCCCTCAGGGCGAAAGGGATGAATCAGACGAGCCGGGTGCGCGGCGTGGCCGCCACCTTGCCCGTTTCGCGCAGCTCACGGACAGCGGGAACGGGATCAGGATCGGCGAACAGGCGCTCGTCGCCGTAGTCGGCCGGACGACCGGTGGCGTCCAGCACCCAACACGACGCCTCGAGAGCGATGCCATTGGGGTCGGTGAAGTAGACCGACCGGATGAAGCTGTGGTCGACGACGTCGGTGATCTCGCATCCGGCCGACTTCAGACGGTCCCGGAGGGCCATGAGGGCGTTTTCGTCGGGAAGGTTGAACGACAGGTGGTCGAACTGCGGGGCCCGGGGGTCGGGCACTCCGGCGGGCTTGGCGAACACCTCGGCGGGGACGCCCGTGTACTCGAAGAAGGCCACCGTGTTCTGCGGTCCGAACTCGAAGAAGTAGTGCCGGAACTGCGGAGTCCCGATGGTGGCCACGAGCCGGGCGCCGAGCACCCCGTGGTAGAAGCGGACGGTGGCGTCCATGTCGGCCGTGATCAGGGCCAGATGGTTGATGCCCCTCCAGCGGGGGCCCTCAACGCTTCCTTGGCTGTCGTCGGACATGACGCCTCCTCTCGGGCCGGCGGGCCGGGACTACACGTCCAGGTTAGTGCCCCGTTCGGAGATCGGGGCTGCGGAGGACGACCAAAGCGATCCGATCTACTCTTCGGCCGGGACATCCCCCCGTCGGACTTGGAGCGTCAGCATGTACAAGACCATCGTCGTGGGTACGGACGGATCGGATCGGGCTGGCGTCGCCGTCAGGGAGGCCTTCGCCATGGCCAGGCTGACCGGGGCGACGGTCCATGTCGTCCACGTGATCCGTCTGGTCTCGATGGCCACGGCCGGCTACGGCGATCCGGGGGCGGTGCTCACCGTCAACGAGGCTGCACGCCAGGGCGGCGAGCACATTTCCGCTCAGGTCCACGCCGAGGCCGAGCGCCAGGGGGTGTCCGTCGAGATGCACAATGTCGACGGCGACCCGGCCGACATGCTCGTCCAGATGGCCGAGACCACCCACGCCGATCTGGTGGTGGTGGGCAACCGGGGCATGGCGGGCATGAAACGGTTCGTGCTGGGCAGCGTCCCCAACAAGGTGGCCCACCGCTGCCCCTGCAGTCTGCTGATCGTCGACACCGACGTCGACTGAGACGCCCGGACGCTCTGACCCTGTCCTCTCCTCAAGGTGCCGACGGTGAAGAGAACAATTCCGCTTCTGTTCCGACGGACCGTCGAGCAGGTGCCGGACAAGACCTGGCTTCTCGGCTCCGATGGGAGCCGCCTCACCTATGGGCAGGCCCTCGGGCGTGTCGAGCGGGCGTCGTCGTGGTTCCGGGCGGCCGGCGTGGGGTCGGGTCACCGTGTCCTCGTCACCTCCCGCAACACCCCCGACTATCTGCTCGCCTGGCTGGCTCTGATGGAGGTGGGCGCCATTCAGGTGGCCGTCAACCCGGCCAGCACGGCCGACGAGCTGCGCGGATTCATCGACCAGGTGTCACCCCACCTGGTCGTCTCCGACGAGACGGTGGAGTCCACCTCCGACGCCGCCCCAGCCGACGGCCAACAGGTTGCCGTCGCTGACGTCAGCCTGCTGTTCGACGCGACCGGGGACGGGATCGGTCCGGCCGACCTCGATCCCGGGGATGTCGCCGTCATGATCCCCACATCGGGGACCACCGGTCGGTCCAAGCTGGTCATGCAGACCCATCGCGCCTACGTCATGGCCGGCGAAGGCTTCCCCTTCTGGATGGGGTTGACCGCGCAAGACAGGTTGATGACGTCGCTGCCCCTCTTCCATATCAACGCCCCCGTCTACACCGTCCTCGGGTCGATCGCCGCCCGGGCCAGCGTGGTCATTCTGGAACATTTCTCGGCCCGCACCTTCTTCGACGCCGCCCGGCGTTTTGACGCCACCGAGTTCAACGCCATCGGGGCCATGTTGGAGATCCTGATGCGCCAACCCGAGCGTCCCGACGACGCCGACAATCCCGTACGGCTCTGCTACACGGGACCGTCGCCGACGAGAGGGCGGCAATTGGAGATCGAAGCGCGATTCGGCCTGGAGCTCGTCTGTGGCTACGGCCTCTCGGAGACCCCCTACGGCCTGATCTGGCGCCGGGGGACTCGGCCCTACGGAACCATGGGCGCCGCCCGGCAACATCCCGAGCTCGGCCACGTGAACGACGCCCGGGTGGTGGAAGGGGGGCGGGAAGTGGCTCCGGGAGAAGTCGGCGAGCTCGAGCTGCGCAATCCGGCCATCATGCCCGGGTATTACGAGATGCCCGACGAGACGGCCTCCGTGCTCGTGGATGGCTGGCTCAGAACGGGCGACCTCGTCCACGCCAACGAGGACGAGACCTACACCTTCGTGGGACGGCGCAAACAGGTGATCCGCCGGCGGGGCGAGAACCTGTCACCCCTCGAGGTCGAGTCGGTTCTGCAGTCCCACGACACCGTGGCCGAGGTCGCCGTCATCGGCGTGCCCTCGGACCTGTCCGAAGAGGACATCAAGGCCTTCGTGGTGGCCGCACCGGGACAGACCGTCGACTTGACCGCGCTGCACGCCTTTGCCGCCGCCCGGCTGGCCCGTTTCAAGGTCCCCCGCTACCTCGAGCTGGTGGACGCTCTCCCCCACACCCCGACCGGACGCCTGGCGTCCCACCAACTTCCGCAGGACCGCACAGAAAGAGAGCTGGACATGGAGCGAACGGGTGGCTGACCGACCGTCATCACCGGCGGATGATCGATGGCTGTCGACGTGGATCGGCGGATCCGCCGCTGACCGCATCACCGTGGCCGGACGGGATCTCCCGAGCGAGATCATGGGTCGACTCACCCTCACGGAGCTCGCCTATCTGCTGATCACGCACCGGGAGCCGACGCCGGGCGAGAGACGCCTGCTCGACGCCGTCCTCGTCTCCCTGGCCGACCACGGTCTCACCCCGAGCGCCCTGGCCGCCCGATTGACCTACACCGGTGCGCCGGAGGCCATCCAAGGGGCGATCGCCGCCGGCCTCCTCGGTGCCGGGAGCGTCTTGCTCGGTCCGGCCGGGGACACGGCCGAGTTCTTGCACGACGCCCTACGACAGGCCTCCGGCGACGGCTCCGGTGGGGACGACGCCACCCTTCGACGCGTGGCCGACGACGCCGTGGCCGGCTGTCGTGCAACCGGCCGGCGCGTTCCCGGCCTCGGACATCCCGTGCACCGCGACGCCGATCCGCGCACGGGCCGACTCTACGAGTTGGCCACCGAGGAGGGCCTCCTGGGCCCGCACATGCGTCTGCTGGAGATGGTGCGGGACGCGCAGAGTGCCCAGAGCGGACGGGTTCTTCCCGTCAACGGAGCCGGAGCCGCCGGAGCGGCGTTGGCCGACATGGGTGTACCCACGACGAGCGTCCGGGGATTCGTTCTCATCGCCCGGACGGCCGGGTTGGTCGCCCATCTGGCCGAGGAGGTCGAGCACCCGATCGGGATGCGTCTGTGGCAGGAGGTGGAGCACCGCGCCGGCGGCGCCGAGGAGCCACCGTCGCGCTGAACGACGACTTAGCCGGAGGACAACTGACCCGGCGCGATGGGAAGATCCACGAAGTCTTCGTAGCGGCGACGGGCTTCGATCCTGGTCGCCTCGAAACTGTCGAGGGCACGCAGCGCCAACTTGTCGTCCTCCGAGACAGCTTCGAAGGCTTCGGCGACCTGGCTGGTGAGGAAGTCGCTCATCGCGCCCCATCCTTCCAGTTCTCGGTGTGGCGCGGGTGACGTTTTTCGCCCATGAGCAGGACTATCGACACACTGGGCGGCGTCCTGTAGCGACAGCACGCTCGGTGCTCGGGTCGCCCCGATGGCAACCACGGGGCGTGGGTTTAGCCGTCGATATTGACCGACGGGTCGGAACCCAGGGCCTCCCGGTCACCACGGCCCGTCGCCGCCCACACGAAGGGCATGGGGTCACCGGACAGGGCCGGACCACCGGACCCGAGGCTCACCGCCTCCATTGCGTCGAAGGTGAGCGATGCCGGTCCCCAACCCCGCTTGTCGAGCATCATGGCCAGGTGCACGACGCTCGCCCGGGCGCCGGGTCCCGGTTCCGACCGGCGACCCAGGGCGGCGCGGATGTCGTCGGCGTGGAGAAAGGCGTCCTACCACAGAGCCTCGACACCCTCGCCGAGCGACCCCTCGTAGCCGCCCGGCCCCGGGCCGGCCCCGACGGCGGCGTCGAAGGCCGCTCCGAGATCGGAGGTGAGCTTGGTGATCTCGGCCCGCTCGGCGGCGAGTGCGGCCGGCCGGCACCCCCGGCGCTCGGCCACCTCCCGGGCCGTGACCTCGGGGGATCCGAGGCCCTCGAGCCGACCGTTCACCACGTCGGCCATGGAACCGATCACGGGGGCGGAGACGTCGGCCACCGACCATCTCACAACGCGTCGCGGTGGCCCAGGCCCGGTCGTCGAGGGGGCCGATCAGATCGCCGAAGGCTTCACGCTCCCCGATGAGGCCCACCATGACCCCGGTACGGAAAGTGTCATCGTTCTCTCCTTGTCGCAACGCCGGCTCTGCTATCACGTACATGCGGGCTACCCGCATTAAAATTCCCCCGCGCTGAACGAAGCGGCCATGGTGGTGGCCAATGCCGAGGATCCGGTCGCCGCCAAGTGGGAGCGAGCGTCGAGCGGCTCCTGGCCCGGCTCTGACCGCCGCCGGCGCCGGAAGACGCCGGTGGCGATGGGGCACTAGCCCCGCAGCCAGTCGTCGATCCCCTGCAGGGCTCGGGTCTTCACGTCGGCCGGTGCGCCACTGTGCCGGACGGAGGATCGGGCGCAGGCGGCCAGGGCGTCGTCGTCCAAGCCCAGTTGCTCACGACAGACCGCGTACTCGTCGAGAAGGCCCACGCCGAAGAGCAAGGGGTCGTCGGCGTTGATGCTGCAGGCGACACCGGCGTCGAGGAGTTCGGGCAGAGGATGGGCGTGCAGTCCCGGCACCACCGAAAGCGAGACGTTGGAGGTGGGGCAGACATCGAGGCAGACCTGGTCGTCGACCAGTCGGCCCACCAGATCGTCGTCCTCCACCGAGCGGACGCCGTGCTGGACCCGATCGGCTCCGAGGGCGTCAAGCGCCCCTCTGACGGAATCGGGACCTCCGTGCTCCCCGGCGTGCGGGGCACTGATGATTCCCGCGTGGCGGGCGATGGCGAAGGCCGGGGCGAAAACCTCGGGCGGGCAGGCCGCTTCGTCGTTGGCCAGTCCGAATGAGACCACTCCCTCCCCGGCGTAACGGGCGGCCAGTGTGGCTTGTTCGATGGCCAGTTCGGCCGGCAATGTCCGATCGGTGGCGATCAGCCAACCCACCCCGACGCCGGTGGACCGCGAGGCTCGGTGCCCGGCGTCCAGCAGCATCTCGAGAACGGCGATCTCGGAGCCGAGAGGCCGATGGCCGGGGAGATGGATGGCGGGCTCGATCCAGACAGCGCCGTCGGATGCCGCGTCTTCCACCACTTCACCGACCAGGCGGACGAGATCGTCGCCGTGTCGGATGGCGCCGCGGGCGGTGACATAGAGCTTCTGAAAATCGGCGAAGTCGCTGTAACTGGTACCGATGGTGGGCGCGGGGTCGCCCTGCCGGGCACACAACTCGAAGAGCGTGCTCGGACGCATGGCCCCTTCGAGATGGACGTGGAGATGGGCCTTCGGCAGCTCGGCAAGAGGCCGGAGCGTTGTCGTCACTATTACCTCCCGGTCGCGTCTACCTCCCGGTCGCGTCTGCCTCCCGGTCGCGTCTACCTCCCGGTCGCGTCTACCTCCCGGTCGCGTCTACCTCCCGGTCGCGTCTGCCTCCCGGTCGCGTCTGCCTCCCGGTCGCGTCGAAAGAATCGGATCCTTCCGCCGCGAGCCGGGGCCAGCCGACCCTTCCCCTCAGGTCAGCTCGTGACCCTGGCATGGTACCGAAAGAGATGCCGGGGCCGCCGTCTAGGGCTGACGCCACGTTTTCGTGCGGGTCCCCCGACCGAGTTCGGCCAGGTAGGCGTTGTAGGCGGCCAACTCGTCGTCCTCGGCCTCGGCCCGGGCGATCACATGGTCGCTCACCGCTCTCACCTCCGGGGTCGGGGGCGTTCCCGCTTCTTGGAGCCGCTTCAGTCCGCGGGCACCGACGGTGTCGGGATCATCGTGAATCAGGTTCCACCACATCACGGTGCCGAAGACGGCGAAACAGGGCCACATAACGGTGTAGACCCACCCCAATTCGTCACCCGAAAGCGCCACCGTCACCTGCCACCAGCACGCCAGCGCGCAACCGGGGATCCATACGGCCAACACGGCGTGGAGTACCAGCGCCCGGCGATTCGACCAGCGCCCGGTCACGGCCCCGAGCAGGGTATCCGCCGTCACCGCCCCGACGGGTCGCCGGTCAGAGGGCCGTCGACATCCACCGGGACCGATGCCAGTGGGGCGGGGGCGGGCGGTACCGACCGCTCGTACAGCTTGGTCAACTTCCGCTCGGCCACGAAGGCGCAGAAGGGAACGGTTCCGGCCAGAAGGACAAGAAGCATCCAGCCCAGCCGGATGTGCATCTTCCGGGTCAGGTCGAAAGCCACCACCAGGTAGACGAGATAGAGATAGCCGTGGAGCGTCCCCACGATCCGGGCCACCGCCGATTGATGGGCCCACACCTGCAGGGGGATGCCGGCAAAGACGAGCACGATGAGAAGCACGGCGGTCGTGTAGGCCATCACCCGGTAACGGACGAGGACACGCCGGTCCACGGGGTCCGGTCCGTCGATGGTGTTGGCCTCCACGGCCGAGAAGCTTAGCTACCGCTGCGAGGTGATCCGTGGGCCGGCATCCGTAGAATCGCCGCTGGACAGAGGAGCCACGCGACGGACGATTGGGATATCGCCGCCTCGCTCGGGACGGCGCTGGGCACATTGGTTCTGGCCGGAGCCACTTTCGCCGCCGTCGCTCGGCCAACCGCTCCGCCCGGGCCGCGTAGGGGGGCCTGCTGGCCGGGATCCGGCCTGTCCTCGTCCCCTCGCGTCTCGAGGATCCCCCCGAGAAGGTCGGCTTCCAGGACGATCATTGGGTGCGCGTGCCCGGAGGGCGGGCCGGGGCCGAGGTCACCGACGAGGCGGTGTACCTGGCCATCGCTCTGAAGAACGTCGGAAGCGGGTTGGCCGTCCTCGACCGTTGGGATCTCCACGTCGACCGGCAGGTCGGCGATCAGACCCACAGTGATCCCGACGATTTCCGGAGGCTGCGGCGCGACATCTATGTCCCGGCCGGCGACCTCGGTTTCTGGCAGGGAACGTTCCGGGACACCGGCGACCGCCAGTTCGCCATGGCCGGCGACGCCATCAACGGGTCGCGGCATCTGACCATCGACCTGCTCTACGGTGATCACGAAGGCGGCCAGCGCATGATCAGCCGCTTCACGATGACCCCGGACTCCTCTGGTCAATGGATCACCTCGGTCGGGCGCCACTGGAACCTCGACCGCCCCGATCCTCGTTGACCGCCCAGGGCGCCGAACACACCGAGCTCACGAGGCGCTCCGACCGTAGTCCCGGGCCGGCCGGTCATCCGGCGGCGGGTGCGGCTCGGGGGCCACGGTCGAGGGCGACGATGGCGGGCCAGATCCTGGAGGCGAAGGCGGCCCCACCGTCGAAGGCGAAATGGACACCGTCGGCCAGCCGGACCTGGGTAGAACCGAAGTACTGGTCGTAGCGGCCTCCGGGACAGGCCATGGCGTTGAAATCGAGCACCGCGGTGTTCGGCGACCGGGCCGCCACCTGGCGGACCAGAGCGTTATAGACCGACAGACGCTGGCGGGAGTCCTCGGGCCAGGCCCGGCCGTCCGGCTGTTCGCCACTGTCGTAACAAGGCGCGGTCATGAGCACGACGTGGGCGCCCGACGAACCGGCCACGGCGACGCCATGTTCGAGCTGTTGCTTCACATAGGCGGCGTAGAGGGGATCGAGGATGTCGGTCCAGCGGCCCCGGTAGGTGCGGTTCGACACCTCCCATCGTCCGGCCAGGATCATCACCACCCGGGGATGCCATCGGGCGATGAAGCCGCGCCAGACCTGGGGCCATTGCTCGGTCGAGACGCTCCCCGTGCACTGGGAGGCCATGGGGGCGTCCACCCCCTTCAGCTGGTACTCGGCACCGCTGGTCACACCGCAACCGAGGATGCCCCCATCGTGGGAGCTGACGCCGTAGGCGGGGGCGCTGCCGTCGAGGCCGATGGCCACGGTGAGCGCCGTCGAGTCGCCCACGATGAGAACCGGCAGGGGGGGAGCTTTCCCTTGCTCCTGTCGGGCCGGGGTGGGGGCCACCTTGGCCGGTCCGTTCGACGCCAGGGCCACGGCAGGGACGACGGTCGAGGCGAGCAGGGCCGCCGCTGTGGCCGCCACCGCCGCCGGCGCCACCAGCCAGGGCCGCCGGCCGCGCCGGAACCGGCCTTGGCGGACCGGGCGTTCGACCGCGTAGAACGACACGGTGGCCACGGCGATCGTGGCCAGGGCGCGTAGGCCGAACAGGGCGTCGCCGGTGAGTCCCGTCCGGGCGCCGTCGATGTAGAGGAACAAGGGCCAGTGCCAGAGGTACATCCCGTAGGAGATGCGGCCGAGGTAGCGGACCGGCGCCAGCGAGAGGCCTCGGGCCAGGACCGAGCGCTGGGCGCAGACGACACTGACGAGAAGGAGGGCGGTCGACAGCGCGGCGAGAAGGAAGCCGCCGCGGTAGGCGAAGGCGTCGTTGGACGAGACCAGGATCCACAGGGCGGCGGAGCCGGCCACACCCAGCAGGCCGAGGCTCAGGAGCACTCGTCGTCCCGACGGTGTCGCCGCCGCCCACGCCGGATCGCCGCCCCATCCCCGGGCCGTCACGGTGAGCGACGCAGCCCCGAGCCGACGGCGGCGCTCGGCCCAGAGAGCCAGGGCGACGGCCAGCGCCGAGCCGACCAGGAGGGACTGGGCCCGGGTGTCGGTGCCGTAGTAGAGGCGGTTGACGTCCGACGGGTTGTAGAGCAGGGCCATCTCGAGCGCCGACGCCAACGCCCCGGCGGTGCAGGCCACCAGCAGGACTCGCAGGCTCCTACCCGCCTTCAGGATCCCGAGGACGACCAGGGGCCAGAGCAGATAGAACTGCTCTTCGACCGCCAAGGACCACATGTGCAGAAGCGGAGAAGCCAGACCCGTCTTGTCGAAGTAATTCGACCCGCTGGCGATGAAGTGCCAGTTGGCGAAATAGAAGAGTGACGAGAGCCCGTCCGCCCGGAGATCGGGGTAGGTCCCGGCCGGGACGAGGAAGGCGGCGTAGAGCGACACCCCGAGAAGCATGACCACGAGGCCGGGAAGCAACCGGCGGGCGCGGCGGGCCCAGAAGAGCCGGAGGCCCACGGACGAGTTCCGTTGCCATTCGGCGACGAGCAGCGAGGTGATGAGGAAGCCGGAGAGGGCGAAGAAGGTGTCCAGGGAATAGAAGCCGCCACTCTGGAAGAAGACGCCGCCGTGGTAGCCCATGATCACCACCATGGCCAGCCCCCTGATCCCGTCGAGGGCGGGGATGTAGGCCAGCGTCGGGCCGTCCGCGGGGGCGTGGGGGCCGGCGGCGCCGGCACGGGCGTCGGGGCCGGCGGCGCCGGCACGGGCGTCGGCCTCGGGCACGGGCGCCATCTGAGCACCTGGCCGTGCCTATGTGCTGGCTGGCCGCCTCGGAGCGAGGCTCGGCCGCCATTTCGTTCAAGCTCTGGCCCCGTTCACACGATGCATTCACAGCCGCAATCTTGTGGAAATGAAGAATCCGTAGCGTCAACAGGCGATGGGACAGCTGTCCGCGCCCGTCGGCGGAATCTGAGCCGGGGAGATCATGGAACCGACCGATGGCAACCTCCGTACGAGACCGGAGCGAAACGGCGTGACGGCGGCCTACGATCTGGGAGACCGCCCGGGCATGGGTCCGACCGAGGAGTGGCCCGCCCACCGGCCCTCGTCCGGACCGGCGAACCACGACCACCCACCGCTGCCTCCCCACGTGGTGGTCCTGTTCGGCGGAACCGGGGACCTGGCCCGGCGCAAGCTGCTGCCCGGGCTCTTCCATCTCTCGCGCGCCGGGCTCCTTCCCGAGTGCCGGATCGTGGCCACGTCGCTCGACGAGCTCGACGATCAGCAGTACCAGAAGCTGGCTCGTGCCGCCTGCGACGAGTTCGCCCGCGGCGAGGTGACCGACGAGCATTGGCACCGTTTCCGGGAGCGGATCAGCTTCGTATCCGGATCGGGAGGGGCCACGGCCCTGGCCGGTGCCGTCGAGCGGGCCGAGGCCACGTTGAGCGGTGAACCGCGGCGCCTGCACTATCTGAGCATCCCCCCGCAGGCCGCCGACGAGGTGGTGGCGACGCTCGGCCGGGCCGGCCTGACGGATCGGTCGCGGATCATCATGGAAAAGCCCTTCGGCACCGACCTCCCCTCGGCCCGGCGTCTGAACTCCGTCGTCCAGGAGGTGTTCGACGACCACCAGGTCTTCCGGATCGACCACTTCCTGGGCAAGGAAGCGGCCCAGAACATCCTGGCCTTCCGGTTCGCCAACGGACTGTTCGAGCCCATCTGGAACCGCGAGCACATCGATCACATCCAGATCGACGTGCCCGAGACATTGTCGGTCGGATCGCGAGCCGCCTTCTACGAGCAGACGGGGGCGTTCCGGGACATGGTGGTGACGCACCTCTTCCAGATCCTGGCCTTCGTGGCCATGGAGCCGCCCACCGCCCTCGAGCCCCGGGCCATCAATGAGGAGAAGAACAAGGTCTTCCGGTCGATGCAGCCCATCGACACCAGCCAGGTCGTCCGGGGCCAGTACGAGGGCTACTGCTGGAGCGATGGAGTGTCCGACGGTTCCAACACCGAGACCTTCGTCGCTCTGCGCTGCGAGATCGACAACTGGCGGTGGGCCGGTGTCCCTTTCTACCTGCGGACGGGCAAGCAGATGGCCGAAGGGGCACGGATCGTCTCCATCGCCTTCCGGGAGCCGCCGAAGTCGATGTTCCCCCCGGGCTCGGGGGTGGGCGCTCAGGGGCCCGACCACCTGACCTTCGACCTGGCCGACGCGTCCAAGCTTTCGCTTTCCTTCTACGGCAAGCAGCCCGGACCGGGCATGAAGCTGGACAAGTTGAGCCTGCAGTTCGCCCTGCACGAGACCGATCACGCCGACGGCGTCCTCGAGGCCTACGAACGACTGATCCACGACGCCATGAGCGGGGACCAGACCCTCTTCACCAACGCCGAGGGGATCGAACGGTTGTGGGAGCTGTCGACGCCGTTGCTCGAGAATCCCCCCGACGTCCAGCTCTACCGGGTCGGTTCGTGGGGGCCGCGGGCCATCGCCGACCTGATCGCCCCGCGGACCTGGCGACTGCCCTTCGAGCGGGGTTGGCGCCAGCACCGGTGACCTGCGGACGCCGGAGGTGATCGAACGCGGCACCTGGCGGGCCGACGGCGGCGGTGACCTCGGGCGAGAGCGGCGAGGTGGCCTGTTGGCCGGGCCGCGACCACGCCGTGACATCCGGGGACCTCTTCTGGGACCCTATGAAGAACTGCTCGAAGGGTTGCGGCGCGATCAGCTGTTACCGAGCGGCTGATCCCGGCGGGCGCCACTGTTCTCCACGAGAGAGAACTCGTCTCTCTCTCCACGAGACAGAACTGGTCGAGAACAGCGGAGCCCGTCCGGTGCGGGCCTCCGGTCAGAAAGCCCGGCGTCAGATGGTGTCGCCCGCCGCGTCGCCGCAGACGGTGCTGACCATGAGGCGGCAGACCGTGTAGGGATCCATGTTGGCGTTCGGTCGGCGGTCCTCGAGCCAGCCCTTCTTGTCCTGGGCCACGGCCCAGGGAATGCGGATGGAGGCGCCACGGTCCGACGTGCCGTAGCTGAACTGCGAGAAGTGGGCCGTCTCGTGGGCGCCGGTGAGCCGATCGGCGATGCCGATGCCGTAATTGGTCACGTGCTCATCGACGTTCTTCCCCAGCGCCTCGCAGCCGGCGATGATGGCGTCCCAGCCACCCTCCTCACGCATGGCCTTGGTGGAGAAGTTGGTGTGAGCCCCGGCGCCGTTCCAGTCACCCATGACCGGCTTCGGCTCCAGGGTGGCGAAGACACCGAAATCCTCGGCGATCCGGAAGAGCAGCCAGCGGGCCACCCAGAGTTGGTCGGCCACGTCGAGCGGCGCCAGGACGCCGACCTGGAACTCCCACTGGCCCATCATGACCTCGGCGTTGGTGCCCTCGATGCCGAGACCGGCATCCATGCAGGCCACCGTGTGGCGCTCCACGATGTCGCGACCGGGCATCTTGTCTCCTCCCACTCCGCAGTAGTACGGGCCCTGGGGAGCGGGGTAGCCCTTGATCGGCCAGCCCATGGGGCGGCTGTCCTGGAGGAAGGTGTACTCCTGCTCGATGCCGAAGACGGGTTCCTGGTCGGCGTACTTCTCGGCCACTGCGGCCAGGCCGGCCCGTGTGTTGGTGGGATGGGGGGTGAAGTCGGTGAGCAGGACTTCGCACATGACCAACTTGTCCCCGGGGGCACGCAGAGGATCGGGGCAGACGAAGACGGGCTGTAGGACGCAGTCCGAATCGTGGCCCATGGCCTGGTTGGTGCTGGAGCCGTCGAAGCCCCAGATGCCCGGCTCCTTCCCGTCGGCGACGATGCGGGTCTTGCTCCGAAGCAGCGGTGACGGCTCGGTGCCGTCGATCCAGATGTATTCGGCCTGGTAGCTCATGGGACGGGGTCCTCCGGTTCCTGTGGGTCGCCTCTGCGATGTCGCGATCTGACGGGGTCACCGGCGAGCGCGACTCCGCCCACCATCTCAGGCCTCTGTGACGTGAGGGTTTCGGCGTTGTGAACGCCTGGTGACGGGTCCGTCCGGCGAGCGGAGTGCCTGTCATAGCCGGTGGAGGGGGGCGCCGGACAACCTGGCCCGCCCCCACCCCTTGCCACCAGGGTTTTCCCGCCCGGGGAGAGGCTCAGGTGGTAGCCGCCAGCTGGTCGAAGGCCGCGTCGGTGACGGCCAGGACCAGATCGAGGTCGTCCTCGTCCATGGCCCCCGAGACGAACCAGTTGTGACGGGGGTGGAGGTAGACACCGCCCAGAATGCAGTGGCGGGAGAAGGTGTTGGCCATGGCGAAGGTGGGGTCGTCGTCGGCGAAGGTCATGAAGGGCATCTGGACCGGTCCGGAGAGAGAGACCTCGAGTTGGCGGGCCGAAGCCTGTTCCGCCAGACCCTCGCGGAGCATGGTGCCGATCTTGACCGTCATGCCCACGGTGTCCTCTTCTTCGAGAACCTGCATGGTGGCGAGCGACGCCGCCATGGAAACGGCGGCGAACCAGAAGGAGCCGGTCGTGTAGATCTTGCGAACGGCGCCGGCCAGGGACTGCCGGCCGAGGACGGCTCCGAGGGCGTAGCCGTTGGCGATGGCCTTGCTCCAGGCGCTCAAGTCGGGGTCGACGCCGACCGGCTCCCAGGAGCTGCCGTGATGGAGGCGGAAGCCGCAACGGACGTCGTCGAGGATGAGGACCGCCCCGATGCGGTCGCACAGGACGCGGAGCCCGGTGGCGAAGGCGGGATCGGGCAGTTCCAGGTCGATACCGATGTCGTGGCGGATGGGACTGACCACGATCCCGGCCACGTCGTCCCCGGCCGCCGCCACCGCCGCCGCCACCGAGGCCAGGTCGTTGTAGCGGTACTCGAGGAGATGGGCCCGGTCCTCGGCCAGGACGCCGGCCGGTCCCGGGGTGCACCAGGGCGCCGCCCCGTGATAGGCGCCGGAGGCCACCAGGATCTTGCGCTTGCCGGTGGCGGCCCGGGCGATGGTGACGCACTGGGTGGTGGCGTCGGTGCCGTTCTTGGAGAAGATGGCCCAGTCGGCGTGGTGGACGGTGGCCGTCAGGGTCTCGGCCAGTTCCACCATCCGCGGCGATGGACCGTTCTGGCAGTCGGCCTCGGCCGCCTGGCGGGCGGCGGCTTCGTCCACCCGAGGGTGGCGGTGGCCGAGCAGGACGGGGCCGTAGCTGCACATCAGGTCGATGTACTCGTTGCCGTCGACGTCCCAGACATGGGAACCGAGGCCGTGGCTCATGAACTGGGGATAGCCCGGCGGCAAGGCGGCCACGTTCTGATGGCCGTAGAGACCGCCGGGGATGACCTTGGCGGCCCGGGCCCGCCAGGCGGCGTCCGTGGCCAGGCGGTCCCCCCCGTTTCGATCCATGGGCGCCAGGCTATCTATCCGAGGCGATCGAGGATGGTCCGGGTGATCGTCTCGACAGCCGGTGACCGGCCGTCGAGGCCGTGGACCCAGTCGGTGCAACCACTGGTGACCACCGTCCCCCCGCGCCTGTAGGTGCCGAGGACGGCGTGTCCGTAGGCCAGGCGCTCGCAGGCGTCCGGGTCGCTCGAGCCGAGGAGCCGGCCGGCCACGTACTCGAGCTCGGAGGGGAGGTGGTCCGGAACAGGGCGGACCGACGTCCGCCGATCGAAGGGCGCCGCGGGTGCCGTGGCCAGGATGACGAAACTCTCCGGTGTGCCGTCCGATCCCGTCGGATAGGGCAGGCCGTCGCGGTAGGTGAAGTCGCAGCCGTCGCATTCGTAGCCGACGACGGTCGAGGCGGAGCCGAGGAGGTCGCCGTACTCGAGGCCGGTGCCCTCGAAGAGCCAGTGGCCGGGACGGTGAACTGTGTAGCCTCCGGCACCTTCTTTCGCCTTCAGGCCGATGTGATGGTAGCCACCTCGGGTGAAGCTGACGCCGGTCATGGCGTTCTCCGGACGTTCCAAGATGGGGTCGGACCAGAGCGTGGTCACCTCGTGCCGGCGGTCGGTGCCGTAGAGGGGGTCCCTCTCGAACCGGCCCTTGTAGCCGACCATCTTCCTTCCACCGTCCTCCAGACGGACCTGCCAGAAGGCGGTGTTGCCGGTGAGGAAGGCGACATTTCCCCCTCGTCCGATGAAGGCCTCCACCGTGTCGCGCATGGGCATCGACCAGTACTCGTCGTGGCCGATCGAGAGAAGAAGCGCATAGTCGGCCAGGTTCGCCGGGTCTTCGAGGTCGGCATTGACGGCGTAGTCGAACCGGTAGCCGTTGCTCTCGGCCCAGACGACGAAAGGGTGCTCCCAGTTGGGCCATCCGGCCGAGCCGCACCAGTCGGACAAACCGTTCACCGTCTTGTAACCCCGGTGGGCGGCGCGGGCGGGGTCCGGGGTGTAGACGGCCGTGACCCGCCGGCCGAGTCCTGGCGGCTTGCGGAGATAGCCGGGCGCCGCCGGACGGGCGAAGGAGACCTCGACGGCACCGGTATAGAGGTTCCGGCCGTTGTGGACGTCGTTGTAGGCGTTCCAGGTGTTGGTCCCCAGGGCCATGAGGATTCGGCGGCGGCGGGCGGGGGCGGCGCGGACGACGACGAAGGCGGCACCGGTGTGCACGCCGGTGGCATCGGACAGGCCGATCTCGTAGTAGCCGCTGTCCCAGTCCCCCACCTCCAGCGTGGCCGCCGGCGGCCAGTCGCAGCCGTCGTTCGTCACCGACGCCGGGTAGGGATGGTTCGCGACGGGCAGGCCCCGCCGTTGCCAGACCACATCCCGCTGCCGTCCGATCCGGGCGATCTCGACATCGAGGGGGCCGGATGCGCTCGACAGGTGGAGCGCGAAACTTTGACCGGGCTCGAGCGACTGGGGCCAGGCGTAGCCGGCGACCGGTCCGGCATCGAATGAGATCGTCATGAGTGGCTCTCCTCGGCAATCGGCACGGCACCGCCGAATGTCTGGCCAGACGGCGCGCCACTGACTATCCTTACAACAGACAGGTGAACGATGAAGGAGGTGCCGCGTGACAATCGAAACCATGATGGAAGTGACGACGGCCGCCGCCCCGTTCGCCAGTGCCGCTCAGCGAGCCTGATCTTCTGATCCGTTGAGTCGAGGGTCAGCCCTTGCGCTGAACTGACCGGGCATCTCCCCCGGGGCGTTTGGCCGACCGCGGTAATCGCACGAATTGCTCGGTGTGGCGGCCCGCCCGCCCGCCTGGCTTCATGGCCTGACGGCCATTTTTCACCCAGAACCCGAACGGGTCTCTGCCTACGACCAGGAGTAACTATGCATCCAGAACTGATCAACGCGCTCGCTCGCCAGCGCCGGACGGAACTTCTCCGCGACCGGGCGCTTCTTCGTGAGCGGCACTTCCGAGATAGCCCGGGAGACGGTTCTCCGTCTCCCGGGTCCAGGAGGCGGGCCCCCGTCCACCATCTTCGACGCGCCATGGGATCGGCTCTGGTGGCGGCCGGCACCCGCCTGATGCCCCGGAACCCGTCGACGGCCGACTGGGCCGTTCACGCGTCCCGGCGGAGCACGGTGCGGTAAACCATGGCCAGGAGGGCGGCGGCGAGGACGACGAAGACGGCCGACTCGATTCCCTGGAAGGGCCAGAAGCGGTTGGTCGGCTGAAAGATGACCAATTGGTGGAAGCCGTGAGAGGCCAGGCAGTTCGGTCCACCCTTCGTGCCCAGAAATCCGTTGCGGCAGGCGAGCGGGATGTCGCTGAGCGAAAACTCTCGGCCGAAGGAGTGGCCGTGGGGGCCGACGATGCTGCTGGAGATCACCCAGGCGCCGGGGGGGCCGTTGCTCTTGTCCCCTGCCAGGGCGAAGAGCTTCGAGACTGGAACGACGCGGCGAAATCGGGGTGCGAAGGGCGCTCGGGGCCAGGCGCACCCACATCGGGGGGCAGTTCGTGGCCGAGGCGGCCATCACTGGAACACCGTCGTGTCGGTGCCCGTCCTTCTCGGTGCCGTGGCCGTAGCCGTAATCGTGGGAGCTCTGGCCGGGCTCTATCCGGCCAGGCGGGCCTCACGGCTCTCGCCCTCGGAGGCGCTGCGGACGGTGTGAGAACCTCGGGCCAGACAGATCCCGCGCCCGAGGGGATTCGACAAGTGGGTAAAAAGCATCGTCTGTCATAGCCATGGGCCAAGATGCCCGGGTGCCCGATCCCCGTCCTCTCGGCCGGTCCCTGGTCGTGGGGCCGAACGGCAAGGCCCTCGGCCCGTGGAGTTCCTGTCCGCGGATTCGGGTGGGGGCCGTGGATCCCGAGGCGGCGGACGAACTCGGGGCGGCATGGCGCGACAGACGTTCGGTCGTCATCGAGCTGACGCCGGGCCTCGGTCTCGACGATCCCGAGGTGCCGCCCACCGAAATGGTGACCGACCGCCAACCCTGGCAATGGGCGGTCGATCTGGATCTCGTGGGCGAGCGGCTGCACCATGCCGTCTGGGCCAATGCGGTCGACGGGCGGGTAGCGACCACCCCCGGCCGATGGCGGTGGGGCGACGTGGCCTGCGGACTGGGGGCCGTACCGGCGGCGGAAGCAGACGTGGCCGACGTCATCCTCCCCGACGGCAGCGCGGCCGTCTGCGACGGTGGACCTCTGGACATCGACCTGAGCGGTCGCCTGGGTGTGGCCGTGGTCCACCGGATCTCGCTCGAGCACGGACTGCTGCGGCCCCTGGGCTCGAACGATCCCGTCGGAGTCGCCCTGGCCCGAGATCAGCTCGGCGCCGTGGCCGCCCCCGGCGCCGGCGCCCGGATCATCGCTCCGGCGGGATCGGGCAAGACGAGGGTTCTGACCGAGCGGGCTCGACTGCTGCGCCATGGATGGGGTCTGCCGTCCGACGCCATCGCCCTGGTGGCCTATAACGTGCGGGCCGCCGACGAGATGCGGGGGCGGCTCGGCGACGTCCCGGCTGTGCGGGTACGGACTCTCAATGCTCTCGGGCTGCGCTTGTGCGGGCGGAGCTCGACGATCGACGAGATCGAGATCCGCCGGATGCTGGGCGGTCTGATCACCTTTCCGAAGCGGGCCGAGACCGATCCGGTGGCGCCGTGGATCGAGGCGCTCGGGCGGGTCCGACTCGGGCTGGCGGCGCCGGCCACGGTGGAAGGCGAGCTCCCCGACGTCTCCGATCTCGAACGGGTGGCGCGGCTCTATCGGGCCCAGCTGGCCGACCGGGGTGTCGTCGACTTCGACGAGCAGGTGACGGGGGCTATCGAACGGTTGCTGGCCGATCCGGCCTTCCGCCTCCGGATGCAGCGTTTCGCCCGGGTACTGCTGGTCGATGAATTTCAAGACCTGACTCCCGCGCATATGTTGCTCATCCGGTTGCTGACCGGACCGGCGGGGGCGGTTTTCGCCGTCGGTGATGACGACCAGACGATCTACGGCTACGCCGGCGCCACGCCGAGGTGGCTGGTCGACTTCGGCCAGTGGTTCCCGGGGTCGGACCTACGGTCCCTGGAGGTGAACTACCGCTGTCCGACGTCGGTGGTCACCGCCGCGTCCAACCTGCTCAGCCGCAATGCCGTGCGGGTGGCCAAGGTGATCCGGGCCCCCCGGGAGGCGGAGGGCCGTGGACCAGGAGGCGACGGCCTGTCCGTGGTGGAAGGGTCCGGCGGGCCGGCTTCCCGCACGGGGCGACGGGTGCAGGAGCTTCTTCACGAGGGCGCCTCCCCCGCCGACGTGGCCGTGCTGGCCCGGGTGAATGCGTCTTTGGCACCCGTGCAGGTCCTGCTGCGCAGCCGCGGAGTGGCCGTCGACGGCGGGGTGAGTGAGCGATTCCTCCAAAGGGGGGGCGTGCGCGCCGCCCTGGCCTGGCTGACGGTGGCCGGCTGCCCCGGATCCGCCCTGCCCGGCGCCACCCTCCGGGAGGTGGCGCGACGACCCAAACGGGGCATGAGCGCGTCATTGCTCGACCTGGTGAGCCGGAACAGCTCCGTGGACGGACTGATGAACCTGTCGGAATGGCTCAAGGGTAAGGACAACATCCGGGAGTCGGACAAGATACGAGACCTGGCCCATGACATCGGGCTCGTCCGGTCGGCGGCCGATAACGGAACCACCGATCAGGTGTTGGCCGTGCTCCGATCACAGATCGGTGATGGCGGTCTCGATGCCAGTGCCACGGCGCTCGACCAGTGGAGCCACGGTGCCGGTTCCGCCCACGGGGACGATCTCGACGCATTGACAGAACTGGCCGAGCTCGAAAGTGACCCCGGTCGCTTTCCGGCGTGGTTGTCGGACCAGCTGAGTGCGCCGGGTGATGTCGGCGGCGTCACCCTGGCGTCGATCCACGCCGTGAAGGGCCGGGAGTGGCCCCACGTGGTGGTGCACCACGCCACCGACGGCTTATTGCCTCACCGGCTGTCCGATGACCTGGAGGAGGAGAGACGGATCTTCCATGTCGCTCTGACCCGTTGCCGTACGAGCGCGTCGATCGTCCCGGGATCGCCTCCGTCGCCGTTTGTCCTCGAGCTCGACACCGCCGGCGTGCCCGAGCCCCGGACGACGCTGACCAAGGAGCCGGCTGCCCGACCACGCGAGGTCCGATCCCGGACGACGGGACGCCGACCGGCAGCGACTGTCGAATCCGAGGTCCTCATGGCCTCGACGGGAACCGGCTTCGTCTACGGGGGTCACGATCACGAGGTTGTGGACATCGAAGACGTGGGCGTTCGCGCTCTCATCGGAGGTGGTCCCGCCACCACCGTGATCCCCTTCGGGACGTCCGTGGCCTGCGGCGGTCAACCGTTCGTTCTCGTCCATCCACGCTTCGACGAAGCCCGGGAGGCGCTTCGCTCCTGGCGCACGAAGCGGGCCGCCGGCAAGCCGGCCTTCGTCGTCTTCGACGACAAGACCCTCTGGCTCGTGGCCGCCACTTTGCCCACCACCGAGGTGGGTTTGCTCGCCATCAGTGGGATCGGTCCAGCCAAGCTCGAGAACTATGGTGACGAACTGATCTCGATGGCCGAAAAGCTCCGAGGCTGATGGCTTCGTTCGTATTCAATGTGACTTTCGATTGCTCGGACCCGAGGCGCCAGGCAACCTTCTGGTCGGCGGTCACCGGTTACCGGCCCGTCATCGAACGAGACGACTACGTTGCCCTGCGGGCTCCTGATTCACGTGGTGTCCGCCAGATCCTGTTCTTCCTGGTACCCGAACCGAAAGTGGCCAAGAGCCGGATCCACGTCGATCTGGCCACCAGGGATGACCCCGAGAGAGAAATCGAACGCCTGGTGGGGCTCGGCGCCACGAAAGTCGAGTATCGGGAAGGCAACGGGACAAGCTGGACGGTGATGCTCGATCCCGAGGGAAACGAGTTCTGCATCGGCTGATCAGGATCGACAATTCGCCGGAGGTCCGGGCGGGGCCGGAGACCCCCGACGATCAGAGAGATCTCGCTGCCAAGAAGTCTCTGTGCCGCCTGTCCCTCACGACATTCCCACCACGTCCTTCCTGAAGCGACAGCTGAGTTGGCTTAGTGACGCCGTCTTTCTCGGCGGATTGGTCGATGGGTGGAGAAGGCCCCCCGCGGACGCCGGCGCCCTCACCGGCGTCCGCTCGTCCAGACCTAACCATTCGTTCCCGAGTACCCTGCGGAGGCCACGGCGGTGAAGGCCGCCGCTCCGGCACGCCATGTCCGGTCGAGATCCGATCCTGGCGGATAGCGATCCTCGAGCTCGAGGATGACCATTCCGTGGGCAAAAGACCAAAGGGCCTGGGCCAACGACGGGTCGCCTGTGACCACGAACCAGGGATTCCCGGCCCATTCCTCGAGACCTTCGGGCAGGCTCTCGCGGTGAAGGCCACCGTTGGTGGCCAGTCGGTACAAGTTGGGATGGGCCAGGCAGTGGGTGCGGTAGGCACGCAGGAGGCTTTCGAGACGGTCATCGGCCGCCGAAGCGTGCAGTGCCGCATGGGTCACGTCTCCGATGTCGAACATGGCGTCCTCGATAAGGGCTGACTCGAGAGCCGACTTCCCCGAGACATGTTTGTAAAGAGACGGCGCCTTGATGGACAGTTCGTCGGCCAGTCGCCGCATGGTGAGCGCGGCGGGACCTTCGTCCTCCAAGATCCGTCGGGCGGCGTCGACACTCTCGATGACCCGCGGCGGCCGGACCGGTGGCGCCAGGGGACGCGGCACCTCGTCTGCGAGAAGCGTGTCCCCCGTCGACTCGCTATCTCTGCTCACGTCGGGCGTCGTCGGCGCATGGTCTCGAAGAACCGTCTGCCATACACGGTTCGGCGCACTCCCCCAGTCGACATCATCATCCGTCAGGCCGGGCCGACAAGAGGAACACCGGGTGATGAGGGGCGATCCGCTCGACGTCACACTGCTGCGAGTCGGCTGTCACACCGTCGAAGAAGACGCCGACCTCCATCTTCCACTTTCGCAGGTAGGCACGCAGGATTGCCGGCTTCTCGCTGTCGGGCAGTTCCTGCGCCGTGCGCTCGTCACGACGACGGCCGAGGAGAAGGGCAAGCCGTCCCCCGTCGGCCCGAAGGTTCTTGACCCACTGGCCTTCTCCTCGGGGCGAGACCAGGTACTGCCGACCGTCGACATCGAGGAGGTTCACCGGCGTCCGCCGGGGCAAGCCGCTCTGACGACCACGAACCTCGAGTATCCGACTCCCCCAGACGCTGACGCCGAGGCGCATCATGAGGATGAGAGAGGGATTCATGAGCCTTCTGGTGAGCTGTCCTGGTTTCCGGTAGTGCGTCACTTCGTCCACGACCTTCTCCTCTCCACCGCCCCTGTCCGGCTAACGCTGTTAGCTATCTTGGCTTACAGCGTTAGCCGTGTCAATCCCGCCGTCGGGGAGGCCATCCGCCTGCCCCGGTCCGGTGGCATTCGAGGCATTGTTGCGCCGTCCAAAGGGCCCTCCTGCCCAGTCGAACAGAAGAGAAGCGCCGAACCGTGGACGGCGCCGGTAGACGGGTGGGGGACGGCTCGTGATCCCGATGAGTCTCAGCCAGCGTGTCTCACGTCTCAGATGTCGGAGGGTCGGCCGTCGGTCCAGGTGCGATCGAACCAGCGCTGGATGCGACTCGAGCCGAACTCACCTTTGTCGGCGGCAATGGCACGCGACGGACCCTCCAGGGCCCCGACGGGTGCCTTTCCGCTCAAGAAGGTGACGTCCACCCGAGCCACGAGATCGCCGCCGAATTCGAGATAGCACACACCTCGGCCGTCGTAGATCGGGGCTCCCGAGCCACCACGCACCTGCTGGATGATCTGCTCGGCCACCACTGAAGCCTGTCTCTCCGAAAACACGCCGGCCTTCGGAGTTCCCACACTGGTCACATCACCCACGGCGTAGACACCGGGGAAAGATGTCTCCAGGGTCAGCGGATCGACGGGAATCCAGCCATCTACGGTCAGTCCTGAGTCGGCCACCGCTGCGGGGACCTTGTGGACCGGCACTCCGAGGAAGAGGTCAAAGGGCATGGCCGACCCGTCGCTCAGCAGCGCCGTCTTCGTGGAGGGATCGAGGCTCTCTACCAACCGTTCAGGGAACCAGCCGATCTCACGCTCGGCGAAGGCCAAGAGCAGCGCTTCCGAGGCGGCCGGCGAAGGAGGAACGGGAACGCCCAGAGGCATGACCAGTGAAATGGAGGAGTCTTGGCGAACCCCCCGTTCCGTCAAGTAGTCGTGGATCAGCAAGGTGGCTTCACTCGGGGCCGGGGGGCACTTGAAGGGGGTCGAGGTCACACCGACGATGACCCGACCACCATCGAACCTCGACAGAACCTCCCGCAAGCCGAATGCTCCGGAGACGGTGTAGAACTCGTGGCCGGCCTCGATCAGACCCGAGGTGGCGGACGGGTCGACATCCGCCCCCAACGCCACCACCATGATCTCGGCATCAAAGGCACCCTCATCGGTCTCCACCCGCCTGGCCACGGGATCGATAGTCCGTACCGTGGCCTGAACGAAACGCACTCCCGGTTTGACGAGATCGCGGTAGGGATGGATGACCGTCTCCGGCAGAGATCGGCCAAACATGACATCGAGCTTTGAGAACCCGAATATGAAGCCGTCGCTCTTGTCGATCAGGACGGTCTCGACGTCCTCACCCAGCGCGTCCGACAACCTCGTCGACAGTTCCAAGCCCCCAAAGCCGGCACCGAGCACGAGAATCCGCATTCGATGAAGATATCCGATCGGTTCTCCTCGACTCTCAGACACTCAGGGTCGGGACTCAGCCTCTTCGGCCAGCGTCAGCCAGGCGTCTTCCGCCTTCTCGAGCGCGGCCTGGACCTGACCCAGGTCATCGCCCAATCGCTTCATCTCGACGTGGTCGGCCGCCTCGGCCAGAGACTCGATGAGTCCATCGCGCTGTCGCGTCAAACGTGTGACCTCCTTCTCCGCCTCTCGCAAGAGGCGCCCCGGGGGTGGTCGACGGTTTGCCGCGGTACGCCCAGGACGGCGATCGGCTCTGGCTCTGGCCGCCGAGGGCGGGGGATCCCCACCGTGGACGTCAGCGAGTTGGCTCCTGGCGATCCAGCCCGCCACCCCACCGGGAACAGCCGCCACTCTCCCGTTTGACTCCAGGGCCACGAGACGCTCGGTGGTGCGGTCCAGAAACGTGCGGTCATGGCTGACAACCACCAGCGCTCCCGGCCAGCCGTCGAGAAAGTCCTCGAGGATGCGGAGGGTGTCGAGATCGAAGTCGTTGGTGGGTTCGTCCAGAAACAGGACATTGGGGCGGCCGGCCAGGACCAAGAGCAGCTGCAATCGACGATGCTCCCCGCCCGAAAGGGTGCCGACGCGGGCGAAGGGCAGATCTCCGGAAAACGCGAATCGCCTCATGAGTCCGACATCGGCCAGGGAACCCGGGGTGCGGTGGGGTCCAGCCACAAGATCTTGGACGCGTGCCTCGTTATTCATGACCGAGGCCTGCTGGTCGTAATAGCCCGTTACCACTGTGGGTCCGACGGTGATCGTGCCGGATGTCGGACGGCGGCGGCCGGCCAGGAGGTCGACCAGGGTCGACTTCCCGGATCCGTTGGCGCCGACGATGCCCAGGCGTTCACGACGTCCGAGCACCAGATCGACGTCCGAGAGAACCAACGGGCCCTCGCGGTAGCGGAAACCGACTCCGACGCACTCGATCACCAGATCGCCGAGGCGCGGCGTGTCGTGTTCGGCTTGGACGGCCATCACCCCAGGTTCACCGTCGGGCTGGTTCTCGATCAGCTGCACGGCCGCCTTGATCCGCGCCTGCGGCTTGCGGGACCGGGCTTGCGCTCCACGGCGCAGCCAGGCCAACTCCCGCCGGGCCAGGTTGCGTCGCGTGGCTTCGTCGGCCGTCGCCAGCTCTTGGCGTTCGGCCTTCGCTTCCAAGTAGGACCCATAACCGCCCTCGTGCAGGTACGCATGACCGCGGTCAAGCTCCATTATCCGGGTCGTCAGCCGGTCGAGGAGGTGCCTGTCGTGGGTCACCAGGACAAGTCCACCGCGAAAGGCCAGCAAGCGGCGTTCGAGCCAGGCGACGGCGGCCAGATCCAGGTGATTCGTGGGCTCGTCGAGGATCAGGAGCTCCGACGGGTGTGCCAGGACCCGGGCGAGTGCCACGCGCTTGGCCTGACCCCCGGAGAGGTCCGTGACCTGACTGTCGATCGACGATCCCATGCCCAGACGGTCGAGTGCGGCTTCGGCCTCCCAACCCTTTCCCACGGTCGCTCGGACCGTGCCGGGAGGCAACTCCGGTTCCTGCTCGAGAAATCCCATCCGGGATCCGCGGCCGCGTCGGACATGGCCTTCTTGGGGCGGCTCGACACCGGCAAGGATCCTCAGAAGCGTTGACTTGCCCGTCCCGTTGATTCCCACCACGCCGATCCGCTCACCGTCAGAAACAGTGAGCGATAGTCCTTGGAACAACACCTTGTCGACCCGGCGAACGGCCACATCCTGGAGATCGACGAGGACGGCCACGGGACATCAAGGGTATCGGCCCACGACAACAGGTTCGGCCCGGCGAAGGCTCCGGAAGCATCGTACGACGACGGCGGGATCCGATGAGAGGGAGCGACGCCACCATACCCAGCGGTGAGCGGCCAGACGTCGCCGGCCGGCGGCGCCGGTCAGGTCACGTAGAGCTGTCCGTCATTCCCTTCGGCGATCCTGATCTTGAGCAACCCGGAGGCCGCCGGGCCCTGCTCGACGGCACCGGTCGTCGAGTTGAATCGCGACCCGTGGCAGGGACAGACGAGAATCTTGGCCGCCGTGTCGTACTGGACCACGCATCCGGCATGGGGACACACGAGATCGAATGCCACGAATGATCCCTTTTGCGCCTGGATCACCAGAGAGGGATCGCCCGAGTTCGGATCGCTGAACGAACCGGCCCCTCCCACGGGGACCTGGGAAGCGGCACCGATGGCCGTTCCCGGGGGCCGCGGACGAGTCGTCGTTGTCGACGGCGAGGTCACTGCGGAACCGGCCACCGAGGTGGGGGGCGTCTGCGTCGCGGGCGGCGCCGTGGACGTCGGCGCCGCGTTGGTCGTCGAACCGAGCGCTCGTGGCCCCCGCTTCGCAGTTGTGCCTCCGAGCAGGCGGCCGACACCGGCGGCCAACCCGCCGCCCAGCAGCGCCACCAGAGCAGCGGCGGCGGCCACCGTTCCCTGGGCTGCGAATGTACGCCTGTCCATCTGGGACTCGGCAGAACGCGGGGCCGGCCCGGAACGGCCGATCAGGAACGGGCACGGGGCCGGTTCGCAGGGAGCTCCCCGCCGAGCTTTGCAGGTGCCGTTGTCGTATGACCCACAGACCTCGCTCACGGTCGAGAAGGCGATGGGCACGACTGCGGCCGGATCCAGTCCCGCTCGTCTGCGGACGCCGTTGGCGATCAGGGCATCGACGGAGACCGCACCACCGGAGCCGGCCAGAAGCAAGGGGGTCCAGCCGAACACGAACACGATGTCCGAACCCGTGTAGTACGGGCTCGAGTGAAAGCTGACGGTGAGAAAGAGCATCAGGGAGAGGACGAGCCCTCCGGCGGCGGCCACCCTGGTCCATAGCCCGAGGAGTGCCCCCACTCCCACCGCGATCTCACCCAACGAGATGAGGAGGCCCAACGGGACGGCCACGTGGACCAGGGGTGCGATCAGGGCGTGAACGGGACTCCGACGAGCCGCTCCCGCCAGCTGCGACTGGATCGAGACGGGGTTCGCGGCGTCGAAGAATCCCGGATTGGCGAGCTTTTGGAGTCCGGCGAAGCAGAACGTGATTCCGAGGAAGACCCGCAAAGGGACCAGCACCCACCCGGCGGATGAGAGTGGACGCGGTGGCGGTGCCAGCCACGCCCAATTCGCTCGCACCGACGAGCTGGGGGTCGGTGGCGGCGACACGACCCTTGATGCCGGCCGCCGGCCACGGGCCGGGGGCCGATGACGACTGGCACCATGTGCGGGCATGTCCGTCCCCGTGTCGTGAGTGTCGGCGCGCCGCTCCGGGGCCGATTGCTCCTCCCATGATGCGCCGAAAACCATGACGGAATCGTGAAGGCTACGGCCTGGACGTCCGGTGAGACGTCAATTCATCCCCTCGTCAGGTCAGACGACTAGACCGTGGGGGGTGAGGGTGCTCCTGGCCGAAGATGACGAGGCACTGCGTTCGGTCATCGAGCGAGGCTTGCGCGAGAACGGCTATGTGGTCGACGCCGTCCCCGACGGCGAGAAGGCCATGTCGTTTCTCCACACATATGAATACGACGTCGCCGTGGTGGACTGGCGTATGCCCAAGATGTCGGGGCTCGAAGTGATCCGGCAGCTTCGCCGTTCGGGGTCGTCCGTGCCGATTCTCATGCTTACGGCCCGCGACACGGCAGCCGACAGGGTCACCGGACTCGACGAGGGTGCCGATGACTATTTGGTGAAGCCATTCGACTTTGGCGAACTCTTGGCCCGACTCCGTGCACTCCAGCGCCGGGCCCCTGACGTGCACGGACCACAATTGACGGTCGGCACCCTCGTCTTCGATCCGGCCACCCGCCAGGTCCATATCGGATCGAACAGTCCTGCGCTCACCGGCACTGAGATGTCGATTCTGGAGATCTTGATGCGGAGGTATCCGAGTGTCGTCGAACGTCGGTCGATCGCTCTCCACGTCTGGGCCGAGGAGGCGGACGCTCTCGGTTCGAACACCATCGACGTTCACCTCGCCCGGCTCCGAGCCAAGCTCGTCAGCGGACAGGTGCGCATCGAAACGGTCCGAGGGATCGGATACCGGATCGTGGCCATATGAACATTCACGGTGTGCCCAAACGACCGTTCTTCGTTCACGCCGCTCGAGTGGCGGCGGTCGCCACTCTTCTCATCGGCGTTGTCTACATCGCCGTCGTCGTGGGATTCGATGTCGCCGATTCCCAACATCTTGTGCGCCAGGTGGATGCCAACCTCACCGAGAGACTGGCCGATGCCAGCCGTCACGGCAATTTGCTGTCGACTCATCGAGAGGTGGACGACGACAATGACGTCGACTCAGCTCCCGTCGTTCTGTGGCGGGTCTCCGCCGCAGGGGGGGTCACGAAGCTGAGCGACGGGGCACCGAACTTGTCCGACACGAACTGGATCCGAGGGGGTCGGCCCGTCACGCTCGACTTGAGCGGACATTCTTTCCGGTTGGACGAGCAGGCGGTGAAAGGCGGGTGGCTCATCGGAGGCCAGAGCCTGGCCGAACAGGAACATGTCGAACAGGTACTTCTCACCGTCGAGATCATCGCCGGTCCTATCGTTCTCATCGCCACCTTTCTGGGGACTTTTGTCATCGGGCTCAAGGCCTCCGGCCCCATTGAAGAGATCCGCCGACGTCAGCTCGAGTTCACAGCCGATGCGTCGCACGAACTGCGGACACCTCTCAGCGTCATCGAAGCGGAGGTCGGCCTGTCCCTCAGCTCGCCCCGAGACGCCGTTCAATACCGAGACACCCTGGAGAGAGTCCGGCGCGAGAGCGATCGCCTCCGGCATCTCGTCGAGGATCTCTTGTGGCTGGCGCGATTCGACTCGGAGCCCCCTCCGCCGGGAAACGAACCTGTCGACCTGATTCCCATCGCCGAGATCTGTGCCGACAGATTCACCGCCTTTGCCGAAGCAAAAGGAGCCGCCCTGTCCGTGATTCAAAAAGGAGGGTCCCAGGCGTGGATCAGCGCACCTCCCGAGTGGGTCGATCGACTCATCGGCGTTCTGGTGGACAATGCCTGTCGTTACGCAGGGTCCGGTGGAACGGTCCGGATCATCGTGAAGACCCATGGGGCCAAGGTCAGCCTGGCCGTGGAAGACAGTGGACCGGGTATCCCGCTCGACGAGCGTCCGCAACTCTTCGACCGGTTCCACCGAACCACCGATCACGGCAGCGGTGCCGGTCTGGGCCTCGCCATCGCCGATTCCGTCGTCCGTTCAACCGGCGGGAGGTGGCACGTCGGCGATGCCTCTCTCGGCGGTGCCCGGATGGAGGTCTCGTGGCACAGAGCCGGTTCCCGCGATGGAGGATCTCGCCGAGCACACACTGCCAGCGTTCGGGAAGCTCCCCGGCTCGGACACGAAGCGAGTGTGGCGGATCCGTCTTCGTTGCCCGCACCCGCGCCGAATGGCCACCGCCTGTCGCGATTCCGTCTCTTCGCCGAGGACTAGGTCGGTGACCAGGCACGCTCGGGACGGGGGCAGCTCTCCGGGAGACGGCCCGGCGCGCCGTCCGGGAGTGTCCAGGGCGAGCACCTTCCTGCGCTCGCCTTCCCTCCCGGTCACGTGGAGCGCCAGCGAAGTTGTCCCGCCTGGTTCATCCGTGGCACGGTGGGAGGGTGACCCTCGGCTCCCACCGTTCACGGAGACGGGCCGGACCGCAGTCACGAAGAAGAGGGACCTTGGCGCCCTCGGTAACCGTCATCGATGATGGGGACCGAAGGTTGGCGGCCGTTCATACTCTTGTAAGGGTGCATTCTCTAGCCTGGCCCGATGGTCGCGAGTGACACCCGACGTCCCGTGACCAAGGGCCCGCGTCCGCCCTCTGGATCCGACACGGGCAAGGGCATCATTCGCCGGCACAAGATCGTCAGCGCCCTCCTTCTCGTTGTGGTGCTTCTCACCCCCGTGTGGTGGTCGATCGGCTCCGCACTCGGCAATCCGAGCATGGGCACGAGCGTTGCCTCGCGGATGGCGGAGTGGTTCCGACTCCACGGCGGGCGGTCCGTGGTGACCTGGGCCGAGAACACCTGGTATTCGCACCACGCCCCACCGGTGGGGGGTCGGCCGCCGAAGGGGGCAATTCCCACTCGCACACGAGCGACAGGGACCCACCCGAAGGCGATCACTCGCGTTCCGTCGCACCTCACGCCACCGGCGCCGATCCAGCCGATCGCCAGTCCCGCCGTTCCGGGCGAGGGGCAATGGCGTCCGGCCGGCCGGCTCGTCGACGGCATACCCGCTGTCTACGAAACGGATCTCCGTCCCGACACCGTGCACACGAGCGTCGTCACCGCGGTGGCGTGGATGGACACCAAATTGCTCGGGGCGACGCTCTACTCGGGGAGCACCATTCCCGGAGGTGGCCCCTATCACCTGACGGCGCCGATCCTGCCGCAGGCGGCCGACTCCTTGGTGGCGTCCTTCAACTCCGGATTCCTGATGCGTGACTCGAACGGTGGCTATTACACAGAAGGCAAGACGGTGGTTCCGCTCCGCCAGGGCGCGGCGTCGTTCGTCATCGACCGGGATGGCACCGCCACCATCGGTGAATGGGGACGTGACGTCTCAATGACACCCAACGTGGTCGCTGTCCGTCAGAACGTGAACCTTCTGGTCGACGGCGGGCAGCCCGTGCCCGGGCTCGATGCCAACGACACCACAAAATGGGGGTTCACGCTGGGCAACCAGGTCTACGTCTGGCGGTCGGGGATCGGAGAAACAGCGACCGGGGCTCTCGTGTACGTGGCCGGCCCCGATCTGAACATCACCGATCTGGCGGCCGTTCTGGTCCGGGCCGGCGCGGTGCGGGCCATGGAACTCGACATCAACACCGACTGGGTCGATTTCGCCACATTCGCGCCGGCCACGGCCACGGGACAGGCGGCCGGATCGAACGGAACCGACCTCCTGGCGAATATGGTAGGAACTCCAGATCGCTACTTCGAGCCGTGGTGGTCGCGAGACTTCTTCACCATGTCCGTTCGACCATCGCTTGTCCACTGACTGCCCGCCCGTCCACCTCGACCACGCGCCCTTGAGAGCACCGACGTTTCGTGAGCCCTGATCATGGTGGCCGGCGTTCCGGGATGTCCGTGGCGCAACACTTGGCGGCGTCGCACACACGACGTGCTTCATCGCGGGTTCGACGCACACGCGCCGTGGCCGTGCTCCTTGTGGCGGCCGTCGTGGTCGGCCTCGTCATCGATCGAACCGTCTTCTCCTCGTCCAGTCACCCTCCGAAGGCGCAGGCCCTCTCGGCCGTCACTCACCACCCCAAGAAGACGTCGATCCCGGCGGTGGAATCGGGCCTTCTTCCGTGGCAGCTGGCCGCCCCGATCAGCCGGGTCGTGGTCCTGCCGGGAGCGGGCAGTCAGTTGGACATCCTGGGGGGATTGACCTCCAACAACACGTCATCGAGCGGCATCTATACCCTCGACACATCGAACGGAGCGTTGCGGCAGATCGGCAATTTGAGTGGCCCCCTGCACGACGCCGCCGGGGCGGTCAGCGGCGGGCAGGACGTCGTCTTCGGCGGAGGCGTCTCCGCCACCGTGGCCACGGTCCAGACCTTCCCACACTCGGCCGGAGCCAGCGGGAGCCCGGCCACGCAGGGCCCGACGGCCACCGTCGTGAGCTCGCTGCCCGGGCCGCGGTCGGATGCTGCCGATGTCGCGATCGGATCGACGAACTACCTCGTCGGAGGGTACGACGGGACAAATCCCGACGCCGTCGTTTTGGCCACCACCGACGATCGGACGTTCCGTTCGGTGGCGCCCCTGCCCGTCCCCGTCCGCTATCCCGCCGCCGCCGCCCTGGACGGGAAGATCTACGTCTTTGGCGGCCAGGCCATCCTCGGGGTCTCGGCCGGCAATCCGGTCAGCACCATTCAGATGATCGACCCGGTCCATCACACGGCGTCGGTCGTCGGGCACCTTCCTGAGCCGCTCAGCGGGGCAACGGCCGTCACGTTGGCCGGGCACGTCTACCTCATCGGCGGCGAGAGCACCTCGGCCCAACCCACCACGGCCGGGATCGGCTCCACCCAGACGACGACAACCGGGTCCGGCACCAATCCGGGGGTGGGCGCCAGCGGCGCTACGCCCGACCGCTATGAGACGAACGGCCACAACCGAGCAGCGGCCGAGGTCCTCACCGCCGCCGTGGCACCGGCGCCGACCAACACCGTCGCCGGCGTCTGGGCTTTTGACCCGGCTTCTCTTCGACTGATCTCCGCCGGCCACCTTCAAGTCCCCGTGTCCCATGCCGGCGTCGCCATCTTGGGCACGACCGCCTGGATCATCGGGGGCGAATCGAACGGAACCCCGGTGGCAACGGCGCAGATGGTGACGCCCGACGCAGCCTTCGGAGTCGCCGGCGCCCCGGGTGCCGGTTCGCCGTACTTCGGCGCCAAGCTTCTGATCGCCGACCGGGGAAACAACCGTCTGCTGGTCATGGACCCATCGATGAACGTGCTCTGGACCTATCCCTCGTCCACCTCTCCCCCGGACCCGCTCGGCTTCTATTTTCCCGACGACGCCTTCTTCATCAACAAGGGGACGGCGATCATCTCCAACCAGGAGCAGAACGAGACCATCGTCGAGATCGGCTATCCGTCAGGGAAGATCCTGTGGTCCTACGGTCATCCCAAACAAGCGAGTGCCGCCTCCGGTTACCTTCACGAACCCGACGACGCCTTCCTCCTCAAGAACGGGCAGATCACGGTGGCCGACGCCCAGAATTGTCGCGTTCTCGTCCTGAATGCCGACGGCACGCTGGCCCACCAAATAGGCACCAACGGGGTGTGCGTGCACAATCCGCCTCTATCGATGGGATCGCCGAACGGGGACACCCCTCTGGCCGACGGCAACCTCCTGGTATCCGAGATCAACGGCTCGTGGGTGAGCGAGTACACGCCGCAGGGGAAGCTCGTCTGGACGGTCCAACTTCCGATCAGCTATCCGTCGGATCCGCAACAGATCGGTCCCGATCTCTACCTGATCGCCGACTATGCGAGTCCCGGCCAGGTTCTCGAATTCAACAGGGCGGGCCAGATTCTCTATCGTCACGACGTCACCAGCGGGCCGGGCATGCTCAACCACCCGTCGCTGGCCGAATTGCTTCCGAGCGGTGTCATCATGGTCAACGACGACTACCGCAACCGGATGATGGCCTTCGACCCGAAGACCGGGGCGCTCGTGTGGCAGTACGGCATCAACGACCACGCCGGGACGACCCCGGGCATGCTCAACACTCCTGACGGATTCGACCTGCTTCTCCCCGACGGCTCCACGCCCACGCACCCGGCCACCGGTTGATCCCCACTCTGCCTGGCCGGGACAGACGATGACGCGTTTCGAGTCCGCACCGTGGCCCAGCCTCGACCAGGTGACGGCCCGCTATCTGGAAGCCCATCCGGATGTGCGCGACCGCTGGCTCCTCGTCCAGACGCTGGCCACCGCGGCACCGCGCCGTGCGCTGCTCAACGTCCTCGGGATCGAGGCCGGATGGCGCGTCCTCGACGTGGGGACCGGATTCGGGCCTGTGGCCCACGAGCTGGCCGGCGGCATGGACGCCCGGGTGGTGGGCACCGATATCGACTTCGAGAAGCTGGAGGCGGCCCAAGCCATGGGCACTGACCTGGGAACCGTCGGCTGGCCGGCGGGAACGGGGACGGCCGTGTTCGCCGGCGGTGACGTCCACTGCCTCCCCTTCGGGGCCGCCACATTCGACGCCGCCGTCGTCCGCTTCCTCTACCAGCATCTGCATGATCACACCGAAGTGACGTCGGAGCTCGCCCGGGTGGTGCGCCCCAACGGCGTCGTCTGCATCGTCGACGTCGACGATTCCCTGTCGATCACCTACCCCGAGATCTCGTCCGCCTTCGGGCGTCTGCGCGACGTCTTCACCACCATGCAGGAAGCGGGCGGGGGCGATCGGCGGGTGGGCCGCAAACTGGCCGGCATCCTCGATGCGGGAGGCTTCGCGGTGACCGCCGTCCTGGTGATTCCCCAGGCGTCGTACGGGCCGTCGACTCCCGAGGATCCCGGCCGACGCTTTCTCATCGAGCGCTTCGCCCTGGCGCGATCGGGCGCGGTGGCACAGGGCCTGATCGATTCCGAGACGTTCGATGCGCTCATGGACGACCTGGCGGCGGAATCCGTCCCGGCCCAAACCCTCATCGAGGCCCACGTGGCGGTGGTCGCCCGCCGACGCTAGCCGTCGCTCAGGCATGGGTGAGGCTCAGATGGTGGGGGCCGGAGGGTCGACGGTGAAAGTCGTCCCGTAGGTCGGGTGCGTCCCGGCCATCACGTCGCCGATCACGTTCGATTCCCCCGCCGCACACGAGATCCCCATGAACAGAAACAGGGCGTTCCCGTCGTCGTCGAGGACGGACTGCTCGGGCCCACCGATGTTCACACCGACACCGTTGATCGGGGCCAGGGCACCACCCCAGAACCACCCGCCCAGGCAACGGCCCTCGAGTTGGGCGGAGCTGATTTCCACAGTCTGCTCGGCGTAGACCGGGTCGGTCTCCACATCGAACACGGCGTAGACGTCGGAGTCCCCGCTGGCGGCGGTGTCGCCGGTCTCCACTTCTCCCGACACGATGGTTCCACTGGAGGTGGGGTATCCGGTGACGCCGGGCACCGAGACGGCCGGCGGTCCCACGGCGAGGGTGGTCAGGGCGGTGAAGAAGGGGGCGACGACGAGATCGGCGGAGATCACGCTGGGACCGGGGGCGCAGCCGCTGGCGTCGACCACGACGGTGGCATTGCCGTCGTGGTCGACGACTGTCTCGATGTTGTCGATGCCGACAGTCGGGTTGGCCGTCGTCGCCGTGTTCTGCAGGTCGATGAAGAAGATCGCCCCACCACAGGCCGCCTGGAGCTGCGAGGAATCGACGAGCACGGCGTCACCGGCGAACGACGCGGAGCTGTGCACCGGACCACGGCCACCACCAACCCGGCGTCGGTCTCGACGAGGGGGTTCGGGTCGACCTGCACCGTCATGGCCGCCGGGTTCCCGCCGCTCCCCGTGCCACCGCCGCTCCCGGTCCCGGCACGGCACGAGGGAAGCGCCTTGGCCAGCTTGGCGTGATGGGCACACCACTTCGGGGAACCGACGACGGCCTTGGCCGACGCCACCGAGGCAATCCCCAGCAGCAACACCGCACCCGCGACCGTGACGCCGAGCACGCTTCTGGCGCGGTAACGAACACTCACGTGATGTTGTTCCCCGTCACTGGAGCGAGTCGGTGGCCGGAAGCCCTGAGCCCACCGTCGCCAGCTCAATCTTCCCCCGCCCGGCGCTCGCTCTCCACCGTCACCGATGACTACTCGCGTACCGTACCCATTTGAACACACCCAGTCGTCGCGCCGTTGGCGGTACGGCTGAGGCGGGGCTCGACCGGCGGGGATCGAGGGAGGAGGAAGGGTGAAGGAAGAATGCGAGGGTGTGGAACCGTTGACAGTCCCCCCGCACCGAGTCCACCTCGGCCCGGCTCTCCATCAAGAGTCCCTGATGGTCGTAGCCCGGCGACGCCATCGGCTCGTCCCCCTCGGCCAACAGAATGAACTGTCCGTCGTCAAGACGCAGCAGGTGACACGACTGCCCGACCACGTCGGGTCGAGCGAATCCGAGCCGAGCACCCCGCAATAGAACGTGTCGACGTCGTCACGACACTGCGCCGTCAGGGTTCCCCGGGGGAACAACAGCTCCATGTGGTTGAACCGCATCGTGGCCATCGGTGTCAACCCTTCTCGATCGACGGCACCCGACAGCTCATGGGCCGGGATCCGTCACGGCATCGCCCTTGCCCCGCCCGCGCCGGCAGGCGTCTCTTTCGGTCCACCCATTATCCACCCGGACAGGGCCCGGCGGCCGTCCGGTCATCATGGACCGGTCGCCGTCGTGGTGCCAGGTGATGAGTCAGAAGATCCCGTTCCATGGAGTGGTCACCGAACCGCTGTCGGATGGTCGTGGGCGCCGACCGGGAACGCCGTCCCTGGCCGACCCGGCCGGCTCCGTCCTGGAATGCTGTACCCGGTGCCGCCATTGACGGCCTCGTCACCGGACCGCCGACTCGACCGGGCCGTGAGAGCGGGTCGCCCCACCGATGGTGACGACACGGACACCGCTCAAGAATCCCGGGTACCGGGAGTCCTCGACGGTGAGCACCGGTTGAAAGGTAGGGACTTCTGGCTCTAACACGCCACGGGGAATTGGGGGAACGTGGACTGTGGATCACGCAGAAAGAGGTACCGCATGTTCGAAACCATCCTGACCGCGCTCGATGGCTCTGAGCACGACACGAAGGCTTTGGTCGCAACGGCCGAACTGGCGAAGCTCAACGAAGCCACGGTCCGAATCGTCCACGTCCGGGAAGGTGACTTCGTCGGACGTGCCGGCTTCATCGCCCGCGAGGACAACGAGGGGGCCTCGGCTCTCGTCGACCATGCGGTCGCCACCCTGGTGGCTTCGGGGGCAAAGGCGAGCGGGACGGTCAGATCTTCGCTGCCGAATCTGGTCGCGCGCGAGATCCTCGACGAGGCCCACGACTGTGGAGCCTCCGTGATCGTCATGGGCGCCCGGGGTCTGAGTGACCTGAAGGGTCTCCTTTTCGGCAGCAACACCCACAAGGTTCTCCACCTTGGTCACCTTCCCGTCCTGATCATTCGTTAGAGGATCAGCCGACGCCGAGGATCTGAGGCCGATATGTCCGAGCCTCCTACGTCTTGAGGTCAATTGTCTCTGCGCCTCATCCGGAATTGACGAGGACGGCGGCACCGGTGAACCGATCGCGAGCGAGGTCCTCCAGGGCATCATTCGCTCGGTCGAACGCGTAGGGCGTGGTCGACACCCGCACCGGAATTGCGGCGGCCCGAGCCAGAAATTCTTCGCCATCGCTTCTGGTGTTGGCCGTCACACTGCACAGGGATCGCTCCTGGAACAGGTGCTCCGCGTAGTTGAGGGCGGGGATGTCGGAGAGGTGAATTCCGGCAATGGCAAGGGTCCCGCCCCGGTCGAGCGCCGCTAGCCCCCGGGGGACAAGATCGCCGACGGGTGCGAAGAGAATGATGGAGTCGAGCGGTTCGGGCGCCGGATCATTCGAGTCACCGGCGCTCGCGGCACCAAGTTGCAGGGCGAGTGCACGTGCTTCGACGGCCCGGCTGAATACGTGCACCCGCGCTCCTTCGGCGATGGCGATTTGCGCCGTGAGGTGGGCGGACCCGCCGAAGCCGTAGATTCCGAGTCGCCCCCCGGTCGGCAACCTGGATCGGCGCAGAGCTCGATAGCCGATGATCCCTGCGCACAGCAGTGGTGCCGCCTCTTCGTCGCTGAAGGCGTCCGGCACGCGGTAGGCGTACCCCTCGTCAACGACCAGATAGGGCGCATAGCCCCCGTCACGGTCCCATCCGGTGAATCGCGGATCGGTGCAGAGATTCTCGCGTCCGGCCGCGCAGAACCGGCACGTCCCACACGTACGAGCCAACCATGGCACTCCGACCCGGTCGCCGACCTCGAATCGAGCACAGTTCTCTCCCACCTGGTCCACCGATCCCACCGCTTCATGTCCGGGTATGACCAGGTGATGCTTGGGCGTGAGGTCGCCCTCGGCCAAATGCAGGTCGGTGCGACACACGCCGCAGACATGGACACTGATCCGGATCTGCCCTCGTCTGGCAATCGGAACCGAGCGCTCAATACGCCGGAGGGGACTCGTCTCTATCGGCCCAGGAACGTCAACGGCCCAGCCCTCCATTGTTTCGGGCATCACCACACCTCCACGGCCATGACCATGATCGTCGTAGCAGATGGTCTCGTGAGCACACGATCTTCCTCCAAACCACGTTGGCACGAGCTCCAAAGGCGAGTTCTCCTGAGAGATCGGCACACGCCCGACCACCGGCCGGTCGAAGGGCTACGGCTCGGCCCGACCAGCACCCGTGTCTCGGCGCATCCCGATGATCGTCGGTCAGCCCCGTGGTGACCCTCCGGTGGTCGACCGCCCGGCACCGATGACGGCGCCGCAACTGACGGCGCGCCCTCCCACCCCCTTTGTCGGTTCGGCATCCGGCGATCCCCGATACACCACGGCGCGCCCGGGTCCACCCGAACTCCGAGCCGGCTGTCGACCGCCCAGAGCCGGGCCGCCGGCGGGGATGAGGTGACATTCGACCCTGGATGTCCGGGAGTCCGGGTGACATGGTGGACGCAGAGCATCTCATAGAGGCAGAGCAACTTCATAGAGGAGGCAGCGCGATGCAGGCAGATGTCGGAGACCGCTTGATCGTGAAGGGGCACCATGTGAGCGAGCCCGATCGCGACGGACAGATCATGGAAGTACACGGAGCGGACGGTGCTCCTCCGTATCTGGTGAGGTGGTCTGATGACGGTCACGTTGGACTCGTCTACCCCGGCCCCGACGCCGCAGTCGAGCACTTCGTCCATACGCCCCCAGTTCCCACGCCGCCCGTTCCCACGTCGACCTGACGGCGGATCTCCCACTCGGACGTGCCCACGGTCAGGTAGGGCGTTTCCCTGCCGCATCACGTCCTCCCGGGAAGACCCATGAGTCCCAGAACCTTCGCGAGCACGTGTTCCAAAGGGCGGTCCGTGTCGACGGAGACCGCTGACGGCCATGGCTGCTCGATCTCCCTCATGGCCCGGGCTACCTCAACCGTGGCCTCGGATGGGTCGCTCCCTTTCCGACGGCGCCCCTCGATTCGCCCCTCGGTCACCTCGGCAGGGGCGGTGCAATGCATCTCGAACACATCCACCGCGGTTTCCTTTGCCAGCCTCCGCGCCTGGTCACGATGGGTTGCGTCAATCCACGAGGCGTCGACAATCACGGAATCACCCCGTTGCAGACTCGTCCGTGCCGTCTCAAGAAGGGCGTCGTAGACACTCTGCGCCCGATCCGGGGTGTAACGCCCGCCACCGAACACGTCGGACGCGGCCGAACCCACCGCGGTCCCGTCGAGCCGGCGGCGAAACTCATCGGACCGCAAGACAGGGGCGCCGATCACGTCACCCAGCGCGGTCGCCAGAGTGGACTTGCCCGATCCAGGGAGGCCGCCCACCAGCACAAGTCGGATCCGAGCGCTTTCGAGGTGCGATTGGGCGAGGGCAACGAGTCGTGCCGCTTCTCCTCCGGCTTCGGGGTCACCCTGCTCATGGCGGAGACACGCCACCTTGCATCGCACGTACGCCCGTAGAGCGATATAGAAGTGCAGGAGTGACCGAGGTACATGTGCCCGGGCCACCTCCTCGTAGCAGCGGAGGAACTCGACCGCCGCCGGGCGAAAGCCGAGCCGCTCCAAGTCCATGATCAAAAACGCCACGTCGGCGGCAATATCTCCGTAGCGCAGCTCATCGTTGAACTCGAGACAATCAAGAATCCGGGGTCCGTCATCCATGCAATAGATATCGCCCGCTTGGAGATCACCGTGGCCATCGCAGATATACCCACCGTCAATGCGGCCCGAGAATATCGGGGCACGCACCTGAAGGAAGTGCCGGACACCTTCGACCACCGCCTGGTGACGTACAGGATCGAGCGACTCTCTGCCGAACCTCTCCATCGCTTCGACGTTCGCATCGAACTGACGACCTATGGCTTCGACCGTCGCCGCCCTCGAGATCTCGGCCGACCGATCAGCCTGGGAATGAAAGTCACCAAGGGTCTGCGCCACCGCCCGAAGATCGTCCTGCCACACCTTCACTTGTTTCTCTCTGACCCGGCGCGCCAATGAACGTTCGGCCGGGAGGCGCCGCATCACGACACAATGTTCGAGAACCTCACCATCCATCGTGATCTCCCCTACTCCTAGATAGACATCAGGCGAGAGACGACGATTGAGATCGACTTCGCGCCGACAATCCTTGGCGCGAGCGTCGAAAGAGGAGAAATCGACGAAGTCCAAGCGCAGCGGTTTCCGGATCTTGACCACCCTCTCCTCGAGGAAGAGCAGGACGGAGATGTGTGTCTCCCGTACACCACCATCTCCGTTCGGCGGCTTTCCCGTCATGAGCTGGTCACTCGATGGATAGCGGGGAGGGGGATCCCCCGGTTGCCCGCGGTATCGTCATTGGTCCACCGGGTCGACACCACCACTGGTGGCCCACATCGAATGCCAACATGATCGGAACTTCCGTTCTTGCCAATCCTCAGCCACATTCGGCGCCCAGCCGAGGCTTGTCCGGATCGTGTTGTCCTCTCCGTCGAAGTACTCGTCTCGAGTCCGAACACGATCGCCCTCATCAGCGGGGCGCGATGGATGGTCGCGTCATCTCGGTTTGCTGCCCTGGCTCGGGTGGGTCGACCCCAACGAGCAACACACCTCGCGCGGCCAGAACGCCCTCCAAACGAACTCGCGCCTTCTCCGGATGTTCAAACTCGTCGACGTCGCACGCCACATTCACGACCCTGCACAACTCGATAAGGGCCACGTCGTAGGCAAAGTAATTCCGGGCCTGTGTCACCGCCTCCTCGTCTTCATCTCCAACCTGCGTGGCGGATCGAAGCTGCTGTCGGCATCGGATGAGGCGGATCATGGCAGCCCCCGCAGCCACTTCCTCTTTGAGGTCTGTCTGGCCCTCGAGCGCCACTGTCAGAAGCTGGCTATACATCGACATGTCGGCGCGCCTCACTACTGCCGGACAAGCTTGGGGCCAGGGACAGCATACGTTCTCCTGGCCCCCATTTCCTTGGTGGCACCCATCCCCACCGATCAGCCCCGGACCGTGGGCCCTACTTCGCGTGGCTGCGACTGAGCGCAGCCTCTGCCGCTTGATAGACCTCGGCAAGGTCCTGAACGAGCTTCTCGGTCCCCTCACATAGTGACTTGACATTCGCGGTCGCGTCGCGCCGGACGTCGGGGAGCTGAGAGCGAGCAGCAAGATAGATATTTTCAATGAGCTCCACCTGCTTGCTTAGTCCGTCGCGCACCTCGTGCCCAGCGAGATCAATGTGGACGAGCAACTCGTCAATCCGAGTCCGCCACTCCTCCAGAGAACGGCTCAGTCCTTCCACAACCCCGTCCTCTGATTTCACTTCCGATCGATCGGCACCGTCGACATCGGCCATCGCTCCTCCTTTGGTGTTGCTGATCCTCTGGTGTTGCTGATCCTCTGATGTTGCCTGATGTTCCTGATTTGTTGCTGTTGCTGATCTATTGGTGTGCCTCATCACTGTGCCCGGATCGAACCACCAGGGGCTAGGGCCGATCGTCCCATCGTTATGCGATTCCACGCGTCCCGGCCCCCACTCCACGGCGGGTGGTGATCCGCCATCGTTGCGAGCCCAATACCCTTCAGAGAGAGTCGAAGGACCCTGGCGCACCATCCCTCGTAGGTGAACGATATGGAGTGTGGAGAGGAGGGATTGTGAGTTCCGACGTAGGTGACCTGGGGCGACGCGTACGCGAACGTCGTACCGAGTTGGCAATGAGCATCGAGGATCTCGCCGACAAGGCGGGAATGGATCCGGTCTATCTGCGTACTCTGGAGACACGGCCCTCACCACAGCTCTCTCAAACGACCCTGTGGCGCCTGGCGGCTGCGCTCAACATGACGCTGGGCCGCATCACGGGAAGTGGAACACAGGCGCCGCCGGGCCCGAACGGTCAACCGGAGCAACCGATTCTCGATAGTCTTGACCGCGCCGACTGTCTGGACCTGATCAGCGCCGGAGGCGTGGGGCGGATCGTGTTCTCCCAGCCCCGAGGACCGGTCGCCCTCCCCGTCAACTTCCGGGTCCTCGACGGCGACGTCGTCTTCCGTACCGCAACGCTCGGCACTCTCGGCGACTTGCCGTCGATCCTCGCACTGGGGCCGGTCTCCTTCGAAGTCGACCACATCGACGATCCACTGATGGAGGGATGGAGTGTCCTGATTTCCGGTCAAGGTCACGCGATCGTCGACGCGTCGGAACTCGAGCGGGCGAGGGCGACCGCCGTCACTCCGTGGACCGGGGGAGATCGCGACATTTACATCCGCATCAAGACAGACGAGGTAACTGGACGTCGTATCAGGTTCAGTTAGCGGCCTACTGCGCCCATCGCCACCCACATACCCGGCCTCGGTTGAGACGTCCGTGGACCGTCTCCCTCAGCCGCGGGCCCGCTCCTCCCTCACCGATCGCACCACAGCTCCAAGCACATCGAGAGCCGATGCCACTCCAAGCGGGTTGTCCTCATCCATCACGGCCACGATCTCCAGATCATATGCGGCCATTTCTTCGCCGATCTTGGTCGGCAGCTGCTCGCAGCTCACCATCCGGGGCGCCGGCCGCACGATCTCGCCCGCCCACACGATATCGGGATCGGCTCCCCAGGCGAGCGCCTCGATGATGTCCTTGGCTGTCACCAGGCCGACTGTCCCGGTATCACTCTCGACCACGACCGCACTCATACCCGACTCCACTGCGCTACCCGGCGCAGACTATCGAGCCCACCAACATGGGCTGGCACCCGCGCCGGGATTCGCCGGACCCGCTCGCCACCCTCGACAGGATCACTCATCGGTCGCTTCACTGTCCTGATGGCCTACCCCACACCAGTTCCCGACCCGATGTCCTCGTGGAAGGCACTCGGACCACGAACTCGTGGGGGCCAGGCGCCCACGGCAGGAGGTGTGAATTCGCGCTCTCAACCTGCCGAGGGTCGGTGACCAGCTCAGCAACACCGGTCACCAGCACGCTCCAGCCCGTTCGGTACAGGGCATCGACCTCGTCCGCTTCGATACTTACGACCTGCCCCTCCATGGCCGCGTCGAGCTTCGATCCTCTATCGGTGCGAAACACCACGTCCTCATCGAGTACGGAGATGTTCACCGGGAGGGCGACGGGGAGGCAGTCGAGACTCAGGACCACCCGGCCGACCTGGACACCCCGAAGGAGCTCCAGACACTGCGCCCGACCCAGCTCCACGGCCGAGAACTGCGCGTCGTCATGAGCGGATCCAATCACCATGCGCCATTCTCCGCGCCCGACCGGGAAGGAGAACAGGGTCGAACGGCACATTGGCCACCCGGCGGTGATCGGTCTATCGCATGCCACTCCGGGGCTGCAGGAGTGGGTCGTTGGCCGGCACCGTAGAGTTCCCGAGTATGGCCTTTCGGCCCTACTCGTCCCTCTGCGCTCACCGTAACGTTGCATGCAGAGAGCCCTGCAGTTCTCGCATTCTCTGGAATTCAGCGGAATGGCCGATTCAGGTGGAGGCAAAGATGACGTTGACGACAGAAATTGTGCAAACTGACACCGCGCCTGCCAACGACTTCTTCGTGGCGCCAGGCCGTCCTGGAAGCTTGGTCGAGGTGAAGCCTCGCTACGGGAACTTCATCGGAGGGCGCTGGGTCCCCCCCACCAAGGGCGAGTACATGTCGAACGTCAGCCCGGTCGACGGGCAGCCCTTTTGTGAAGTAGCCAAGTCCACCGCCGAGGACGTGGACTTGGCTCTGGATGCCGCCCACCAAGCCAAGGAGGCCTGGGGCGAGACTTCGCTGACCGAGCGGGCCGCTGTCTTGAATCGCATCGCCGACGCCATCGAGGCCAATCTTCAGATGTTGGCCGTGGCCGAGTCCTGGGAAAACGGCAAGCCGGTCCGAGAGACCTTGGCGGCCGATATCCCCTTGGCCGTCGACCACTTCCGGTACTTCGCCGGTGCAACCCGCTCCCTCGAGGGACGCTCCACGGAAATCGACAAAGACACCGTCGCGTATCACTTCCACGAGCCTCTCGGTGTCGTGGGACAGATCATCCCATTCAACTTCCCGCTCCTGATGGCGGCATGGAAGATTGCCCCGGCCCTGGCCGCCGGCAACTGCACCGTGGTCAAGCCTGCGTCGCCCACCCCTTGGTCCATCTTGAAGCTGGCTGAGATCATCGGGCACCTGCTGCCCCCCGGCGTCCTCAATATCGTTACCGGGCCCGGGGCCGAGATAGGCAAGGCCCTGGCATCGAGCCCTCGGATCGCCAAGATCGGATTTACCGGCGAAACGACAACCGGACGACTGATCATGCAATACGCGGCGCAGAACCTCATCCCCTCGACCGTCGAGCTTGGCGGCAAGTCACCCAACATCTTCTTCGCCGATGTGATGGATGAGGACGACGATTTTCTGGACAAGGCGATCGAAGGACTGGTCCTCTACGCCTTCAACAAGGGCGAGGTCTGCACCTGCCCATCTCGAGCGCTCATCCATGAATCGATCTACGACCGATTCATGGACCGTTGCCTGGAACGGATTCGCCTGATTCGTCAGGGGAATCCCTTGGACCCGTCAACAATGATCGGCCCACAAGTGTCGGCCCAGCAGATCGAGAAGATCGCCTCCTACGTCGACATTGGCCGCCAGGAGGGTGCCGAATGCTTGATCGGCGGGCACCACGCCCACCTGGGTGGAGAACTCGAAGGCGGGTACTATTACCAGCCCACGGTTCTGAAGGGCACCAACAACATGCGGATCTTCCAGGAGGAGATCTTCGGACCCGTGCTCGCCGTCACCACGTTCACCGATGAGGCGGACGCCATCGCCATCGCCAATGACACCCTCTACGGTCTGGGTGCGGGCGTATGGACTCGCAACGGCAATCTTGCCTACAGGATGGGCCGGGCCATCAAGGCCGGTCGAGTCTGGACCAACTGCTATCACTTGTACCCGGCCGGTGCCGCCTTCGGTGGATACAAGATTTCTGGTGTCGGCCGAGAGAACCACCAGATGATGCTGGAGCACTACTCCCAGACCAAGAACCTGCTGGTCAGCTACGGCACCAAGCCCCTCGGGTTCTTTTGAGAACGGGTAACGTTCGTGAGCAGGTCGACACCCACTGCCGGAGTGATCGCCACCCCGGAAGCCCTCGAAGCGATCACCCGCCTCGTGGAACAACGAGGGCCAGTCATGTTCTTCCAGTCCGGCGGCTGCTGCGACGGCAGTCTTCCTCTGTGCTTTGACGATGGAGAACTTGTCATCGGTGACCACGACGTCCTCTTGGGGCGTCTGGGTGGCTGCCCCTTCTACATCGACGGTCGACAATTCGAGGTGTGGAAGCACACGCAACTGATTGTCGGAGTGGGCGACGGATCACCGGAAGGCTTCTCCCTCCCCGCCGGTGACGACAAGCACTTTGTCATCACCTCCCGGATCTTCACTCCTGATGAGTTGCATGCGTCCGAGGGACCTCAATGACCGTCGCTCTGTCCCGAAGGGAGCGACCTCAGCACCGTGCAGACCGGTTTCGCACCATACCGGCCTCGATCGTTGGGTGCTCAGGCTCCATCCCCTGCTGAAACACAATCGGCCCGACCGTACTTCTGTGCCGGTCTCGGGTGCCGGGTTGCCTGGTGCCTGCGGCCGTGCCTGAGCCTGGTCCTGACCAGGAAGAGACATCCGACCAGGAGGGGCCGAACGACCCTATCGAGAGCGTCTGAATCCTGGCAGATTCACAGTGTGGGTGAGAGCATCACAATCTCGCAGAGCGATCCGAACGGGCCTCCCGCGTTGCGGTTCAACGATGTCGTGCGCTGTTATGGCAGCCATGTGGCGGTAGACGGTCTCAGTTTCGAGGTGGCCCAAGGCGAGACCGTTGCCCTCCTTGGTCCGAACGGGGCGGGCAAGTCCACCACGATCTCGCTGTTTCTCGGTCTCCTCCGTCCCGATGCCGGGGCCATCGAGGTCCTGGGAACGAGTCCCCGAACGGCGGTGGCCCAGGGACGGGTCGGAGCAATGCTCCAGACGGGATCCGGAAGCGGCCTGCCACCGGGCGTCAGGGTGGCGGGCGTCCTGCAACTCGTACGTCGGCTCTATCGCACACCCGCTCCCTTCGAGCTCACGGTAGAACGCGCCGGTATCGGCACACTCCTGGGTCGTCAGACACAGCGTCTTTCCGGAGGCCAAGCCCAGCGAGTCCGGTTCGCAGTAGCCATCGCCGGCGATCCGGAGCTTCTGTTCCTGGACGAGCCCACCGCGGCCATGGACGTCGAAAGTCGTCGTGCCTTTTGGCGCATGATGCGGCAGTTCGGCCAAGAAGGACGAACCGTCGTCTTTGCCACCCACCATCTCCAAGAGGCAGACGAAACTGCCGACCGCGTGGTGGTCATCAACCATGGCCGTGTGGTGGCGAACGGCCCGGGAGCGACACTCAAGGCTGCTGTGGCGATGAGGCAGGTTCGCTTCGTGACGGGGCGACCGGACGAGAACGTGCTGAACACATTGGAGGGGGTGACGGACGTCCAAGTTCGAGGAGCAGGCGTGATCCTCAATTCCCTCGACGCCGACGCCACCATCAGGGCGCTCGTCCACGGGGGCTTGGCGTTCACCGATATTGAAGTTACCGGGGCGGGCCTCGAGGAAGCGTTTGTCGCACTCACCGAAAGCGGCAGCCGGCGAGAACGGAGCGGAACACGATGAACAGCATGGTTGCGTTCACTCAGTTCGAGCTCTCCCGCTTGGCACGCAATTGGAAGTTCCTGGCTATCACGGTGGGCTTCCCGGTGATCTTCTACATGCTCTTTCTGCGTGATCACAACGCGGGAACGATAGTTGACGGCACCGTCACCTGGCGCGTCTACCTGATGGTGTCGATGTGCTCGTTTGGCGCATTGGTCGCCACCCTCAACGCCGGAGGAAGCCGCTTGTCAACGGAAAGAGCCTCCGGATGGGCCCGCCAGCTGAGAGTTACCCCGATCCCAGCTTGGTCCTACGTGGCGACCAAGGTGGTCGCCACCATGCTGATCGTGCTCCCCGTCGTGGTTCTGGTCGAACTGGTGGGCATGACATTCGGCGGCGTACACTACGACCTCCTTACCTGGTTGGAGCTCACCTTGCTGTTGTGGGTGGCGACCATCCCATTCGCACTGCTCGGAATCTTCGTGGGATTCATGGTGCACGCCGAGACGGCCTATCCCGTGGTGACGGCACTCATGTTCATTCTCGGCTACTTCGGGGGGCTCTTCAGCCCCGTAAGTCATATGCCTCACGCATTGCAGACAGCGGCCCGGCTACTGCCGAGCTTCCACCAGACATCGATGGGTCTGGCCCTCCTCGACGGCCGAGGTTTCGGAGTGCAAGACATATTGGTATTGACGGCCTACGCCGTCGTACTCGGGATCTTCATACTCGGGAAACACAAGCTCGAAGAAGCTCGTGGACTTGCATAGCAACATCCAGCGACCGGAACAATTCGACCTGAATCGCCCGTCCCACGTCTTCTCGTTCTCCTGCGATGTGCCTCGCATCGCCCTCTGGCCGGAGGAGGCCGGAGAAGGCGGGCGATCACGGCATTCACCCGTTCGTACGCCGAGGAAGTGACCAACGTCCCTGGCCGTATCCATCGGATCCGTACAGGATGCATCTCATGTGGAAACCTTGGCGACCGCAGGGCTCGGATCCCCGAATCATGCTTGACGAGGGGGGGCCTACGTCGGGGTCGGGTGCGTCCGGGTGGCACGGCGGGAGTCCGGAGGACATGTGGATCGACAAGGAAGCAAGGCCGGCGGCGTGCCTGATCGACATGCGGTGCACGCCGAGAGTGCCGTACCTCCGCCAAGGCCACGGCCACGGCAAGTGCCACGACAAGTTCACCCGTCGCCTCATTGCAGACCTTGGTCAGGAGATCAGCGGTCACTGCGACGGGCTCGCTGTCACCTCGATCGACCCTCCACGTGCGGTGTCACGGTGACGGCAACGCATCGGCACCCTATCGAGGAACCATGAGCTTCTTCTATCTGGTCATCCGCAACGTGTGGTCGAAGAAGGCACGGTCCATCGGCCTGACACTTGCCGTCGCCTTCGCCGTGATGACCGTCGTCACGCTAGGCGTCACGAGCAGCGGGCTCGAGCAGTCGGCAGCAGCCATTATCTCCGTGGGCAAAGCTGACTTCACCGTCGTCCAGAAAGGGGTGGCCGACACCTTGTCGAGCACGATCGACACCCAGGAACTCGCGCTGCTGCGACAGACGCCGGGCGTGTCCAGCGTCACCGGAGTCCTCGTCGAAATAGAGCACATCAACGCGAATAATCCCGTCTTCATCGAGATCGGCATAAAACCCAGTGACTTCCCAGGCTTTGGAGTAAGGATCGTATCCGGGCAGGCATTCGCGCCCACGGCGGCCCACGAGGTCATGCTCGGTTGGCGGGCTGCTGCCAACCTCGGGTTGCACGTGGGAGACCGCTTTCACGCCAACGGCACATGGAACACCGTCACGGGCATCTACTCGACCGGAAACTCATTTGGCGACGCCGGAGCCATGTTTCCGCTCCCCGCCATCCAGGGGTACAACCGGGTAGCGGGAATTGTGACGTTGGCATTTGTGAAGGTGTCTTCCGGCACGTCTGCGGCGGCCACGGCCCGTCATATTGATTACGCCCAGCCCGAGCTCACCACCATTCGCACTGCTGCCCAATTCGGGAGAGCGGACCGCGACTTGGTGTACCTACAGGCTGCTGTCAACGGCAGCACCGTCCTCGCTATCCTGATCGGTGCGGTCATCGTGGGCAACACCATGCTTCTGTCCCTATTCGAACGAATGCACGAGTTCGGTCTGATGCGTGCGGTGGGATGGACACGTCGTCGAATGGTTACCCTGCTCCTCGGAGAGAGTCTGCTTCTCGCCTTCATCGGTGCAGCCGTCGGTGTGGTGTTGTCGTTCGCTGTCGCCGCCATCTTGTCGCACCTGCCCGCCCTGAAAGGCATCCTGCATCCCAACTTCACAGAGGGTGTCTTCTGGAGAGCTCTCTACACCGCTCTCGGCATGACCCTTGTGGGCGCCCTCTATCCGACCACCCGGGCAGCCCTGCTCTCACCTCTCAAAGCCCTGAGTTATGAGTGAACGCACGGTCCCACAGCTCGCTATCGAAGTGAGGGGCCTGACCAGGGTTTTCCCCAACCATGTAACCGCACTGGCCGGTGTCGATCTCCAGGTGCAATACGGGGAAATGGTGGCCATCACCGGACCTTCGGGATGCGGCAAGTCGACATTGTTGAACATCCTGGCGGCCATCGACTCCCCTACCTCAGGATCGGTGATCGTCGCCGGGCACGACCTGGATCACACACACGATCTGAGTGAATACCGGCGCCTGGAGGTGGGCCTCGTCTTTCAGCTTCACAACCTCCTTCCCCAGCTCTCCACCCTTGCCAACGTGGAGCTACCGATGTTCGGCAGGCGATGGTCCTCCCATCAAAGAAAGGCCCGGGCCCAAGAGCTCTTGGCCGCTGTTGAACTCACCGGTTACGAACATCGTCTTCCCACCGAACTTTCCGGCGGCGAACGTCAGAGAGTGGCGATCGCACGCGCCTTGGCCAACGAGCCAAAGATCCTTCTCGCCGACGAACCCACCGGTAGTCTCGATTCGGCGTCGACAGGCCGCTTCCTGGATCTGCTGCGCCGGCTCGAGACTGGGGGCATGACCATCGTCATGGTGACGCATGCCCTCGACGTCGCCGCCCACGCTCACCGGATCGTCGAGATGCGAGACGGGACGGTGGTCGGCGAGACACTGCCGCAATGATGAGACTCTCTGCGGAGAGCATCGGGATGATCACGGACCGGTGAATGGTCTTTCGCCCGAGGAAACCTGCTCGCTCGCCTCACACGGTCACAACGCCCTCCCCCAGTCGCCCAGCGACTTGCCGCACCGATGGGGACGCTCCGCCCACCCACGGGGCCCGCACTGGGCGCCTGAGTCGGCGACGAAGCTCTTAGGCTCTCCCCTTGGGCGGCGGCCCCGGCCCGGGCCCGGGCCCGGGAACGGGCTTGCCACCGTACTCAGCCAGCCGCCGAGCGGTCACCGACCGAATTCCACAGCTCGCTGCGGGCCCTCGGATGGGCCGCTTCCTCGATCAGGAGGCGCACCTGCGATCGCCGGCTCCGCCCGAACAACAGGGCCTGACCCTGCTCGGTGATCACAGCCGAGTGCTGAAAGGACGTCACCGGCTCGGTAAGTCGCGACACAATCGTCGAGGTGTTGCTCTTCGCATGCCATGATGCCAACGCGATCACGGCGTGGCCGCCCGGAGAATGCAGTGCCCCGACAACGAAGTCGGGCTGACCACCGAAGCCTGAGTAGATGTCACCGCGCACATAGGCGGCATTCGCCTGAGCGAACAAATCGACCTGCAACGCAGTGTTGAGCGAACACATCATCGGCTGAGCGGCGATTCTGCTCGGATCGTTGACCGTCTCCGTTCGCAATACCTGAACCCGCGGGTTCAGATCCGCCCAGGCATAGAGCTCATTCGATCCGAAGAGAAATGTCGTTACGATCGGGCGGGCATCGTCAAGCGCTCCTGCCTGTTCGAGTTCGAAGACACCGTCGCTGATCACTTCCGACCAGATCCCGAGTCTTCGAACTCCTGTCAATGCACCTAATATCGCGTCGGGCACCCCGCCGATGCCCACCTGGATCGTGGCTTTCTCTTCGACCAGAGTCGCCACGTTGCTTCCGATGGCCGCCGAGATGTCGCTGGGTGCACTTTGGACGGGGCACGCCAATTCCTCGTCCACTGCGATGGCGAGATCGATGGCGTCGACGTCCAGTTCCCCGTCGCCGAACGTGTACGGCATCTGCCGATTGACCTGCGCGATCACCAAGCCATTTCGCCCTCGAGCCCTTTCGATTGCAGCAGGGAGAATATTGACCTCGGTGCCCAGGGAGACCTTGCCATTGCGCTCAATCGACGTGTGAACAAGAACGACATCCGGTGGACGCGAGGATGCAAAGAGCCGGGGAACCAATGAGAGCCGCATAGGCAGATAATCGAGGCCCGGGGTGTCCCGCATCCCTGGTCCGACAAACGGTGTCTCCGCCAGGACGCCAGCCCTCCTGGGAATGCCGATCTGGGCATTCAGGACAAAGAGCCGGTACCTCTCGACCGCTGCGTCGAACAGGGCCACGAGCCGCCACGGCGTGGCGAAATTCCCACTGGCTACGACCCGGGGTTCCGTCACGAGCAGCGCACCGAGCCTCTTCTCCAGTTCGCGCTCGGTGACGAACTTCATCGAGCCCGTCTCCCGCTGCCATCATCGGCTCCAGCCGAACTCGCCAGGCATATCCGACGAGCGGTGAGGCGCATGTCATTCATCGACATCAGGAACAAGAGTCGGCGCGTATCGATTCAGCGTACCCCGATAGAGCATTCCCGACCGAAAAGAAGCCAGATGATCACGACCGCCTCCCGTTGGCCGAGTCGTCAAAGAGCCCTTGCCGGTCTGCTCGAATCCGAGACACATGAGGAGGCCGACGTCGACGACACGATGGAAGCGCAGACCCCCTTTGTCGGGCCCGATGGAGCTCCTCATCTGCACCTGGACGCCCGATTCACCTGGAATCCTCCCTTGCACCCAATCGACGACGACGCTGACAGCTCGATCCGGTTCCACCAACCGCTCACGGCACTTCTCATCGATGTTGCGCGACCGCCGGACGAGAACCGGAGGCAGTGACATGGCAACCTCCCCACCGCCTGATGAACTCTTCGTTCGCCGGACTTCCCTGTTCTTGACTTCACCATCAGCTCGTTGAGGTGCATCTTGACGCGCGGCGTCGACCGCATCGGTGAGGAAGCGCTCGTGATAACGAGCCTATCCCTCGGCGCACGACGTGGACTGCGTAGTGCGAAGGTCCCCATCACCGCACGCCGCGGTATTCCGGCCCGTAAGGGTTCTCATCAGGTCCGGGGAGCCGGGTGGGGGGACACGAGGGATTCTCGAGATGGCCCTCCGGCGCCCGGGATGCAGAGCATCGGCCCGTGCTCTCTCACGCTCTTCGGTGAACACATTGGACAGCATGGAGAGCGTGGACGGCATGATCCCGGCTGCCCCGATACCCATGAAGGCTCGGGCGACCATCAACCGGTCAGGAGTCTCCGCCATGGTCGATCCCGCTGCCCGCGGCAAGAACAACCAATCCGATCATGAAGATCCCCTTGCGACCCACCTCGTCGCCCAGGCTGCCCAGAGTGAGCAGGAGTCCGGCGAACACGATGGCGTAGGCGTCGACCATCTACCGCAACTGGCTCGATGTGGCCTTCACGCTGTGCACAATGGTCGGCATCACCACGTTGAGCCTCGTGGTATCCAGGCTGATGGTAGGAGACTCATACAGCACGGACAAGACGATCCAACGCCTTATCCCAACAGTTCGCTTGGAACGACTTCTGCCCTGTTCGGAGCGTGTCGCACCCTTTGCCGAGTCACGGTCGCCGTGTTCCGGCCGTCTACTCCCGGCACTTCCAGAAGGACCGGGTGAAGGTTCGGTCGTCGATGATCCCGCCATTGCCGCCGTCGCACGACGTGCGATGGCCGTCTGGCCGTGGCGAGACCCAGGGGATCTCTCCGTCTCCGGGCCGCGGATCGGCCGACAACCGGGACGGCGGTGCCGATCAAGCCGGACCCGCTCCCGCGTTGACCCGGTAGACCGTCGGGGTGCTGGGTACGTTGACGTCCGAGCGCCGCGCAGTCGGCGAGGGTCATGTCAATCTCCTGGGCAGAGGGTCAGAGCACCATGTTTGGCTCCGCATCCCTCAGCTACCGGGGGCCAATGGTCATTTCCAAGCATCAAGTGCGACACCTCGGGAGGTCCGGCCCTCGGCCGTCTCCCCGGAACCATGTCGTCCCCGGAACCATGTCGTCCCCGGAGCCACGTCGTTTTCGTCCCGATGCGTTTGGAGCCGAGATTCGTGCCCACGTCAGAGGACCAATGGCCCTGTTCGGGACGAGGTTGGCGCTGGACAATGAGGGTGTGGGCAGGTCCGCCACGGTGGGGAAGGAGGTCGACGTGCAGAGCGTATTCGTCAACCCCGAACGTTGCATCGGTTGCCGACAGTGCGAGATCGCCTGTGCCATCGAGCACTCAACGACGAGGGACCCGTTCTCGGCGTTTCTCGAATCCCCTGTTCCACGAACCCGCATCCACGTCGAGGCCGGGCTCGAGGAGACGACCGCCTTTCCTAACCGATGCCGCCACTGTGATCCTGCACCTTGCCAGCAGGTTTGCCCCACGGGTGCGATCACCACGAACGAGGGCTTGGGTGTTGTTCTGGTCGACCCCGGTCGTTGCATCGGGTGCGCCATGTGTGCCGTCGTCTGTCCTTTCGACGTGATCACCTTCCACGCCCTCGCCGCCGGCCGCACCTCCGCCACACCCGTGGCCGTCAAGTGCGACGGATGCGAGGACCGCCTCTCGCGAAGCGAGAAGCCGGCATGCGTGGAGGCGTGCAAAGTCAATGCCCTCGTCTTCGGCGAGCTCAATGAGCTCGTCAAAGACGGACGGCAGCGCGAATCAGAAGCGGTTCTGGCCGCGGGCCCGACGTCGGCCCGCCAGTCCCGAGACCCACTTCTGGCTTGGCACGTCGTAGGTCGGGCCACCACTGCACTTGCCGATCACGCCACGGCACGAGGAGGATCACAATGAGCGTCATCAACGGACACCGATCAAACCGGTTGACCATCAACGAAGACGCCCAACGCATGATCGACATGGCTCGCACCGAGGCCGTCGAGACCGTATGGGACCGTCTGGCCGCCCAGGAGCCACAGTGCGGATACTGCGCTCTCGGTCTGAGTTGTCGCAATTGCGCCATGGGTCCGTGTCGGATCGATCCATTCGGAGAGGGTCCCCAGAAGGGGGTGTGCGGGGCCGATGCCGATGTCATCGTGGCGCGGAACCTCGGCCGGACCATCGCCGCCGGGTCCTCCGCCCACTCGGACCACGGGCGCGACATTCTCGAGGTCTTTCGGGCGACCGCCCGGGGCGAGACCACCGGCTACCGCATCACCGACGAGGCCAAACTCACGCGCCTGGCCAGCGAGCTCGGTATCGCCACGAACGGCCGCGACATCAACCAAGTGGCCGAGGAGGTGGCCGACGCCCTCTACGAGGACTACGGCAGCCGGAAGGAGTCGTTGGCGCTGGCCGGCCGGGCCCCCGATGCCCGGCGCGAGCTGTGGCGCCAGCTGCACATCACCCCGCGAGGAGTAGACCGCGAGCCGGTGGAGATGCTCCACCGGACCCATATGGGAGTGGACAACGATTATGTGAACATCCTTCTCCACGCCTTGCGCACCGGATTGGCTGACGGATGGGGAGGCTCGATGATCGCCACCGAGCTCTCGGACATCATGTTCGGAACACCCTCACCTGTCATGTCCGAAGTCAACCTGGGTGTACTCAAGACCGACCAGGTGAACATTGCCATGCATGGACACAACCCTTTGCTCTCCGATGTGGTGGTGGCCGCCGCCGCCGATACAGAACTGCTCGATCTGGCCAGATCGTACGGCGCCAGCGGCATCAACATCGTCGGACTGTGTTGCACGGGCAATGAGATGATGATGCGTCGCGGCGTCCCCATCGCCGGCAATCACCTCATGCAGGAGCTGATCATGGTGACCGGCGCTCTAGAAGCCATGGTGGTCGATTACCAGTGCATCATGCCGTCAGTCACCGACGTGGCGCGGTGCTACCACACCCAGGTGATCTCCACCTCTGACAAGGCCAAATTCCCAGGGGCGACCCACGTGTCCTTCGACCCTGCTCATGGCGTCGAGATCGCCCGCCAAATCGTGCGCATGGCTGTCGAGGCGTACCCGAACAGGAATCCCGATCGGGTCCGTATCCCGGTGGAGCCCGTCCGCATGATGGCCGGATTCTCGGTGGAGGCCATTCTGGCGGCGCTCGGCGGGACGCCCAAGCCCCTCATCGACGCCATCGCCTCGGGCGCCATCCGCGGGGCGGTGGCCGTCGTGGGGTGCAACAACCCAAAGATCCCCCAGGACTACGGCCACGTGGAGCTGACCCGGCGGTTGATCGAGAACGACGTGCTGGTCATCGTGACCGGGTGTGCTGCCGTCGCCAATGGAAAGGCCGGCCAGATGCTCCCCGAATCGGCGGCCCTGGCCGGTCCCGGTCTGCGAGGCGTGTGTGAGGCGATCGGGATCCCGCCCGTGCTCCACATGGGATCTTGTGTCGACAACAGCAGGATTCTGGTACTTGCCGCCGCCCTGGCCGATGCGTTGGGGGTCGATATCGACAAGCTCCCTCTCGCCGGGGCCGCTCCTGAGTGGTACTCGGAGAAGGCCGTGGCCATCGGGACCTATGTGGTGGCCAGTGGTGTGACCACGGTTCTCGGGGTGCAACCGCCGATCTTCGGTAGCCCCCACGTCGTCGATCTGCTGGCCAGCGGGCTCGACGGCGTGGTGGGTGCGACATTTGCCGTGGAACCTGATCCCGAGAAGGCCGCACTGCTGATCAGACGGCACATCGAGACCAAGCGCCAAGGCCTGGGGCTTCCCTTTGTGGACACCGATGCCGCCCCCGTGGCGGCTCTGCCGGTTGAGCCATAGCGATGTGCGGCACCTGTCACGACCACACCGGTCACAGGTCTGAAGCTTCGGCGGCGCCGATGGATGGCGACGGCCCTGAGGCCCGGATCGTCATCGTCGGGAAAGGCGGAGTGGGCAAGACCACGGTCACCGCCGTGATGGCCCGGCTCCTGGCCCGACGCGGGTGCTCCGTGATCGCCGTCGACGGCGACGAACAGTGCAATCTCGGCCCAGCCCTCGGGGTCACCCCGGAAATGCTGGTCCAGGTGACACCGATCACGGAAGCCGGCGATTACATGGCGGAAAAGACTGGTACTCGGCCCGGCGCCAACGGCGGGGGGATGCTTCGCCTCAACCCGGACACCACCGATGTCGTCGACAGACTCAGCGTGATAGGTCCCGACGGAGTCCGCTTCCTGATGATGGGTGCTGTGCGGCGCGCCGGTGGCGGCTGCTTCTGCCCCGAGACGGCACTTCTGGCTGCTGCTCTCCGCGATATGCGCAGCCACCACGGCTCCGTCGTACTCCTGGACACGCATGCCGGTGTGGAACACTTCGGTCGAGCCCTGGCCCGGGGTTTCAACCAAGCGGTCGTCGTCGTTGACCACACGGCCAACGCCGTTCAGGTGGGCATGGACACAGCGAGGTTGGCCGGGAGCATGGGGATCGATACCATCCACCTGCTGGTCAACCGTGTCCGGACGGACGAGCATCTCCAGCGCGCCATGCGATACGTGGCCGAGCAGGGTGGATATCCCTTCGCCTCCATCCACAACCTGCCGTACGATGAAGTTGCCCTGGAAGCCGAGCCTGCCGTTGATGCGCTGCTCGAAAGTACGGCACTGGCCGGCGGTATCGGCTCACTGGGAAGCGAATTGATTCCCTTTCCCACCCGTGGCACGTTCCTGGTCGGTCAACGATGACGCGGGCCGTGATCATCGGAACAGGTCCCGCCGGGATCACCGCGGCGGAGACGTTGCGCAGGCTGGACCCCGCGGGCACGGTCACGGCCCTGACATTGGAACCGTTTCCCCCGTATTCCCCGGCGGCGATGGCCGACCATTTCCTGACCGGCCGGGATACCACCTTGTACTGGAAGGGACGCGATATCTCCGAGCGCCTCGGAGTCGAGGAGCGGCGGGAAGCGCCGGTCATCGGTGTCGATGTCGACAACAACGAGGTCGTCCTGACCGGGGGAGACCGGATCCCCTACGAAGTGCTCATCGTCGCCTCGGGCAGTCGCTTGCATGCGCCCATCGAGGGAGCAGAGCTTCCCGGGGTGCTTGATTTCAAGTCACTGCGCAAAGCCGAGGCACTCATGCTCCGGGTACGCAGCGGCGAGGCCCGCAACGCCCTCATCGTGGGCCATGGATTCATCGGCGTTGAGCTCGCGTTGATGCTTACCGACCTCGGGGTATCGGTCAGAATCGTCGGACGACGGCCATGGGTCATGCCCCGAGTCCTCGACCGACCGACATCGGAATTCGCCCGAGCGGCGCTCGAGGGCCGCGGCGTCGAATTGTGCCTCGGGACGCCCGCCGAGGCCTTTGTGGAGACACCGACTGGGACTGCGGTACGCCTGACCGGCGGCCAGGTCCTGCACGCCGACCTCGTCGTGGCGGCCACCGGGGTGAAGCCCCATATCGAATTCCTCGACGGAGCCGGGATCGTCACGAACTGGGGCGTCCACGTTGACGACCACATGCGCAGCGGCATCCCTTCGATCTATGCCGCCGGAGATGTTGCCGAGGCGGCCGACTGGTTGACGGGCGAGCGCTACGTCCATGCCATCTTCCCCAATGCCGTAGCCCAGGCGAAGATTGCCGCGGCCAACGCCCTGGGTGCCGACATCACCTATGACGGCGCCGAGTCGATGAACAGCCTCAAACACCTGGGCGTGCCCATCGTGGCCATGGGGACTACGGACGGTGCCGACGATGTGATTCACAGTGAGAACCCTGGCATGCGGCGATCCGTGTTCCTCAGAGAGGGGCGGATCATCGGCGCTCAGCTGGCCGGCGACATCACATCCGCCGGCGTCTACCACTCCCTGATGCTTAGGCGAGCCGACGTCCGCCCATACGGGTCCCACCTCGCTTCGCCCAGCTTTGGGTTCGCGTCGGTGGTCTCAGGCGCCCTCTGGCCCCCGCTCGCCTCGTAGGGTTCCCCAACGCCGGGAGGATCGGCGGTGGTGCCTTGAAGCTCGCTCTGGGGGATCAGACGGAGGGTTCGGTCGTCTCTATCAGATATCCGACGAACCAGTCCCGGGCGAGCTGGGCGACGGTCTCGAGGGCGCCCGGCTCCTCGAAGAGGTGCGTCGCACCCTCAACGATGACAAGGCGGTTGTCACAGCGAAGATGGGCCTGCGCCCGGCGGTTGAGGTCGATGACTTCGTCGTCATTGCCGCCCACGATCAGCAGAGTGGGTGCCACTACCGCACCGAGTCGGGATTGGGCGAGATCGGGACGTCCGCCGCGCGAGACAACGGCGGCCACGTGGTGCCCCGCTTCGGCCGCCGCCCACAGGGCAGCGGCGGCGCCCGTACTGGCGCCGAAGTAACCGACGCGAGGAGCAGGACCCTCGAACTGCTCGCCCAGCCAGCGGGTGACGGCGACGAGCCGGCCGGCGAGAAGCGGGATATCGAACACGTTGGACCGGTCTCGCTCCTCGTCCCGGGTGAGAAGATCGAAGAGCAGCGTTCCCAATCGGGCCCGGTTCAGAGCAGCGGCCACCAGTCGATTACGGGGACTATGCCGGCTGCTGCCGCTGCCGTGAGCGAAGACGACGACCCCTATCGGGTCCTCGGGCATCGTCAGATGGCCGCTGAGGCGCACGGGACCGAGGTCGATCAGGACCTCCTGATCACGCCCTGGAGGATCATCGGTGACGGTCAACTCCGCCGATGCCGTCGCGACGCTACCGTTTGCCCGGCTGAGGCACGCGGTCACCTCCTCGTCGGTGGTGGCCGAGAATTCGGCATAGAATTGACCGACCGCATAGAAAGGCTCGGGAGTCTCCAGGGCCACGAATTCATCAGCGTCCCTCGCGATCCTCGACGTCCATCCCGGTGGAGCCACCGGCACAGCCACGACAATACGGCGGGCGCCGTGAGCCCGGGCGACCTGGCACGCGGCTCGAGCGGTGGATCCCGTGGCGATGCCGTCGTCCACGATGATCACCGTGCGCCCCCAGACCGAAAGGCGCGGTCGATCTCCGCGAAAACAACGCGCCCGTCGTTCCAACTCGCTCCGCTCCCGACGTTCCACGATGGACAGCTCTTCGAGACTCACCCCGGCCATGACGACCACGCCTTCGTTGATCACCCGCACACCATCCTCACCAATGGCGCCCATAGCCAGCTCGGGTTGAAAAGGAATGCCGAGCTTGCGCACCACGATGACGTCGAGTGGTGCCCCCAAGGAATCGGCGACCTGCCGGGCGACCGGAACACCGCCCCGGGGCAGGCCCAGTACGACGGGATCTTGGTCCTTCAGATAAGCCAGCCGCTGAGCGAGACGTCGGCCTGCCTCTGCCCGATCGGCAAATCTCACTCTCTCCTCCTTCCGCGGTCCCATCACCATGTTCCGTCGACAGGGCACGGTGCACCAGGGTCGATGGTCACTTCCGGCCTGGCCGAGAGGCCGTCAGTTACCAGTCGATGCAGCGGGCAACAACCTTGCACCAGGTGTTTATGGCCTCGAAAGGCAAGACACAGCCAACGACCCCCGTCAGATGCCACTCGGGAAGGTCTCCGGAGGTTCCCGGTCCCACAGCGATCTCCCTTCGATCGGTTCAATAGCCCAGGTGTGGTCGAGATGGACAACGGCGTCGAACTGTTCGGCCAGACAGGCACCGAAATAGTGGCTCTGACGCTCGGTTTGCGGTCGGTAGATGACTCCGATTGCCCGCTCCAGACGCGGTGCGGTCACAATGTCACAAAGCAAAGCCATCGAAGTCTGCAACCAGAATCGAGTTATTCCGGTCTCATGAAAGAGCGCTTCGTAACTGTCGGGGAGGGCGGGACCCACTCGCTTCCGTTCCGCCGGTCCACCCCAATCCGTCGCCGCCGTGACGGTGCCTTCGAACGTCGTCACACCCACCAAGGCACATTGAAAACCGTAACACTGACGGGCCAGTCGGCCAACATTCAGCTGGCCACGCCGGCCCATTTCCGTGGCGCGGGCATCGCCCACGTGCGAATTGTGTTCCCACGCCACGATCTTGGCCAAGGCCACCTGGCCGTCCAGGTGCTCAAATAATGCGTCGAGGGTTCCAGCCATGTGCCGATCGCGCAGGCCCCACGATGAGACCTCGGCTCGGTACATCTGTTGTTGGTAGTACTCCTCCGCGTTTAGAACGAGCCTGGCGTTCTGCTCTGCGAAGAAGTACTCATCATCGGCGATCCACCCGTCTCGTCGCAGGTACATCTCTGGCCGACGCCGCAACTCGATGAGCTGGGTCACGACTTCGTTCTCGCAAGGAATCGTCTTCGAGGTCGCGAGCCCGTACCCGTAGACCTGTCCTTCGCCGCCCACCTGGTCACAGCACGAGTACCGTTCCCGGGCACGGCCCGCCTCGACCGGATCGACACGGTCGAGATAGGCCACGACGGCCTCCATGGAGGCGCGGAGACTGTAAAGATCGAGCGATTTATCCGGTAGGCATCAGGCCAATCTGCCTCAACAGCGACGGCAGTACAGCCGCACTCGTGGATCAGGCGGCGCGTGATGCGCGCTCGTTCCCGGTAGAACTCATGAATACCGTGCGACGCCTCTCCGATCATCACCAAGCGCCGCTCCCCCACGAGATCGAGAAGGGCCGAATAGTCCGCATTCTCACCGGTGATGACATGACATCCCTCGGCTACAGCCGCGGCCGATGTCGTCAATCGCAGACTCACGGCGCACCAGACACGGGTCTGAGTTGTTGCGCAATGCCTTCCAGGGCCACGCGCCGACGCCGCAATCCCCGGAGGAACTCGGGATTGTCGGTGTCCGCGATCTCATGACTCAACTCGCTCAGTGTTCCGTCGAGCAGTATCCCGAGTTCTGTGACTTGTTCGCCCAGTCAATTCGACCTGCGTACTCACACCTCCCGACGTCCGGTCATCGAAGACCGACATGCCTCGATGTTTCCAAGAGGGAACCGAAGCGGAGCGCCACCCTCCGGACGCCACGACTCCAGAGAAGCAACAGGAATCAGCTTTGGCTCGACGGCACAAAACAGATCCCCCCGACGCCAGCCACCGGTGACCCCGCAGACCCGGCGGGAGGTGGACTCCCCTGCCTTCGCTGCAGGATCACCGGGGCCATTGCCAGGATTGACCAGACGCGAAGTCATGTGCGCGTGATTGGGACCTTTCTGGCCTCGGCCTTCTCCCCGTCGATGGGGACTCGGACCTCCAGAATGCCGTTCTCGTAGGTGGCCTTCACATCCTCTTCTGTCGTTCCGACCGGCAGCGCCATCGTCCGTTCGAAGTGCCCATACCGGAACTCCGTGTGACGCTGCTTCTCGCCCTTCGTCTCCGACTCTTCGCGGCGATCAGCCCGAAGGCTCAAAATGCCATTCTCAACGACGAGTTCAACATCCTTCTCGGGGTCGACACCCGGCAATTCCGCGCGAATCACCAAGATTCCCTCATGAATGGCCTCCTCCACGCGGATGATGGATCCGCCTTCGCATAGATTCTCCCATCGTTCCGGCCAGTGGAGCCACGATCGAGCCGGCCCGACAAGTGCCCGCGTCGTCATCTCTATTCACCTTCTATCGTACGTTCTTCCTACAACCTTGTTCTAGGCACCTCGCGGGTCCTCATACCAGGGACCAAAGTCACAACCGGCAGTTTCGGTAACTGCCAACGGTCACCGTCCGGCACGTTCTGGTCGCGTGCCGGTCGCGTGGTGACCTCGACCGGCGCCATTCCATCCCGTGCGCGAGGACGAAGCACCGGGTACCGTTGAAAGCCCTGGGAGATCTGGTCGAGAGGAATCGGGTCACGGGAACCTGCCACATTCTCGAGAAATGAGGAATCCGAACCGAATGTCCCATTCTGAACTTCTTCTCGACTCGTTCGGCCGGATCCGCGACGCGGTTCATGGCGCCGTTGACGGGCTGACACTCGAGGATCTGACCTTTCAGCCCGATAGCCGGGCCAATTCCATTTCGTGGCTGGTCTGGCATCTAACTCGGATCCAAGACGACCACATGGCCGATCTCGCAGGAACGAGTCAGGTGTGGACATCGGCAGGTTGGGCAGAACGATTCGGGTTGCACCTCGACGTCTCGGACACCGGGTACGGCCACGGTCCACTTCAGGTGGCGAGTGTTGCCGCTCCTGCCGAGGTACTCGGGGGATATCACGATGCCGTCCACGAAGCGACAGTCCCCTTTCTCCTGCGGGTTTCCGACGTCGACCTCGATCGAATCGTGGACGAGCACTGGGATCCGCCTGTCACCATGGGTGTCAGACTGGTAAGCATCTTGAGCGACGACCTGCAACATGCCGGTCAGGCCGCCTACATCCGGGGAATGATCGAGCGCCGATAGGCGGACTCCGGATGGCGTCCGACTCGAGGCATGGTGCCGAATTGTGGCTTACCTGCTAGCCCGCTGCTCCCCCGGGGCCCACCAATAATCTCTCCTCTGGTCTTCATCCCGGTTGCAACGGGTCCGTGGGTCCAAGCGCGCCTGTTACGATCTCGGGCGCCACTCATTGTGCCGGTGACGGACCGCGGCTAGCCTTTGGTTCCGGTGCCGTCGAGTGGGAGCCCATCTGTTGATCGCCCAAGCCCCTGGCGATATCGCGGAAGTGGGTGTCGCTAAATGCCCTTTCGGTCGATCGAGGATCCCGCCAAGCTCCGTCGCGTTCTCGAGGCCACGTTGCTACTCGAGGCTGACCTTGACCTCTCGACCCTGCTCCGTCACATTGTTGATGAGGCGCGCTCGATGGCTGGCGCTCGCTACGGTGCCCTTGGCGTCCTGAATGACGACAGCACAGCACTGTCGGAATTCATCACCGTCGGTCTCGAACCCGATGAGGAGGAGCGGATCGGCCCTCGACCGACCGGGCGTGGGGTCCTTGGACTTCTGATCACCGAGGCCCATTCCTTGCGGCTTACACAGATCAATTCCCACCCCGATAGCTTCGGATTTCCTCCCAACCACCCCCCTATGACCTCCTTCTTGGGCGTGCCGATCAAGGTGCGGGGCAAGATCTACGGCAATCTCTATCTAACCGACAAGATCGGCTGGTCCGAATTCACCCATGACGACGAAGTGCTGGTCGAAGCATTGGCCATCGGCGCCGGCATCGCCATCGAGAACGCCCGTCTGCACCAGCGTGTGCAGGCAGTGGCTGTGTATGAGGACCGGGACCGGCTCGCCCGAGATCTTCACGACAACGTCATCCAGCGCCTCTTCGCCGCCGGCCTGTCGCTTCAGAGCCTGGCGGCGGCAGCGACCGCCGGCATCGGCGAGCGGCTCCAGACGGTTATCACCGATCTCGATGAGACGATCCGACAGGTACGGTCCACCATCTATGAGCTCGGGTCCGACGAGATCAGTCGAGGACCGAGGTCCAGTCTTATCTCGCTGGTGCGCGAGCTCACACCGGTCGTGGGTTTCGACGTCCGAGTGACGTTCGACGGAGCCGTTGACACCATGGTCTCACCGCAATTGGCCGAGCACCTTCTGGCTGTCGTACGCGAAGCCGTGACCAACATTGGTCGCCATGCAGAGGCGACCGCGGCAGGCGTGTCCGTGAGCGTCAGCCACGGAGTGTGCCGTCTTGAGGTCAAGGACAATGGCTGTGGGATGGGCGCCTCCGATCGTGGCGAGGGAGGCCTCGGCCTCGTCAACCTGCGACGCCGGGCGGAGAAGATGAACGGGCAGTTCACGATGGAAACTCCCGATACAGGTGGAACGACTCTCGTCTGGCAGGTCCCTGTCGGCTGACAAAGGCATGACTCTCGGGACGACCTTCACTGGGCCGAGCCTTGGTCGAACGATTACCTTCGCCACATAGTTCCTGGCTGCTCGTCAAGCGGTTCGTCACAACCGGTCACATCCAGGACTTTCGGCCCTACCGTTCGCCACCGCGTCGGGCCGACGCTGACATCAGCGGGAAGAAGGGCGTGATGCGCAAACTGGTCGTGGCGATCATGGCGACGGCATTCCTGGTGGCGTCGTGCGGTAGCACCCCGGCGACTGGGTCGACGACATTATTCACCGCTGCGGCAGCGACCGATGACCGGCTGAACACAGCGGCAGCGGCCGTCGTACCGCGATATCGGCACGACACAGTTGACGGTCGACGAACGGACCACCAATGCTGTGACTGCGGCCGATCCCGCCGCCACGGCACGGACCATTCCCGCCGGACTGCCCCCACATCTGCTCTTGCCGGTGATGTTGGTGCAGAGCGACCTCATGTCGCGTTACTCGGCATTGCTGGGATTTGACCGAGCCATCACCGCTACCTCCGCTGGTGTCGTTTCGGTCTCCGATCAATCGGCCCAAGAAGCTCTGGCGTGCCTGAGCAACGGGACCCAGGCCGCGGCATCCTTCGGGACCGACCTTGTCGCCGCTCGCGCCACGGCTGCAAATACTCCGCCGATCTCGGTGGCGGCACCAGATTCCCGGGCGGCGGCCGACCTCGCCGTGCTAATCCAGAACCTCAACGGCCGGAGTTCGGCCTGCATGAGCTGCGGCCGGTCACGGGAGACCACGCTGGCCACGATCACGTGATACGCCACCCGGATGCCCGCCGGCTTCCACGGTCACCTCTCACCGGTCGACGGAAACGTCAATGGAATCGACTTCCTGGCCAACTACTCGTCGGCCACCGGCTGGGATGTCCAGCCCTACGCCTGCTGAAGAAAGGTCTATGAAGACAAGCAACATTGGCAAGCTAAACAGCCGACAGTGGAGTATGTCGACACGACTGGGTCTCGTCTTCGCTCTGTTGTCGGCTTTCTTTGCCGTGGCGACCGAAGGTCCGGCGGCGGCGGCGCCCCGCCCGGGTTACTGGTTGGAGGGCGGAGACGGGGGTGTCTTCACCTTCGGAGCACCCTTTGAAGGATCGGCCGCATCGGATGCCGGCCGCTGCCGCGCCAATCCGCCAGCACGCTCGATGCCGCAAGGTTCGTGCTGGTCGATGGCGTCGACCCCAGGCGGCGGATACTGGATCCTCAATTCGTACAGCGGGGTCATCTACACCTACGGCGACGCCGTCTCCTGCGGCCAACCGGCTGATACGTCGAAGTTCATGGGTGGTGCCGATACGTGGCCCAACGCCATCGGGATCGTGCCCACACCCGGTGGCAAGGGATACTGGGTGCTGGAGTTGGGGCTCAGCGGACTCGGGTCGATCCAGAGCTTCGGCGACGCCCTCAACTATGGCGATGAGGCCACGATCGCCCACGGCAGTGGTCATGCCGGCGAGCCGGTCGCCATGGCCGCCACCTCTGACGGTCTGGGTTACTGGATCGTCGATTCCGACGGCGGGGTCTTCAGCTTCGGTGACGCCGCCTTCTACGGATCGATGGGCGGCCGACCGCTGCGCGCACCGGTGGTGGGCTTGGCCAGGAGTGCCGAAGGCCATGGATATTGGCTGGCCGCCGCCGACGGAGGGGTCTTCAGCTTCGGTGACGCCACCTTCGGTGGATCGCTGGCCGGAACTGTCCTGGCCAAGCCGGTGATCGGCATCGCCGCCAACTCATCCGGGACCGGCTATTGGATGGCCGCCGCCGACGGAGGGGTGTTCGCCCTGGGAGGGGCCCCCTTCCTGGGCTCTCTGGGTGGCCAGCGCCTCAACTGTTCCGTTGTCGCCATCTCCGCTGTTGCGCCACAGTTCACCTGAAGACATCGCACATGACGGCGGTGTCGGAAGCTAGGGCGATCACGGGCTGGTGGGCCGCCTGCGCACGTTCTCGCACTGACCGCGCCCTCTCCTTTCCGATCGCCGTTGGCGCCGGCCGAAGTGCCAGGTCACGGAGTCGACACTCCTCTCAAATCGGATGGCGCCCTACCGTACTTTGACGCAGTGACCGAGAAAGGCGGTGGTCGTGAGGACTTTGCCCGGGCCCGGACGGGGGCGTTGTCACGGATCACAGTGACGGGTGTCCTCGGCTCGTGATCGACCGGGAGATCCCTCTCACCGGCGGCACCCTAAACGCCGTCGTCCGCGTCGGCATGACGGTGCGCAGGCCCGCGGCACCGTGGACTCCAACCTTCCACGCCCTGCTTCGGCATATCAGTGACCGGGGCTTCGACCTCGCCCCAGAACCTCTTGGCTTTGATGATTCAGGCCGCGAAGTCCTCTCGTATATCCCTGGCGCCACGGTGGGTTGGTCCTTTCCCTGGCCGGACCCGATCCGTGACGAAGGCCTCCTGCGGCAGGTGGCAAAGGCGACCGACCGCCTTCACCGCGCCGTGTTCGATTTTCGACCCGAGGCGCCGGCATCGTGGCAATCAGCCACCGCCAGCCTCGGTGAAGCAGAATTGGTCTGCCACAACGACCTCGCCCCCTACAACATCATTCAGACCCATGGGCGCTTGCCGGGGATCATCGACTGGGACCTTGCCGGCCCCGGGAGTGCATCCTCCGAGTTGGCGTTCGTGGCGTGGCAGTGGGTCCCGCTCCACGGACCGCTTGTCACTCGCTTCTTGGGGTGGTCACAGCCACCGGACCGCCGTCGCAGACTCCGCCTGTTGCTCGACGCCTATGGTCTTCGTGATCGCACCGGTTTCATGGACACCGTGAAGGCGCGGATTACCTACAACCGCGAGGTCATGATTCGAAAGGCGGCCGAAGGTGACCAGGCCTACCAGAACCTGATTCAACAAGGCCACGTCGCCGGAATGGACGAAGCCCTCACGTTCTTGGCCGAGAACGCTACGACGCTGCAGGACGAGCTTACGTAGTTTGGACGTTGATGAAGAGTGGAAGGCCCTTGCTCCGAGCAACCATCCTGGCAGAACGTGCGATCGGTCTGCCCCCGGACATCGATGCGTCCCGCCGGTCACATGACCGAGTGGACCGCGCCTGGGCCGGCGGCGGTCTGTGTGGCCGTCATTGTCATGTCAGGGCTACCATCCGGGCTTCTCGGTAGTTGAAGTTCCGGAACTGGGGAGTCCATGGCTCGTTTCGTCGAAAGCACCATCGCATTCCCGTACAAACGGTCGCTGGGACCGGTGGTCGGTGCCTTCATGACGGCATTGACGGAGAAGCGGATCCTCGGGATCCGTCACGGCCAAGACGTCCTGGTACCGCCCATGGAATGGAATCCGACCACCGGTTCCGAGCTCGCCCACGATTTTGTGGAAGTCGGCCCTATCGGCACCGTCGAGTCATGGACGTGGGTACCGACCCCGTCGGTGCAGCATCCGCTGCACCACGCCTTCGCCTTCGCCTTCATTCTCCTCGACGGGGCGACCACACCCCTCTTGCACGCCGTCGACGCTGGGTCGTCAGGAAGGATGTTCGAGGGACTCCGGGTAGCCCCCCGCTGGAGAGGCACCCGGGTCGGTCGTATTGACGACATCGTATGCTTCGTCATCGGCGAGGTCGCGGAGACCGACGGGGAGGATACCGGCAGTGCCCCGGAACCGGTTCAACGCATGGATTACAACGCGTCGATCACCTACCGGAACCCCGTCCCGGCCGCCACTGATCGAACCGTCCTCGCCTCCCGAGATCACCGCATACTTGGTCTGCGTTGTCCCAGGTGTGACCGGGTGTACGCCGGCGGCCGAGGCTACTGTCCGATCGATGCCGTCGAACTCAGCCCCGAGTGCGAGGTCGACCTGCCGAGCGTAGGCACCATCACGAATTTCGCCATCGTCACTCCCGTCCCGTATCCGGGCCAAACCGAAACCGAACCTTTCGTCCGAGCCTTTGTCCTTCTCGATGGCACGGATGTTGTCGTCGGTTACCAACCCGTGATCGAACTGCCAGCCGACGAGGTGCGGGTCGGACAACGGGTCGCCGCGGTCTGGGCCTCACCGGCTGAAGAGCTTGATCAGGGGGGTGGCATGGGCGGTGCCTGGGGCTCCCTGGTGGGTTGGATGCCCACCGGAGAGCCCGATGTCATCGACCCCGATCTAGTCAACCGGATCTTCTGATGAGTGCTCAGACGCCGGGGAATGCTGTCTCTCGGGACATCGCCGTCGTTGGGTGGGCCCAGACGGAAATGGTCCGCCACACGGACAAGTCCGAAACGCAACTGCTGATGGAGGTCATCACCGACGCCCTCGCACAGGTCGATCTGACCAGAGCCGACATTGACTTCACGTGTCTCGGCAGCTGCGACTACATCACTGGCCAGGCTTTCTCCTTCGTGACCAATCTGGATGCCATCGGGGCCTGGCCACCCAAACGGGACTCCCACGTGGAAATGGACGGGGCCTGGGCCCTGTATGAGGCCTGGCTCCGTCTTCAGGAGGGCGATATCGAGATCGCCCTGGTCACCGGCTCTGGCCGCTCGTCGACGGGTGACCCGACTCTGATCTACCCGATGGAGATGGACCCCTACTTCCTCGCACCCTTGGGCATCGATCCTCTCACGTTCGCCGCGCTTCAGGCCCGGGCCGTGATTTCCGCCGGTGTGGCCGACGAACGATCGATGGCCGAGACCGCAGTGCGTGCTCGGGGCAAGGGCGACGTTGACGCCTTGCTGGCCACGGACTACCTCCGGGAGCCGTTGCACCGCCATGACGTACCGCCGATCACCGACGGTGCGGCAGCGATGGTGCTGGCCACCGGCACGCGGGCTCGTCAACTGGTCGAGCGGCCGGCCTTCATCACCGGCCTTGACCACCGCACCGAGTGCCACAATCCGTCGTTCCGGGCGCTGGACGACTCTCCGTCCACCCGGATCGCAGCACAGGCAGCCGGCCTCGGGGATGCTCCGATCGAGGTCGCTGAGTTGCAGGCGGCATTCAGCCACGAAGAGCTGCTCCTGCGAAAGGTCCTCGAATTGGACGGCAATGTGGTGGTGAACGCTTCGGGCGGCGCCCTGCGGTCCAACCCGATCATGGCGACGGGCCTCTGTCGTATCGGCTATGCCGCCAACCACATCTTCCGAGGGGGCAACCGCGCCCTGGCTCACGCGACATCGGGACCGTGTCTGCAGCAGAATCTCATCTGCATACTGGAGGGGCCGTCATGAGCGCCACGCCGTGTGCTGTCGTCGGCGTGGGACAAACACACCACAAGTCCCGGCGCCTCGACGTCTCCTTCGGCGGCCTCGTGCGCGAGGCAGTCTTCCGTGCCCTCGAGGATGCGCACATGACTCTGGCCGACATCGAGGCTGTGATCCTCGGCAAGGCCCCCGACCTCTTCGAGGGGGTCATGAAGCCCGAGCTCTACCTCTCCGACGCCCTGGGCGCGGTGGGCAAGCCCATGTTCCGGGTGCACACCGCCGGCTCTGTGGGTGGGACAACCGCCATCGTCGCGGCATCCCACGTCCAAGCGGGCAAGCACCGCGCCGTTCTTGCCGTCGCCTTCGAGAAGCAGTCGGAGGGCAACGCCCAGTTTGCCCTCGGAAGTGGGCGAGGTGCGTCACTCGGTGCCGGCGGAGCCTTCGCCCCCTTCATCCGGGCCTACATCCAACGCAGCGGCGCTCCCGAGCACATCGGTTGGAAGGTCGCGGTGAAGGACCGTCTCAATGCACTGAAGAACCCCTACGCCCACCTTCGGATCGAGGACATCTCTATCGAGAAGGTCAAAGCCTCGCCCATGATGTGGGAGCCGACCCGGTTCCTCGAGTCGTGCCCCTCGTCAGACGGCGCCTGTGCGGTGGTTCTGACCGATGAAGCTGGGGGCAAGGCCGCGGCGGCGGCCGGACGTCCGCCGGCCTGGATCCTGGGAGCGTCGTCTCGCTCCGAGCCGTCGAGCTTCCCGGGCCGCGACCCTGTGCGTCCTGCGGCCGCGGTCCAATGTGCGGAGGATGTCTACGCCCAGGCCGGAATCACCGATCCCCGTCGCCAGGTGGACATGGCCGAACTGTATGTGCCCTTTTCCTGGTACGAGCCCATCTGGTTGGAAGCCTTCGGCTTCGCCGAAGAGCGGGAGGGCTGGCGGTTGGTCGATGACGGCACCACCGAACTCGGCGGATCGTTACCTATCAACGCCTCTGGCGGCGTGCTGTCGAGCAACCCCATCGGCGCCTCTGGGTTGCTCCGCTTCGCCGAGGCCGCCAATCAGGTGCGGGGCGCCGCCGGCGAGCACCAGGTGGAAGGGGCCCGGGTGGCGCTGGGCATGGCCTACGGAGCCAACAACCAGTACTTCAGCACCTGGGTGGTCGGCAGTTCCCTCTCCCCGTTCACAAGCTGAACCGCCACCCACCATCCGACCGTCCGGCGGACCGAATCAACGGCGCCACTACCACCATCTGAGCGGTTTGCATCCAAGCAGCGGACGACGGGTTCGCATCATTCCAGCCCGCACCGAGAGGTCGTTCTCAATCACCGGTGGCGAAGTCCATCATCACGATGGCGCAGCATGGCCCTCGAATATCGCCATGGCGTCGGCGTCCGGTCTGCGGCCCTGGGCCCAGGAGTAGGTCCCCGTGTCGCGGACGGCCTCGAATACATCGTCGAAACGTGACAGCACCCAGAACTCGCCGTGGCTCTCGTGATCCGCCAGGAGGCCCGGTGCCTCGTCGCGAAGCTGCGATAAGAGGGCCAGGGATCGCGCCAGAGCTCGCCTCCGCGCAGTTGGTACAGGTCTACCGATCGGCCGGTCATCCCACTCTCCCGTACCTCGAGTCACTCCGCGCGAATCCCGAGACGTTCCCACGCTTCGGGACTGTCGGGCAATGTCACCCTTGGCGCCACGAGGTAGGTCCTGGACCCGCGTCGCCAGGCCCGGTTCCCGAACCCAGCCGAACGATTGCCGGACCGCCCGGTAACGACGGCTGGGAGCGATACCCTCGGACGGGCTCGGCCACCCCCTCCGACGCCCCGAAAAGGACCCGGCACAGGCATTGCCGCCCAGCCTTGCCATCAGTGGCGCTCATATGGTGCGGCCGCACATCCTCGCCCTCACAAGCAGGCGGTGTAGTCCACGCCAAGAAGACAGAATGGGGACGTGAGACACGCCACGGGGTCCTGATCTTGTCCGCGGCGGACGCCTTCGCGGACGTTCTCGGCTGTCCGCTGTGTCACGGACCACTGTCCCAAGTCGAGGACGGGTCGCTCTCCTGCGCGGCCTGCGGCACGCGCTACCTGGTGACAGAAGGCCTCGCCGACCTCGTCCCGCCCGAGCCCGGCCAGGCTGAGACACCAAACATCCGCATCATGGAGTCCAGGTTGCTCGCCCGAGTGTACGAACGGGCCTGGCGCCCGGTCCTGACCCGGTTGCTCACCGGCATGAGCCACGACGCTGAGCGTGCCTGGTCGCTCGATCGGCTCGATCCTGCACCCGACGCCACCGTCCTCGACCTGGCCTGCGGACCCGGCAACACCACGAGGACCATCGCCGCTGCCGTTCCTTCCGGCCGGGTGCTCGGGATCGACTTCTCGACCGCAATGTTGCGCGAGGCCCTCGCCGATGGTCAGGCCGCAAGGGCGACAGTCGGCTACGTGCGCGGCGATGCGCACCGCCTCCCTCTGCAACCCGGCAGTCTCGACGCGGCGAACTGCGCTGGGGCCTTCTACCTGTTCTCAGACCCGCCTCGCGTCCTCGCCGGCATTGCCGCCGCGCTCAGGCCAGGTGGACACCTCACGCTGATGGCATCGCAACAACCTCACGTCGACGGGGCGGCGATGGCCGCGCTCGCGCGGCCTCTTGGGCTACGCGTCTATGCCCCCGGCGAGATGGAACGGCTCGTGGTTGACGCAGGCTTCGACATACTCGATCGCCAGCTCACCGGGTTCATGCTGCTTCTCGCCACCCACCGCCGCTGACGGACCCGCTCGGCTTCAACTCCCGTGACGCCTTTGCGGACGCCATAGTCCGGTAGGGCCTCGCTCCGCCCCGAACACAACACGGGCACTTGCGCGCCGTTCCCGTGATGACTTTGCATAGGGAGACTTGGGTGATGCCGGGCAGGGCCGAGCGAACTGGTTCGGCCTGTTGCTCAAGGTCTCGGGTTCGAATCGGATCCGCCGCCGCTGGTAGCAGATCGGACTTAGGCCTCATCCCGTCGCCGTCGCGCCCTGTCCCAATGAGAGTCTCGGACGCGATCCGAGTTTCGCCACAAAGGCTGGATGGCGAAGGCGACAGAGAACGTTTCTGAAGAGCGGCTCAGGGGGCCGCTCTTCTCCTTTCACCGCCTTTCGTCGCCAACTGACCATGCGCCCGGAAGCGGCAGTGATCGTCGAGACCCCCCGATCGGAAGCGGTCTGGTGGGAGCCGTTGCTTCCGCCGACTTGGGCCATTGGACCCTTGTGCGACGGGATTCGGAGGCACAGAAGGGATTCAGAGTGATTCTGGCGACGGAGGTGATGCAACTGGTTGGTCGGGTCTGTACAAAGCGTCTCTCCGGTGCTGGATCCTCGGGTGACTTCGTCCCCCGGACGGGCTGACCCTCGGAAGTAACTGGCGACAGTCGCCCATATGCCGGGTGCACTTGTAAAGATCACGGCGCGTGAGCCGCACCGAGGGCCTCGGTTCACACCGTCTGAGGCGGGACAACGAAGAAGCAGCGCCCGACTTCTTCAAAGGGGGAAACGGGCGTTGTCGCGTGAGTGAACAGGCAATCGCCTTGGCGCCCGTAGACTCGCTCCTCCCGTTGGTTTGCTTGCCGAGACCTATGCCGTTTCGGCAGGGAGGACATCGACGCACCTGATTTCGACCAACGCTTCGGCGAAAAGGAGTTCGATCTCACACACGTTCGCGCCCACGTAGGACCGGCTCGACATAGGACGACTCGGTGCCGCGTCTGGCAGACATCACCGGAAGTCGGCACCGACAACCGCCCCCACCAGCTCGTTCCATCCTGGCTCATCTTCGGGACGGTGCTCCGGAGCGAGGTGGCGACGCACGAAGAGCGCCACCACTGCGCTCTTCTGAACGTCGGCTCCTTTGGCCGCCTCCGTGAGAAGGCACGATGCCTGGATGACGCGGGTGAGGTGGTCGAGGTGGCGACGAAAATGGGAGGCCGCGTGTTCGGGGTCCGCAAGTGAGCGTCTCAAGCGGGGTTCAAGCGCATCCAGTGCGGCGGTGACGGGCGCGCCGTCGTTCCCGCCGGCTGTCGCCAGCTCGCTCCGGGTCCACGCCAGCACCTGGTCGAGGAGGCCGAGGCGCGTGCAGTCTCGGTACACCTGGGCACACAGCACATTGTGGGTGCCCTCCCAACTCTCGAACACGACGGCATCGCGATAGAGGCGAGGAAGCGGGGAGAAGTCTTCGATCGTGCCGTTGCCGCCTAGCACCTCGATCCCGCGGTGCACGACATCGGTGGCCGTGATCGAGGTGAGGTACTTGTTGGCGTTGACCAGAAACCGGTAGACGGCAATTTCCGGTTCGGAAGCCTGACCGCCATTGAGGTGGTCGAGCAGCCCGGTGAGCGCCATGGTCGAGGCCAGCGCGGCCTGCTCTTCGACCTTCATCACCGCCAACTGCTCACGCACGGCTGGGAACGACCCGACGGCCTTCCCGAACGCCTGACGGTGGCGAGCGAAGGTCGAGGCCTCCAGATAGGCGCGGCGCATGAGACCGGTCGAGCCCACGGCGTTCAGCCACCGGGAGGTGTTGAGCAGCTCCTCCACGGCGACATGGAATCCCTCCTCGACCCCACCGATGGGCCAGCCCAGGGCGCCGTCAAAATCGATCTCTGCCGACGCCAGACAGCGCGTCCCGAGCTTGTCCTTTAACCGCCGGATGCGAAAGCCGTTGGGGGTGACGCCATCGAGGCTCCGGGGCACGAGAAAGCATCCCAGCCCGTGGGTGCCCTCACTGGCGCCGTCGGGGCGAGCGGTCACGGCGAAGAGGTCGGCATCGGCCACCGAGCAGAACCACTTCTCGCCGGTGATCCGCCATGCGCCGGGCTCGGTCGGGTCAGGCACGGCACGCGCCACATTGGCTCCCACATCGGAGCCCCCCTGGACCTCAGTGAGGAATTGCGATCCCCGCAGGCAGCGGTCGTAGTCGACCTCGAAGAGGCCGGACAGGTAACGTGCCTTGAGTTCGGGCGAACCCCGGCGCTCGATCGCCCGCGCCAGACCTGCGGTGCACACGACCGGGCAGCTGTGACCGCCTTCGCCCGCTTGTGCCAACAAGTAGAACAAGGCCGCTTGCTCGAAGGCGCCGCCGCCGCCCTGGTTCACCGACAGGATCCCCGACGACCACACAGCCTGACCGGCGCGCCGGTAGTCAGGGTGGAACTCGATCTGATCGACCCGCCGGCCAATACCGTCATAGGGGACGTGGGCGGGCAGCTCGCGGTGACCTTCGAGGATCTCGACGGCGGGATCGATGACCTCGGCGACCACACCGCCGAAGTCCTTAAGGCCAGGTTCCATGGCGGACGTACGCGTGGCGCCGGCCCGGATGTCGAGCACCGACCGCAGATTGGGTGTCGCCTCGTAGTAGTTAGTCGGACGCGATTCCATCCATCGGGCGAGGTCGTCGCGTCCAGGCTGCTCAGTCATGGCCCCATTCTGCTCCCCCGCGGACCGACCCGCCCAGAATCATGGCCCGGAGGGATATCGCCCGGCGCGGGTCAGCGGGTCCTTTCTGGCACCCCGAGCAATCTCGGCATTCCCACACGGTCTGACCGCCTTCCCTGCCTACACCGGACCGGGTGATCCCAGCTGGTTCCCTACCCGGTCGGGATCACCTTGCCGGAACATCAGGGTGATCCCGTACCCCTTTTCCCACCGACGCCCGGCCATGTACTGGCGCCCTGGACCTGGCAAAGCCGAACGTGTCTATTACGTCCTTCATCGCTGGCGATGGGCAGCACCAAGCGTCCGCGACGGCAGATGATGACCACCGACCCGATCTGGGGCAGTCTTGGGCGACAGAATCGCCGTCGCGATTATGGGCCCCGAGGTATCGTCCGCAGTCGAGTTCTCGCGGGGTCCTGAGACGAAATTCTCCCTTGGCGCGCCAGGGGGTTGGGCCGTGAGCCTGACAGAGAGTCTGTGGCAGCCCCCAGGGTCACGCCGCCACCGGTGGGGTGAGGGTGGTGGTGCCGTCGTCGTTGATCGTGACCTGCCAGCCGAGCGAGCGCCGCTCGGTGAGCTTGCGGCGGGCCCGGTGCTCGGGTGATTGGCGCCGGTCGAAGTAGTCGTCACCGAGGTCGTCCCATTCGGCATCGTCGTGCAAGATGTGCCAGATCCCGACGAGCAGGGTGTGTCCCACGGCCTTGCGGGCCCGGAGCTTGCCTCTTCGGCCGGCCAGTCGGCGGTACTGGGCGTTCAGGTAGGTGCCCTTGGTCCGTCCGGCGGACATGGCCGCCACGGTGAGATGACGTTGCAGCCAGGAGTTGCCGTGACGGGCGGTGCCGTGACGGGCCTTGCCGGCCGACTCGTGCTGACCGGGACACATCCCCGCCCACGATGCCAGGTGGGCGGCGGTGGGGAACCTGGTCATGTCG